>CAZHHG010000019.1:0-15482 GCA_964532065.1 uncultured Melioribacter sp.
GTTTTGTTCTGGCAGGTTCCTAAAGCCAGTGGTGTAGCACCGGTATAAGGGATGTTTAAGAGTTCCAGCAGTCCGGTAAAATTCATTTCCAGGCGGGGTTGGTCGTGAAAAAGCTCGACAAAATTGAATATTACATCGGGTTTGTTCTTTTCAAGATCTCTGAAAAAGAGCTGCAGATCGTCCCGGATATTAAGTGTATATGCCTCATACCCGAATTTTCTAAGAGATTTGGCAATTCCTTCAAATTCCTCGATCGGATTGATCTCCTGAAGACTGAATACAGGATCGAAATCGAGGTCGCCTTCTTTAGGCTTCCTGGCTTTTTTCGATTTATCCTGAATCGGCTCGTTAAATAGGATGGCTACTTTCACGTAGGGGTCCATTTTTTTTTACAAAGGTAAACAATTCTGTTTTGCATTTCAAAAGATTTGCTATTTTTGCACTCAACCTGATAAAGTGATTATATGAGTTTCTATCCGCAGCCGAATAAATATCAATGCGGTCCTTTTGCATTGAAACACGCTCTCGTCATGCTCGGAATTTTCAAAGACGAAGATCAGATCGGAATAATTGCCGGAAGTACATGGTGGTCCGGTACGGATGAATTCGGTCTTGCTCGCGCCGCCAGGAGATTCGATTGTAAGATGAAACATTTTCAATCGAGTAATCCAGACGATGCACGCAGAATGCTCGTTAACGAATTGAAGAAAGGCCATCCCTGCATTCTGAGCGTAAAGAATTGGGAACACTGGACAACGGTTGTAAGTTACCAGAAAGGTAAATTTGTTGTCATAGATAGTGAGCTGGATAAGGTGGTTTCAGTTCAATCAACAACTCAGCTTCTGCGGAGATGGAAATATATTGAAAAGGGAACAGGCATAAGAAGTTTCGACGGTTATGCCCTCATTCCAAAATTTAAAGTTACCACTCGTGCTAAATTTACTCCTCAGAAAGCCAAGTACCTGATGTACGATAAGAACGAAGACCTTGCTAATAAATTCGATCAGTATACAAACGACCTGATGACTATTGGCAGTCCGCGTACCAAATTGAGTTTTAACTTTATTACCTTCTCGGAGTTCTTACGCCGTAACGAAAAGAATCTGATAAAGCGTGTTGCCCAATGGCACGGGGAACCTACTTATTCGGAGTTAAAGAAAATTCTTACAAACATGAAATTTGTTGCCGATGTTTACGATCTTATTATTCATGAAGACGAGGAAAAAAGGGCGGCCATAGACCTAGCCTCCATTCTGATGATGTATTCGTGCGGAAAGTACGGAATGAATCCGATCTATTAATTTTTTTCTGAGATTAATTAATGGAAAGACATAGCAGAATTTTAAAGATTGGAAAATCGGCTCTTCTAGTTATCGATATTCAGGAGAGAATCCTGCCGGTAATATTTGAAAGCGGGAGGGTTGTTCAAAATTCAATTAATCTGATAAAAGGTTTTAGTACATTAAACCTGCCTATCTATTATACCGAACAGTATCCTAAAGGATTAGGACCGACAGACAGCGCTGTTAAAGAAGCGCTCCAAAACGTGCATGCTATTGAAAAGATGAGTTTCAGCTGCGCCGGCGCTCCGGGATTGTTCGATGAACTTAAATCCGGAAATATTGAGCAGGTCGTTCTCTGCGGTATTGAATCTCATGTCTGCGTAATGCAGACGGCACTTGATCTTATTGCCGCCGGTTTTCAGGTTCAGGTTGCTTCCGATGCTGTCTCTTCGAGAAGGGAGTTCGATTACAATATCGCGCTCAAGAGAATGAATTCAAACGGTGCAGAAATTACTCTCACGGAATCGGTTCTGTTTGAATTATTGGAGGTGTGCGGGACAGACCAGTTCAAAACAATTTCGAAACTGGTTAAATGACTTAAAGCCGGCCGATAAACAGCCGGTAAACATTCAGCTAATCAATCGAAATATTTTTTAGGAAATTCGAAAAAGAAGGTTTTACCTTTTCCGCGTTCAACATTTTCCCAGCTTTCAACATTAATCTCAATTCCCACAATACCGCATGTGGGAATATTCGTAACTAATTTATTTCCCAGATGGTTGGCGTAATAAGTGAAAGCGGGATTGTGGCCGAAGATGAAGACCGTCTTATAAGATGCCGGAATACTCTGAACTATTGATTCAAGCTCTCTGATTCCGCTATCATAAATTGAATCTTCCGTGATGATTTTTTTTAAGTCGAAACCGATTTCCCCGGCGAAAATTTCGGCTGTTGTAATTGCCCTTACCGCGGGACTGGAATAGACGGCATCCGGAAATATTCTTTCTTTTTTTAAGATTTGCGCCATAAAGGGAGCGTCACGTTCGCCTCGTTTGTTCAGGGGCCGCTCGTAATCTGTAAGCCCGGAATCATCCCAGCTCGATTTTGCATGCCGTATTAAAAATAATCTTTTCATATACCTGCGATTAATCAGTTTCAGGTCGATTTTAGTTGGGCGAGAATATTTTTAAGCTTTTCCAGGTGCTTCAATTTAATCGGTTCTAAAACCTCTCTTGCATATGATGTAAAAAATTTATGTTCCGACATAAACTCGATACTTTTTTCGAGCCATTCCAGTTCAGTTAAAGAACGGCCGAAATGATGTTCAAACTCAACACGGAAGAGGTCGTTCCTGTTTATAAAATTTATCTTACCGAGATGGGAGAGGTCCGCGTCGCAAATAATTTTTTCCAGAAGATTGTTCGGCTTCTGCGGGACTCGAGTCGCAAGTATGCAATCTTTAACCTTTTTGATTTTTTCCGGTGGGTATTTTTCCTTAATAAGGAATTCTCCGGCATATTCTGCACTTACTTCCTCATGGCCGTCGGATTTCTTTACATATCCGACATCGTGAAAGCAGGCGGCAAGCTGAACAATTTCAAGATCCTCTTCAGGTAATTTCTCTGCTTCTCCGATCTCCAGGGCAGACGCTATAACCTCCTGGGTATGGTTTACGTCGTGATATACGTGCGCTTTAGGAGTCTTTTCATATAAAATCGAAAGTGCATATTCTTCTGCGTTTTTCAGAAGAGAGTTTTTCATTCTGTGTTCCCGGGTCTGTTCAATTCCGACGCACAAATTTAATAAATTATTAAGTAGAGTCTAATCGGATTTATCTATACTGTGATGCAAATCCGGATCAGATCTTGGGAATATGAGATCCAACAGTTTGAGAATGAAATATTCCTGCAGCTGAAAAATTTATATCTTTGCAATAAGTATGTTCAACTATCCTTCAAATATTTACGATCAATCTGCCGTTATCCCTTACAAGATTGAAGGGGACAGTATCAAAATTCTTCTCATTAAATCGAGAAAAGGGAAATGGATTGTTCCGAAAGGGATTATAGAATCGGGTCTTACACCTCAGGAATCCGCTTTAAAGGAATCAATTGAAGAAGCCGGCGTTGAGGGAATTGTAGATCAAAATTTCTTAGGTGAATATAAATATGAAAAATGGGGCGGAGTTTGTAATGTAAAAGTATTTCCAATGCTTGTAACAAAGGAGTATGAAAAGTGGGAAGAAGACTATTTCAGGATTAGAAAGTGGTACGATATTAAGAAGGCCGTTTCACGAATCGAGATTCCTGAGTTAATAGTTATGGTGAAAAAGCTCCGGGATCAGGTCCGGAAAAATTCTAATGACAATTTTGAATCTCTTCATTAATAACGGTCTTTGAAAATTTCGGACTAATGTAAGGGATACCCAGATTTAACCCCCGCAATATGAATAAAAGGGCGAGGACAACTGCAAATACGGGAATTAATTTGTTGGCTCTTCTCTTAAAATTTACATTTATTATTTTTCCGAAAACTGCCGTCGCAAGCATTACCGGAAAGGTTCCGAGCCCGAACATAGTCATATATAACGCACCCGAAAGCCAGTCCACCGTGGAAACCGCACCAGCAATACCAACGTATACAAATCCGCATGGCAAAAGTCCGTTCAATACTCCAATTGTAAATAGAGATGAATTCGATTTTCTTGCAATCATTCTGCTGAAATGACTTTTTATGAAATTGGTGATTTCCCTGTAAATGAAAGTGCCGGCAATCCTTGCTTTTATATTACGGGGAGTAAAGACGTATACAAGAATAATTACACCGAAAGCAATAGAAAGATACTGCTGTAATCCGAACAGAACCAGCCGGCTTCCGAAGAGTCCGAATAACGCACCCAGAATTGTATATGTAAGTATGCGGCCGAAGTTATAGAGTATTCGTCCCGCAAAAATCTGTAATTGTGAATTGCCGATTACCGGTAATGCAAGAACAATCGGGCCGCACATTCCGATACAATGGAGACTTCCGAATAATCCGACTACAAAACCGGTCCATATTTCCATTAATTCACCATCAGTATTTTTTCGTTGTAATATTTGTTTCCGTTTGCCGACCAGTCAACTTTTACTTTCCATACGCCTTTCATCATTTTTTCTGTAGAGATCATTTGAGTAAGTAACGAATCTGTTGTTATCTCCACACTAAAATCCTGAGATTGATCGGACGGCCTGTAAAAATCGATACGGCCTGAAATAACCGCGGAACTGAACTCGGCCGGGAAAACAAACTTTATAACACTCTGAAGATTTACAATCTCAAGCTGTTCTTTCAGCAGGCCTGTCCTGTCTATTTTATCGATCTGTTCCTGGTATTCCAGATCTTTTGCGTAATAGTTGTCGGTAACAAGATGAACATCCTGATTCATAAAAATCAGTACCATTATTATCACGCCGGTTACAAAGATTATATATGTCGCGGCAATTTTAATTCCCCATGATATTTTCATTTTACATTCCCGAGGAAAGATGTTTGAATAACATCAAGAACTTTATCGTTCGATTTAACCGATATTTGCAGCGGCGTCTTCATTGCTTTTAATTCACTTTTAGGGAGTATAACGAGGAATTTGGATTCGGTAACACCCTGAGGATTAACAATAAGATCGTTTCCTATTAATTTAATTTCCCCGTTCAGATTCTGAAGTTCAAGGGAAGCCGGTAATTGATCGAATGTTTTGTTGACAATCTTAAGGTCGTAAATGTTGCTGATCCTTCCATCCGGCTGTTCCTGAAAGAGTAATCCCGGACTTCTTAAAATACTAAGCTCAACCGGAGATCGATTTACGAGAAGGAAAATAATAAGGACAGTTAACAGGATCAGAACAAGCGTATATCCGATGGACCTTGGAGTAACCAAAGGTTGTTTCCCTGATTCAATCTGATTCTTAGATGCGTAACGGATCAGTCCGCGCGGACGTTTTACTTTGTCCATTACATCGTTGCACGCATCAATGCACGCGGTGCAGTTAACACATTCAAGCTGTGTTCCATTCCGTATATCGATTCCGGTGGGGCATACATCAACACATAAATAACAATCGATGCAGTCGCCCGTGTTTGGAGTCTGGTCTTTTCTTATTTTACCTCTCGGCTCTCCCCGCTTATAATCGTAATGAATTACAACCGAATTCTGATCGAGCATTACTCCCTGAAGCCGTCCGTACGGACAGACCAGCGTACAAGCCTGCTCGCGGAAATATGAAAAAACAAAGTAGAAAAGTCCCGCAAAAATCAGGACTGCTAAAAATGTAGTGAAATGTTCGGAGGGAGAAGCGGAAATATATTTTTGTAACTCGTCGATACCGATTATATATGCAAGAAATATATTTGCGATAATAAATGAGAGAATGAAAAAGATCAACTGCTTGGAGGATTTTTTTAGAAATTTTACTGCACTCCAAGTCGACTTGTTTAAAGTCCGCTGTTTAGATGCATCTCCCTCAATCCAGTATTCTATCTTTCTGAAAACCATTTCCATAAAAATTGTTTGTGGACAGATCCAGCCGCAGAATAATCTGCCGTAAACAACCGTGAAAAGGAAAATCGATACAATGAATGCAATCATTGTTAGAGCAAAAAGATGAAGGTCATGTGGTCCGAACGGAATTCCGAATAAAATGAATTTCCGTTCGATTACGTTCAGAATAATAAACGGATGTCCATCAATCTTTATGAAAGGAACGCCGAAGAGAAAAACCAGTAGAAAAATACTTACTAGAGTCCGGGCGTTGTAAAATTTTCCGGAAGGTTTTTTAGGATAGATCCAGACACGTTTACCTTCCTTCGTAACGGTTGAAATCGAATCCCGGAAGGATTCTTCCTGTATTATTTCATTTTCCATAGTTTCAAATCTGCAATTATGCGCACAATATTAACCTGAAAAACGACTGATATTTACTAATTTCAGTCTTAGATAGAGATAATCGAATATCAGCTTCCTTTAGAAGTTTCAGGTTCAACCCACTTTTCGCCTTCCGGTGCTTTACCGTTAGGCGGATTAGTGCCGTGTAGAGTAATAATATAGCTTGAAGCGGCCTGTATCTTTTTAGGGTCGAGCTGGGTTTCCCAGCTGATCATACCTTTTGCCGGAACGCCGTATTTAATTACTTTAAAAATATTTTTTATACCGCCGCCATGAATCCAGTTGTCGTCGGTTAAATTCGGGCCTACAAGCCCTTCGCCGCTCTGGCCGTGACATGTAGCGCAGTTTTTAATATAAATTTCTTTTCCTTCGGCAATCGACGCAGGATCATTAACAAATGTAACGGTCTCTTCATTAATAAACGCACCGGTGCGTATCAGAAACTCGCGTTCAAGTTTTGCCTGTTCAACTTCAATCCTGTATTCCGTGGACTGAACCTGGCCGTCGTCGAAAACATGAAATGCTAGCATGTAAATAGCAGCCCAGATAATTGTTCCGTAAAAGAGGATATGGAACCATGGCGGAATTCTGTTGTCGAGTTCCCGGATCCCGTCGTAATTATGCGCGAGAAGAATCTCCTTTTCTTTTTCGATAGGAGTGGAACGTGTTAGAAATTTTGTTAATGCATTAAATGGGGATTTGAATATCTTTCCTTCCGAATCCTGCTTCTCGCTATAGACCACTATCAGCCATAGTACAAATGCGATCATGATAATTGTAACAACAAGCATGAATTTCATTACTTTATCAATTGTATCTTCTCCTTCTGCAGCCATAAGATTCGAAAAGGCAGTGATTGTAAATAACAATGTCGCGATCAGATAAAATTTTCTATTTATGTTTTTCATTATCAATCTCAGAATTGTTTTGATTTTCATTTTTTATTTCGAACGGCAGATTTCCCATTTTGAACAGATACTTTTTATCGAGCCGGGCTACCCATATTATTAAGGAAACGAATACCAGGAAAAAGAGGATTAATCCGATCACCGGGAAAATTGAAATTCCTTCTATCGAGCTTAAATACTTTGAGATCATTTCGATTTATTCCCCTTTATATCCGTACCGAGCCTTTGCAGATAGGCGATAAGTGCAATTACGTCTTTATCCCAGTCGGCTGGTATTCCGTTATTGATCAGATCATCTGCTATCAGGTTGGCCTGTTTTTCAAGATCCTGATTAGCAAATTTTTCGTATCCTTCCTCATATGGAACACCGATCGATCTCAGCGCTCTTATTTTTGCCGCAGTGGCTGAAGTATCGATAGTCTGAGTAAGTAGCCACGGGTATGGAGGCATTATTGAACCGGGTGACATCTGTCTCGGATCCTCGAAGTGGAGGTAATGCCAGAGGTTCGAATATTTACCACCTTGCCTGTGAAGATCGGGACCGGTCCGCTTCGATCCCCAGAGGAACGGGTGGTCGTAGACGTATTCACCTGCTTTCGAGTATTCGCCGTAACGTTCGGTTTCTGATCGGAATGGCCTCACTAACTGCGAGTGACAAGTATTGCATCCTTCGCGTATGTAGATATCTCTACCGTGAATCTCAAGCGGTGTATAAGGTTTAACGCTTTCAATCGTTGGAATATTCGATTTGACTATGAATGTCGGAACAAATTCTACAATGCCGCCGATAAGAATCGCAATTGTAGCCAGAATTGAAAACTGAACCGGCCTCTTTTCCAGCCACCGGTGAATCATACCGCGTTTCATCTTATCGTGTTCAAGGATAAGCGGAGGAGCCTCTGCTTCCTCATTCTTAACAAACTTACCCTGTCTGGCGGTTTTAAGTAGGTTGTAAGCCATCAGAAATACTCCGGACAGGAAGAGGAATCCGCCGAAAGATCTTATTATGTGAAAAGGAATTATTTGAAGCGTGGTTTCGAGGAAATTAGGGTATTGGAGAATTCCGAGCGGAGTAAATTGCTTCCACATCAATGATTGTGCTATACCCGACCAGTACATCGGTACCGCATAGAAAACAATTCCGAGAGTGGAAATCCAGAAGTGTGCGTTAGCCAGTTTCTTTGAATAGAGTTCTGTGTTCCACATTTTCGGAACCATCCAGTAGAGTACTCCGAAAGTTAGCATCCCATTCCATCCGAGAGCACCGACATGGACGTGAGATATTATCCAGTCTGTAAAATGTGCTATTGCGTTTACGTTCTTAAGCGAGAGCATCGGCCCTTCGAATGTTGCCATTCCGTAAGCAGTTACTGCCACAACCATGAATTTGAGAATCGGGTTATCACGGACTCGATCCCAGGCACCGCGCAGGGTTAATAGTCCGTTCAGCATTCCTCCCCAGGAAGGAGCGATAAGCATTATTGAAAAAACTGTTCCTAAGGATTGGGCCCAATCGGGTAATGCCGAATAAAGAAGATGATGCGGCCCGGCCCAGATATATAAAAAGATTAATGCCCAGAAGTGAAGTATCGATAATCTGTATGAGTAAACAGGTCTGTTTGCCGCCTTTGGTAGAAAATAATACATTAGTCCCAGGAATGGTGTTGTAAGGAAGAATGCCACTGCGTTGTGCCCGTACCACCATTGAACAAGTGCGTCCTGAACACCTGCATAAACCGGATAACTCTTTAGAAATCCGGCAGGTACTTCAATAGAGTTTACAACGTGCAGTACGGTTACAGTTACAAATGTTGCTATATAGAACCAGATGGCAACGTACATGTGTTTTTCTCGGCGTTTAATAATTGTGCCGAGCATGTTGGCCCCGAATGCGAGCCATACAAGAGCTATTAATATATCGATCGGCCATTCAAGCTCTGCGTATTCCTTGCTAGTTGTAAATCCCATCGGCAGTGTTACAGCGGCAAGTACAATTATTGACTGCCATCCCCAAAAGTGGAACTGGCTTAATTTATCGCTGAACATCCGGGCTTTGCACAATCTCTGGAGAGAATAATAGACACCTGCAAAGATCAGATTTCCTACGAACGCGAATATTACAGCATTTGTGTGAAGAGGACGGATCCTGCCAAATGTTAAATATTGTATACTAAAATTTAATTCGGGCAGGTAGAGTTGTATGGCGATAATTAGACCGACCAGCATTCCTACTATTCCCCAGACAACCGTGGCAATAGTAAATAGCTTTACAATCTGGTTATCGTAACTGAATTTGTCGACATTCATTAAACAGCTCCTGATTTTTATGTTCTAATAATTTCATTTAAGAATCGGCTATTAAAAGTTGTATTCAATTCAATTATTTTTTTTGTTCTCTTTCTCTTCTTCCTTCTTGTTATTTGGATTATCGAATAAAATTCTGACAGACGGAGTATATTTATCGTCATACTGACCGCTTCTAACGGCCCATAAATAAGCAATCAAAAATCCTCCGGCAACCAGAAGACTTGCACCTATCAGAACAAAAACAACGGACATTAAATAAATCTCTCTTTTTTAGCAATAAAATTAATCGAAATTGTCGTAAAGACAACAACTGAAATAGAACTTACGGGCATTAAAATCGCTGCGATAATGGGGGATAAAGTCCCGGTTACTGCGAATGATAAACCGATAATATTGTAAATGAACGACAGAATGAAACTTGCTATTATTACTTTGTTGCTCTTTTTCGAAAACAGTATTATGTCGGCAAGACGTTTGAACGAATTTGAGTCGAGGATTCCGTCGCAAGCAGGAGAAAAATTATTTATGTTATCGGAGATTGAAATACCAACATCACTCTGTTTTAATGCACCGGCATCATTTAAGCCGTCGCCAACCATCAAAACTTTTTTACCTTGTCTCTGCAGCTCTGTTATATAATTCAGTTTGTCGTGAGGCGATTGGCGGAAATGAAGTTCCTTTTCATCGGTAAAGAAATCCAAGAGTTTTAATTTTTCGCTTTCATTATCTCCCGAGAGGAGTGAAAATTCATAATCGGTTTCGAGAGACGAGACAAGTTCCTTTAATCCTCCCCGGTACCTGTTAGAGATTGAAAAATATCCTGCCGGCTTATTATTAAACGATATATATACCCTTGTAGATTCATCCCTGCTGCTTTTAAATCCAAGAACGAAGTGCTCGGAACCGGCTTTAACTTCATTGCCGTCAATCAATGCTACTATACCCTCTCCCGAAATCTCTTTGAATGATTCCACATTTTTAGAAGGATTATCCTGGAGGTAATCGTAAATTGCCCGGCTTAACGGATGTGATGAATTCCTGACAGCCGATCTAACAAGAGATTTCTCATTACTACTCAGGGAGCCGCCGTGGAATTCCACTTCTGCCGCGTTGTTCTCTGTAATAGTACCTGTCTTATCGAATACTATATGGTTGATGCCGGCAAGCTTTTCAATCACATGCGTATTCTTCAGGTAAAATTTATTTCTTCCAAAAATTCTTAATGTATTCCCGAGCGTGAACGGTGTGGAAAGAGCCAGAGCACACGGGCACGCAACAATCAATACCGCAGTGAATGCATTGAAAGCAAGCGTAATATCCTCCGGCAGCCAGTAGATCGCTCCCGCTGCAGCTATTACAAGTACAATAAACGTAAAATACTTGCTTATGGCGTTAGCCAGAGAAACAATCCTCGATTCATCCTTCTTGCTGAATGCCGAACTGTTCCATAACTGAGTCAGGTAACTTTGCGATACTTCTTTAACCGTTTCAAGTTCAATTATTCCGCCGGCCTGTCTTCCGCCGGCAAAAATCATTTCACCGTTAATTCTTTCAACGGGAATCGATTCACCCGTAACAAAGCTGTAATCAATATTCGCATTTCCTTTTAGAAGGATTGAATCGGCTGGTATAAGTTCATTGTTGCGGATAATTATTCTATTGCCAACCTCCAGTTTCTCTACCGGAATCGAAGTCTCTGAATTATCCTTTCTGATAGTTACAGCGACAGGGAAATAGGATTTATAATTTCTTTCGAAGTTAAGAGTCTCGTAGGTTTTATTCTGAAATAGTTTTCCGATAAGTAGAAAGAAAACCAGTCCGCTTAAAGAATCGAGGTATCCGGCCCCCTGGAGGAACAGGATGTCTATTAAGCTCCTTATGAAAAGGACTAGGATTCCCAGAGCGATTGGAACGTCGATATTTACAATCCTCTTTTTCAATCCCTTCCAGGCGGATATAAAATAATCGGTACTGCTGTAGAAAAAAACGGGGAGGGAGAGAATTATGTTTAAGTAGGCGAAAATTCTCTTCATTTCCGGCAGCTCCTCTGTGCCGATCGATAAATACTCCGGAAAACTGAGTAACATAATATTGCCGAAACAGAATCCCGCTATTCCGATTTTGTAGTAAAGACTTTTATTCCCGGCCTTTACTTTTTCCTCCTCTTTCTCCTCCAGGTTCAGGAGGGGCTCGTATCCGAGAGAGTCAAGAAGTTCGACTACCTCTTTAAGACTTGTATTCGATTCTCTGAAAGTGACGAAGACTTTTTTCTGAAGGAAATTTACTTCAGAGGAAATAATGCCCGGATTTACTTTAAATAGGTTCTCCAGAATCCAGATGCAGGAACTGCAGTGCATCTGCGGAATTGTTAATGTTGTACGTGATATCTGTCCGTCTGTAAAATCGGTCATCTTCTGTTTTAGATCGGGGTCGTTTAGGAATTCATAATTCCGTTTTACCTGGTATTTCTTTGTTATTCCCGGATTCTGATCGATTGAATAGTAATTGCAAAGGTTATGCTGATTAAGAATCTCGTAAACAGTTTTGCATCCGTTGCAGCAGAATATTTTTTCGTTCAGACTGATCGAATCATCGGGGCATTCATCACCGCAATGATAACAGATCATTTTAGATCCGCTATTCTGTTCCGGTACAACGGTAATCTGTTCGGACTCTTTCCTTTCCAATTAATTTAATTTGATTTTTTGAAGAGAATGTTTTTTTTACGAATTGATTGCCAATTCCGTCATTAAGATATAAAATTCCGGATGTTTTATCTAATAAAGATTTTAAACCCTGTCAGCCCGGGAGTTAATATTACCGGATCATTCTTATTTGAGTAATGGATACTTGAAAATGAAAATTTGAGAAGTCGATTTTTGACTTTAACTTTGTATCATAAAAAATTCTGAGGTGTTGATGAAATCTCTAAAAGGTAAAACGGTTTTTATAACGGGAGTTACTTCCGGAATTGGTAAATCATGTGCTTATGCTTTTGCATCTGAAGGTGCACGACTGGTTATAAGTGCCCGAAGAAAAAACCTGGTAGATGAAATTGCCGATGACATAAAGAAAAAATTCAATTCCGATATTTATACTTTTCAACTTGATGTAAGCAGGAAGAAAAATGTTGATGCTGCCGTAGATTCTTTACCCCAAGAATTCAAGAAGATCGATATCCTGGTTAATAATGCAGGAATGGGAAGAGGGATGAATAAATTGTATGAGGATAATCCTGACGGATGGGAGGAAATGATCGATACAAACGTAAAAGGACTGCTCTACGTTACAAGAGCTGTAATCAGTCAGATGGTTGAAAGAAAAGAGGGCCACATTATTAACATCGGTTCAATTGCCGGACATGAGCCTTATACCAGAGGAGCTGTTTACTGTGCGTCGAAAGCTGCTGTTGCCGCTATTACAAAATCTCTCCGAATGGATGTGATGGATAAGAATATACGTATAAGCACTGTCGATCCCGGGCTTGTTCAAACCGGTTTCAGCAAAGTGAGATTCTACGGAGACGAGGAGAAAGCAGAAGCTGTCTATAAGGGATACATTCCTTTATCACCGGATGATATCGCAGATGCGGTTGTTTTTATTGCTACAAGACCGGAACATGTTAATATTGCGCAGATGATAATATTCCCGACGGCCCAGGCCTCTTCGACAATGGTTCATAAAGAACCTGTCTGAGCCGACCACAAATTCCTATGCGGAAAGGAAGATACGGATATCGCCGGCTCCTTCACGGATAACCTCCGGTTTATCCTTACTAAGATCAACAATAGAGGATGGTTTCCCTTCGAGCGCGCCGCTCGATAGCATTAGGTCAACCTGAGCATTGAAAATCACTTTTATCTCATCGGGATTGAATAAAAGGTCGCCTTTCCTGTTTGTTACGGAAGTACTTACAATCGGATTTCCAAGTTCTTTAGCAAGGAGAAGCGCGATTTTATGATCAGGCACTCTAATACCTACTGTTTTCCGTTTCGTCCATAATTTTTTTGGTACTTCCTTGGCTGCCGGAAGGACGAATGTATATGGCCCTGGAAGAAGCTTTTTCATAGTCTTGTATGCATAATCAGACACCTTTGCATACTTCGAAATGTCTTTCAGATCGGGACAAATAAAACTGAAAAGTTTTGTGCCAGCTTCATGCTTTATCTGGTATACTCTTTCAAGCGCTTCCTTATTGAAAATATCGCATCCGATTCCGTAGACAGTGTCGGTAGGATAAATAATCACTCCTCCTTCTCGCAAAACCTCAACAGCTTTGTTTATGTATCGCAGCTGAGGTGTTACCGGATGAAGTTCAAAATATTCCATAATCTCTCCTTTCAATAATTTTCCAACTGTCTGGTCGGAAATAAAATTTCTGGCGCGGCTCTTTGCCAATTGTTGAATTGTCTACCGCTAATGTTAAAACTTGTCTTCAAATTGTCAACTAAAATCTGTTAAATTAAGTTGTAAAAAATTTCCGGATTCGTTTCATGAAAAGCAGAATACCTCGGACAGTCTGGATACTTGGCTTCGTAAGCCTCTTCACAGATTTTGCAAGTGAAATGCTCTACCCTGTAACTCCGCTTTTCCTTTCTGCAGTACTCGGCGCCTCGATGTCTGTAATTGGCCTTATTGAAGGGGCTGCTGAAATTACAGCAGGATTTCTAAAAGGTTACTTCGGCTACCTATCCGATAAGACAGGAAAAAGATCACTCTTTATAAAAACCGGTTATGCACTCTCCGCTTTTGTAAAACCGGTCCCGGGATTTATTCCTTCTACATTTACCGTGATTTTTTCAAGAGTAACAGACCGGATTGGTAAAGGGATAAGAACCGCACCCCGCGATGCTCTTCTTGCATCCGCTTCAAATGGAAATACAGGCAGTATTTTCGGATTCCATAGGGCTATGGATACTTTGGGTGCGGTGCTCGGACCTGTAACTGCTCTTGTACTTCTGAATTTTTATGAAGGTGATTATATTCTGATATACATGATAGCCGTCATCCCTTCGATAATTGCTGTGATATTTACACTTAGCGTTAAAGATAAAACGGCTGCTTGCACCTCTCACAATAAACGGATCTCAATCAAAAAATTCTGGCGCGAGTCAACAACAGAATTTAAATGGCTTTTAATCCTTCTAACGGTTTTTTCATTTGTAAACAGCAGCGATGTTTTCCTAATCCTCAAAACAAAAAATATTTCCGGATCGGATCAGTCGGCCCTTTCCGGATATATTTTCTATAATATTATTTATGCCTCGGTCTCGTATCCGCTCGGAAGACTATCGGACAGATTCGGCAAACCTCAAGTATTCATAACCGGACTTCTGATTTTTTCAATCGTCTATCTCGGTTTTGGAATTAGCAGCGATGTTTACTTGAATTTTTTTCTCTTCGGTCTCTACGGAGTCTATGCCGGAGCCACCGAGGGAATATCTAAAGCATGGATCGCGGATATTGTTCCGGACCACTTTAGGGGATCAGCAATTGGAGCTGTAACAACACTTGGAAGTTTCGGTTTAATGTCCGGTTCGTTTTTTGCCGGTTTTCTCTGGGATAATTTCGGCTCCCTTGTTCCATTCCTGTTTTCATCGTTTATAAGTGCAACACTGGCCGCTCTTCTCTGTTATCTCCTTAAAAAGAAGGTTATTTAGAAATTCCCGGATTCTTTTTATTTCAAGAGTAGGTATGATTTTACTATTTTTAGCATGCATTTAGATGGTTTTTATGAAAAAAGATAAACTGGCTGTGGTTGCTGTAAGTGGTGGAATGGATAGCTGCGTTACCGCTGCAATTGCAAGTGAGTTATATAATCTGGCTTTTATTCATGTTAACTACGGTCAGAGAACCGAAGCTCGTGAATTGAAAGCTTTTAATGATATTGCCGGTTATTATCATTCTGAAAAGAAGATGGTAATCGATTTCGGTCATCTCGCAAAGATTGGCGGCTCTTCTCTTACGGATAAATCGATCGAAATAACAAAAGCCGATCTTGAAAGCCATGATGTGCCGAGTTCTTATGTCCCTTTCAGAAACGCGAATCTTCTGAGTGCGT
>CAZHHG010000019.1:15492-41482 GCA_964532065.1 uncultured Melioribacter sp.
TGAAGCGATCTATATAGGCGCTGTTTACGAAGATGCTTCCGGTTACCCCGATTGCCGTCCTCAATTCTACGAAGCATTTGAGAAGATGGTCGATCTTGGTACCAAACCTGAAACGAAAATTAAAATTGAAACGCCGATTATAAATTTTTCGAAGTCGGATATTGTAAAAAAAGGAATCGAACTGAAAGCACCTCTTCATTTAACCTGGTCGTGTTATCAGAATGAAGACGAAGCTTGCGGTATGTGCGACAGCTGCGCTTTCCGCCTGCGCGGATTTCAGCAGGCAGGTGTGGATGATCCGATACCGTATAAAGTGAAACCGGATTACCGGTGATTACTCTTAAAATTTTTGTATTACAATAATTGCAAAAAATATTTGAGATGAAGATGGATTCTAAAACAAAAATCCTTGTAACATTTCCCAATCCGAATCCGGAAAGGGATTACACAATAATTCATACTGCCCCGGAGTTCACATCACTTTGTCCCGTTACCGGTCAACCCGATTTCGCTACTATTATACTTGAATATATACCCGAGAAAATCTGCGTTGAACTGAAGAGCTATAAATTTTATTTACAGTCATTCCGGAACGACGGAATCTATTTCGAAGCCGTTACAAATAGAATCCTGAACGATCTTGTAAAAGTCTGTAAACCGCGCTACATGAAGATCACCGCAAAGTTTAATACCCGCGGAGGTATCTACTCCGAAATTATCGCAGAACAGAGAAGAAAAAAATTGAAAAAGAAATTCGTTTGACGAACCTTAACTCCTTATATATCAATTAATTATTCGTTATAAAATTTACATTATAAATTAGTCAGGAGTTAACATGGCAAAGAAAATTATTAAAAGAAGCTGGGCTGAACCGTTCAAGATAAAAATGGTTGAGCCGATTAAAATGACAAACCGGGAATACCGCGAGAAGGCAGCTAAGCAGGCAGGTTATAATACGTTCCTCTTAAAGTCAGCAGATGTATATATCGATCTGTTAACCGACAGCGGCACTAACGCGATGAGCGATTATCAGTGGGCCGGTATGATGCTGGGCGACGAAGCTTACGCTGGCAGCAGAAATTTTTATTACCTGTGGGATAATGTTAAAAAATATTACGGAATGCCTTATCTTGTTCCAACGCATCAGGGCCGCGGCGCAGAACACCTTGTTTCCAAAGCTATGATTAAACCGGGCGATTATATTCCGGGCAATATGTACTTTACTACAACCCGCCTTCATCAGGAACTTGCAGGCGGTACTTTCGTCGATGTTATTATTGATGAAGCTCACGATTCCCAGAACAGGCATCCTTTCAAAGGAAATATCGATCTTCAGAAACTAGAAGACCTTATTAAAAAAGTCGGCGCTAAAAAAATTCCTTACGTTAGCATGGCCGGTCCGGTTAATATGGCGGGCGGGCAGCCTTTCTCTATGGAGAATCTGCGTGCCGTAAAAAAATTAACTGATAAGTACGGTGTCAAACTCTGGTTCGATGCTACGCGTGCTACGGAAAACGCCTACTATATTAAAACCCGCGAAAAAGGTTTTGAGGATAAAACGATTGCCTTCATTCTCAAAGAAATGTGCTCTAATTTCGACGGACTCTGGGTGAGCGCAAAGAAAGACCTTATGGTTAACATCGGCGGTTTCCTTGCTACACGCAACAAGAAAGTCTTTGAAGAAACAAGCAACATGGTTGTTGTTTATGAAGGTCTCCACACTTACGGCGGGCTCGCGGGACGCGATATGGAAGCAATGGCTCGCGGTATTGAGGAAATGGTTCAGTACGATAATATCCGTGCTAGAATAGGACAGATTGAGTATTGCGGTAACCAGCTCGAGAAGTACGGCATCCCGATGGTTTATCCTTTCGGCGGCCATGCTATATTCCTGGATGCTAAGAGATTCTTACCTCATCTGAAACAGGATCTCTTCCCAGCTCAAACACTTGCTGCCGAAATTTACGAGGACAGCGGTGTGAGAGGAATGGAAAGAGGAATTGTCTCGGCCGGACGCGATCCTGAAACCGGAAAGCACCGTTATCCTAAACTTGAACTCGTTCGCCTTACTTTCCCGAGAAGAGTTTATACTCAGGCTCATATCGATGTTATGGTTGAGTCGATTGCTCAGGTTTATGATGAAAGGAAGAAAATTAAAGGTTTGAAATTGGTTTACGAACCCAAATACCTTAGATTCTTCCAGGCAAAATTTGCAAAGATTTAATTCCCGCATATCAAAATGAGTTGAAGGGGTTTGAATATTCAAACCCCTGTTTTTATAAAAATAAAATCTTATGGATCCGTTAAAAATTAAAGAGAAATATTTTATTGATAGAGACCGGGTTTTTAATGATCCCGATCTTCTTAAGGATCCATTTAAATTCTGTATCACTTATTCCTTGCTTGTAGAAGAATATATAATCAGGATTCTTAAAGGAATTAAAATTAACTGTGCCGTTGCCTCCGTCGGCAGCTTCAGCAGAAGAGAACTTGCCCCTTTCTCTGATATAGATATAATGTTCATTTTCGATAACGTAGAAGGTAATGACGAACTGATTAAAGAATCGGTTACGAGATTATGGGACGCGGGAATTGAAGTCGCTCATACTGTTAGAGAATATTCCGACATAGAAAAATTTCTGAATACAGACCTCCACGCTTATACTCAATTTCTGGAAACACGTTTTATACTAGGCAACGCAAAAGTATATAACGAATGGAACAAGAAAGTCTTTAAACCTCTTACGAAAGAACATAAAAAAGAATTGGTTCTCGAATTTTTTGAGGATATAAGATTACGTTACCAGAAATTCGGGGATTCGGCCAAAGTACTTGAACCTAACGTTAAATATACTGCGGGTGCACTCAGGGATCTTCAGGTTATTCAGTGGATCTATTCAATCTGGCACGATCTCTTTCTTTCGAATCAGGAGGAGATTACTCAAACCGAAGTTTTCCTGAATGAAATGAAAAAGAATAAGATTCTTCTCCCCAGGGCGGTAGCCCGTCTTCAGGATAGTTATAAATTCATTCTCAGTACGCGTAATTATCTGCATCTTATGTCAGGACATAAAAACGACCGGCTCGAATTTGTATATCAGGAAAAAATAGCCGTCGCACTTGGATACCCGGCCGATGGCTGGCATCCTTATATGAAAAAGTATTTTGAATCATCAAATGTTATTAAGCGGTTTTCTCGAACTATGATGAAAAGATTCCAGGAGGAAATCTCGGATCAGGTTTCCGACTATCTTGCTATTGATCTAGACGACGACTATTCGATTAAAAATGGTGTTATATCATTATCGTCCAAATCCAGATTGACTCTTTCATCTATAATGAGGGCATTTTATTACAGGTGCATTAACGATGCCCGCTTCGATGAAAATCTCCGCTCGAATATTATCGAAACTGTAATAGATCTTGAAGAAACCCAGAATCTGGAACACCAGTCCTCTGTTTTCTTCCGTGAAATTCTCAATCTGCCGAAAAACGTTGCCAAAACTCTTGAGGTAATGAATGAGCTCGGCGTCCTGGGTGCATTTATGCCCGAGTTTAAAGAACTTGTAGGATTTTTCCAGCCGGGCGTTTATCACTGCTATACTGCCGATGAGCATACTCTTATCGCGTTGAAAAACCTTGAGCACCTTTCATTAGAAAATTCTCAGCTGGCTAAAATGTTCAGAACTCTCGATAGGAAGGATATTCTTTACCTAGCCGTTCTATTCCATGATATTGCAAAACCGATTAGTATCTCCGGTCATGAAATTATCGGTGCTGAAATAGCCAATTCGGTTATGGAACGACTCGGATACGATCAGAAGGAGATTCAAACTGTTCAGTTCCTTGTAAGAATGCATCTTGTTATGGAACAGGTGGCATTCCGTAGAAACCTGAACGACCCATCAACTCTAAACAATTTTGCAATCCAATTCCCGAATTCGGAATGGCTCGACCTTCTCTATCTTCTTACATATGGAGATCTCTCCGCGGTTTCACAGGTTGTCTGGACTCAATGGAAGAGCGATCTGCTTCACGAGCTTTACAGAAAAACCAAAACCATGATTGATGACCGTATAAGCGGGCACGAACTTCTTTCGTCAAGTATTCAGGACATTATTAATGAATCCGGATTCTCCGATGACGAATCTTTCAAGAGTCATATAGAATCGATAGATGACCTCGGGTATCTTCAGCATTTTACTCAGGATGAGATTAATAAACATATTGAGGAGATCGAGAAAGGATTGTCGGTTTCAGTCTTCTTCAAAGAGGAAGGCGGATATACTTCGGTAACTGTAATTACAAGGGATTCCGAAGCGCTTCTCGCAAGGTTGTGCGGAACGCTTTCTATAAACGATCTCAATATACACGACGCAAAAATATTTACACGCAAAGACGGGATAGTAATTGATAGTTTCAACGTAACGGATTTCAGAACAGGATCGGTTGTAAGTGAATCACGCTTCGAAAAGATCCGGAATGATCTTAATCTTACAATCGATAATCAGCTTCAGATTACAAAAGAATTCAGCAAGATAAAATCGAAATGGTGGCGGATTGAGAATAAACTCTTTAAGAGGAAAGGTAAAATTAAAATCGTGTTCGAGAAGCATGATAAATACACGATAATAGATATTTATTCTCCGGATCGACTCGGCCTTCTATACCAGATAACAAAAAAAATGAACGAGCTCGGCCTCGGAATTTACTTTGCCAAGATCAATACAAAGGAAGACGGAATTGTCGATTCATTTTATATTCTCGACAGGAACAGAAAGAAAATCTCTCCTAACGATTACCAGCTAATTACACTTGAATTAACAGAAACTATAAACGAAATGCTATAGGTGATAATTTGAATTTTATGGATAGAACAAATCCGATCGGTTTTTTCGATTCAGGTATCGGCGGTTTAACAGTTGTTAAAGCCGTTTCACAACTACTGCCGAATGAAAATATAGTCTACTTCGGGGATACGGCCCGGGTACCGTACGGCTCAAAATCAAATGATACTGTTATTGAGTATTCTATTCAGGCAGCCAATTTCCTTTTAAGAAAAAATATTAAACTGCTGGTTGTGGCATGCAATACGGCTTCGTCTGTTGCCCTCAAAGAGCTAAAAAGATTTCTCACAATCCCTGTTATCGGAATGATAGAGCCGGGCTCCAAACTCGCTCTCAGGGAATCAGGAACTGGTAAAATCGGCGTTATCGGTACAAATGCAACTATTAATAATAAAGCCTACTCACTGGAATTGAAAAAGCTCAATCCGAAATTGAAAGTGTTTGAAAAAGCTTGTCCTCTCTTCGTACCGATAGCCGAAGAAGGATGGATTGAGCATAAAGCAACAGAGTTGATAGCTAAGGAATACCTAACAGAACTTAAATCTAAAAAAATCGACTGCCTTGTTCTCGGATGTACTCATTATCCAATACTCGCGGATGTAATCCGGAAAGTTATGGGGAAATGCGTTAAGCTGGTGGATTCCGGTACTCCTGCGGCCCATCTTGTTGAGGAATATCTGAATGGAAGGGGATTGAGAAATATTTCCAACCAGATCGGCAAAAGAGAATTTTATGTTAGTGATATTCCTTCCAGATTCAGGGATATTGCCGAAAGATTTTTAGGCCGGAAAATTACACATCTTCATAAAGTTGAACTGGATGAACTGGTAAACGAGTGAGGAAATCGAATATTAAGTGTTGTATACTTTTACTAATGAGTTTTTGATTAACCTGCAGTTAATTAAAAGTTTTCCTTTACAAATGCTTTCGCTGCTCACTTTCGATTTAATTTGTAAAAATAGATTCCGCTGATTGTCTTTCCATCCACTATCTCACCGGATCTAATTTTTTCATCTATCTCTTCAACCGAGAGTTCCAGTAATTGAATATCCTCTTCGCCCTCCTCGCGGGCATGATCTCCGGGAATTAAATTTCCGGCAAGGTAAATGTGTAAAACCTCGTTGCAGAAACCGGGTGTAGTGAAAATTTTTCCGAGTTTAAAAATTTCACCCGCGCTGTAGCCGGTTTCTTCTGTCAATTCCCTGGACGCGCAATTCAAAGGGTCTTCGCCTTTCTCAAGTTTTCCTGCCGGAAGTTCTATAACTCTTTCATTATGAGGGTAACGGTACTGGCTGATTAAAATTATTTTTCCTTCTTTTGTCACTGGAACAACTACCGCTCCACCGGGATGAACCGCTACCTGACGGAAACTCTTATTACCCGTTCCGTTGTACTCAATTTCATCGACTCTTACATCGAATACTTTGCCGTGAAAAACAGTCTCGGATTTCTTTACAACAAAATTCATTTAGTCCTCAAAAAATTTCCTGTAAAGATAGGAAATAATCGGGTGGATTTTACCGGCGTTTTGTAGATTGCAATTGCCGGATCTATCTTATTCCGGTAACTACAATTTTATCTTTGCGAAGAGAAATGAATGTTAAACTTCCTGATCACAATTCAATATCTATTTATAAACAGATGAAAATCCCTATGAAAAAATTATTTATTCTCATCTTAATCGTTTCATCCGTATTCAATGCACAGGATTTTACAAATGAAACAAACGGGGAGAGAAACGCCAGAATGAAGTGGTGGCGCGATGCGCGCTTCGGAATGTTTATTCACTGGGGATTGTATTCAATTCCGGCAGGCGAGTGGAACGGTTCTAAAAATCACGGCGAATGGATCAGAACAACGGCACAAATTCCTCTTGAGGAATACAGCAGGTTTACCGCCCGGTTCAATCCCGTTAATTTCAATGCCGATGATTGGGTGAGAATGGCCAAAGAGGCCGGTATGAAATACATCGTAATAACATCCAAACATCACGACGGCTTCTGTCTCTTCGAATCAAAACAGACGGAGTTTGACGTAATGTCAACACCATTTAAACGCGACATACTTAAAGAACTTTCCGATGCGTGCCGTAAATACGGGCTTAAGATCTGCTGGTATCACTCTATAATGGACTGGAATCATCCTGATTATCTGCCCCGGAGAGAATGGGAAAAGGACCGTACAGCGGATGGTGCCGACTTCTCCAGATTTATGCAATATCTGAAAAACCAATTGAAGGAATTATTGACCAATTACGGTGAGATAGGAGTTCTCTGGTTCGACGGTGAATGGGAGACAACCTGGAATTCCGAATACGGCATCGAGCTTTATAACTATGTAAGAAGTCTTCAACCGGATATAATTGTTAATAATCGCGTGGGCGTTGGAAGAAGCGGTATGGAGGGAACTACTAGAGAAGGTGAATTCGGAGGCGATTTCGGAACTCCCGAACAACAGATCCCTGCAACCGGACTACCGGGTGTTGACTGGGAAACATGCATGACGATGAACGATCACTGGGGTTATAATAAGAACGATAATAATTTTAAATCATCCCGGGAACTGATCAGAATGATTGCCGACATTGCCTCGAAAGGAGGAAATTTTCTTTTAAATATCGGCCCGACTTCGGAAGGGCTATTCCCGGTTGAGAGCATTGAACGTTTGAAGGAGATCGGCGGGTGGATGAATCGTAATGGTGAATCGATTTACGGAACCGAGGCGAGCCCCTTCGCTAATATTGAATGGGGCAGGGCTACGAAAAAGAGAATAGGTGCTAATACCAGGCTTTATCTTCACGTATTCGACTGGCCTAATGACGGGAAACTGATAATCCCCGGCATTTATAATAAACCGGTTATGTCGTATCTGCTTGGCGATAAAAGAAAAAACCTGCTTCCTGTTCAGAGGAATGAAGACGCAATAATTGTCCAGCTGCCTCAGAATGCGCCTGATGTAAATAACAGCGTTGTGATCCTTGATGTGGAAGGAAAGGAGGACGTAAGTCATCCACCGGTAATTGTAAGTGATAATTTTATTTTTATAGAATCATTAGCAGTCAGGCTTAAAACCGAACGGCCTAATATTGAGATACGTTACACTCTCGATGGAAGTATTCCTGACCAAAATTCAAGACTTTACACCGACGGAATTGAGTTAAAAGAATCGGCTGAAGTTTCTGCCCGGTGTTTTAGGAATGGAAAACCTGTAAGCGGTACTTCGCGTGCAAATTTTAAACGTGTGCTTCCCGAAAAATCCCTAAGTAATATTGATCCTGTTAGCGGAATCAGTTATAAGTATTTTGAAGGGAACTGGGATTCAATTCCTGATTTCAATTCACTTGTTCCGGTTAAAGAGGGTTATTTAGAAAATTTCAATTTTGAACCGCGCGCAGAAGTGGAATATTTCGGTTTTCAGTACAAAGGCATTATCTCGGTTCCGGCGGATGACGTTTATACATTTTATACTGGCTCGGATGACGGAAGCAGACTTTACATTAACGGTAAATTAGTGGTTGATAATGACGGGCTTCATGGAATGAAGGAAGAAGAAGGATCTATTGCGCTTTCTAAAGGTTATCATTCCATACTTATCGAGTATTTTGAAAAGACTGGCGGAGATGATCTCAAAATTTCGATTGAAGGGGGAGGGTTTAAAAAACAAATTATACCGGATCAGATACTTTATCGCGATAAATAAATTTTTTTCAAATTAAAAAAATCGAAATGTACTATATGAAAAAAATATTCTTCATCATTTTAGTTCTTTACTCTTTTCTATCAGCTCAATCAAAGCTCCCAGCAAACTTCTCTCACTTTACCGTTATCAATAAATCGGATTCCGAGCAGGAGATTATTCGCAAAGCAGCTTCTGTTGTACCGAAGCCGCAGCAGTACGACTGGCAGAAACTTGAGTTCATTGCATTTGTTCACTTCGGAATAAACACTTTTACCGATCGTGAATGGGGAGAGGGAACAGAAGATCCCGCAATTTTCAATCCCTCTCATCTCGACACAGATCAGTGGATTCGAACATTTAAAGACGCTGGAATGAAACTGGCTATTCTTACCGCCAAACATCACGACGGATTCTGTTTGTGGCCGAGTAAGTATACTAATCACAGCGTTAAAAACAGTCCGTGGAAGAATGGTAAGGGTGATGTCGTACGTGAGTTTGTTAACGCATGCAGAAAATACGGACTAAAAGTGGGACTCTATCTTTCCCCCTGGGATCTAAACAATCCCGACTATGGTGATTCACCAAAGTATAATCAATACTTTCTAAATCAACTCAGAGAACTTCTGACTGAGTACGGTGAAATAACAGAAGTCTGGTTCGACGGCGCATGCGGTGAAGGTCCTAACGGTAAAAAACAGGTTTACGACTGGCAGGCATATTACCGGCTTATAAGAGAACTTCAACCCGGAGCTGTCATATTCGGAATGTCGCCGGATCTAAGGTGGGTCGGCACAGAAACAGGTTACGGCAGAGATACTGAATGGAGTGTTATTCCGCTTAAGCTTGACCCGCAGTTTAAGAATAAATTTCCGTTTGGATCTCATCCGCTGGATGAAATTTATAATCCCGGAGATATGACCGATTATGATCTCGGAAGCAGAAAAAAAATTGCCGACGCAGATCTGCTATTCTGGTATCCGGCCGAAACCGATGTTTCAATCCGCCCCGGATGGTTTTATCATCCTTCGCAGGACTCGCTCGTTAAATCAGTTGATAAACTAGCAGATATCTATTTCAATTCTGTTGGAAAAAACGGAGTCTTCCTGCTGAATGTTCCACCCGATAAAAGAGGACTGATTCATGACAATGATGTAAAAAACCTTATTGGACTTAAAGAAGTTATCGATCGGACTTTTAATACCGATTATTCGGAAGCTTCAATTATAAAAGTAAACGGGGAGGAGATTCAGACCAAAGAGAATTTTTTCAGTAATGGCTACTGGCTCGCAGGTGAAAAGAATACTAATCCGGTAATTGAAATTGAGCTTGTTGCTGAAGCAACTTTCGATGTCGTGATGCTTCAGGAGGAGATAAGAGTGGGACAGAGAATAGAGAAATTTTTTCTGGAATACTGGAATGGAAATGAATGGATAAAATTTTCCGAAGGAACTACAGTCGGTTATAAACGCCTTTTAAGATTTGAGCCGGTTACAGCCGGCCGCATAAGATTAATTATTGAAGAATCGAGAATGAATCCGGCTCTATCAGGTCTCGGACTTTTCAAATTGTCCGGTAGTTAAGAACATTAACATTACGGTGATATATGAAAGCGTTATTCTTAATTATAATATTTGCGGCTGCTTCAATTCTGCCTGCAGAAGAATTCAGAGTCAATTCACCCGGCGGAAGATTGCAACTGAAGGTGAATATTGACAATGAAGTAAGTTATTCGGTCTTGAAGAACGGGCTTACATTGATTGGCAATTCCGGAGTCTCTTTAGAATTGTATGACGGTAAACTTCTCGGATCTAATCCGGTACTTACAGGAAGTAATACCCGGTTAATCGATGAGATTTTAATACCTGTGGTAAAACAGAAATTTGAATCGATACACAATCTCTGTAATGAACTTACTCTTTCGTTCGCCGGAAATTTCAAAATTATTTTCAGAGTTTATGATGATGCTATTGCATACAGATTCCGCACCGAATTAAATGAGAAAATCAGAATCAAATCCGAAAGAACCGAATTCAAATTCGGCAGTGATTACCAGATTCTATTTCCGGAAGAAAAAAGTTTTATGTCCCACTCGGAACGATTATATCTGCCTGTAAAACTGAGTGAAGTAACACCTGCAAGATTTTGCTCGCTGCCTGTACTTGTTAATCTTGAAAACGGCATTAATGCCGTTATTACTGAATCCGATCTGGAAGATTATCCGGGACTTTACCTTTCCGGTTCCGATGAAAATCCCAATTGCCTCAGAGGGATATTTCCATATTATCCAGCCAGAGATACAATAAGAAACGATCGTAATGTTTATGTTGTTGAGAGAAAGGATTTTATGGCAGAAGCTGCGGGTAATAGAAATTATCCGTGGAGAATTATTGCGTTCTCTGAAACTGACGGTGAGCTGATCGAAAATACAATTGTCTACAAACTCGCAAAACCGTCTGACCCCGGTTTAGATTTTTCCTGGGTTAAACCGGGTAAAGTTGCATGGGACTGGTGGAATTACAACAACATATATGGAGTTGATTTCCGGGCCGGTGTAAACAACGATACATACAAGTATTATATCGATTTTGCATCGAAGTACGGTATCGAATATATTATTCTGGATGAGGGCTGGTACAAACTCGGTAATCTGCTTCAGCAGTCTCCGGACATAAATATTGAAGAACTTGTCGATTACGGCAATAAAAAAAATGTGGGAATAATTCTCTGGATGAGCTGGAAGACACTCGACGACCAGTTCATGGAAGCAATGGATCAATTTTCTAAATGGGGCATTAAAGGTATTAAAGTTGATTTTATGCAGCGGGACGACCAGTGGATGGTAAATTACTATTACAAGGTTGCTGAAGAAGCTGCTAATCGTAAACTGCTCGTAAATTTTCACGGAGCTTATAAACCGACCGGTCTATATAGAACCTATCCTAACGTTATTACAAGCGAGGGTGTATTAGGTCTGGAGCAGAGTAAATGGAGCGATGCCGCTAATCCCTGGATGGCGGTTACTCTTCCTTTTATACGGATGTTCGCCGGGCCGATGGATTATACTCCCGGTGCCATGATTAATTCTACAAGGCAGGGTTTCAAACCCGTTTATCAGGTTCCTGTTAGTCAGGGCACAAGAGTTCATCAGCTTGCGATGTATGTCGTATACGAAAGCCCGCTTCAAATGCTTGCAGATAATCCCACTCACTATTACCGGGAACCGGAATGCATGGAGTTCCTCTCGCGTGTACCGACTGTCTGGGATGATACTAAAATACTTGAAGCCAAATTGAGCGAATACATTTTGATCGCAAGGAGGAACGGGAGTACCTGGTTCACAGGAGCTATGACCGATTGGTCTGCAAGAGATTTGAATGTCGACTTTTCATTTCTCCCGGAAGGAGAATTTAATATTTCTATCTGGCAGGATGGAATAAATGCCGACCGGAATGCAAACGATTTTAAAATGTTAAACAGAAGAGTTAACAATAAGACGAAACTGAACATACATCTTGCCCCGGGTGGAGGATGGGTGGGAATTATCAGTAAATGATATCTTATCTATTCCTGTATCCCCTATAGATTTGCGAAGGGGATACAGGAGAGTCTTAAGATTAGACCGGCCAGAGCCAGCCGAACACACCAGCGGTAAACAAAGCATAGATCAAACCGTCAATTGTAGAAGTTAAGGTAGACCGGAAAGATTTATGATACCAGATATGCATCGGCCAGTAAGCGAATGAATATCCCATGAAGGCAGAGGCACCCACGAATCTGAATACCTGAAGATAATGCGCATCGGGCGGAAGTGCGCGCCCCGCAATGTAAGCGGCGAATATTCCAACAACAATTGAATATATAAACCAGAGAAGGAAATATTTTCCCATTCCCCTCTCACCGTTTGGAAGTACGGTTACTATCATTACGGGACCTTTATTCAGTCTGTCTTTATATTCCTGTGATTTCATTTCATCCATGCTTCCCGCGCGCGGAACCATATATTCTCCCGGAGGAATATTGAACGGTCTTAGAACGTCCATCACTTTATCCTGATCCGGTATTTTAGGATACTCCCCTTTATGCCATGGAAGTACCATGTGTACTATTGAGCTTACAATAAATACTGCAATTGCCGAGACCAAAATCGGCAGCCATAAGGATGATAGTTCTGTCATAACCTTCTCCTTTAAATTAAACAACCGGTCTTAAATGCCGGTATTTTTTAGAGTAATTATTTAGCTGTATGGGAAGTGCGGGCAACTTAATGAATTTTTTTTATTCACTCAATAAGCTGTTAATATTTAATTCCCCTGATCATATGCGGCTCTTATCGTAATTACTTCGAACGGATTGAATGAAATCTCGGAAATGCTATTAATCCGCAATTCTTCGCCGTCTTTTACAATAAATAATTTATCCGGTTTAAATGAATTCCAAATAATCTTACTCGATGTGTTGAACACGCTTACATTGAATAACTTTATAACCAGTGATTGTTTCCGGGGTGTAATACTGCTTAGAATTACTGAAGGTGAAGATAAACTAAAAAGACTTTTTGCTTCAGCATTTTTATTAACCGTTGAAACAACCAATGGCGATTGATAACCGGTTCCTGTTTTATAAGTTTCAATCTCATCAAAATTATTATGAGGGCTGATTAAAAAATTGAATTCTGTTTTGCCCGATTGATCGGCTTTATAATTAGTATGCCAGTAATTATTCATTACGTATGCAAAAATCGTCGAAGAATTTGTAAATGTATCTTTCCAGATTTTTGACCCGGTAGAATTCTCCTCATTTACAAGCTGCCCGATTTCGAATAAAGATGATTCCATAGGGAATATTGTAATACCTTTTCTTTCATTCGAAATATCAATCCACCTATTTACTGAAAAGAAATCCTTATTAGCTCCATCAATAAGCATGCTGTCCGGTTGAATATAAGTCCAGCCGATATCGTATCGCACCTTAGGATTTGGTATTGAGAAGGGAAATGCAATGTGAACACCTTCTTTTTCCCTTACGCTTTTTTTATAGATAACATTATTGACAATTACTTTATCAAACGGTTTTAGGAGGGTAATTCTTTTAATAATTGAATCGGCACTCTGAACATTAGACCTGATCTTATACCGGGTTAGCAGCAAACCGTCTTCAGCAATAGTGCATTCAGAAATTGTATCCTGAATAAAATCCTCTGGATCTTTGCCGGGTACATAGATAACAGAGTTAAATCCATATAAGGATTGAGGATCTAACAGAGGACGGGAATTCCAATACAGATTTTTTATTTGACCCTTGTCGTTAACATCTAATAATAATTTCAGGTTATTATAATTTTCTGTGCCGTTTTTTCTTTCCTGTTTTACAATCTTAAATAGTTTTGATCCAAGGGGAGGAATTTTATCTGCCAGGAACGCAATCCGTCCGTCGCTCAATAATTGTGACGGGACCGGGTTCAGGTTCTCGTCGGTAATTGAATTGCCGGGTCCAGCTAAACCAGTATCGATATATACTATGTCGCTCCTTTCCCAGGAACATGTATTGTATACAGATACATAACTGGAATTGTCATTACGAACCGATGATAGTAATTTCTCCAATAAAGATTTTGACTGACGGTCTGCACGGTATGCAAATCCGGATTTGTAATTCCACTGTTGTGTTACAAAAGGATTATCCGGATCGGAAATACTATTCCACGCCCCCCAAGTATGCTCGTGAAATAAAACTACATTCTTTCTTGCTTCATAAGCAGCAAGCGAATCGTATAACTGAGGATTGATAATTGCCGACAGTATTCCATACTGAATTATCCGATCCGCAGCAAGCCGGTTTAAATTCTCCTCGTGTGCTGTTGAGTAGGCTCCATCTTCCCAGTAAGGATTAAACTCGCCTCTTACTAAGCCAAGCTGTGAACCGTAACGTCTTTCAAATTTCTTAAACATAGAATCAACAGTAGATAAAATGATTTTAGGAGAATAATATTTTTCGTTCCACTGCTTCACAAAATCCGATAGCGTGCTGTCGGTTGGACCGTTATCGCCGCGAATTGAATAACGGAGCTGAATTATATCATACGGGTAATTTGTTGAATCAAGATCGTTCAGATAATTAAAAATATGTTCTTTACCTCTGCGGAATAAGTCGCCTGGACCGAAACTGTGAAAGTATGAATATCCTCTTCCCGCCATCCAGAAAAGGACTTTACCTTTACCATCGGGCGATTGCCAATAGAAAGGTTTATCTCCCCATGCGTAGTTTGAATGTCCAACCCGGTCACCCCCGCCGAATGTACCTGTGAAATAATTTTGTCCGCTTGAGAAATATTTTATTCCGTTGTTTTTAAGCGTTGTAATTAAGCTCCAGTTAAGTCCGGGAATGTCGGTTATCATTGTGTTTGAAATATCGACTCCAAATTCCTTCTCGATTCTCTTCGAGTATTCAATCAGCCAGTCGAATTCCTCCGGTTTTGTAATTCCTGTTAAGTTGTGTGAGTAAAGAGCCGACAATCCTATTGAACCGGATTTAATTGCCCCTATCAATTTTGCTTTTTGATCTTCCGGTGCTTCACTTAAATAATTTTCCATTGCCCATAACGATTCAATATTCCATTTATATTTAGCTTCATCAGGATAGCACTCAGACTTTTCAATATACTTTAATGCATCATCAATGTTTTTATTCTGTATTTGAATTACTTCCTCCTGGGGATGGGAGTAACCGATATCGCTGTGAGAATGACTTATTAAAAAAATCTCCCTTTGTGAGGTTGGCTTTAGTTTAATTGTTTGCTTCTTTCTTATAACATTTTTGATCTCAGCATCTAGTGTAAATTCTCTCTCATTTTCATTGTTACTAATGGCAAGATCAAAATCGTTGAATCCTTTCTCAACCCGAAATTTATAAACCTTACTGTCAGCATTAACAACAAGTTCGGATGGACTATCGATATGATCGACTTTGATATTTATCGCCCGGAAAAGTTTTCCATCCTGTATGATGATTGCGGGGATAGGGGAGATGTCAATTTTTTCTTTATATGAATATTTAAAGGTCATATACCAATCGGGACTATTTTCGTTTTGCCCGGCAACAGATATTCTCAATTTTTTACCGGCAGGATATAATCCGTTTGGAATCTTGAGATACACATTTCCGAAAACGTCATCAACCGCATCTTGCTTAACTGCATCAAAGAAAATCTCAATGTTGTATTTACCTTGATAATTCCAGCTGAACGGAACCTTTCTCTTCATCGGGGTAATGAACGTCAGTATTTTTTCGCCGTTTATTGATAGGTCAAAATGGCGGTCGGCTTTACTTGTTCCGCTTGAATGGCCTCCGAGCCAGTAGATATAGAGAAAATTTTCTGAAGTGTTGGGTATTACATCGGTCTCCCAACAGATTACTTTATTGCCATCCGTAACTCTTGTAAGCAATGCTACCCTTGCATATTCGGGATAAGAAGAGCGGTAGGGAAGGTTCTCGCCTTCAATTTCTTCGGTATAACCGTTAATCAGGTTTGTCCCGGGCGGTACTGAGTTAAGAGACTGCGCCGGAAGATTCTGGAATAAAAAATATAAAAGCAACAGCACAGCACTCTTCATCTTGGATCCGGTTGGTTAAATGAATAGTGTAATTATTTTAATTCGGGCAGTCCTGAACTGTTCTGATCAATTTACTAATATCGAAACCCTTATCGCTTGCCTTTTGAATTAACGAATTATAAATCTGCTCATCCATTCCGGGTGTACGGGAAAGAATCCACATATATTTTCTGCTAGGTGTACCGACAATTGCATACGTGTAATTCTCTTCATCAAGCTCTATAACCCAGTAATCGCCGCGGAAAGGCCAGAAGAACTGTACGCGGAGTTTTGCATTGTTGCTTCCCTCAACAACAAATGCTTTCCCGGCTGCATCGTCAAGTTCGCCCTCTTTAATGCATTTGTTAATTACTCTAAGAGTTGTTGAATCGATCAGTTCATATTCTGCGGTTGTGCAGCTGCAGCCTTCCTGCTGGCTGAAGGGAAGCCGGGCAATTTCGTACCATTTGCCGAGATACCTTTTGATATCCACTTTATTAACTACATCAAGCGGGGGATAATTTCCAGCACTGCATCCGGTAAGAATTAAAACGGAGATTGAAAATACAAGTAAAGAAATATTTGTTTTCACATCAACCTCACTGGTATAAGATCAGGATTCGTTTGATATTTCAACCGAATCCTGCGAATTATTATTATGCGGCATCCGGAATTAATTATTCATAATACGGAATTAATTCGCTTCCCATAAATTTCAGAACAGCAGTTACAACTCCCAAATCGTCCAGGTATCCGATCAACGGTGCGAGATCCGGTACGGCATCAATAGGGCTTATAAAGTAGATTAACGCGCCAATCACAATCGACTTCCGGTACCACGGTACATATTTGTCGCGCATGTAACGGTAGAGAGCTTTTATATCTTTAGCAAAGCTGATCTTTTTTCCTACACGTTCCAGTTTTTCCCAGAGCCCTTCTTCAACCTCTTCCTGACCTTTTTCAACTTTGGAAGGGGAATCGTATTTCAGATCGAGATCATCAAGTTCGTAGTTCATTATTTATCCTTAATTTTTTTTGTATTGATCGAACCAGTCAAAAATTGTATTCCACCAGAGACGTGAATTTTGCGGCTTTGTAACAAAATGCGATTCATCAGGGAAATAGAGAAATTTACTCGGCACGTTTTTCCGCTGCAAAGATGAGAATAATTCCATTGCCTGTCCTTCGGGCACCCGGAAATCAAATCCTCCGTGTATTACGAGTGTAGGTGTTTTAAAGTTATCAGCTTTACGGTGAGGCGACCATCTTTCATACATTGTTCGGTTCTCCCAGGGCGTTCCTTTGAATTCCCATTCGGGGAACCACAACTCCTCTGTAGTACCCCACATACTTTCAAGATTAAAAACTCCTGCGTGAGAAACGAGAGCGTTGAACCGGTCCGTATTACCGAGTATCCAGTTGATCATATAACCGCCGTACGAAGCTCCGGCGGCAAATGTGTTCTTAGGATCGATGAATTTGAAATTCTTAAGCGCATAATCGCATGCGTTCATTAGGTCTTCATATACTTTTCCTCCCCAGTCGCCCGAAATCTCGTCAGTGAATTTCTGTCCGTATCCGGTTGAACCGCGCGGATTGGGAGCTACTACAACATATCCCATGGAAGCAAAAAGTTGCGAGTTCCATCTGTAATGGAAATCGTCGTTCCAATGACCCTGAGGTCCGCCGTGTATAAGGAAAAGGAGCGGGTATTTCTTATCGGGCTTGAAAAAGGGTGGTTTAATTATTATCGACTGAACTTTTGCACCGGCGGCGCCATCACTCCAGAAAGTATCGAACTCTCCAAACTCAATTTTGCTCAACAATTCCTTGTTTAAGAAGGTGATTTGTTCAATTCCTCCGCCGTTTGTTTTGAGTGAGAATATTTCGTACGGCATGTTGTTGCGCTGACGTTTGAAATAAATCAATTGTCCGTCGGAAGTAATCGACATATCATTGTTAATACCTTCATTCAGGAAGAGGATGTTTTCACCGGTTGATATATCAAACCTGTAAATTGAATTATAAATTTGATTGGCTGCATCAAAATAAATATACTTTCCGTCGGGCGACCAGACAATCTGCCCGACCGATATATCGAGTTTCTCAGTAAGATTTCTCAATTCACCGCTGCTTCTGTGATAAAGCATCAGGCTGTATTTATCGGCTTCAAATCCGGCACGGGCCATCGAACGGAATGCGATGTAGCTGCCGTTAGGTGAATAAACAGGCTGGTTATCATTACCCGGACTTCTGGAAATTTTCCTGTACGGAGTTGGAGCGTCCTTCTTAATATCGGCTATATTTATTAAATAGACTTCATTGTTCGTACTGGTTGCGAGGACCTTATCAGGATTCATTACAAATGCAATCTCCTTACCGTCAGGAGAAATCGTGTAATCCTGGCTGCTGCCCAGGTCTATTGGCGGGCAGTCGGATTTTGAGCCGAGCATCAGGTCTGTATATTCTTTAGTCCTGACGTCATAAATGAAAACGTGACTTCTTTTATCGCCCCTCCAGTCGTTGAATGTCCGGTACATCAGTTCCGTAAAAATCTTTGCCTTTACTTTACTTTCCTCAGCATCCTTGTCCTTCTTTTCATTGCATTCCTGAGTATTGCAGTCCGGATAAACGGATGAGGCAAACAGAATTTTATTACCGTCCTTAGACCAGACAACTCCGGAAGCTCCTGTGTAAATGTTTGTCAGCTGAAGATCATTTTTACCTTCATAGTCACAGGTCCAGATCTGTCCTTTCATCTGGTAGGAAATCAATTTGCCGTCCGGCAGAAACTTTGGAGAGCTTTCGTTAGCATCCGAATTTTTCAGCGGTCGGAGATTTTTTCCGTCCTGATCTATAAGCCAGATGTCGGAATTCCCTTTGTTGGAATCCATGCTGTATGTTGTAACTGCAAATGCAATTGTCTTACCGTCGGGCGATACATCATATCCTCCAATCCTTTTCATATTCCATAAATCTTCTACGGTCATCGGCCTTTTTTGTGCGAAGATTGACAGTCCGGTTACAAATAATAGAACTAATAAGAGAGTCTTTTTCATTGGAATCCTCAGATGGTTTTTATTTCAGACGTAAATTATAAAAAGAGGATGGGAAATTAAAGAGAATTAGACTTGAATCAATCTGCAGCACAAATCACATATAAAAACTTCAGATAGACTTTAGTAAATACTTACACTAAATTTGACGTGTAAAATGAGCTTTATGAACAGATTGTTTTTGCAAGGAACAAATATTATTAACAAACTGGAGAATTTATGAAATCAAAAACAATTGTTTTATTCTTTTTATTCGCTTTTTATCAGACCGGATTCGGTCAGTTCGAAGCTTCAAAAAGCTATGCAGGACCATCACTTGGTTTATCATTTCTCGGTTCAACTTTTCAACTCGGTTTGAATTATGAATATGGAATGCCTCTTTCAACAATCGGTATGTCCGGTCCCGGAAAAATCGGCGTCGGCGGACTATTCCGATACTGGGGCTACAGTGAAGGATTCGGAACCGGTGAGTGGAGTTACACCAATATTCTGATAGGAGCTCAGGGTAATTATCACTTTGCGCTCGATAACCGGATGTGGGACCCGTATCTCGGGCTCGTTCTTGCTTACAATATCGCATCGGTTAAATGGGAAGGCGTAAAAGGATTTGGCTGGGCGGATAGAAGTGCCGGCGGATTCTGGCTCGGCCTTCATGGCGGAGTTCGCTACTTCTTCTCCCCGAAGACCGCATTAAATCTCAGATTTGGTTTCGGTACACTTGATTATGGTGCATTAGAAATCGGTGTCGATTTTCAATTGTAATTTTTCGGTAATTATCAGGCCCGGATTCTCTCCGGGCCTTTTTTCCTGATAATAAAATCCTTTCTAATTCATTCTTGATAACCCCCCTCAATTTGCCTAATTTTGGCTACATTTTTATAAATTTTATTGAGAATTATGAAATATCCATTCCGGGAAATCGAATCTAACTGGCAAAAATTTTGGGAAGAAAAGGAAATCTATAAGACCGACCTTTCCAAAAAAGAAAAAAAGATTTACTGCCTTGTAATGTTTATTTATCCTTCAGCTGCTAAAATGCATATCGGCCACTGGTATAATTACGGTCCTACCGATTCATGGGCACGTTTTAGAAAGTTGAAGGGTTTTAATGTCTTCGAACCGATCGGTTATGACGCATTCGGACTTCCCGCTGAGAATTATGCTATTAAAACCGGTATCCACCCGCAGGACAGCACTCTTCAGAATATTAATGATATCCGGGTTATGGTAAAGCATATGGGCGGTATGTACGATTGGAATTCGGAATTAATGACCTGCGTTCCGGAATATTACCGCTGGAATCAGTGGCTCTTTCTTCAACTTTACAAAAAGGGTTTGGCCTACAGAAAGAATGCGCCCGTTAACTGGTGCCCATCATGCCAGACTGTATTAGCGCGCGAGCAGGTATTAAACGACGGATCGTGCGAACGATGCAGTACTACGGTTATTCAGAAAAATTTAACCCAGTGGTTTTTTAAGATTACCGATTATGCGGAAGAACTTCTGGAAGGTTTAAACAAAATAGATTGGCCCGAAAAAACTAAAACAATGCAATTAAACTGGATTGGAAAAAGCATCGGCGCTGAAGTTGATTTTTCCATTTCCGGTTCCGACGAAAAAATAAAAATTTTCACTACTCGTCCCGATACTTTATTCGGGGCTACATATATGGTGCTTGCACCTGAGCATCCTCTTGTTGATACTCTAACTACTCCGGAGAATAAACTGAAAGTTGAAGAGTACCGCGATTCAATAAAATCGATGACCGAAATCGACCGGACTTCAACAGTAAAAGAAAAGACAGGTGTATTTACCGGAGCCTATGCAGTTAATCCGGTTACAAACAAAAATATTCCGATCTGGATTGCCGATTATGTTCTTATGACTTACGGTACCGGGGCTATTATGGCCGTACCGGGACAGGATGAAAGGGATTGGGAATTTGCTGAAAAATTTAATCTGCAGATTATTCGAACTGTTGAACCTTCCGAAGGATTTGAAGGGAAAGCATTTACAGGAGACGGGCCTGCTGTTAACAGCGATTTTCTGAATGGTCTCTATGTTGAAGACGCAAAGAAAAAAATTATTGAGTGGCTTGAGGAAAAAGGGATTGGAAAACATACAGTTAACTACCGCCTGCGCGACTGGCTTATTTCACGTCAGCGATACTGGGGTACACCAATTCCGATTGTTCATTGTGATAAATGCGGACAGGTTCCTGTACCTGAAGATCAGCTTCCGGTTGTCCTTCCATACGATGTAAACTTTAAACCAGACGGCGGATCTCCGCTTGCGAGCAATTCAGAATTTGTTAATACAAATTGCCCGGTATGCGGATCTCCTGCTAAACGGGATGTTGATACAATGGATACGTTTGTTGATTCCTCCTGGTATTACCTCCGCTATCTTAATCCGAAATATGATAAGGGAATGTTTGATCCAGAATTAGGCAAGGCATGGACCCCGGTTGATACATACGTCGGCGGTGCCGAACATGCCGTGATGCACCTCTTATACGCCCGCTTCATTCATAAATTTCTGCGCGATATCGACCTGGTTAACTGCGACGAGCCATTTCAGAAACTGATCCATCAGGGGACTATTACAAATCTCGGCGCTAAAATGTCCAAGTCCAAAGGGAACGTTGTGGATCCCAATCAGTTTGTTAATGAATATGGATCGGATGTTTTCAGAATGTATATGATGTTTATGGGTCCTTATGAGCTCGGCGGCGACTGGAGCGATAAAGGCATTGTAGGAGTTGACAGGTTTGTGCAGAGAACTTATTCGCTCTTCAGTTCGCATAAGAATTATTCTGTCGATTATCCTTCTGAGAAAAAATATGAACTGGCTCTGCTAAGCGAAATTGAAAAAACGATCTACAGAAAAGTAAACCAGACTATTGAGAAGGTTGATACCGAGATTGAACATTTCAGATTTAATACTGCTGTTGCTGCTCTAATGGAACTTATTAATGAATTGAAATCGTTGGATGAATGCAGCAACGGTCTTAAAACTTTCGCTCTCGAACGCTTTGCTGTTCTTATAGCTCCTCTTGCACCTCATCTCGGGGAGGAATGCTGGAGTCTGCTTGGTAATTCGAAATCGCTCTTTGAATCGCCGGTCTGGTATGATGTGGATAAATCGGCACTTGTTGAGGACAAAGTAAATATAGCTGTTCAGGTGAACGGAAAGTTAAGAGCTACTATTGAAGCTGCAAATAACTCCAATAAAGAAACAGTATCTGCGATAGCTAAAAACGACGAGAGGATTCTGAAGTATATTCAGGATAAGGAAATTATAAAGGAAATATTCGTACCTAATAAAATTTATAACATTGTTGTAAAATAAAATCCGCTTGAATCCGTTTAATCTGCGCTCTTTTTTTTTGTACGGTTGAGCAGAGAAAATGAATTGAACTGGTAAATCAATGAGGAAAATATGCTGGATGTAAAATTTATTCGTGAAAACCCGGATCTTGTACGACAGGGACTGGCAAATAAAAATGCAAGGGATATCGTTAATGATGTAATTCAGCTCGACGAGAAGAGAAGATCGCTTATTGCCAGAACAGAAGATCTTAAAGCCAAAAAGAATCAGGTCTCATCGCAGATACCCAAATTTAAAAAAGAAGGGAAAGACACTGCTGAAATTTTTGCAGAAATGAAATTGGTCGGCGATGAAATTGCATTGCTCGACGGCCAGTTACGCGAAATCGAGAATGAGATTGAGGATATTCTCCGGAACACTCCTAATCTGGCTCATTCGTCAGTACCGGTCGGCAAATCTGCCGAAGATAACGTGGAAGTGCGTCAATGGCTGCCTGAAGGATTTTCATTCAATAACGATTTTAAAATTCTTGACCATGTTGAACTCGGAAAGAAATTACAGCTTCTCGATTTTGAAAGGGGCACTAAAATCTCCGGATCCGGATTTCCCCTTTACACCGGTAAAGGAGCTACTCTTGAACGCGCGCTCATAAATTTCATGCTCGACTATCATCTCCATCATCACGGATACAGCGAGATTTTTCCTCCTGTACTTGTAAACAGGGAATCGATGAAAGGAACCGGCCAGATTCCCAAAATGGAAGAGGATATGTACTTCATAGAAAAAGACGGCTTATATCCGGTCCCTACCGCCGAAGTCCCCATTACCAACATTCACCGTGATGAAATACTTACTGAAAAAGAACTGCCTATTAAATATGTCGGCTACTCTCCCTGCTTTCGCAGAGAAGCCGGATCCTACGGAAAGGAATCGAAAGGATTTTTACGCGTGCATCAGTTTAATAAAGTAGAGATGGTCAAATTTGCTAAACCGGAATACTCATATGATGAACTCGAACTGATGGTAAGTGATGCAGAGGATATTCTAAAAGCCCTGAATGTACCCTACAGAATTCTTATGTTGTGCACCGGCGACCTGAGCTTTTCTGCAGCGAAATGTTACGACATTGAAACGTGGTCTCCTGCCGAGAACAAATGGCTGGAAGCTTCTTCATGCAGCAACTTCGAAGCTTTTCAGGCACGAAGAGCTAACATCAGGTTCAGAAGAGAGGAAACAAAGAAACCGGAATTTATTCATACACTTAACGGTTCGGGTCTTGCAACAAGCAGGTTGATGGTTTCTCTGCTCGAGAATAATCAGACTCCTGAAGGTAAAGTGATCGTTCCTAAAGTTTTACAGAAATACACCGGATTCGAGATTATCGGCTGATTTTCAGTGTGGCCTGTTATTGAGAAGCGGTCAGGCCAGGTAGAAATACCTTTTATACTTTCAACGAATCGGCGGAATTAAAAGAAAGGATTCTATTTCGTCTTGTTCAGAAATTTATTTCACCTCAAAAAATATTTTGTCCGGTACAAAAAGTCTTTCATGCTAGGGATAGTTTTTATCCTTTTTTCGAATTTTGGACAGGTCTACATCCCTCAACTCGTTAAGCAGGGAATAAATGTAATCGATTCAGGAGTTGACAACGGCTCTGTCCTGAAATATGTTATTCTTATTGTAATTACCTCCCTTATAGCCGGCATATTCAGATTCCTGATACGTCAGACCATAATCGTAACTTCCTGGAAAATAGCGAACGACCTCCGTTACGATTTCTGGAGTCACCTTCAAAAACTTCCATTAAGATTCTATCAGAATAATTCCACCGGCAATATCATGTCCCATGCTACTAACGATATTAATGCGGTTAGAAGTTTTGTCGGGCCATCGGTAATGTATACAATCGATAACGGTACAAAATTCCTTCTTGTGTTTATAATAATGGTTTCAATGAATCCGCTCCTGACTCTTTATGCGCTTCTTCCATCCCCCTTCATGTCTCTTGTTGTTTATCTTGTTATGAGCCGTGTCCACGCAAAGTATACAAGGATTCAGGAGAAGTTTGCAGATTTAACAGCACGTGCTCAGGAAAATTTTTCGGGAATTAGAGTTGTTAAATCATATATCCGGGAAGAACATGAAATTGATAATTATATGAAAGAAAGCAATGAATATCTGAACCGTAAGATGGATCTTGTAAGACTGCAGGCAATGTTCATCCCGGTCTTTTCAATTATTGCTGGGCTTTCATTTATTATTGTACTGTGGGCAGGCGGCTCACAAATGATAGAAGGTAATTTTACGATCGGTGAGCTGGTTGCATTTTATGCTTACCTCGGAATGCTTATCTGGCCTATGATTTCTTTCGGATGGGTTGCAACTATGATCCAGCAGGCCGAAGCAAGTATGAAACGTCTTATGAAAATTTTTAATGAACCTTATGAAATTAATGATTCGGCTGAAACCGATTATAACGTAACAGATATAAAAGGGGAAATCGAGTTTAAAAATGTCTCCTTCAAGTATAGCGGTATTCTTCCTCCGGTTCTTGATGGAATCAGTTTTAAAATTGAACAGGGCCGGACAGTGGCTTTTATCGGTCAGACGGGTACCGGAAAGACCTCGCTTGTGAATCTGATACCGAGATTCTATGATGCTACCGATGGGGAAATATTTATAGACGGAATGGAGATTAAAAAGATACCTCTTGAAACTATAAGAAAAAGAATCGGGATGGTTCCCCAGGAGAATTTTCTTTTTTCAGATACTCTCGGAAATAATGTGGTTTACGGACTCGATAAATCCGATCCGGAAAGAATTCGAATCGCTTCGGAAATTGCACAATTGTCCAAGGATGTAGAGAATTTCCCGAAAGGGTTCGAAACGATACTTGGCGAACGCGGAATTACTCTTTCGGGAGGACAGAAGCAAAGATCTTCACTTGCCCGTGCCCTTGCAATCGATCCGAAAATTCTGATACTCGACGACTCCCTCTCCGCAGTCGATACTAATACCGAGGAGGAGATTCTGAAAAGACTGAAAGTATTTATGAAAAACAGAACCAGCATTATTATAAGTCATAGAATCTCTACTGTTAAAGACTCGGATAAAATATTCGTTCTTCATAACGGCAAAATAGCAGAAGAGGGGACACATGAAGAACTCGTAGCCCTTAAAGGGATCTATGCCGATCTTCACAGAAGGCAATTACTCGAAGAAGAACTTTCGGTTATGGAATAACTATGGCAGAGCAACGCGAAGACGAAATATTAGGCAAAGCATACGACTCTAAGCTTATGAAACGGCTCCTTGTTTATATTAAGCCTTATAAGCACTATGTAATTGCGGCAATAATTTTCAACATACTTGTTGCTGCGCTTGGCCCGCTCCGTCCCTACTTGAGCAAGGTGGCAATTGACGACTATATACTTAATAAAGATTACAACGGCCTTCTTCTTATAGTAGTTATTCTATTTCTGTCACTTGT
>CAZHHG010000020.1:0-23017 GCA_964532065.1 uncultured Melioribacter sp.
GGTAGAAAGAGAGTAATGGATGAGGATTGCCCCGACGCTCTTCTCTACTATGAAGAGTACTTATCTAAAGCCGAACCGAACGTTCTAATCCTGAGGGAATACGGCGATGTTTTATTCTGCGCAAAGGAATTTCAGAAAGCACTCGATACATACAATGAGGTTCTAAACCAGGGATATAATTACGATGCCGCTATGCAGCGCGCTAAAGTCTATTATGCAATTGACGATACATTAAACGCTATCAAGGAATTCAAAGCACTCGTAGCGGAGGATTCAACAGATTTCGACGCACAGCTCTACCTCGGGGATTCTTATGCTAAAGCAGCGGAGTACGATTCGGCACGAACAATCTACAATATGCTCCTTGAAACCTGGCAGCTCGATTCCACACAGGTAAGTATGGTCGAACTGAGGAAAGGGTATCTTCCGTTAACCGGTCTAAGCGCAATACTGGAAAACTTTCCGAACTATGTAGCGCTTGCACCCGCTCTTCAATTCTACTCGGATAATGCCGGATTCAGTCTTTTCTCGCTCGGCTCCCGGCTTGAGCTCGGACTTACAAATTTCTTTTCTCTCGGTGTTTCATTTACCCGCACGCAGCTAAAAGCTATTGAATCGATACTCGACCAGGATATAATCAGCACATACAATTATATAGGAAATATAAGATACAACACATTTAAAGTGCATGGAGTAGTCCGTCTTGCCCGCGATCTGAACATGGGAGCCGGATTCGGAAGAAGCAGTGCCCGCGGTTATGTGTTCCGGGATGAGAAAGACGCATTCATCCGTTTCGAAAGAAGAGACACAATCTCAGTCTCCCTCGTTTATCAGAGCTCTGATGCATCCTTGATTCTTTATTCACCTTATTTAATAGACAACCGGTATTACGCAAACCTTATAAGACTGGAAGGTTATTATAAACACAGGGACGGACTGAAAGTATCCGGTTCATTCCAGTATATTTCCGTAAGCGACGCAAACGAAGGGAATGATCTGATTCTAAGACTTGGAAAATATTTCTATAAAGATCTTGCAGTAGGGTACGAGTATTATTACACCAATTATAAGTACAAAGCCAGTTATTATTACTCACCCACAAATTTTGAATCGCACAGCATCTGGGTTGATAACGAACTTGAACGTAAGAAAGATCTCAGGGTTACGCTCGGCGGTAAACTTGGAATAATTCCGAGGAACAAGATTCTTGTTCTCGGCGCTTACCTCGATGTCTTCTACCAGGCTTCAAAGAGTTTATTGATATCAGGAAGAATCATAGCGCAGAGTACATCTAGAGATGAATCGAGTTACCGCAGTTTCGCCGCACAATTATCAGCCTACTGGACTCTCTTATAGCCTTGAATCTACCGGTTACTTTTTTATTTTTAGGATCGATGAAAAAAATAATCTTAATACTTACTGCATTTATTTTTTCTGCCATATCAGTACATGCGCAGAATCTAAAATTTTTTGGCCAAGCTGAGCCGGGTGAAATTATAATAGGTAAAGCGGAGAATATTTCCGAAGTCTATTTAAATGAAACCAAACTTCAGTTTGATAAGAACGGAATTTTTGTATTCGGATTCGATAGAGATGCAGCCGGAACTCATAATCTAAAAGTAATCTATACCAGCGGGAAAGAAGAGACAAAGAAATTTAAACTCCCCAAACGGAAATATGTAATTCAGAAATTGAAAATAGCAGAGAAGTATGTAACTCCGCCTGCGGAGGAAACAGAAAGAATAGAAATCGAAAGCGCTAAGATGAAAGAAGCCCGGTCTATAGTCGGCAAAATCGATTCTGCTTTTTTCAGAAGAGGATTTGTAAAACCGGCAGAGGGAAGAATCTCCGGAGTTTTCGGAAGTCAGAGAATTTTAAATGGTGTTCCTAAGAATGCTCACAACGGTTTAGACATTGCTGCTACCGAAGGATCACCAGTATTTTCAACAACAGACGGTGTAGTGATAATTGCCGGAGAGGATTTCTATTACAACGGAAATTTTGTGCTCATTGACCATGGCCAGGGTCTTACGAGCGTTTATCTTCATATGAATAAACTCTCCGTTAAAACCGGTGATAAGGTAAGCAAAGGTCAAAAGATCGGCGAGGTCGGCTCTACCGGAAGGTCAACCTCAGCCCACCTTCACTGGGGGGTTCAATGGTACGGCAACCGGATCGACCCGATGAGCCTGCTCAATCTGAAATTGTAATTTATTTAAAATGTCCGGTCTTAACAGGTAGCCCGGCAGAGTTCTGTATAAGAACCTGTCCGGGCTTAAAAGTAATATTTCGGACTATTACTTACTCATTCAACAGATTACAATCCTGCAGAATGAATAGCATTGAAAAGGAGTTTGAATGTTCCGAACGTCCAGTGCCTGTTCTGCACTTTAAAGCCGAATAATATCACATGACCGTTCTTCTGAGTAATATCAACAACAGCTCCGCGTTTAAAAAGATAATCTTCGCCGAGCAAGAATCCCGACTTCAGAAGGTCCTTATCGGGGAACCGTACAACAACATCCCTGTCGAATTTACCGAACGGAGTCGTAGTTGCAAAAGCAATCTTATCGCTTATATATCCGATGCTTTCGGTATCCATTCCGTAACCGATAGGGTGAGTGTTATCAACATTAATTCTTAGTAACGAGCCGGGACAGAAGAAATTGTCGTTGCTCAAGTTCTTTAGAGTATTATTTACGCGTAATCCAAGATCTTCAATAGCGAAGTTGCATGCCTGGCCAAGTGTAATAAGATAACCTCCGTCCTTTTCAACAAAGTTTTTCAGATTCTCTAATCCGAGTCTTCCCAATCCGCTGTCATATTCCGGAGGTTTCGGTCTGTAGAACCTTGCGGCGTCGCCACCCGGTTTTCCGTTCTTAATTAAATCTCCGCTTAAATCCGGAATAATAATAACATCATATTTCTGTTTAAGCTTCTTCTCCTTAAAATCCTTATTATGAAGTGTGACAAAATTGAATTCGTAATTCTCAAGCAGTAATCGGGTCCATCCCTCATCCATACTTGCTGTCCAGGGCTGATACAAACCAACCTTTAATTTTTTGATCTCTTTCATTTTTTCTTTTCCAATATCGCCTGCAATATCGAATTGAATATAGAGATCTTTCGCTGCCTGTTTAATTATCTCTTTCGATTTATTATTCACTTGAACAGCAACCGAACCACGGTCATATTCCTTCCCGTTTATAATCGAAGGCTCCGTAATCCAGAAGACAGGAATTTCGTTTTTATGAAGGCGGTTTATCAGAGTAGAGTTTACATTGAGGCCGGATTTCGCGACAAAAAATTTCCCTTCATTATAAGGCACAATTCCTTCCGGATAATTCGGCCCGGATATTATTCGTGATTCCAGCAAGAATGGTTTATCGATCTGATATGATTTAACTCCCATCAGGTAAGGTAAAGTCCATCCCGCAACATCATAAGGCCTTATTGGTGACTCAGTGCGTGAATTTCTTAAATCGGGATAACTCTGTTCCTCCATGAGATCTTTAACGTATCTTCCGTTAGGTTGTGCGAGATAAATTACATAGCTGTTAGCGGGATAAATTGTATTATCAACTACGAACTGTTTATCAGAAAAATTGACTTCGACAGCACCGAGCTGGAGTATTTCGATCATCTTAGCAGTTGTTACAGGATCATTCTGGTCCCTCGGAATTACAAAGGCAAACGGTTCCCCTTTCCTTCCTTTTTCAATCGCCTCTTTACCCATTTTGTAATAATTCGTCAGTAATTCCTCTTTGTGGAATGAGGAGACTTTCAGCAGCGCTTCTGTGAGAGCGAGTTCGTAGTTTACAATATCACGAAGCCGCCACCATCCTCCCCGCCACGGATTCGGGTAATTTGTGCGGATATCGTATGTAGTTATTTCAGTAGTAGCTCTCACCTCGGAAGGATCGATATAAATAGGGCTTGCTACATTTACACTGGCCATTTCGGATAATAGAGAGATCTGATTGTGCCACATACCGCAATCGCTCGCCGGACCTTCCCACCATCCTTCGAAGAGCGCATGACTGATAATACCGTTGTATCCCTGTTTTTCGAGATCGAGTGCAGTATAGCTTCCGATAAGTCCCTGCCACCGCCATACGAGCGGATGTACATTAGGATTAATGGGATCTTTATATGGAACAACAAAAAGCCGGGCACCGTTGCTTCCCATCTGATGTTCATCGAGCCAGATCTGCGGCATCCAATCGTGAAATGCAATCTTTACAACGTTTTTCGTCTCGGGCAGATTAAACATGAACCAGTCCCGGTTATTATCATGGCCGGAGTATGTCTGGTAAAGCCAGGGCATAGAAGCACCGTCGTATTCTGTGTTGAGTGTCTTGTTGTACCAGTCAACCACCATGGTTGTACCGTCCGGATTAATAGAGGGCATAAGAATAAGTATAACATCGTTCAGAGAGCTGATAACTTCAGCCGAGGATTTACCCGTAATCAGGTTGTAAGCGAGCTCCATCGACATTTGAGCCGAAGCAATTTCAGTAGAGTGAATATTACACGTAACAAGTACAACGGTCTTCCCTTCCCTGGCGAGAGATGCTGCCTCGTCATCAGAGATCTTTCTGGGGTCCGAAAGTTTTTTTACAATACCTCTGTACTTCTCCATATTCTTGATATTCTCTTCGGAGCTGATAATCGCCATAAACATGTCCCGCTTAAGCGACGATTTACCGATCTCCTCATAAACAATCTGTTTCGAAAATTCGGAGAGATGTTTAAAGTATTTTTGAATCATTTCGTAATCGGCTATCTTATAGTCGGCGCCGACTTTGAATCCTAAAAATTCCTCCGGAGATTTTATCTGCTGGGCGGACAGACATGAAGTTAAAATAAGTGAGATGAGAATTAACCGTTTAATCATATGAACCTCTTAAAGAAGTTATTGATATTTAATCTGGTTCAAATTATGAAATAGGGAAATTAATAGACACAAAAATTTTAAATGAAGTAGGGACTTAGGAAAGAGTTACAGCAGTTCACTTACAGAATCGACAACCCTGGATCCGCACTCAACAAGAACCCGCCGGCTCTGATGGCCGTTTGCAATAAGAACAGAATCGGCGCCGATTTCTGACGCGACTTCAAAATCGTGAACCGTATCGCCAATAAGAAGAGTCTCCCCTTTACCGTTACCGAGTCGGCTCATAAGGTCTTTGCCCAAATGAAGTTTACTTGCAGCATAGATATTATCGAGGCCTACAACATGAGTAAAATATTTGCGTAGACCGTAATGATCTACAAGCTCATCAAGCGTATGCTGGGAATAGGCAGAAAGAATTGACTGCCCAATACCAAGTTTATTAATCTTATTAAGAAGGTCTGTTACTCCATCATAAAGACCGCACTCGAATTTTCTTCTTTCGTATTCATCCATCCAGATGCGTCCCAGTTTTTCAAACGATTCCTTTTCAAAATCGAAACCGAGAGCGGCATAATAATTCTTTACGGGAATAGTAAAGACTTCTCTATACCTGTCAATATCAATCGGCGGCAGTGATCTGGATAATGCAAGCCAGTTGATAAGCTCTACGCACAGATTTACGTCGTTAAGGATTGTGCCGTTCCAGTCCCAGATAATATGCTTGTATTTTTCAATCATGATGTAAATTTATCTTAAAATGACCAGACGGCAAAATTGAAATGTCCCGAAAATCTCTTTTTTTCAAATAATCCAAATGGATACAGACAATTTTCGTGGGCAATTTAAATTCTATTCTATGATTAATGATATTGCACTACAGAAGGCAATTCAATAAGTTATATCAGGTTGATATTCCATTTCCTTATTGCGGCAATAAAGTCCATAACAAATTTAATAGATAATTCCTTTCCACATTTTAAGAGGAATCTGTTGTGGGCATGCTACCATCAGAACTTCAATTCTTCTTAACTCCCATACAAAACTATTTTGAGCCGAGAACCGTATGAAAACAAAATTGTTATTCGGTTTTCTCTTTTTACAGATATTTTCACTTCAAATTATCGCACAGAACAAATCTGTGCAGGGAGCTGTCTACAATAAAATTGCATTTACAAGATCCCAGTCGCAGTCCGATTGGGATATCTGGACTATGAACCGTGACGGAAGCGGCGAAGTTAAACTGGCCGATAATACTTACCGGGACACAAATCCGCATTTTAATCCTCAGGGAACTAAAATAGTTTTTGCCCGGATAACCAGTCAGCAGCCGATGCAGAGCGATATTTACGTAATGGATTCTGACGGAAGCAATCAGACTAATCTTACCAGCATTGGTACTTTGACACAACCATGTGTGGGCCCTCATTTTTCGTGGGACGGGACAAAAATTGCCTTCGATGTAACCGCTGCGCCTGGAAACGGCGACCTGTGGATTATGAATTCAGACGGAACCGGACATACAGCTGTTCTTGCAACAAACGGCGACGACAGTTCTCCAACGTTCTCGCCCGACGGTCAGTGGCTGGTTTTTCAAAGAAAAACTGCTAATGACCCGAATCCGAAATCTAAAATCTGCAAAGTAAAAATAAGCGACGGGACAGTTGTAGATCTAACGGATGGAAGTGATCTTGACGAAACACCTGTCTATTCAACAGACGGGCAATATATTTTATTTAAGCGGGGATTTACTGTGTGGGATTTATACCGGATGCCTCATGATCACAATCCCTCTAACAATGCTGATATTGTAAATATGACAAATCAGCCTACAATGCCGGCAGGAACAGCAAATTATTCCTGGGAAGGTGATAAGATCGTTTACTATACCGGACAACTGGCTCCCGAAACTTCTGAAATATATATAATGAATACAGATGGCTCAGGCAATACAAAAATTACAAACAACAGTGTTGCGGATTGGGATCCTTCCTTTTCACCAGCACAAGCAGCTTCCGCGCCTGAAATTAATTTGAAGGGTAACGGAGTGGATATTGTTAATGGTGATAATTCTCCGGCGACAACCGATCATACCGACTTTGGTTCCGCTCTTGTTGAGGGCGGTTCGGTTACGCGGACTTTTACAATAGAAAATAAGGGAACACAGGATCTTTCATTATCAGGAAATCCGGTTATTCAAATCACAGGAACTAATGCGTCAGATTTTTCAGTAATCGCAAATCCATCGACAACAATTGCGGCCGGCGGTTCAACCACGTTCCAGGTTAAGTTTGATCCTTCAAGTGCCGGGACAAAATCAGCAGCTATCGGCATTGCTAACAATGACGCTGACGAAAATCCTTACACATTTGCAATTCAGGGAACCGGAACTGCCGCAGCAGCCGCGGTTTACGGTAAAATTGCATACTGTAAACAGCAAAGTTCAAGCGATTGGGACATATGGATAATGAATTCCGACGGAAGCAATCAGACAAAATTGTTAGACAGTGATGCCAAAGACATGAATCCTCATTTCTGTCCGGACGGAAAATATATCGCATTTTCCAGAACCACCGGAACGGCTCCGAATATCATTAACAATGTTTATATAATGAACAGCGACGGTACTAACGCTACCGATCTCACGGCGGATGTATCGGAATCGTGCGTGGGTCCTAAATTCGCATGGGACGGAAGCAAAATAGCATTCTTCAGAAATATTACGAACACAGGATTCGCTTTATGCACAATGAATCCGGATGGAACCAATAAGCAGTTTATCAACGATCAGAGCGGGAATCCTGTTCTGGGTGATTCGCCGTTTTTTACGCCCGACGGTCAGTGGGTTGTCTTTCAAAGAGTAAATCCCGATCAATTGACGGGAGCTATTTATAAAGTGCCTGTCGCGGGCGGAAATGTAATTCAGCTGACAAATACTGCTGATTTTGACGAGCTTCCAAGAGTCTCTCCGGACGGCCAGTATGTGATATGTAAATACGCACCGGTTGCCGGAGGCAAATCAGATATCGCAAAGTTCTCAATCAATCAGACACCTCAGACATCAAACGTTACCAATCTTACAAATACCGTAAACGAAGATGAGGACTCGCCAATGTACTCATACGAGGCAGATAAGATTGCATTCATGGGAACCGCGGGTAATAACTCGATGGAAATCTGGGTGATGAATCCGGATGGAACCAACAAGACAAGACTAACTAATAACAGCGAGCAGGACTTTGATCCGACGTTCTCCCCGGGTGGCGCAAAACCGGGACAGGTAACGCTTTTATCTCCCGCTGACAATTCAGTAAGTCAACCACTGACTTTCAGCTTTTCCTGGAATCCGGTTACCGGTTCAGAAACATACGAAATTCAAGTAAGCACTAACCCGGATTTTCAAGTATTAGTAATGAATGAACAGAGACTTACATCAACAAATAAAACTATAACCGCATTGTTAAACTACATTAAATATTACTGGAGGGTCAGGGCTGTAAATACTTTTGGTAACGGATCCTGGTCCGACACATTTAATTTTACTACTGTTATGTCCCTTCCTTCTAAAGTTACGCTTGTCAGTCCGGCAAACAATTCAACACTTAACAGCAACAATGTTTCTCTCGCATGGCTTGAATCAACTCCCGGAGTTGATAATTACTGGCTGGAGATTGCAGATAATATCAACTTTACCAATCCTGTTACCGATCAGAATATCGCAACCAATTCCAAAGAATTTACTGCCCTGCCGAACAAATCATACTGGTGGAAAGTAAAGTCACATAATGCAGCCGGATGGTGTGAATTCAGCGATGTATGGAAATTCAATTCAATAACAGTTAATGTGAAAGATGAGACTATCCCGCTTAGAACCGAATTGTATCAGAATTATCCGAATCCGTTTAACGCAGGGACGGAAATATCATTTAATCTTGCAGAGGAATCCTTTGTAACAATCACTATCTATAATATTCTTGGAAAAGAAATAGAGGTATTAACCAGCAAGGAATATTCACCGGGATCTTTTATTCTACTCTGGAACCCTTCAGGTATTCCAAGCGGCGTCTATTTTTGCGACTTTAAAACTAATACTGTTCAGAGAATGATAAAACTTCTCTACCTGAAATAAATGCTTAAACTGCTTTTGCAGCGGGACGATTAAAAACATTTTACTGAAGAGGAAATTATGAAAAAAATTTTTTTCTGGTGGGTTTTATTATTTTCTTCCGTCTATTCACAATGGCAAAAGATTAATTCTATCCCCGATATTTCTGCCAACTCGATCTATATTTCCGGATCAAGAATCTATGTCGGCGGAGGTGGCGGAAGGTTTTTTATTTCTGATAACGGCGGATCAACTTGGACAGAAAAAAACAGTAATACTGTAGGTTCTGAAGCAATAGCTGTTAAGGATAACTATATTTTTATTGCTACAGGAACAAGTTTCCAGGGTGTTGCCCGTTCAACAGACGGCGGAACTACATGGTCATTCACTAATACGGGTTTAAGCCCGGGAAGCGACTGGTTTAACGATCTCGCATTCGTAGGGACAAGACTCTTTCTTGCAACGTCCAACGGACTATATTATACTGACAACTATGGCGCGGCATGGACAAAAGTTAGCTATGCCTGGATCAATTCGAATATTCAGGCTCTTTATTCTTCCGGAGGAATATTGTATGTGGCGACCAGTCATCCTAAAGAAGTTTATTCAACATCCACTCAGGGTGCAACATGGACGCGGCTAACTGAATCCGGATTAACAAGCAGCAATTTCATTAAAACTATTTCGGTTATTGATAACACCATTTTCCTAGGTCATTGGGGTTCAGGTGTTTTGTCAATGCCCGTTGGCGGTGGAACATGGGCTTTAAATTCTGCCGGTCTGCCTGCAACAACTTATACCAGAACAGTTGATGGAACTGGACCAAACATTTTTATAGGAACGCACGGACAGGGAATTTTTTATTCCTCCAATAGAGGACAGAGCTGGAGTTCAATAAACACGGGACTCCCCCATCTTTTCTTCAATACAATAAGGATTAGCTCTAATTATATCTATGCTACTACCTCTGCCGGATTTGACGGACTCTGGCGAAGACCCCTTACCGATTTTTTTGTCGGAGTTGACGATAGCAAAGACCAGCTGCCGCTGGATTACAAATTATTTCAGAATTACCCTAATCCATTTAATCCTATTACATCAATTAATTACCGGATTGCTAGAGGAGAACATGTAACATTAACAATTTATGATCCTCTTGGAAGAGAAGTTGAAACATTGTTAAACGAATACAAGCAACCCGGATATTACACGGTACAATTTACTCCTGGCTCAGCAATTGCTTCCGGGAATTATTATTACAGACTCAGAGCAGGCCATTTTTCACAAACAAAAAAAATGGTTTATATTAAATAAAATCGAATCAGCACCAGGTGATTATGAACAAAATTATAATGCTTCTTTTTTTAATGAGTTTCTCCCTGTCGGCCCAGGAGAATTACACACTCTCCTGGACTGGAAATCATTCCGGATATGTTCGGGCAATTGCAATAAGTCCGGACGGCTCCAGAGTTTTTTCCGGAGGAGACGATAAAACGATCAAGGCCTGGAATCCCGTTAACGGAAATCTTCTATGGACCGGTCAGCACGACGGAAAAGTGAATTATATAGATGTAAGCCCCGACGGCAAAAAAGTTGTTACGGCAAGTTCGGATAAGACCGTAAGGATGTGGGATGCAGAATACGGAGGTCAGCTCTGGATAATAACCGACGTGGATGTTGTAATTGCAGCAATCTTCTCATCGTTCGGCAACCGTGTGATGATTGCCAACGAAGATAACAATGTTAAATGCCTGAATGCTGAGAATGGTAATGTAGTATGGATCGGGATTCACGATTCCAATTTCAACACCGGCGTAAATTTCCTTTCGGTAAGCGGAAACGGAAATTTTGCAGTTTCAGGTTCTGACAGGTTTTTAAAAGTCTGGAACATTACAACACAAACGCAGGTAATGATAGCCTCGACTAATTCTAATGTATCAACGGTTTATTTCAACAACGACTGGTCTAAAGTAATGTCCTCCGATTGGAGCGGCTATGTTAAGATCTGGAATGCTGTTACAGGAGCGCTGCTTCAGACAATGGTACATTCCGGAAGAGTCTTCGACGCAAAATACAGTCCCGACGGAAATACAATTGTATCTATTGGTGACGACAATAAAGTTAAACTCTGGAATGCCACCAGCGGAACATTAGCCTGGACGGGCAGCCACACCGACGATGTAATATCAGTCGCCTTCAGTCCGGACGGAAGCCGCATCGCCTCCGGTGGCGGATCTTCTGAGAGTCTTATAAGAATCTGGAACACATCTAACGGCAACCTTCTATGGACGAGTCCTGCCGGTCAGGCAGGCCAAACAGTAAGCCGGATTATTTATAGCCCCGACGGAAATAAAATTCTAAGCGCAAATCATCAGGACAACTCAATAAAATACTGGACGAAGATCCCGACAGATGTTGATAACTTTAATAATTCTGTTCCCTCATCGTTTTCACTTTTGCAGAACTATCCTAATCCGTTTAATCCCGGTACGGTTATAACTTATCATATCTCCACGGGAGTATGGGTGACATTGAAAATCTATGATCTGTTGGGAAATGAAATTACTACTTTGGTTAACGAATACAAACACCCAGGGAGTTACAATTGCGAATTTAGAATTGAGACTGGGGAATTACCAAGCGGAATTTATTTATATAATTTAAGAGCAGGTAATTTTTCACAAACTAGAAAGATGATTCTAATTAAATAAGGAATCTTTCAATGAAACAGACCACTCTTATTCTGATGATATTTGTTTCATTAACTTTTGCCCAGACAAAAACTCTGCCCGGTTTATATGGATCCGCTTTCACTAACGACGGCAGCAAGATTTATCTTTTTGGTGGTATGACTGATAATGCATATGGTAGTTTATTGAAAACTAATCTAAGTTCATTAGTAAATGATTTATGGAAATATACACCTGGTGAAAATTCGTGGGAAGACGAAACTCCTTCAGACGACACAAAACCAGAAGGAAGATATTTTAACTCAATTGGAAGTAATCAATTTTCTAACTCACTCTACCTCTTTGGCGGTTACGATGATAATAAACTTCTGACAGATATCTGGATATTTAACCTCACCTCAAAAAAATGGAATAAAGTAAACCAGCCCACAACTCTTTCAGAAAGAGGTAAATATGGTGTTGTCCACACAAACAATAGTTTTTACGTAATCGGCGGAGCTACAACCTCGGATCAACCAATAAAGGATAACTGGCAATACAACTTTACTACAAACACATGGACAAAGAAGAACGATGTACCATTCACCGACACCCATATCAACGGAGCAACAAATGTTAATCCGGGTAAAACATTTGTATTCAAGAAACAAGGAACGGACAAGTTTTATCTTTACAATGAACAAACCGACACATGGAGAGAGCAGACAACAACGGGAACAATACCTGTGGAGAGATATAACGGAATATGTGTAAGTAATGGGAATAAGGTATATGTAGGAGGCGGTTATACATATACAGATGGTAAGTTAAAGGATTTTTATGAGTTAGATACAGAAAGTTGGGTCTGGAAGAAGCTTTCAGATTTACCTAAAGAACTTGATGGACTGGCATCAACGGCAATGTTGAATATGATATATGTATATGGAGGAATAGATAAGGAGAATAAGAAGACAGATAAATTATATCAATACAACATATCAACAAATACATGGAGTGAGAAGAGTACGATAGTAGGTGTTAGAGAGACAGATATGATACCGACAGAATTTGTACTTTATCAGAATTACCCCAACCCATTTAATCCGGCAACAGTAATCCGCTATCAGTTAACAGAAAGCTGTTGGGTTACGTTAAAGGTTTATGATCTGCTTGGACGCGAGATTGCAGAATTGGTGAATGATTACGAACCAGCAGGTATTTACAATTGCGAATGGAGAATTAATGGAGAAATACCCAGTGGAATTTATTTCTACATATTAACGGCAGGTAATTTTTCACAAACGAGAAAAATGATTTTAATTAAATAAAATTAATCGATCCGTCATATTTGCTTATTCCCGCTCCATATATTTTTAGCGATTGATTAAATACAATAGCATACCACGATTTCTGCACTTAAGATAATTGTGAATTCGCAATTAAAGAATTCACAATACAATCATAACACGTAATATTTCAATAAAATAAATTTCATAGCATTTGTTCTTTAATAGAAATAAGAATTTCAGGATTCCTTAACACTAATAAGCAGGCGGGAAAATAGTTTCGTGCTTAATCAGTCCATACAAGTATAATCTAATAATTGCTTTTACAAATCACTTTTCTTAAGTTAATCAAAGGTGCACCTGCTTAATAATTCAAAGTAGTTTTATGTTTAATTATCAATATTTGAGAAAGGAAAATATCAAAAAGTCACTGCTTCTTAGAGGATATATATGGAAAAGACCATCTCTTCAAGCTCATTATCTAAAAAAGAAAGAATTGTTAAATCACATCAATCAACTACTATCCCAATCTGTTTTTATAGGCAAAATATTCTAACTATATTTTTTATTCTATTCGCTTTCAATCAATTAACCCCAGCCCAATCTTACACTCCCAACACAGACATGTGGATAGCAAACAACACAGTCTACGCAATTGCAGTGGATGGAGATTATACCTACATAGGGGGTAATTTTACTTATGTCGGTCCAAATACCGGGCATGGCGCTAAAATTACATCCGCTTCAATAACTCCTAATTTATCGTTTCCAAAAGTTAACGGTACAATTAATACCGTTGCACCGGACGGTAGCGGCGGCTGGTACATTGGCGGTCAATTTACAAAAGTTGGAGCTTATACACGCAACTATATTGCTCATATTAATAGCGATGGTTCAGTTAATTCAACATGGAATCCTGCTGCTAATAATTATGTCAATTCAATTGCAGTAAGCGGATCGAACATTTATGTTGGGGGAAGTTTTTCAAGAATTGGCGCTGAAAACAGAAACTATATAGCTAAACTGAACAACACTGATGGAGCCGCTGATGTAACCTGGAATCCTGATGCTAACAATACAGTAAAAACAGTTGTCATTAACGGAAGTTATATTTATACAGGCGGATCATTTACCAGTATAGGAACCCAGTCAAGAAACAGAATTGCCAAGCTTAACAGTACAAACGGGCAAGCGGAATCCTGGGATCCAAATTCAAACAATACGGTTGAAACGTTAGCAGTAAGCGGAACAGATATATATGCCGGGGGTTCATTTACAACAATAGGAGGACAATCAAGAAATCGACTTGCGATAATTGACGCTGACGGATTAGCAACGTCCTGGAATCCGGATCCTTCCGGTGCAGTTTATACTTTAGCAATAAGCGGTGCTGATATTTACGTTGGCGGTGCGTTTACAACAGTCGGGGGTGCATCAAGAAACAGACTTGCAAAATTTAATATTGCGACCGGGCTTATTGATGAAACATGGAATCCAAATTCCAACGGAACTGTTCGTGCAATTGCGATAAGCGGAAGTGATATTTTTGCCGGCGGCCCCTTTTCTTCAATAGGCGGACAGACACGGTATTATATTGCGAAATTAAATAATACAAACGGCAATGCAGACGGGAGCTGGATTTCTTATTGCGACAACATAGTTTATGCTATTGGCGCAAGTGGAAGTGATATTTATGCCGGAGGAGATTTCACATCCCTGGGAGGTCAAAACATAAATAGGATTGCGAAATTAAACAACACAACCGGACAAATTGATGCTACATGGAATCCTGATGCTAATTCTTTAATAAGAACAATTGCTATATCCGGTAGCGACATTTATGTCGGCGGGCAATTCGCCACAATAGGCGGTCAATCCCGGAACAATTTAGCTAAGCTAAACAATACAACTGGTGAAGCAAATTCAGACTGGAACCCAAATCCAAACGGGACAATTTACTCAATTGGAATAAGCGGAAGTGATATATATGTGGGAGGTGCTTTTTCAAGTATTGGAGGTCAGTCGAGAAATGATGCAGCGAAGTTAAATAATACTAATGGCAATGCTAATACAGATTGGAATCCAAATTCTGATGGATCAATTCTTTCCTTAGCAATAAGCGGAAGTGATATTTATGCCGGCGGATCATTTACTTCAATTGGCGGACAGACAAGAAATAATATCGCAAAACTCAATAACACAAACGGAAATGCCGATGCATCCTGGGACCCTAATGCAAATAACCTGATCACTGCAATTGCTGTAAGTGGAGACGACATATATGCCGGCGGATATTTTTCTTCAATCGGCGGACAAACAAGAAATTATATTGCCAAATTAAATAATTCCAATGGTGCGGCAGACGGAACTTGGAATGCCGGTTCCAACGGAACCATTTCCGCCATCGCGATAAGCGTTAGCGACATATATGCTGGCGGCGGTTTTACAACAATTGGAGCTCAATCAAGAAACAGAATTGCAAAACTAAACAACACAAATGGCAACGCAGATGCTTCCTGGAATCCAAACGCGAACAATACAGTTAATTCCATTGTGATTAGCGGTAGTGATATTTATGCGGGGGGCGACTTTTCCACTATGGGCGGATATGCGCAGCCCTACATGGCGCTTTTTACAGAAAGAGCATTACCTGTAGAGCTTATTAGTTTCAATGCAACTGCCGAAAATAACAAAGTAGATTTAATATGGCAGACTGCAACCGAAGTAGACAACTATGGATTCAATGTGGAGCGCAAACATCAGAATAGCAATTGGCAGATTATTGGATTTGTAACAGGTAACGGGAACAGCAATTCCCCGAAGAGTTATTCATTTACAGATAAAAATCCATTTAGCGGCAAAGTTCAATACCGCCTAAAACAAATAGATTTTAACGGGAAATATGAATACAGCTGGATAATTGAGCTATACTTAAGTGAACCTGAGTATTTTAGTTTACATCAAAATTATCCAAATCCCTTTAATTCGGAAACAATTATTAAATATGAGATTACAAAGAGCGAACATGTAACTCTGAAAGTTTTTGATATTCTCGGAAAAGAAGTTGCTACTCTTGTAGATGAATTCAAATCAGCGGGTTATCATTCAGAAATCCTGCGGTCAGTTTTGCTATCAAGCGGAATTTATTTTTATCAATTAAAAGCCGGTAATATTATTAAAACTCAGAAAATGGTTTATCTGAAATAATCATCTTACAAACCGGAATTCTTTACGGCCGGCAGATAACAAATTAAAAAAAATGCGGCTCTAAAAATTGAAGACCATTCTCAGATAGGCGAAACCCGTATTCAAAGATGTTTCCTTAGTAACATTTCTTTCGGCTAAATACTTCAGGTGAAGATCGAACCAAACCTCACGTACCGGTTCATATCTCAAATTCAATCCTAATATATTCTGGTTGATTCTCTCACCGTCCAGGAATTTAATATACCTGGCATCAATCCGGTCGCGGTGCCCGATCATAAAATCACCGCCGGCATTAAAAATCAGATTCCCCTGCCCGTCGTAAATATTCTCCCCCGACCGGACATGCTGATACTCGACATCAACTCTTAACTTTTCACTTACATTGTAGGAAACCGACGTGTGAATCTCCTCTGCATTAGGGCCGATTCTATGACCGAGGTTATGACTGTGAGACGTATAAGAATTTTTAAGACTGAAGTGGGAATAGACATAAGGGCGGATTCTTGTAAATTCCAGAACGAGCGAAAGATCGTTAATCGAAAACGGCGAATACCAGAAAGCGCCGATCTGATAGGCGGTTTTATTGGAGAAAAGTTCCAGCTCCTGAAGGTGTGAAAGAATGTTTTCATCCAGGAAAAACGTCCCCTGGATTTCAAGATTGTTCATAAGATTCGTCTGCAGATCGAGAAAGACAACCGCGTTATCCCGGTCCTGAATCGACATTTCGATATATTTATAAAACGCGAATGGATTCAGATAAGCAAGATCAATTCCTCTTCCTGTATAAATTACGGTTTCACCGAAACCGAAATCGAACAGATCTTCCAGTGAAAGCTTAAAACGGTTATAGGCAATAAATTTTGTGTAGTTCTGGTCCCGGTCGAAATTGAATTCACCTACCGTGGAAGCATGAAGGGAAGTAAAACTAAAAACACCGTAATTAAAATCGACTTTAACAAAGTCGAGTATCGGATGATCGCCTGATAGAACAAGCTTACTCCCGTATCCATAACCAAGTTTCAACTTCTCCCTTCCGATCTGGAAAGCGAGATTCATATTATCAGCCGGTTCAATGAAATAGCGCAGATACCCTTCTGTAAAATCATAATTGCCAATATTTTCGAACCGCTCATAATATTTGAAATTGTAATTCAAGCGGGAATCGAATGTTGGTGCTAAATCCTGAGATCCTGCAATACCTCCTTTTTGAGCGGTGAGACTGTATCCGATCATGTCGAAAACAGTTCCTCTGAATCTGAAACCGATATCAAATAAGGATGAGTTGTTTACAGATGGTTCAAATTGCTGGCCGTACAAAGCCCTTCCGAGAATTTCGAGATAATAGCTTGCATTATCATCGCTGTAACTGAACATATATTTCATTTTATCAGAAAAGAAATCGGAAAAATCCGATGAGAAGCCGGAACTGCTTCCGAAAAACTGATAGGTATTGGAGCTGTCGGCTTTCTCATCGTAGAATTCATTTTGATATTTTTTCAGCAAACTTGTTTCTGTACTACTCAGATTGTCCTTTTGCGACTCAATGTTTTGAAGATGTCTTTTAATTTCCAGCCGCGACATAACGGGATTGTCATCATGAATTTTCTGAATAATCCCTTTTACTTTCATCTCTTTTAGATAGCGGTATACATCGTGGTCCAGCTCAACGTTCTCGTGCTGGGCGTAATTCAGATTAAGCGTCAAAAGAAAAACGATAAAAGTGAAGACGCAGCAATATTTCATTTTCAAAATCACAGCCGTTAGTTCAACCGATCCTTAAACATTTTTAGTTTTGGGAGCTAGATACTTATTATATAATAATAGTCCAATGATCGTGAGAACGCCGATCATGCTGAATATTATCCAAAGCAGACTCGGCTGATTAAGATTATCGACAAAATGGACGTAAAGGTTAGCGCCGAGAATTCCGCCGATACCGCTTCCGAGAACGCCGTAAAGGAATGAATAACCCAGGTAGAGAGCTTTTTTATCCTCGGGAGCAATCAATCCAACATAGCTAATAAATTTTGGATGCGCGGTCATCTCACCGATAGAGAAGACCATAATTCCGAGCATGAAAACCCAGATATCAGTTGATATAGCAAGAACTGCCATACCTATTGTTCCCATAGTTATTCCGGTTATCATTGTAGGAAGTGCTTTTTTGGTTTTAACAATGTTGGAAACAATAATCTGAAGAAGAATAATTGTGCCGGCATTAATTACGGTCACATGTTCAACATCAAATTTCCAGTTAAGACTAATTCCGACAGCGGCGAATAATCCGTTCACCGCGTTATTGAGTGAAGAAGCATCCACATATTTCTGAACGTACCACAAAACCGAATCGAACATCTGGAAATAGAGAATCCAGAATCCGGAGTAGATAACTATCAATCCGATAAACCTGAAATCAGTTAAAACCAGAACCATTCCTTTCAAGACTTCAGCAAGGTTTTTTGTGCTTTCCGGCTTTTTCGGTTCTTTATAAATAAGGTAAGTTGGTATTAACATAGCAGCGGTACAAATAGCGGAAGCCATCATAACATACTGCCAGCCGAAAGCGTTTTTAATATAGGGTACCAGAATCAGCGGGAATAAAAATGCGCCGAGATTAATTGACCAGTAGAAGATCCCGAATCCAAGAGTACTGTTCGACTCATTAGTTTCTCGCGCAATAGTACCGGAAATCAACGGTTTGAATGCCCCCGCACCTATTGCCATAATAATTAAACTTGCAAAGACCATTGCGTATTCGGTAGTCTGACTTGTAAGGAAATAGCCGAGTCCTAAGAAGATAAATGCGAATGTTAACATTCTTCTGTAACCAAACCGGTCACCTATAGCACCTGATAGAATTGGAAGAATATAGAGAAGCGGCTGAATTGTACTTTTAATTACTCCAACACTCTCTTTTGAAAAACTGAGCTGATCTGTCATGTAAACCGATAGGATACTCATCATACCATAGTAGGAACCGCGTTCAAAAAATTCCATCATAATTACGGTCCAGAAATTTTTTGAAAAGGATTTGAAAATGCCGGCTTTTGGAGTGGTGTCTGTCATAGATTACCTTTTTTAGCTTGCAAGATAGGTCGGCATACTGATTTTTGCAAAGCGGTAAAATGGATTTAAAATAAAAGAGGACGGCTTAAACCGTCCTCTTATCTAAATTACAAATTGTAAATTATTTTGAGACCTCAGCCATTTCTTCAATATGAAGGATTTCTTTCTCCTGTTGACCTAATGCAACATTAGAAACAGCTTTTGTTTTTTCGGAGAAATAAGAATAAATGGAGGGTATTACGAATAATGTAAGAATAGTAGAGAAAATAAGTCCGCCGATAACAGCGATACCCATGGAGACGCGGCTTTCAGATCCGGCGCCGAGAGCAAGTGCAATCGGAAGAGTACCGAGAACGGTAGATAAGCTCGTCATAAGGATCGGACGTAATCTTAAACGCGCCGCTTCTTTAACCGCATCAACAACACTTAAGCCCTGAGCTTTTTTCTGATTAGCAAATTCAACAATCAGAATTCCGTTCTTTGTTACTAGTCCAATCAACATGATCTGCCCAATCTGACTAAAAATATTTAAAGTCTGGCCGAAGTACCACAATGATAGAACAGCGCCTGCAATTGCTAAAGGTACAGTAAACATTATAATGAAGGGATCGCGGAAGCTTTCGAATTGGGCCGCGAGAGTTAAATAAATCAGAACGAGTGCAAGCATAAATGTGTAGATAAGACTCGAAGAGCTTTCGACAAAATCCTTGGATGCACCTTCAAGTGCCGTGGAAAACTTTTCGTCCAGGACCTGTTTGGCTATCCTGTCCATTGCTTCAATTCCATTACCGATAGTTTTTCCGGGCGCAAGGCTCGCGGAAACAGTTGCGCTGGCATACCTATTAAACCGGTAGAGCTGCGGCGGACTGCTTCTTTCTTTCATTGTAATAAGATTATCGAGCTGAATCAGTTCACCGCGGTTATTTCTTACATATAGAGATGCGAGATCAAGCGGTTTGTTTCTATTCTCTCTAAAAACCTGTCCAATTACTGAGTATTGCTTCCCGTTCATAACATAAAAACCGAATCTCTGACCGCTATAGGCAAGCTGAAGAGTCTGCGCAATATCCAATGCGGAGACTCCGAGTTCACGTGCTTTTGTTCTATTAATCTCGACAAGAATTTCCGGCTTATTGAATTTGAGGTTGATATCAACATTAGCAAATGTAGGATCATCCTGAGCAGCTTCTAAAAATTTTGGAATCACTTCTCTAAGTCTTTCGATATCCGGAGCCTGAATAACATATTGAACGGGTAAACCGCCTCTTCTTGTAGAAATCGACTGGCTTTGAACAACGAAAGAGCGGGCATCATTAAGTTTAACTGCAATCCCTGTCAACTGATCGGCTACTTCCTGCTGGGATCTTTCTCTCTGATCTTTCTCTGTTAGAACAACCCTGACAAACCCGCTGTTTGAAGATCCACCTCCTCCACCGCCGGCAGTAACAGAAATGACAGCTTCTGATTCAGGAACAGCATCCTGAACAACACGCGTCATATTCATTATATAATTATCCATCATCTCGTAAGAGGTACCTTCGGGCATTGTCGATTGAATTCTAACCTCACCTCTATCTTCGATTGGAGAGAGCTCCGATTCCAGACCGGCGCCGATAAAATAAATTATCAATCCAGAAGCACCCATAATCACAAATCCGAGCCATCTTTTCCTCATAAAAGCATCGAGAGAGTTCCGATATGATCTTTCCAGCCAGTTAAAGAAAGGTTCTGTTTTATAATAGAACCTGCTGTGTTTCTCTTTCTGTTTAAGAATACGCGAACTAAGCATCGGAGTTAAGGTAAGGGCTACAAAAGATGAGATTATTACCGAACCGGCAATTACAACACCGAATTCAACGAACAATCTGCCTGTAATTCCCTGAAGAAACATGATCGGGAGGAACACTGATGCGAGCGCTATAGTTGTTGAAATAACAGCAAAGAAAATTTCGGATGTTCCTTTTATTCCTGCTTCAACGGGGTGCATCCCGCTTTCAACTTTTCTATAAATATTTTCAAGTACTACAATCGCATCATCAACAACAATTCCAATAGCGAGGACAATTCCTAAAAGCGTTAATACGTTGATTGAGAAATCGGCAAGATACATTATAAAGAAGGTGCCAATAAGCGAGACCGGAATTGCAATAATAGGAATTATTGTCGTACGCCAGTCGCGCAGGAAGAAAAAGATAATAAGAATAACGAGTGCAAAAGCCAGAAGAATTGTTTCCTGAACTTCCGAGATAGAATTGCGGATATATTTTGTAACATCGAAACCGATTGAAAGGCTTATATCTTCAGGAAGATCTTTTTTAATCTGATCGACACGTTTATGAAATTCATCGGCTATCTGAATATGATTGGCTCCCGGTTGAGGAACAACAACAACACCTACCATTGGAATTCCGTCGCGGCGCAGGATCGACCTGTCATTTTCCGGATAAAGTTCTGCGTAACCGACATCTTTGAACCTGACAATAACTTTTTCGGATTCTCTGATAATGAGATTATTAAATTCCTCTACTGTGGTTAACCGTCCAAGGGTTCTAACAGTTAATTCGGTGCTGCTCCCTTCAATTCTGCCGGATGGCAGCTCAATATTTTCTCTGGCGAGTGCGTTACGGATATCGAGCGGTGTAATTTTATACGCTCCGAGTTTAGCCGGATCCATCCAGAGGCGCATCGAGTATCTTCGCTCTCCCCAGATGCTTACCATGCTTACACCGGGAATTGTCTGAATTCTCTCTTTGAATGTATTAAGCGCAAGATCGGAAAGTTCGAGAAGATTTCTCTTATCACTTTTAACGCTGAGAAAGAGGATCGGGAAAGCATCGGCATCGGCTTTGGAAACAGTAGGAGGATCGACATCGGCAGGAAGGCTTCTTTGAGCCCGGGAAACTCTATCCCTTACGTCATTCGCGGCAGCTTCGATATCGATAGTTACATCAAACTCGGCCGAAATCGAACTCCTTCCATCACGGCTTACTGATGTAAGAGATCTGATACCAGCGATTCCATTAATCTGTTCTTCAAGCGGTTCGGTGATCTGGGATTCAACGACATCCGCATTCGCGCCGGGATAACTCGTTGAAACCGATATAATCGGGGGATCAATACTGGGATACTCACGAACACCCAGGTATGTATAACCGATTATTCCGAAGAGTACAATCACAATAGACATTACAGTTGCCAAAACCGGCCGGCGAATACTAATTGAAGATAAACTCATATTTTCTATTTCTGTTTAATTTACAATCTGTTATTAAAACAACCGGGTAATTAGTTAACTGAACCGATCTTAACCGGCATATTAGGCCTGAGCTGAATTATTCCGGATACAACAACTGTATCGCCTTTTGATAATCCGGAAATTATCTGAACATTCTTTTCATCACGAATACCTGTTGTTATAGAAGTCAATTTTGCTTTGCCGTTCTTATACAGATATACTTTTTCCCCATCAATATCAGGGATTAGAGCAAAAGACGGAACTAAATAGGCAGTATTCACTTCCTCGAGAATAATTTCAATTTCTACATAAGCTCCCGGAGTAAGATCACCTCTATCGTTAGAAACTGTAGCCCTTGCTTTAATAGTTCTTGTATTTTCATCGATCTTCGGCTCAACCGCATAAATCCTTCCAGTGTATGAACTGCCGGACGAGGGAAGCTTTACATTAATAGACTTTCCCGCATTGAGTATACCGAAATATTTCTGCGGGACTGAGAAATCGATTTTAATCGGATTAATGTTCTGAAGATTTGCAATGCTTGTCTGAGTAGAA
>CAZHHG010000020.1:23027-39889 GCA_964532065.1 uncultured Melioribacter sp.
GAATGGAGCGCGGATTTCAGTCTTATCAATCTGAGCGCGGGTGAATTCAACGTCTGCCGTTACAGAATTCAGTTCGCTTAAGGCAACGTCGTATTCCTGTTGACTGGTCATATTCTTATCAAGGAGTTGTTTGAATCTGGCTTCTTTATCTTTAGCAAGTGATTCCCGCGAAAGATTTTTACGTAAAGTTGCCTGAAGTTCGGCATCGTTAATTTTAACGAGGAGATCCCCTTTCTTAACCCGTTTTCCTTCTTCAAAAAGAATCTCGGTAATTTTACCGGATGTTTCGCTTCTAAGCTCTACTTCCTCGTTACTTAATGTTGTTCCGTTCGTAAAAATCTTGTTCTGAAGTCTCTGCGGTACTATAATCATTCCGTCAACAGTTATTTGCCTCCTTCCCATCTGAGGTCCGGCCGATGAAACCTCGTCACCGGAAAAATCGATTTTAAGAAGGACCAGAATTGCAATAATTCCAATTACCGATATGATTGAAATAATTCTTTTGTTTTTCATAATAGAAATTTATCCGGATTAATTTATTATTTATTGCTTGCAAAAATATAAATTCCACAGTTGAATAGATAACAGAAAAAAGGGACTAATGGTTGCACTAGTAAACAACATTCACGGAATCCCGGCGGTTTGACAGAATAATCAGGATACCAGTTTAATTAAGTAAGATTATTTTCTCTCTTAACAGAAGGAACAAAATCAGCCGGCCTCCCCTTTCGCGGTAATCCGAGAATCTCACGCGACCTGTCGAGGGCGTCATCAATATTTCCGAAAACATTCTCTTCGCCGAACAGATCAAGCAGTCCGGCCTGTGTCATTGCATAAAGCGGCTGCGTATGCACACCTGAGAGAACAATAGTGGTCCCCTGTTTCCTCGAATCTTTATAGAATTCTTCCAGAGTATGCAGTCCGGTTGCGTCAATTGCAGGAACATTGCGCATACGGATAATCCTCACTTTAGGCGGCTCTTCTATCACATGCATAGCATCTTTGAATGTTGAAGCGGCACCGAAGAAAAATGGCCCGTTTACTTCAAATACTTCTACGCTTTCCGGCACTTCACGATTATTAATCGCATTCGGATCGTACGATTCTTCCTCATCAGCTAATTCCCTGGTAATAACACCTACATTGGTAACCATAGCCATCCTTCTCATAAAAAGAATAACGGCTAGTATCATCCCGATCTGAATTGCAATTGTGAGATCAAAAATAACAGTTAACAGAAATGTTGTGAGTAGAACCACCACATCACTGCGCGGACTTTTAAGCAGACTTTTAAATGAACGCCATTCGCTCATATTATAAGATACAATAACAAGTATTGCGGCAAGAGTTGCCATCGGAATCAGTTTTGCCAGGCTTCCGAAAAAGAGCATTATCAATAGCAGTGTTATTGCATGAATGATTCCGGCAACGGGAGTTCTTCCCCCGTTTTTTATATTCGTCGCGGTTCTGGCAATGGCACCGGTTGCAGGAATTCCACCGAAAAGAGGAGAAACGATATTAGCAAGCCCCTGCGCAATCAGTTCCATATTGCTTCGATGCTTTCCGCCAATCATACCGTCGGCAACTACTGCCGAAAGGAGTGATTCTATTGCTGCAAGCAGAGCAATTGTTGTTGCCGGCGCAATCAAATCTTTTACGACTGCTAGATTTATTTCGTAAAAATGCGGCTCGGGTATATTAGAGGGAATTTCGCCGAAACGGCTTCCTATCGTTTCCACAGGGATGTTGAAAAGATGCACAAGCAAAGTTGAAACAATTATTGCGATTAATGAACCTGGAATGCGGTGTGTTATTCTCGGCCAGAAAATCATTATTAGAAGCGATATGGCCGCGATGCCGAAAGCATAATAATTCAATGATGAAAGGCTTTCGCCGTAAACAATCCACTTCTCATGGAATTCCGACGGAACCGATTTAATAGCTAATCCGAAGAGGTCTTTTATTTGCGTTGAAAAGATTAAGAGAGCTATACCGGAAGTAAATCCAACTACGACCGGATACGGGATAAATTTTATTATTGAACCGAATCGCGCGAAGCCCATTATTACGAGAATTATTCCCGCCATAATTGTAGCAATCATTAAACCGGTCATTCCGTACTGCTGAATAATTCCGTAAACAATAACAATAAAAGCGCCGGTAGGGCCTCCTATCTGGACCCGGCTGCCTCCGAAAGCAGATATAATAAATCCCGCTATTATAGCGGTAATAATCCCTTTCTCCGGAGTCACTCCGCTCGCTATTCCGAATGCGATTGCCAGGGGTAATGCAACAATTCCAACTATTACACCGGCAGTGAGATCCGGGAGAAATTGTTTCCGGTCATAATTCTTTAAGGTTGTAAACAGTTTCGGCTTTAACATAAGCAAATGTTTTTTAGGTTGTAAAATTACCTGATAATCGGTTAAAATGCGTAAGAAAATCCAGCTTTATATAATTTTACCTCTGTTAATTATCGACACAGAATTTTAACTCATTCTTTAAGATCTTTGGAATCAGAATCCTGGTTTGTGCTTCTTCATCTAATTACTATTAAACATCAGGAAGTTAATGAAAGAAAACAAAAATCACTGGTACGACGGAGTATTTTACGACAAACTGATCGCGCCTAATCAGGACAAATCGTTTGGACTGATTAAGGATATCATCAATCCCGGCAAAACGATTTTAGATGCCGGATGCGGTACAGGGAGATTCGCATTTCAGATTGCTGATAAATGCCGTTTGGTTGATTCTGTTGACCTTTCGATCAAGAATATTCAGCTTGCTAACACAAAATTATCTTCAACAGGTTTTTCTAATATCAGATTTTATCACTCGGATTTATTAAAGTTTCTTATCGATACCGAAACGCACTATGATTACTCTGTTCTGTCTTATGTAATACACGAAGTTGATCCCCACCTACGTGTTGAAATTCTTAAAAGGCTTTCGGAGAAATCAGATAATCTAATTATAGCCGATTACCTCGTGCCCCGGATAAAAGGATTCTGGAGCACTCTTAATGAAGTAGTAGAATTTGCTGCCGGCAGTGATCATTACAGAAATTTTAAATCCTATGTTAGAGAGAACGGTTTTTACGGATTAGCTGAAAAGAGCGGATTGAAAATAATTAAAGAGATTAAAAACGTTCCTTCAACAAGTCATATAGTGGTTCTTACAAAAAATTAATCCCGGAGAATTAAAACAGCACCCAGCAGAATAAACAGGACCGCAATTGTTTTCTTGATCATGTTCGAGTCCTTAAAGATTCTACCGCCTATTATTGTTGCCCAGAGTACGGAAGTCCGCTTAACCGCAAGCGTGAGCGCCACTGATGCAAGTCCGATGGAAACGATCTGTGTAAAACGGTAGCCGATTGTTAAAACCGATATAAGCGCAATCCATCCGTAATCTTTTCTGTCCGCCGGCAGCAAGGAGCTTTTATTTTCCTTTTTGCCGAATAAATAAATGATTGTAAAAAGAATTGCAAAGAAGAGATGCTGAAAAGCGGTTAATGATACAGGAGTAAGATTCAGTCTTACTAAAAGTAATTTATCCATAACCGAAGAAGCGGTGAATAATAATAGCGCCGCGAGTATATACCGGTGGAATTTTGATTTGAAAAACACATTAAGAGGGAAAAGTATCTCCTTAAGGTTCCTGCTCTCAAGTATATATGTTCCGGTTATTAATGATATAAGTCCTGCAACTTCCGGAAGTGATAAGGATTCGCCAAGGAAAATAAAAGCAAAAACGGCAACAAATCCCGGAGTTAAAGCAAGCAGCGGAAGCGCGTTACTGATCTGCAGATTTTTTAACGCTGTCATTACACACAAAAACGCCGCAACACCGATAACCGCTTTTATAAAAAGGACCGTGATGTTATTGAGATTCACCGTGCCGTAATCTATAAAGAAGAAAAAAGGGATTGAGAAGAGAAGATTCGCAATTGATAAAAGATAGGAAAACTCCAGCGGACTTCTATTAAAAAGAACTTTCTTCTGTGTGATTGCAGCAAATGCAGAAAGAAACGACGATAATAGAGCTATCAGAAACCAGTTCATAGCTACCGGATTAATGGTAAAAAATCAGCACAAAATTAATCAAAAATCCGCGATTAATTTAATAAAGAAATTACGCCCCGGTTCGAATACCAGATTCCCTCTTATGGTTGAAAGGTGGTTCCTGTATTCTTTATTAAAAATATTTTCCACACCTGCATTAATTCTAATTCCAGAGCCGAATAAATCAAAGGCACCGGAATTGAGAGAAAGATTGAGTATTACGTAACCGGCTGTTGTCCTTTCACCTTCAGCTACCTTATTCTGTCCAAAACTATAATCAGATGATATAACAACACTGAGTTGACTGTTATAAGAGAATTTGATACCTGCGCTTCCGTTCAGTGGGGGAATTTCAGGAAGATCTCCCCCCGAGGAAATGTCATCACCTTTTACAAACGAAGAAACGAAATAAACGAGATGATCGGAATAAAAATTATAATCGGCACGAAAATCGAATCCGTATAAGCGTGCTTTACCGATATTTGTTTTTATGAAAGCGTTCCTTCCTTCGAACAGGCCTGGTATTTCCGTAACAAGATTATCGAAATAATTGAAGAACAGACTCGACACTATTTTTAATTTCTGCGAATAATAACGGGCTCCGAGATCGACCGACTTTCCCGTTTCAGGTTTTAAAAAAGGATTACCTGCACGCACAAAACTTCCCTGATCAATAAATTGAAAACGTTCCTCAAGTGAAGGTGAGCGGAATGAGAGTCCCGTAGACATTGTAAGATCAAAATCCGCATTAATAGAGTATTTCAATCCTATATTAGCGCTATAGGAATTCTCCACTGCTTCAGTCCTGTTCCAGATAATTGATTGAGAGGCAGGGGAATAATTTACAACTCCGTTGGTAATCTCGTAGACCGGATTATAAGTTGTCTCCCCCTCTATAAAGATTCTGTCGTAACGCAAGCCCGCAGTAAGCTGTAATCTTCCGTTAAAGAGTTGTGCATTATTCTGTGCAAAGATTCCAAGACTTTTATATTTGGAATCCGGCAGCGGTTTTTCACCGATAATTTTATTTACTGATGATACCACATTCCCCTGCGGATTCAGAACTTCAATAAGCTGGTGTTTCTCGCGCCTGCCGTTATAAGTTCTATCCCAGTAATCAATACCCGCAACCAGATTGTTATCATCGCTCAGAAGAAAATTTCCGTGGACCTGTAAATTATTGTTATAATGATCTGCGCCGGGAAGAATTTTTAAAACGCTGACGCGTCTGGCGGGATTTGCACCCGATGCGGGAATATTCTGAACTGTATACGGAATATTCTCTACATTTCTTTCAATCAATTGCCGGGATAATTTTACGGAGAGTTTATAAAAAGATTTGGAAATATTCTGTATTTCATATCCTGCGGAAATCAATTCTCTTTTTTCATCCGGGTAACGGACTACAGCATTAACAGGAAAGATAGAAGCGCCTGGAATGCCTACGTCATTTGCCTTGAATAATTGATAATCCAATTTCAAGAGGTGATTATGGAACGGAAAGAGGTTTAATCCCGCAGAGAGACTATAATCCTCGAACTGGCTGTTTTTAAGATCCCCGGCGGGTGTTTGAGTATTTCCCGCTTTCCTGTAGGATCCAGAAATTTTTGAAGACCAGAAAGAACTTCCTCCGGTAATTAAACCAGATACAGCCGATAAATTATTAACCGAATTAAATCCGGCTGCTATGTTGCCGTTAAGACCAAACTCCTCATAAAGACCCGGTGAGCGGGTAATAATATTAACAATTCCTCCGGTAGCTCCTGAACCGTAGAGAGCCGATGAAGCTCCTTTAATTATCTCAATCCTCTCGATGTCGTTAGTATTGAAAAGCGAAAACCGGGCTGCTATGTCTGTAGAAGTTGCAATCCTGTTTCCATCTACAAGTGTAACCAGATTGTCCCGGTTCAATCCGCGGATACTGATTTCCGTTCCCCAGATACCGTCTCGCATCAGCGAGATTCCAGGTTCTTCTTTTAAAATATCCGGAAGTGTTTGAAATGGTTTATTCTGAATTGCCTCTTTTCCCAGAAGCAATTCCGAATAGGGAGAATTTCGTAGAAATTTTTCCGTTCGGTCCGTACTTACAATCACTTCATCGAGCTCTACCGGTGAGAACTCCAGGTAAAAATCTTTTAAAACGACTCCGCTCTGTATAAATACCGAATCTGTTACGGGCAGAAAACCGAGCCGCGATACTTTAACCTGATATTTACCCGCGGTTAGAAGTTTGAAAGAATAATATCCGTCATTATTAGAATAGGCAACCGGATAATTGGAGATATAGAGAACCGCTCCCTGAACCGGCAAACCGCTCTTTGAATCAACAACTCTACCTTTAAATCCTGAATCCTGGGCAAAAAGAAATGAGCATAATTGGGATAATAACAGAATTAACAGTTTATAATCAGATTTGATTTTTGCTTCTCCAAATGAAATTAGAAAATATGACAGTGTTAAAATAATTATAATGATTAATAGAAGGGATCTTTATATAAGGAAATTTTATTGTTACCTTCGGATCACGGACAGATATCAGGGGTTATAATGTTTCCCGATTCAGCCTTACCGAAATATTTCTTCTGAATCCATAAAGACACATTAACAAGACTTATTAAAACCGGTACTTCAACAAGGGGACCTATTACAGCCGCAAATGCTTCCCCGCTGTTTATTCCGAACACAGCAATAGCAACTGCAATTGCAAGTTCGAAGTTATTGCTTGCCGCGGTGAATGAAAGCGTTGCGGTTTTGCTGTAATCCGCACCGATTTTTCTCCCCATGTAAAATGATACTATAAACATAATCACAAAATAGAGGAGTAAAGGAATCGCAATTCTTACAACATCGAGCGGAAGCTGAACAATATACTCTCCTTTTAAGGAGAACATTACAAGTATTGTAAACAACAACGCAACCAGCGTAATAGGACTTATTCTTGGAATAAATTTCTTTTCGTACCAATCTTTACTCTTCAACTTCAGCAGAACAAATCGTGTTATCATTCCGGCAATGAAAGGAATACCAAGATAGATGAATACCGATTCGGCTATCTGACCAATTGTAATGTCAACAGCGAAAGTCTTTAGTCCGAGCCATGAAGGAAACACCGTAAGGAACAGATAAGCATACACGGAGAAGAAGAGAACCTGAAAAATCGAATTGAACGCAACCAGTCCCGCTGCGTATTCCGTATCTCCTTTAGCAAGTTCATTCCATACTATCACCATCGCAATACATCTGGCCAGCCCGATCATAATCAATCCGGCCATATATTCGGGATAATCGGGGAGAAAGACTATAGCGAGCAGAAACATTAGAACCGGACCAATAACCCAGTTCTGAATAAGTGAAAGCGAAAGGATTTTTACATTTCTGAAAACATCGCCGAGTTCTTCATATTTTACCTTTGCAAGCGGAGGATACATCATCAATATTAATCCGATTGCTATCGGCACATTGGTTGTTCCGCTCTGAAAAGAATTCCAGAATTCGACTATTCCGGGGAAAAGGTATCCGGAAAACACTCCGGTGAACATCGCGAGAAAAATCCAGAGAGTTAAATATCGATCGAGGAACGAGAGCTTTTTTGTTAATCCGCTCATTCTATTCCCCCCGGTAGTTCAATAAGATTCTTTTCGTAGAAATGAAAGAAATCCCTTTTTATCCGGTCTCTTACAGATCTAAAGACCGACAGAATTTCCTCATCGCTTCCTGCTGCTTCAGCAGGATCTTCGAAACCGAGATGAATTTGCTTACCAACTTTTCCGATGAAGACCGGACAAGATTCTTTAGCATTGTCACAGACAGTTATAACATAATCGAATGGATCATTTATGAACTGATCGGAATACTTCGGATAATTGCCGCTCAGATCAATTCCAACTTCTTTCATAACCTGAATCGCTTTCGGATGAACTTGCGAAGAGGGCTTTGTGCCTGCAGAATAAACTTCAAGATTCTGATCAAACGATTTTAAAAATCCCTCGGCCATCTGACTCCGGCAGCTGTTTCCTGTACATAGAATTAAAACTCTATTTTTCAACTGATACCCTTTCAATAAAAGTGGAGTGAGGATAATTAAAATAATCCCGGCATTCTACCGGGGATTTGTGAAATCATATTTTATAGGAGGAAACTGTAATACTGAAAATTCCGGTTCTGTTTTCTTTGAATGATTTAATTTCATCGGGCGATAAATATTCCCCGAGCACTTCCTCCGGCAGTTCAATTACTTTAGTCTTATTAATTACGGTATTTACAAATCCGGCATCTTCAATTATTTTAAGATACTCATCCTGCTGAACAGCGCCCGCAACGCATCCCGCGTACATTTCAGCCGATTTCTTCAGGCTGGCCGGTAATTCCCCTTTAATCACAATATCCGACACACAAAAATGCCCGCCCGGTTTCAGGATCCTGAAGATTTCCGTGAAGGCTTTTTTCTTATCCGGCACAAGATTTAATACGCAGTTGCTTACAACAACATCGGCGGATGAGTTTTCGACAGGCATAGCTTCAATCTCACCCATTCTGAATTCCACATTTTGATAACCGAGTTTCAGATTATTCCGGTTCGCTTTTTCAATCATCTCTTCCGTAAAGTCGAGTCCGATTACTCTCCCCTTATCGCCGGTAATTGCTCTTGCGACAAACACATCATTCCCGGCTCCGCTTCCAAGATCAATAACTGTATCCCCTTCCTTAATTCCGGCAAACTCTGTCGGCAGGCCGCATCCCAATCCCAAATCGGCATCGGCTACGTAGCCGTCCAGATTTGAATAATTATCCTGCATAACTGTATATCCGACAATTTTATTTGAAGTGCCGCATCCGCAACCGCATCCCGACTGCGTCATTTTTGCGATGGCACCGTATTTTTCTTTAACAATTTCTTTTATTTCTTTTTCGTTCTGCATGATATTGCCCCCTTTTTTGTTAGTTGTGAAAATGTTTTTTCAATTTCTGTTTTTGCTTTAGAAAGGTTCTCCGGATTAACACAGTAGCAGACTTTCGGACCGTCAATATCCCCCTGAATCAGTCCGACGCGTTTCAGTTCTTTTAGATGCTGCGATACTGTTGCCTGAGCAAGCGGAAGTAGGTCGACAATTTCCCCGCACATACAGACATCCATCTCGGTAAGAATTTTCATTATGCGCAGACGTGCCGGATGGGACAATGCTTTGGCGACGTCCGACAGATAGATTTCGTCGGGTGTGAATTCTCCGGTTTTAGGTTTTGCCATTATTTTCTCTTATCGTTCATCGCAAATATACGATAAAGAAAAATTAAGATGCAACCTTTATTTAAAACTTTAAACCCCCTGCCATTGTTATATGTCTTAAAGCATATAACCTTAAGAATGAAATCTCTGAAAGGAAAGAAATGATTATTCGAAACAAATTGATGTTGATTCTATTAACAACCCTGTTTTTTGTCTCTAATCCCCTCTTTTCTCAGCAGAACCGTGAAAATCAGAATTTTAAGATTTCCGGGACTGTTATCGACCTGAATTCTTCCGCCCCGCTCGAATTCACTAATATCGTACTTCTCAGCGCTGAGGATTCTACACAGGTAAGCGGAACTGTTACCGGCAGAAACGGAATTTTTGAACTGCCCAATATTAAAAGTGGAAATTACTTTATACGAATCAGCTTCATTGGGTATGATAATTATACGGCGGATATTAAACTGACAAATAATATGGATCTGGGAAAAATCTATCTCGCTCCTGAATCGATCGGTATAAACGATGTAGTTGTTAGCGGCGAACGCGCCCCAATCTCATACGAAATTGACAGAAAAGTTATAAACGTCGGGGAGAATTTCTCGGCTTCTTCCGGAACCGCTGTGGATATTCTGGAAAATGTTCCTTCGGTAACTGTGGATATAGAAGGAAATGTTAGCCTTAGAGGGAGCTCGAATTTCAAAGTTCTTATAGACGGCCGCCCATCGATACTGGATCCGGCAGATGCTCTGCAGCAGATTCCCGCAAGTTCTATTGAGAATATTGAGATCATGACAAATCCATCAGCGAAATATGATCCGGAAGGGACATCCGGTATTATCAATGTGATTTTGAAAAAGAGCAAAAACCAGGGAATAAGCGGTGTGTTTGAATTGAACGGAGGATTAAAAGAAAAATACGGCGGAGAAGCGATCACCGATTACAAAGGAGAATCTTTCCAGGCTAATCTTGGATTGAATTATAACAACCGTAATTTCGGCGGGACGCAGACTGAAAGAAGATGGACTAACGACGGATCGAGAACATCTTATTACAATTCCGATGGTATCTCCTCCAGGGGCATGGAAAACTTCGGTATACGAGGCTCGGTTTCATTAGACCTCGGCGAGCGCAGAATACTTCTTCTGGGAAGCCGTTACGGTACCAGATCCCATTTCGGAAATTCATCGCTTGATTATACCGAATGGAATTCTCTTAATACTTCACAGTTGAGCTTTTTGAATAATTCCCTGGATGAAAGATCGGGAAGCAATTTTACAATATTTGCAAATTATAATCATCCATTCGAAAGAAAAGGTCACCAGCTGACCGCTGAGATCGATTACCGTTCAGGTACCTCCAATGAAGAAAATATTTACCGGTTATTGAACGGTACCGATATTCTAAACGGGCAGATAAATCTGGAGGAAGGACCCGGAAAAGAACTGGAAGCAAAACTTGATTATACATTACCGTTCGAAGGCGATGCACGTCTAGAAGCGGGAATCGACAGCGAACTTGAGTTCGACGTCGAGAGAACAGGGATGCTCAATTTCGATTCAGCATCCGGCAGTTTTATAAGAGATCCTCTATTCGATAAAGATGTTTCGTACAACAAACAGGAAATCGCGATCTATTCGATGTACTCCGATAAACTCGGAAAGTTCGGCTACCAGGTCGGGTTCAGGACCGAGCATACAGGGCGTCAAATAGAATTGAACAATCAGAATCAGAGCTTCACGATTAATAAATGGGATTATTTTCCATCAGCGCATATTTCTTACGAGATTACGCCCGGTCATCAGATTATGACAAGCTATACAAAAAGAATTAACCGCCCGCGCGGCTGGGAGCTTGAACCGTTCGAAACCTGGACCGACGCATACAACGTACGGGTCGGAAATCCGGCTTTGCTTCCCGAGTATATTGATTCTTATGAATTCGGTTATCAGACATTGATAGGAAAGAGTGTTCTTTCCGCAGAAGCATATTACAGGATAACAAACAACAGGATTGAGAGGATTCAATCGGTTTACTCGGATAAGGTAACACGCCAGTCAGTCGATAATATCGGAAAGGATTATGCACTCGGTACAGAATTGTTTTTCAATTTTGATCCGGTAAACAAGTGGAATGTTAATCTGATGGCGAATCTCTATGATTACAGAATTGAAGGATTTCTCTACGGAGAAAACTTTTCCAGAAAGAGTTTCAACTGGAATATCAGATTCAACAATACAATTAAGATCGGTGAATCAACCCAGATTCAATTCAATGCAAATTACAACAGTCCTTCTGTATCCGCTCAGGGCAAAAGAGAGGGGTTTGTTTATACCAACATTGCCGTCAGACAGGAGCTGCTTGACAATATGTTAACTGCAACACTGCAGGTAAGGGATCTTTTCGGAACAGCAAAGTTTGAGTATACCAGTCAATCTTTCGACTTTTACAATTACCGATACTCTCAGATGGAATCCCCGGTTGTTATGCTGAACCTCAGATTCAATTTCAATAATTACAAATCGAGAGATAGAGAAAACCGGAACGACGATATGCCGGGAGGCGGAGAAGAATTTTAGTAAGAACCGATTCAAATTTTCAATTGAAATGCCGGTCAAATCCGGCATTTTCATTTTAAATTACCCTCTTTTAAAAAACACCCTATTTTTTTTGAAACCGTCTCAACAAATTCATAACTTAGAATCAAAAGAAAGACCTTCTATTTGATTTACATACATTTAACTAACAGATCAAAAACTCTCCACATAAGGGGGCTTATGAGAAAGCTATTTTTTTCATTTTTGTTTCTATTATCTTTTACGGCAAATATTAATGCCCAGATTGATGCTAGAATGCTTCAATATCCCGACGTTTCCAGAACCCACATCGCATTTTCATATGCAGGGGATCTTTGGACAGTTCCAAAGGAAGGAGGAACAGCAACAAAGCTGAGCTCTCCAAAAGGCCAGGAGATTTTTCCGAAATTTTCTCCGGACGGATCACAAATTGCATTCACCGGAAATTACAACGGTAACGGTGATGTTTATATTATTCCAACAACAGGCGGAGTGCCGGTACGGGCTACAAATCACGGAATGCCTGATAGAATAATCGACTGGTATCCGGACGGTAAAAATATTTTATACACATCTTCAAAGCACAGCGGCAAACAGCGTTTCAGCCAGTTCTACAAAGTATCCGCTAAGGGAGGGCTGCCTGAAGTTCTTCCGATACCTTACGGTGAACATGCATCCTTATCGCCCGATGGTAAGCAGATTGCATACACAAATAAGACTGAATCCTTCCGTACCTGGAAGCGTTACCGCGGCGGAGATGCTGCCGATATCTGGCTATTCGATCTTGAAAAACTTTCTGTGGATTATATTATCGTGAATCCTGCCGGTGATGAACTGCCTATGTGGAGCGGCAGAAAAATCTATTTCCTTTCCGATAGAGGCCCGGAGATCAGGATGAATATCTGGTCTTACAACCTCGACACCAAAGAATTAAAACAGGTAACAAAATTCACGGATTTCGATATTCATTTTCCATCACTCGGTCCTTCCGAAATCGTATTTGAAGCGGGAGGAAAACTCTACCTTCTTAATCTCTCCGACGAAAAATACCGGGAGGTTAAAGTAAATGTGGTTACGGACGCAATTACACTTATGCCGAGAACAGAAAATGTCTCCGGAATGATTCAGAGTTTATCGCTTTCACCTGACGGCAAAAGAGCAATGATAGAAGCACGCGGAGAGATATTTAATGTTCCAGCCGAAAACGGCGCTGTATTAAATGTAACAAAATCGTCGGGTGCTGCAGAACGTTATCCAGCATGGTCGCCCGATGGAAAGTATGTTGCCTACTGGAGTGATAAATCGGGTGAGTATGAATTGACAATACGGGATATGGAAAAACCAGCCGAAGAGAAAAAGTTAACCTCATACGGCGAGGGTTACAGGTACAACTTGTACTGGTCTCCAAACAGCAAGATGATCGCATTCGTAGATAAAGCGATGGAAATCAAGATCTACGATATGGAAAAAGATAAAACTTATAATGTGGATAAAGGGAAATACTGGTACCATGGAAATCTTTCCGGGTTTAAACCAAGCTGGTCTTCCGATAGCAGATGGCTTGCATATCAAAACGATTTAGAAAACAGGGGAAGCGCGGTTTTCATTTACGACACTAAAGAGGAGAAATCGATTCAGGCTACATCCGGATTCTACAGCGACAGAGAGCCGGTTTTCGATCCCGACGGAAAATATCTTTATTTCCTTACAAGCAGAAATTTTGCGCCTATCTACAGCAATTTCGATAACTCATTCGCATATGCTAATTCGGTTAATCTGGCTCTTGTTACATTGACCGATGATATACTTTCCCCTCTCGCTCCAAAGAACGACACAACAGCAATTAAGAAAGATGAAGTAAAAAAAGAGGAAGGTAAGGATGCAAAGAAGCCCGAAGAAAAAAAGGATGCATCAAAAGATGTAAAGATTACGTTTGATTATTTTGAAAACAGAATTGTAATTCTGCCGACAGCTCCCGGAAACTTTGCACGACTTGCCGCCGTATCCGGTAAATTAATTTTCCACAGAAATCCGAACAGCGGCAGTTCCGAAAGAAACAGGCCTTTATTCTTTTATGATGTCGCAAAACGCGAAGAGAAAAAAATTACTGATGATGTTGACTGGTTTAATGTTTCCGCCGACGGTAAAAAAATAGCCGTTTATAAATCCGGGACTTTCGCGGTGATAGACGTTGCGGAAAATCAGAAGCTTGATAAAAAGATGCCGACCGCAATGATGGAAATGACTGTCGATCCTAAACAGGAATGGAAACAGATTTTCAATGATGTTTGGCGCCTGGTAAGAGATCTCTTTTATGATGAAAACATGCACGGTGTGGACTGGAAAGAAATGGGCGACCGATACGGTAAACTGGTCGATTATTGCGTAACACGCTGGGATCTTAATTACATACTTGGTGAATTGATTTCTGAATTAAATGCATCGCATACATACCGCGGCGGCGGTGATACCGACGAAGGTGAATTTATAAACGTAGGGTATTTGGGTATCGACTGGGAAATAGCTAACGGTGCATACAGAATAAAGAAAATAATCAACGGCGCAGCATGGGACAGCGAAGAGCGTTCGCCTCTTTCTATGCCGGGCCTGAAAGTAAAAGCCGGGGATTATATCCTCGCGGTAAACGGAGAAACACTTAATACCAATGTAGCACCTTGGGGCGCTTTCGAAGGGCTTGCAAACAAACCGGTGGAACTTACAATTAACAATAAACCTTCTATGGATGGCGCGTGGAAAATACTTGTTCAGGCAATGCCGAACGAAACCCGTTTGCGAAACCTTGAATGGATTGAACAGAACAGAAAATATGTTGAAGAGAAGACAAACGGAAGAGTCGGTTATATATATGTTCCGTCTACCGGAGTTGGCGACGGTCAATACGAACTTGTAAGAATGTTCTACGCTCAATTCAACAAGGAAGCTTTAATAATTGACGAAAGATTCAATAATGGCGGACAGATACCCGACCGGTTCATTGAACTTCTAAACAGGAAACCATTAGCTTACTGGGCAGTACGTGACGGTGAAAACTGGCAATGGCCTCCGGTTGCCCACTTCGGTCCTAAAGTAATGCTTATAAACGGATGGAGCGGTTCCGGCGGCGATGCTTTCCCGGATTATTTCCGCAAAGCGGGACTCGGTCCGATCATAGGTACCAGAACATGGGGAGGATTAATCGGTATAACCGGCGCGCCGGCTCTCATTGACGGCGGTAGTTTATCTGTTCCAACTTTCAGGATGTACGATCCGGACGGTAAATGGTTTAAAGAGGGTCATGGTGTTGATCCTGATATAGAAGTAATTGATGATCCGTCCAAACTTGCAAAAGGTGTGGATCCTCAACTGGAAAGAGCTGTTCAGGAAATATTAAAAGCGCTTGAAAAGAATCCTTACAAAGAGCCGAAACAACCGGCTTATGAAAAACGGTAAAAAAAAGACGTGCCTTCCGAGAGAGTATCAACGTTGGCATGTCTGAAAACGGAAGCTCAGCTTCGATGCTAAAGCGGCGGACTTAGATGGACGCCGCTGCTTCCGCTAATTACCAAAAAGATTTTTTAACCAATTCCCCCAAAAACCATCAGGTTCTTCCTCTCTTCTGCTGCGATGAAATTTTGCATAATTTTCTTTGGTTAAGATTGAGACGGGGCCTTCATAAATTCCGCCGTCAACAAAACCGTCGTAAACCCGGATTGCTATTGTATTCATCTCACCGGGCTTTAACAGGCCTGCGGGAATCTTATATGTCCTTAATATCTTCCACTCATCCCGGTTATGCATCCAGTAGGGAATATCATCTATCGGTCCGGTTGAACCAACTATTCTGCCGTTTATAAAAGTCTGATCGAAATCATCTATCTTACCCGCAACCAGCATTAATTCTTTTCCTTTAAGCCGGTCCGGTACAAAAAACTTAAGCCGGTACCAAGCATATCCGTCATAATCCTCCTCATCCTGAAATTCCCAGTTTCCGGGAACAACAATGCTTCTCCAGTTCTGATCATTATAATTTGATTCTTTCCATTTAGGATTGTCGCCCGTAGAAAATTTCCAGGGGCCTGTAAGATTTATATCCCAGTTAAGGATCTCATAAATTCCGCAATCCCCTTCCAGAATACCTCCCGATAATTCTGCGTCATAAACTCTAACAGAAATCAAATTCTCCTTTCCGAACATTATAAGGTTTTCCGGAATCGTATATTTTCGCCAGGCGTTATACGCTGTAGAATAATCGGGCGGGAATGATCCGGAAAGACCGATCAGCTCACCGTTGAAATAGACCTGATCAACATCATCTATTCTGCCGAGTTCCAGACTGAGACTCTTTCCTTTTAAGCCGGAAGGAATCACAATGCTTTTACGGTACCAGGCATGACCGTTATATCCGTGAAATCCCTGATCCTCCCATGAGGAAGGGACTTTTATTGACTCCCACGACTTGTCGTTATAACCAGTTTTCATCCAGTTACTGTTATCGCCTATGGAAAATTTCCATCGTCCGTTCAGATCAATCAATTTTTTTGATGACTGCGGCAAAACTATTCCGGTCACCAAAAGAAGAATGAATATTGTTCTTTGAAAACCGGCGATTTTAAAAATTCTATTCTTCATCATTTTCATTTGACCGGAAACTATAAAAAGAATCTGATTTAAAAGTCACCTTACTGTTATTATTTGTAAAAAATTGTCACGGTTTTCAGTATGCCCTTATTTCAGCAAAAAAATCCCTGTCTAATTTATTCCTTGAAAACTCGGCATAAATCGCGTTACACATATGACGAACACGTTCATTCCTGTCGGTCTTTGCAATTTTATAGACGGCTTCAATTCCTTTTTCATCACCGATCAGATATAATGAAAGCGCGATTAGGACTTTGCAGTTAGATTCAATAGCGGAATTCAATTCGTCAATAAGAACAGGAACCGCTTCTTTAACACGGTATTTACCGGCGAAATAGACAGAGCATTTCATCA
>CAZHHG010000021.1:0-34790 GCA_964532065.1 uncultured Melioribacter sp.
TGTTTGTTAACCATGTACATTCTATAGTATTGGACACCGTCATCAGCAATTTCAGGTTTGTTTTCGTAGATAAACTCGACGTTATCCGGAATAACTTTTTTAACTTCAGGTCTTTCAAGAAGATTGTTTAGAACTTCGCGGTCGGATTCTTTAACGAAAACATCCGCAATTGTTCCTTGAGGATCGATTAAACGTGCAATTGCGAAGAACGGATGCTCCTTTGCAAATTCCTCTTCTGTTAATTGTCTTGAAGTATCAGCCGGAGTAGTGGAATTGGAATCTTTAGCGGCGAGTACTTCGTCAATTCTGTTCATTATCGGAATTGCAAAATCGGGATCTTTGAGTAATTTGAACTCCAGAAGCGCTCTGCCCTGCAATAGACGTTTTGCCTCTTCTTCTCTAGAAACACCGGGCAACTCAACAATAATTCTTCTGGAACCCTGCTTTTGAATACTCGGTTCTGAAACACCGTACTGATTAATTCTGTTGTTAATAATTTCAAGCGCACGGCTTACTGCATCGGATTCCTGTTCAAGAAGTCTTGATTGAATTTCTGAGTCATCCTCTCTTATCGATCCGAAATAACGGCTTAAACGGATCCCTTTTGCCTGCATTTTCTGAGAAAGAATTGTAACAACATTTTCTTCAGAGAGTCTGGATTCTTCTTCAGCCTCAGCTAAAAGTTGTTTGAATTGATCATCCGGATCCTTTGCAAGCCGCTCGAGAAGTTTTGCAGTATTTACTTCCATAACAAGATACATTCCGCCCTGTAAATCGAGGCCGAGCTTAACCCGTTTATCGCGTGCTGATTTGAAATCCGGATTACTGGAAAGGATACTATCCTTTTTATCCTGTATAAATTCTTTCAATTCTACAGAAGAGATAGCCGGATTACTTTTTTGAATACTCTGGCTCAGCGTTTCCAGTTCTTTCCCAACCTTATTATTGTTCTGGTAATCCTGATAGGTTGGGTAGAGGAGATATAAGCTGAGAGCAATAGCACCGATTATTATTATCAGTCTAAATCTTATTTCTTTCATTACGAATCTTGGTTTTTGTTAATGAAATTTTCAATTAATGTTAAATAGAAAGCCGGTTTCAAGCCGGCCCTAATCTATTCTCTTACAACCCAGGTTTTAATTGAGGCAGCAACGCTCGGATGAAGTTTTACCGATACAGTATAAATTCCAAGCGCCTTGATCGGCTCTGTAATATCAATTTTACGTTTATCGATTTCAAAGCCTTTATCTTTGATAGCATCTGCGATCATCTGGTGCGTAACGGAACCGAAAATCTTTTCTTCCTCACCTACTTTAACCGGAATAGTGATCGAAATTTTTTCGAGTTCTGAAGCCAGTTTCTGAGCAGAATCAAGTTCTTTAGCTTCTTTTTTAAGCAGCTGTTTTTTCTCTTCTTCCAGAGCACGGATATTTCCGGCGGTTGCCTGATATGCAATCTGGCGGGGAATAAGATAATTTCTTGCATATCCTTCTTTAACGTTAACAACATCGCCCACTTTACCGAGCTGATCAAAGTTTTTTCTTAATATTACTTTCATTGTATCACTCCCTGTTACTTAACCGCTTCGGAAACGAACGGTAGAATTGCCAAATGACGGGCTCTCTTAATTGCAGTTACCAGTTCGCGGTGTTGTTTTGCGCTAAGCCCTGTTATCCTTCTCGGTATTATTTTCCCCTGGTCCGTAAGGAACCTCTGGAGTTGTTTTGAATCTTTGTAATCGATATAACTATCGATGATTCTTTTCACTTTTTTTTGTTTTACTTCTTTTCTCATTGTTTGTCACCATTTTTCATTAAATCTGATTCTTCATCAGTTAAAAATTTATCGAACGAATTGTCCTCGTAATCCGATTCCTCAACTGAAGAATCGACCGCAATATCAATTCCGTTTTCCTGATTCTTGCTGAATTTATTCAGGAACTGAATTCTCTTTGCTTTTATTTCAACAACCGTTCTGTTTTTACCATCTTCTGTTTTAAATGTCCTGCTTTGCAACTCGCCGTCTATAAGTACAGCGCTCCCTTTCTTCAGTCTGTCTTTGCAGCTATCGGCCAATTTATTCCAGGCTACAACTCCAACATAACAAACATCCTCCTGCCACTGATTACTGCTGTCTTTGTATCTTCTGTTGGCAGCAATATGAAAGTTAACAACAGGAGTATTATTTGAAGTTTGTCTGAATACAGGGTCCTTTGTCAAATTTCCCGCAACTATAACGCTGTTAAGTTCTGGCATCTTTAATTCAGCCATCGTGACCTCCAATACTTGACTAATTTAGTTTTCTTTGCTTTCGTTAGTACTTGCTACCACCTCAATAACAACCGGTTCAGCGGCTTTAGAAGATTCCTTCTGCTTGGCGATTGCTTCGAGAGCATTTTTATCAAGAGCAATTGTAATATAACGGATGATGTTTTCATCCAGACGGTAATTACGTTCTAAAGTTGAAATCAATTCGGTTGGAGCTTTAAAGCGGAGAACTAAATAATAACCGCTTTTTGCTTTCTTGATCGGATAAGCGAGGCGCTTTCTGCCCCATTTATCGGCTTCAATTATCTCACCACCGTTTGTAGTGATTACTTCAAGTATTCTGGAGATCGTTGCTTCGATCTGTTCGTCTTCGAGAGCCGCATTAATTAAAACGACGCTCTCGTAGTTTCTGGCTCGCATTTTTTTCACCTCCCTATGGACTTTTGGCCTCCCGCATCGCGAGAATGGGGAAGCAGGGTTAATAAATTAACTCGCAAAAATAAGACTATTTAATAAGCGGCGCAATAACTAAAGATACTACGGACATAAGTTTTATAAGGATATTTAGGGACGGACCCGATGTATCCTTAAATGGATCTCCCACTGTATCTCCCACTACCGCTGCTTTATGGGCATCAGAGCCCTTTACATAATTAAATCCTTCAATTTCAATTCCGCCCACAATCAGTTTTTTAGCGTTATCCCAGGCACCTCCGGAATTTGATTGAAATATAGCCATTAATACACCCGAAACCGTTACACCTGCCAGCAGGCCGGCCAGCATCTCCTTGCTTGAGAAACCGACAACTACCGGAATAACAACCGCCATTAGACCGGGAACAATCATTTCCCTTATAGCAGCTTTTGTTGAAATTTCAACACACTTTGAATACTCGGCTTTCGCTGTTCCTTCTCTTAATCCTTTAATTTCTTTAAACTGTCTGCCTACTTCAATAATCATCTGTTTTGCGGCACGCCCAACGGCTCCCATTGCAAGCGCCGAGAAAAGGAAAGGAAGCATCGCACCAATGAATACTCCGCCCATTATTATCGGTTGAGCAATATCTATAACCTTAATTTGTGCCTGATGCATATAAGCGCTGAATAATGCCAGAGCGGTTAATGCCGCCGATCCGATTGCAAATCCTTTTCCTATTGCTGCTGTTGTATTTCCAACTGCATCGAGCTTGTCTGTTCGCTCACGGACTTCCTTGGGAAGTTCGGACATTTCGGCTATCCCTCCAGCATTGTCTGAAATCGGTCCGTATGCATCAACAGCTAATTGAATTCCTGTTGTTGAAAGCATTCCAAGCGCTGCAATTGCAATTCCGTAAAGATTGGCAAAATGGAATGACCCTATAATTCCTGCTGCTATAATAATTATCGGTAGAGCCGTAGACATCATGCCGACACCGAGGCCGGAAATGATGTTTGTCGCTACTCCGGTTACAGATTGACTTGCAATCTCGTATACAGGCTTGTTATCTGTGCTGGTATAATATTCAGTAATCATACCTATGAGAACTCCCGCTGCCAGACCTATTAATGTAGCGTAAAAAATTCCCATACTGGTATAATTGAAGCCTTCAAACGTCCAGCTCTCTGGTAATAGATTTGTAATTATGAAATACGAAGCTATAATCATTAATCCGGCTGCAAGAAACTCACCGGTATTCAATGCCTTTTGGGGATTTCCGCCTTCCTTTACGCGTACAAAAAAGGCACCTACTATCGAAAGAACTATTCCTGTTCCGGCCAGGAGAAGGGGAAGTAATACTGCTTCAAGACCGATTTCAGGTACTTCCGGACTTGCAAAGATTGCACCCAAAACCATAGTACCTACAATCGCACCAACAAAAGATTCAAACAAGTCAGCACCCATTCCTGCAACGTCGCCAACATTATCACCAACGTTATCGGCAATTACAGCCGGATTTCTCGGATCATCTTCGGGAATTCCTTCGTATACTTTTCCGGCAAGGTCTGCACCAACATCCGCTGCTTTTGTATAGATACCGCCTCCTACTCTTGCGAAAAGAGCTATTGAAGATGCACCGAGTGAAAAACCGGAAATAACATTTATTATTCTGCCTAATTCAAATGTATTGTTCACATCCCAAAGATTTGAATAGAGTAGAAGAAGTAGCCCCAATCCCAGAATACCGAGGCCAACCACATTCATACCCATAATAGAACCGCCGGAAAATGCTATCTGAAGCGCAGCTCCTAAACTTTTTCTCGCTGCATTTGTTGTTCTTACATTTGCTTTGGTTGCGGCCATCATGCCAAGAAATCCCGCAAGAGCTGAACTGAATGCGCCGCCGATGAACGAAACTGCTATCAGCCACGAAGAGTCGGCACGTCCGTTATTAGAAATTCCGAGAAGTAGAGCGATTGCCAGGACGAAAAAAATCAAAACTTTGTATTCGGTCTTAAGAAAAGCTATTGCACCCTCTCTGATGTAATTAGAGATTTCAAGCATCCTTTCGTTGCCCGGATCCTGTTTGGAGATCCAGGAGTTCTTAAGATAAGAATAGAGTAATGCAAGAAGTCCGAATACCGGAATTATATATATAAGCCAGGTCATTTTATTCTCCTAATTTTGCCCTTCGATTTTGTCTGATTCCTGCTGATCAGACTTTTTCATTTTATTAAACCTGCTGAATTGGTCCATCATCGATTTGTAACCGCCCGCAATAAAATGATAAACCAGATCTACCGAAAGATCAAATCCTTCTCTAATAGAATCCAATTCATTTTCGGAAAACCGGTCAAGAACATACTCTGCTAATTCACCCTCATCGAATTTATTACCAACACCAAATCGCAATCTGGGGAAGTTATCGTTCTGTAAATGGTATATTATGGATTTCAGACCGTTATGGCCACCATCGCCGCCGCTTTGTCTTAAACGTATTTTACCAAGCTCGAGGTTCACATCATCGGTAATAACCAAAAGATCATTCATAACGGTCGGATGATCATTAAGAAAATCCTGAACGGCAAGGCCGCTCAAATTCATATAAGTAGTTGGTTTAATTAAAAAAAAATCGGAAGATCGCAATGTACCTTCCGAATAAATATAGTCTCTTTTAGAAGACTTAAAAAACAACCTCTGCTTTTCAGCAAACGCATCAAGAATCAGAAAACCAATATTATGACGTGTCGATTCGTATTTTTTACCTGGATTACCCAGACCGATCACAGCACGCAAAACTCAATTATTCCTCTTCTTCAGTCTGCTTTCCTTTCGAGATTACTTCGGGTTCAGTTTTTTCTTCACCTAAAACTTCTGTACCCGCTGCAGGTGTTTCAACCTGAGCTCTTGGCATTACAATAGATACAATTATCACATCTTCATTGTGACGTATTTTAACTCTCTCGATTGCAAGATCTTTAACATGGACTGCATCGCCCAGGCTGAGATTAGTAACATCAATTGAAATATGATCGGGAATATCACCCGGCAGACACGATACCTGAAGTTTATGCATCGACTGCTGAATAATACCGCCTTCCTTAATTCCTTTTGCCTGTCCAGTAAGTGAAATCGGAACTTCGATATCAATTTCCTGATCGAGTGAAATACCAAGAAAATCGAAATGTATAACCTTATCGGTTACCGGATCGAACTGAATGTTTTTAAGAATCGATTTTTTTACTTCATCGTTATCGACTTCAAGATTGACAATATGTGTCTCGGACGTATAAACAATCGGATTAAGTGATAATTCCGGAACGGAAATAGGAATCGGTTCAGTTCCTTTAGTATAGAATATTCCCGGTACCTCGCCATTTCTTCTTAATTTATTTACGGCTCCTTTGGTCGATAATATTCTTTTTTTCGCCTTGATACTTATTTCTGACATCTCTTAATAACTCCTGATAATTATTTAAAACTATAATTTGTCTTTATCTATTTCGAATAAAGAACTGATCGATTCATTTCTATTCGACCTGATGATAGCTTCAGCAAATAGTCCCGAAGCGGTTCTTACAACAATTTTTCTGCTTTTATTCGATTTGAGCGGAATACTATCCGTTACATAAAGAGTTTCAATTTCGCTTTTTTCCAGTTTATCAACGGCTTCGCCCGAAAGAAGAGCATGTGTAGCAACACCGAATATTTTTTTCGCGCCGTTTACTTTTAATGCGTTTATCGCCGATACAAATGTTCCGCCGGTGTCAATAAGGTCGTCTACAAGCAGAATGTTTTTCCCTTTTACATCGCCGATAATGTTCATAAACTCAACAACATTATGCTTGGGTCTTCTTTTATCTATTACAACAAAATCTGCATCGAGTTTATTTGCATAAGAACGCGCTAATTTAATTCCGCCGATATCAGGAGCAACAACAACCAGATCTTCAATTTTCTCTTTGAACAATACTGTAAATACAGGCGATGCATAAAGGTGATCGAATGGAATATCAAAAAATCCTTGTATCTGGGCAGCGTGAAGATCCATAGTAATCACACGGTCGGCTCCGGCAACGGTTATTATATTCGCAGCCAGCTTAGCCGAGACAGATACCCGGGGTTGATCCTTCCTATCCTGTCTTGCATATCCGAAATACGGAATAACTGCTGTTACTCTCTTTGCCGATGCCCGTTTCGCAGCATCGAGCATGATTAACAACTCCATTAAATTTTCTGCGGGGGGATGAGTCGACTGTATTATATATACGTCTCTTCCCCTAATATTCTCCTTGAATTTTACCCATATTTCGCCGTCGCTGAACTTCTTATAATCGATCTCGCCCTGCCTAATACCGAGATATTCGCAGATTTTAGCTGTTAACTCGGGATTAGATGTCCCGGAAAATATTAATGGTTCTTGTTCCAAACGGATTATTTTTTAGTTAATCACAAAAAACAGACGCCAAATATATACAATTACCAATGGTTAGTCAACAACGTTTTCTACTTGCAAGTCGATATAAATCAAGTACTTAGAGGTAAAATTCTATTTAAATCTTTTACTGAAGACGTAAATAACTACAATAATCAGGACAAATAACGCGCTATAATAGATCCAGGAAGGTGTTTCTTTCAGCTTGAAAGGTCGGTAAGTAGCTGTAATATATTTTCCAGTACCTATTTCATCGAGATAATATTGCCAGGTTAATTTGTTCCTCGATATTTCTGTGGCGTTATGACTCAGAATTTCGCCCGGCAAATAATAAATGTATGAGAGTGAAAAATTCCTCGTTTTCATCCCGAATCCGGTTGCAATTGGGGCAATAAACTGTGAAAATATTTTAGTGTTATCTTCACCGTCTTTAATGGATAATTTAGAATCTCTGAAGGCAGGGAGTTGATTCAATGAGTCGAGACTGTTGAATTCAAAATCAACTTTGCCGTGAATTGTACTATCAGAAAAATCCCTGTAGACTTCTACATTTTTGATGGAACTGAATTCCGAAATAAATTCATTATAAACGGAATCCTGATTGAATAAACCGAGCTGTTCAACGATTAGTGAATCACGCGAAGAGGTCCATTTCATCCAGTAGTGAATGAACATACTTCCGGATCCATCCGTTTTGATTGTTGTTACCTGATTATAATTCAAACACCCGGCGAGAAAAAGCAGAAGTAAAAAAGCGGAAATTTTCTTCATAGTATAAGTTCGTATTTTTTTTCATCATCAATATGCAAAAATATCGGATAACAAAATAGAAATTTGATTTGAGATACAAGCTTACTATTTTTGCACCGCTTAACTAATTTTTTACTTAGAGGTATTATGCCGACATACGAATATAAATGTCTTGAGTGCGGAAACTTATTCGAATTGTTTCAAAAAATTACAGAGGAACCGGTTAAAGAATGTCCTGTCTGCAAAGGACACGTCAAACGCCTTATTGGAGGCGGGCTGGGCCCAATTTTTAAGGGAAGCGGATTTTACCAGACCGATTATAAAACTAACACCAAAAACGACAATAAGAAGGAATCGAAAAAAGATTAGGTTTCCCAAAAAAAAGCCCCGCACGAGCGGGGCTTTTCTTAAAAATCATATCCAATCGAAAGATAATATCTCGGTGATGAAAAACCCTGTACATTATATTTCCACGCGACATCGAAACGCCACAGGAACAGCAGATATAACCGGAATCCCACACCTGTTCCGATCATAAGATCGTTTGTAATTGTATTGCCGAACTGATTTTTAGTGAACGGTTTTAATTTGCCGGTATCCGACCATGCAGCGCCCGCATCCAGGAATGCAACACCCAATATATTCTGAAACAGAAGCGGCAGCGGGCCCGTAAGGAGGTATCGGATTAGAGGCATTCTTAATTCGAGATTGACAAGAGAATACTTAGAACCGATTTTTTCAGCATAGTCGAATCCTCTTAAAGGCATTGCCGGAGTGAGGAATGCAAAATCGGATGCGGTTTCAATCGGTATATCCTGTGTTGCAAAAGTTCTGTTTATCCAGTTGTCGGTTCCACCCATAAAGAATTTCTGGGGATTGGCACCGCCAGAGTATCCGCCCGAAAATCTAAATACGAGTGAATTATCGAACCAGAAACGCAGATAGGTTCTATAATCGAATACTAACGAATAAAAGCTCTGCTGCTTCCTGGTTATACCGGGATTTCCGAATAAAGTAAAATTGTATCTTGTCCCTTCGATCGGAGAAGTATATCCCCACATAACGTTATCATGAATAAAGCTTAATGCAGGTACTATGTATGTAGCTTTATCGGACGGTACAGAAATATTATCGAGATTCTCTGAAGTTACATTCATTAAGCTTAACGAGCCGTCTAACCTGTAGAATCTGTTTAATGGATAGCTTGCAGAAACCACTGCGCCGAAATTCCTGAAACGGTAGAGCTCCGATCCGAAGAACGAAGATCTGTAGAGGAATCTTGCAGTATGAAATCCTTCAATTCCAAAATTCATCCTGTTTTCTAAGTAGTAGTATGCAAGTCCGTAGTCACTGTTTTTAATATCAATCTGAAGAGAAGTAATTCCTATAAGCCGGTGATTACCGAGAACGTCGCTGAACGAAAGAACTGTTGTTCCGAGCAGTCCGTAAAGAGAACTGTAACCGGCATTCGCATAAATGAGATCAGGAGAGAAATTAATCTTGTACCTGTTAACAAGGAAGTTACCGTCCGGATCGAGTTTCTGAGCGAACAGATCCTCCCGGTTTATAACTCTTGTACTGTCCGATGGAATATCTTCACCGCCGAATACATATTTACTGTACTGGTTGGCTACTGAATCTGTTTTCACTTCCTCATCAGAAACATACTGTCCAACAAATATTTTTTTCGATTTTGAATCGGATGAATCTGATTTCGCGGCAATAGAGTTATTTACTGAATCCTTCTTTTCGGCATATGTATCATCTGAAAATAATTTAGCCGGCTCAGAACCTTTATTTACAAGACTCGCCATATAGTTTGTGAATTTAAGCGTGTCTGTATCGAGCTTCATTTCGAACGGATTACTGAGCATAAAAATATTATATCCCATCTTGTAAAGAGATGTAAACGCAAGCTTTTTACCGTCGTATGATGTGGAAATCTGACTTATCTGACCGTATGAGTTGGTAATAGGAATTGCTTTTATATCTGTTAACTTCAATTCATCCTGGGAATTGGTCCTATTGATTTTCTTCCTGTAAATATTATCAATACCATTTTTATCTGAAACGAATAAAATTTCATCCCCTTCTTCAGAAAATGTTGCAAATCTCTCATTGCTGAATTCCCAGTCGGTTAGTCTCTCAATTTTTCTGGATTCTACATCAATAATGTAAAGATCAAGCTGACCAAATTCGTGGTTGTACATAAAGAAGTTTTCTCCGACCGCGGAGCCTTTTAGTATGTTTTTCCGATCGGAAGCGAAGACAATTTTTTTACCGTCGGGCGACCAGACAGGATCCGTATCACTGAATATATCGTTTGTAACATTCTCAAGAGCTCCTGTTAAAAGATCGTAAAAATAGATATCCGACTGTGTTGCATTATGAGCATTGAAAGAGATCCGGTTGCCGTCCCGCGACCAGTTAACAGATTCGATACCCGGGAATTGAAACGGGAGTTCTGTGCTTTCCTCTGTTTCTGTATCAACTAAATAAATCCTGTCGTATCCGCCGCTCTTAAGCGAAAGTGCTATCCTTCTGTTATCAGGCGACCATGTGAGTGAAGGATGGAGCAGATTCAATTCTTCGAAGTCGTTTGCTCTTCCGCTCTCTATAAGCTTTTTAAGGATCTTTCCCGTGCTTGCTTCCATTATATATACATCGAGATAAATATCGCGGTCGGATATAAAAGCAATCTTATCACCCTGAGGCGAAAGGGCAGGGCTTGAGTTATAGAATCCGCCGTCTTTACGGTTATCGGTTAGTCTCTTGGCAAATTCATCCGGGTCTTCCTTTACGGCAATGTCCGGCCAGTATTCTTTCTTAAGGCTTTTCTTCCATCTTTCATTTAATTCTTCCATACTGATTCCGATCGAACTTTTTAATGCCGCTTCAACGGAACCGAGAGATTTAATTTTATTAACAAGCTCGCCGATCTTCTGCCTTCCATATGTATCGGCTATATATTTGAATACAGATTGCCCGCCTCTGTAACCGAGATATCCGGTAAGCCTCTCTATATCGGGTAACTGCTCGCTGATTATTGCGTTTCGTATAAACATGTCGGTGTTAGTTTCCCAGCCCTGGGACAAATATTCAGCGCTTCCTTCCATAAACCAGTGGGGAAGCTGAAGGGTAATCCCCTTAGAAATAATATTCTGAATAGTTCCGCCGTAGTAGAAATCCTGCATAATTGCGTGGACAAGCTCGTGGAATATAACATGACGGAATTTTTCGTATGAACCTTCGAACGGAAAAACTACACGGTTTTTAAACGGTTCAGTAAATCCGCCGATTCCCTGACTCAAGTACTGATCGGTTATGTTGGTTTCAATAAAATCATTATGGGAGTTATAAACTATAAGAGCAACACGGTTATTAATTAAATAATTAAAATCCTGGTGTAGTTTATTAATCGCGTCTTCTGCAACAGCGGCAGTAAATTCGGCAATCCTTTCACCGCCTTCGGCGAAATAAACATCGAAGTGTTTGGTCTGAATATACAGCCAGTTATAGTTTTTATACTGAACTTTATTCTGTCCGAATTGGGCGGATGCTGTACTTGAAAAAAGCATCAGACCTATAATAGAATAAAATATTTTTTTCATTGTTATACCTTTCATGTAATTCTTTTAGTCTAGCAGAATAAAATCAATTTCCCTTTTTTCATTATCTACGCGGACCAATTTTACATTCACCTTGTCTCCAAGCCTTATTCTTCTTCCGGTCCGCTTACCGGTTATGGCGTAATTCTTTTCGTCGAACGTGTAATAATCATCTTCCAGATCCCTGTATCTTATCAATCCCTCAGCAAGATTCTGGCTAAGCTCAATGAAAATTCCAAAATTTGTAATACCGGAAACAACACCGTGAAATTCAGTTCCTACTTTACCCCTCAAATACTCAATTTGTTTCAACTTTACGGAAAGGCGCTCGGCATTTATCGCGTTTCTTTCCATCGCAGAAGAATGATTGCAAATTTCTTCTAAATCTTCTACTGAAAAATTTTTCTCTGTATTATTCTTCAAGTACTTAAAAATCAAATTGTGTACAATAAGATCCGGAAAACGGCGTATTGGTGATGTAAAATGAGTATAATATTTAAATCCGAGGCCGTAGTGCCCTATATTATTTGTAGAGTAGACCGCTTTGGCCATCGATCTTATTGCAATCTCGTTAATAACCGCTTCCTCCTCCGTACCTTCACAGCTTTCAAGTAGTTTTTGAAACTGCTCCGATTTGCTTGCCGAGTTCGGATCAAAGGAATATCCCAGAGATTTTACGAATCTGGAAAATTCAATTACTTTTTCCTTATCGGGCAGATCATGTATTCTATAAACAAAAGGAATCTGATTTTTGTTCTTCTGGGGTTTCACATGCTCGGCAATAATCTGATTTGCCAATAGCATGAATTCTTCTATCAAATTATTGCTCTCCCTTACCTCTTTAATCTTAATATCCACAGGAGTACCATTTTCATCAAGTTTAAAGACAACCTCCGGAGAAAAAAAGTTTATACTTCCTTTTTTAATTCTCCGGGCTCTCAGTTTCCTTGCGAGCCTGTTTAATAAGAGAACTCTATCTGCAAAATCACCTTTTTCACTTTCAATTATCTGTTGTGCTTCTTCGTATGTAAATCGCCTTTTACTGTTGATGACGGATTTAACAATCTGATATGAAACAACCTTTCCGTTCGGAGTAATTTCAGCGATTACAGAAAATGTTAAACGGTCTTTGTATGGAACCAGCGAACATACAACGTTCGATAATTTTTCCGGAAGCATCGGAATTACTTTGCCCACCAGATACACACTGGTAGCTCGATTAAGCGCTTCCTTATAAATGGGGGAATTTTCCGTAACATAATGGCTTACGTCAGCAATATGAATTCCCACTGAATAATTCCCGCTGGTAAGAGTTTCAATTGAAACAGCATCGTCAAAATCTTTAGCGTCTTCAGGATCAATAGTGAAAGTAACGGTTTCCCGGAGATCAAGCCTTTTTTTTATCTCGGAATCCGGAATCGATTCCGAAATTGAATCCGCATTCTTTAATACTTTGTCTGTGAACTTGTATGAGAGTCCGAATTCCCTTGCAATAGATGCTATTTCGGCGTCGTAACTCCCGGCTTTTCCAAGAACTTCCAAAATATGTCCTTCCGGATTCAGGTCGGGTGAACTCCATTCAATTTTTCCGGCAACAACTTTATCGCCGGATCTGGCGCCTTTAAGATTTTCGGGCGGGATATAAATGTCGCGGTGTATTTTCTTATTGTCGGGTACTACAAAATAGAAAGATCTGCTCTTCTCCAGTCTTCCAACAATTTCTGTCTGCTTCCTTTCAACAATCTCAATAATCTGTCCTTCAATATTTTTTCCGTGTTTCTTTGCCAGTAGATTTACATGAACTATATCCCCGTCGAAGGCCGTACCGAGATTTTTCCCTGCGATGAAAACATCTGTTTTATATGTTTGGTCTTTCAGAACTACAAATCCGTAATCGCCTTCGCCTACAATCTGAAGCTGCCCGATCAACTTATCGGATCCGAAACTGCTAAGTGAATATCTCTTCCCCTGCTTTTCAAGATAACCTTCCTCGGTCAGCTTATGCAATATGCTTTTAAGTTCTGCGTAAGCGTATTCTTCGGTAATACCGAAATGCTTTGCAATATCCTTTGATTTGACTTTAAGGGAAGAATGATTTTTAAAGTATGATTTTATCTCTTTTTTCATTAGAACTCGAATTTATATTTTAATGCCATCTCGTTTATTTTTTCGTCAATAACATATGTCTGTCCTATCGGATCTTTTCTTTCCAGTCTTATTAAAAATCTCGGATTGAATAAGTATTCGATTTTAAGATTTGCCTTGCCGATATTCTGAAATACTTCTGTTGTACCGCCGAAGCTGTATTTCAGGTTCTGAATCCTTCCCGACAGACTGAACCTTGTGTAATCTCCCGCCTGACTGATTTGAATATTATTAACGAGATCACCCACTGCCGAATTAACGAAACTTGTAAGAACCGATCCGAGAAATGACGTTGCGGTATTTCCGATGGCATTTGTCTGACCGGCAACCTGGGCTCTATCCTGCGCCGTTAAATCATCCTTGAATTTTCCGATAAGTATAAACGAAAACGCATCAGCGTAGTCGTAACGGGATTCTCTTACATTATTCAGAATGTTACGGGAGCCGACATAAACACCCATACTTTCTGGATTGCCGGCAAGGTTTTTACCGAGGTCATTCAGTGGACCTGCGATTTTTATCTTAACGGCTACTTCAAGCGGAGCAGCGCTGGAGTTACGCGGATCGATGTAATCGTTTTTATACGTCGCAATTATATCGAGATACGGATTTGTGATGTCGGTTTCAAAACGGATCTTTCCTTCGGCATCGAATGTCTTAAAGAATTCGAGCTTGGAGCCGGGCATAAGGTTAAAAGCTCCCTGCGCTCTTACTTCACCGGCAACGCTTTCGTAATTAAGGTCGCCTCTCATTTCAACCAGGAGTTTCTGATTAACTGCCTGTGAAAGAATAATATTAATACGTGCGCTGTTCTCAACTTTTACACCGATCTCATAATCAAGCCGTATCGATTCATCTCCGTTATTTTCAACACTTTTGGTTTCGCTTTCCAGGATTTCCTGAAATCGAACCTGTTCAAGATCTAACTTGCTCGAATCTACTACGTAAATAACATTATAATTACTGCTTGTTACGGTTGATTGATCCGAGGTTGTAAGAGTAAGGTTGGTTTCTTTTAGCAGAATATTACCTTTGAAGAACAACCTGTTGTTCCGGAGTGTTAAGATCCAGTCGTCTCCTGTCCCGATCTTAAGGTCGCCGTATAGCAGCGGGCTTGTTGATCTGGAAAGATCGCTGAATAATGCCAGATCTCCGTTGAAACGGATTGACATATCCTTCGGTTTAAAACCATCAAAGACTATTGATCCGCTCCCTTTAATCCGGCCGGGAAATTTGGTCCCGCCAGCGTTTGCAATTACAAGAGAATCAATCTGCATACCCTGTCTTTCGAAGTTTAATCGCATATCGCAGCTGTAGGGGAGATTGGTGTCTTTGGATCTGAAGTACCCGTCGTTTAGACTAAGATAACCTGAGAATAAGGGATTATCGAGACGCCCTTTAATTGATAGATCGGCCAAGAGAATTCCTTTCTGATCAGCAATATTGGGAAGGAGGTTTGCAAACGATCTTAAATCAAAATCGCGCGAATAAATTTTTAAATCCATCTCCTTTGTATCACTAATCCTTTTTTCAACCGGTGCAAAACTCAAATCGATCGGAATAGTGCCGTTCATTGTTAAAAGAGGTTTATCGGCGTTGTAAGTTGAATCGATAAAGCGGATATCGGTAGATACGGTTTTATTAAGATAGCGGATTGAACCGTCTAGGTAACCTAATTTGTGATTACCATATGTCAGGTTGTTTAGTTTTATCGATGTGTTGATATAAGGATCTTCAAAACTTCCGCTAATTGTGGCTTTTAGGTCGGCATCGGCTTTCAGTTTGCTATCGTCCTAACCTAATAAATACCTGCTCAGAATCTTACCCGAAATATTGTTTGCCAGCAATTGAAGGTTCTGATCCCCGCTGCTTTCGATTGAACCTTTGAAACTTATTGAGGAAGTATCGTTGTAAAGAGTGCAGCTGGCAATATTGAACCGGAAAGGATTGAAAAAAATATCGATTGTATCTTTGTTCGTCCAGAGCAGTCCGTCATAATCCGCTTTTATACTGCCAATCCTGATCTGCTGCTCAACCGGTTTCATAAGTATGAAACCGCTGGCTTTAGCGTGAACTAAATCTTCAAAATTTGCCGATGCGTCAAAAAATAATCTGCTCTCATTGAATTTCAGATTGGCTGCTATGTCCTTAATGTAACTACCGGCATAAAATCTTTTACCAGTTAAAAGAGCGGAACCCGAAAGCTTGTCGAATGCAGCATGACGGTTGTCCCTTACAAAATTCAACTCCGTTACAAGATCGGAAAGGTATAACGTTGAATTCTCTTCAGTAAAAACAAGATAATCGAGATCCAGTTTAGAATTAATCATAAAGTTCGGCGGACTGTTATCAACCGAACCGGAGCCCGATCCCATTATATCAAATCTTTCGAAACCGATCAGTTCTGTTATAAGCGCGAAGTCTTTGAAATTAAAATCGAAGTTAAATTTTAAATCCTTATTTATTATATCCGGAAGGATTTCTTCGGTATAAAGATCCGGCGAACCGGTTTCCATCACCGAAAGTGGATTAAGTTCTTTCAGTTTGTTTGAAATAATCCTTGAAATTGTTTCCCCTTCAAAAGCCACAATGTCGATCGCGTCTTTGAAAGAGAATTCTCCGTCTACTTTAAAATCAACAAAATCAGAACCGAATTTTATTTCTCTGTATGTAGAATCTTTTGTGAATGTCAGGTCGATACTTGAATTGTGAATTCTTGTGCCCCGGTATTTTGACGAATCGATACCGATTGAAAAAATTCCTGTCAGTTCATCGGGATCGAAATTTTTCCCTTCGGCACTGAAATAGAAATTGAGGTCGCTTTGATAATCCCCATCAATGAAAGAGGAGAGGTCAAGGTGATTCAAACTGCCAAGAAAACTGTACGCCGGAATTGTATCGTTATCGAAACTTAATTCACCGGTGATAAGAGCTTCGGAATTTTTGCTCCTCCCGTTCATTTCAATGTCGATTTTTCTATCTGCGGCTTTCGAAATAATATGAAAATTCTCGATAGGAATTTCCCTGAATCTCGACGCGGTTGAAATTAGGTCGAAACTGTAATTAAGATCCATCGGGGAAGTGCCACGGCCAATCAAATTTCCTTTGGAGTTCAGCGAAGTTGTAATTCCGATAACAGGATTCAAGTCTATATTCTCAGTCTCGAATTTTATATCGTAGGTCATCGGCTCATTTTCAAGATTCATTGCAACATTAAAATTGAGAGAGCCGTTCTCAATATTACCGGAGAAGACTGATTTGAAATTAACCGGTTCTCCTTCGTAATCAATATTTACTCCGCTTACTTTAAGCTGAGCGAATTCGGGTAACTTTAAAGAAGGCAGGAGTGCATTTACATCCCTGTAATTAATGTCCGTGTCTTTTATACTCGCTTTAATGAATAGATCCTCGGGACGGTTGAGATTTAGAACCTGTCCGCCTATTTCAAAATGAGTTGATCTGTAATCAACAGCAAGCTTCTCAATCGAAAATCCCCCGAACTTACCTCTGGCTTTCAATTCGATTGAAGGATCTCCCTTTAATATCTCGGTTGCATCTATGAAAGAAGAAAGGTCGTCGAAGTTGAATGATGATGCGTCAAGATTGATTGAAAGAGGGTAATTCTTAAAATCTTCAAGTTCTACATTTCCAAAAAGATTTAAACTGTCGAGGCGGGCGTCAATCCTAACATCGCTGCTGTCGGTAATAAATGCGAAATTGGTTACGGATGCAAAATCCTTAGTAACCGCAAATTCCCCGGATATGTTCTGGAGTCTGAAACGGTTAAGATTCGGTTTAAATGAAAGCTCGTTTAATACCAGTAGAAAATCCGAATTCGGTATGTCGATGAATGCTTGCGCGGACAGAAAAAGTTGGTTTACACGCAAATCGTCAAAATTAACTGTCTTGTAAACCGCATTTGAATTAATGTTCGGATATGACTGCAGAACAACACCAATGTTCTTAAGTTGAAGATCGCTAACCTGAACATAAAAAGAGAATTCCGATTTGGCAGTATCTTCCTCGGAAGGGGGAGATAATTTCTGGTAATTCCAATTGCCTTCCTTATCCTGCAGCAGTTTTATTTTCGCATCCTCTATAAGAATCTTTCTGAAAAATATCTTCTTTAAAAGAAGCTGAAGGGGACTGGTTTTTATCTCTATCTTCTTTGCTGCAAAAAGTGTATCTCCGGATGTTGTAAGAACAGTATTACGCAGGAAGATTGAAGTGAGAATTGTTCCGTCAATTTTCTCTATGTAGAGTTTCCCGTTTATCGAAGAACTGATTTCGGAGATTAGTGTAGTGCGTAAAAATTCTCTGAAAGTGCCGGTCTGGGAAAAACCGAGAAAGAGAACGACAAGAAAAATAACGGCAAGAAAAAAGAGTATGAAGACATTTATTATTCTCCGGAAAACCGATCGCTTCTTCTCAGGCGGTTTCTCTTCTACCCTTATTTCATCCGGTTTTACTTCCTGTTCTTCCATTATCCGCCAAATCTTTCAAGAATCGTTTTGATTATTCCTGTAGTAGATTGAAAATTTACAAATTCTATTGTTTCAACTTTTCCGCCTGCCGCTTCTACTATATCTCTTCCAACAATATTCTCAATATTCCAATCGGCTCCTTTAACAAGTATATCAGGAACAATTTTTTTTATTGTTTCGAAAGGCGTGTCCTCCTCAAATTTTGTAACATAATCAACAGCTTTAAGGTTCGCAATGACGAAAGCCCTTTCGTTGAAAGGTACTATCGGCCTTTTACTTCCCTTAATCCTGGCTACGGATTCATCGGAGTTTAGTGCAACAATCAGGATATCGCCGAACGATTTTGCTTTTGAAAGATAATCAACATGTCCCGCATGAAGAATATCGAAACATCCGTTTGTAAAGACAATCTTCCTGTTCTGTTTCTTTAATTCATTTCTGATCAGAGCAAGTTCGTCGACTGTTTTAAAATTATTCATTTCAATTCCCCGATAACTGCGTTAAATAATCTCTTCTGATCAATTGGGACAATACCGACATCTTCGCATACAAGTCCGCCGGCATAGTTTGCGAGATATGCAGCATCATAAATACCGGCACCAGCTGAAAGGGCCATAGTCAATGTAGATATAACTGTATCTCCGGCGCCTGAGACATCGGCAACCTTTCTGGCTTTTGTAGGTATTCTGCACTCGGATTTTCCTTTCTCGAACAGTGCAATCCCTTCAGCTCCAAGTGTTAGCAGTACATACTTTGCTTTTATATTTTCGAGAAGACTCCTGCCGGCCCTGGAAATATCGTGAGCCGATTTAAGCTTGATACTTAATGCGTCCTCAGTTTCCTTTCTATTCGGTTTAAAGACCGTAACATCCCGGTAAGCAAAGAAGTTATTGAATTTTGGGTCGACCGTAATAATTTTTTTTGATTCAGCTGCAAGAGAGATTATTTTTGAGATAAGACTCTGTGTCAGAACACCCTTGTTATAATCCTGAAGAATTATTGCGTCAATTTTTTTTATTTCCTTTTTTAAAAAGGAGAGAAGTTTATTCTCAATTTTTGAACTGATCGGAAAAGTGCTTTCCCTGTCTATTCTTACAATATGCTGATTATCTGCAATCACTCTGGTTTTGGACGTAGTAGATCTTTCTTTATCCGGAATCATACCCTGGTCGCTTATGCCGCTTTTATTCATCAGTTTCCTGATCAGTTTTGCGTCGATGTCGTTTCCGACCACACCAAGAGGGATAGGAATCCCGCCGAGAGTTAAAATATTATAAGCTACATTAAGAGCGCCGCCGAATCTGGAGAACTCATTATCAACCTCAACAACCGGGACGGGTGCTTCAGGGGAAATTCTCTGAACATTACCCCAATAGTAGCAATCGAGCATCATGTCTCCGATTACGGCAATTTTCTTTCCGTTGAAATTGTTTTGAATTGCTTTCAGTTTTTTAAGAGAAGTATTAAGCATCACTTTTCTCCTTCTGTCCATTGAGCAAGACGGTTAAAAAAATTTATTTTGATTAATCCTTTATCAGTCCCGAGCCAAAGGAAAGTTCCGTCGAAAAATAATTTATTGATTGTCTGAGGAATCCTTTCATCCCTTACCGGAATAACCTGGTTCGATATCCGGTTGATCAATACTAATCCACGCCCGTATGTCTCCTTGGTTGCTTTACCGAATTGATAAAGCGATGCCCATATAAAATTTCCTGTAAGTTCGAGGTCGTTAATTCCGTTTCCGGATAATCCTTTGGAGTCGTCGAATCTTAACCAGTCGTTCTTCCTGTTAAAACGGAATAGTCCGCCGAGGTTGAATTCAGGACGCTCTGCCGTAATGAATTCATCCAATCCGATCCAGAGATTATTCCGTTCGCTCATAAGAGCAGAAATTGAAATCTGCTCTCCCTCGCCGTTAAAATAGTTAAATCTGTTATCATAAAAAGTGATCGCTCCCGGCTCATTTAGATCCCTCGATTTGTCATATTTATGAAGGCCTGCCTCCGTTCCGAACCAGACCAGGCTGTCGCCGTCTACTTTAATGGTTTTGATAGTGTTTGTTTTCTGGTTGCCCCGGATTGTCAGGTCGTAATCGGTGAACCGTCGCGTCTTCTCGTCGTACTTGGTCAGATATTGAAACCTCCCGATCCAAACAACTTTTTCAAAATCGTCGTATGCAATTGATCGGATCCAGTTGCTAAGCTGACCCCCCAGCCCGAATTTCCTTTTTGTCCAGCTATTTCTTTTTTTATCGTAAATGAAAAGTCCGTCGATCGACCCGGCCCATACAAACTCGTTATTTACTGCAACGCAGTAAAAAAAATCGTGCTGAAGGTTATTCTTCGAGGTGGAGAATTGATCCCATCGATTTTCTTTTTTAAGATATCGGAAGAGGCCGTTACCGTTTGTTGCGAACCAGATTTCGTTACCCTGTGAAGAAATATCGGTAACATCCGAACCATTTAAAAAGAAGTCGAATTCAAAATCATTCTGACCGTATAGAGTTATGCCTATTAAAAAGAAGAGGATTAATTTTTTCATTATTTCAAAATGAATTAATTTCAGCCGGAAATTTAACATTAAGATAGAAGTTTATGAAGTGAATAATTTATGCGTCCGGAATCAGTTGGCAAAATTTATTTGCCACTCAGATTGAAATCCACGGATAAGGCAGGCGGAGAGTTTGGGATAGTCGACTTTCTCATTCAGAATCGATTCTATTTCAATTGTTTTCTGATTTAACTCGGCTTCGAGAACATGCTTGAGGCCCTCATTGGAATTAATATAGTCAACCAGTTTTTTATGGAATGTACCGCATAATATCGATCCGTGCTGCAGAATTACTTTATTAAGTTTTCGTTGTGCACTTCCGATTATTTTTTTACCGGCAAACTTCACTTCGTTTTTAGCGGTACTTCCGAAGCAGAGAACTCCCGATGGTTGTTTAAGCAGACCGGGAAAGTCGGGCTGCACTTTTTCGAGTTCAGAATCGGCCAGCAGGGGATTATAAAATTCAAGTCCTTTAATAAGAGCATTGGAGATCTTCTCGTAGATTTCCCGAGGGGATAAGGAATTATCGAGAGGCGTTACAACCGAATAAGTAATTTCTTCGGCGTGAAGAATAGCCCTTCCGCCTGTAGGTCGTTTAACCACTTCAATATTATCCTGATGGGCTTTAGCAATATTAATATCCTCAAAACTCTGGTTTGCGCCCAGCGAGATGCAGTATGGCTGCCAACGGTAGAGCCTGAAAAATGCTTCGTCAGGTTTGCAGGATTGTGCAAGGTTAAGATCGAAGTCCATGTTAAAACTTCCGGAAGAACTCCCGGTCTGAATTAACTGCCACTTCATCTTCTAATAACACCTCGGTCGGATCTTTCAATAAAACCGATAATATTTTTAACGAGGTGATGCTCGGAATATTTTTCTTTCAATTCCTCAAGAGCTTTTGAAAAAATCAGACCGGATTGATAAAATATTCTGTAGGCATCTTTAATTGCGTTTATGTCTTCTTCTGAAAAATTTCTTCTTCTTAAGCCAACAATGTTCAATCCCATGAACCGGGCAGGGAAACCGCTTGTCATACAATACGGAGGCACATCCGAATTAGCCATTGATCCTCCGCCGAGCATACAATGCTGACCGACCTTGCCGAACTGATGGATTGCTGAAAGCCCTCCGATTATAACAGTATCCTCAATCTCGACATGACCAGCAATCTGAACTGCATTTGCAATTATCACGCGGTTGCCTACCTTACAATCGTGAGCGACATGAGTATAAGCCATTAGCAAGCAATTGCTGCCGATATAAGTATTGTGCGTTGCAGTGGTTCCCTTGTGAAGAGCGGCGAATTCCCTTATTACTGTATCATCGCCTATATGAAGAAATGTCTGCTCGTTTGCGAATTTAAGATCCTGAGGCAAGTTTGAAACCGAAGCGCCCTGGAAAATTTTTACACGGTTACCAATTCGTGCGCCGTCGTAAATTACAGCGTGAGGTCCGATCTTACAGTCGTTTCCGATTTGAACATCATCATGAATAATTGCGTAAGGGCCTATTTCAATATTCTCCCCGATCTTAGCTTCGGAGCTTACTATTGCGGTGGGATGAATTTTCGACATAAAATTTAGTTCAGATTTTCAGATTTATTTTCTTTATTAATTATAGCTCCCATGAACTCGGCTTCGGCAACAAGAGTATTGTCCACATAAGCGGCTCCTTTAATCGAGAAATATTTACTCTTCTTGCTGATCACTTCCGCCTCAAGAACAAGCTGATCGCCAGGAACAACAGGCTTTCTGAATTTTGCGTTGTTGATACTCATAAAGTAAACCAGGTGATTGGCCGGATCAATAAAAGAATTGAGAACAAGAATTCCGCTTACCTGTGCCATTGCTTCAATAATAAGTACTCCGGGCATAATCGGCTGACCGGGAAAATGACCCTGGAAGAAGGGTTCATTAATAGTAACGGACTTAACACCAACGACACGTTTATCAAGTTCCAGATCGATTATTTTATCGACCAGAAGGAAGGGGTAACGATGGGGGAGAATCCGCTGTATCGCATTTGCGTCGAATATAACACCTTCTTTTTTAACGAACTGATATTTCTTAACCAGTTTTTTCTGCTGATAAAGGCTTCTTATTTTTTTTGCGAATTCAACATTGGCTTTATGGCCGGGTCTGGCAGCAAGTATCTGAGCTTTAATAGGAACGCCTATAAGTGCGAGGTCTCCAATCATATCGAGAAGTTTGTGACGAACCGGTTCATTCCTGAAACGGAGTTTATTGTTGCTTAAAAATCCTTCGTGAGTTACGGAAAGATCTTCATCGAGGCCTAATTTATCTTTGATATTCCTTAAACCCTTTTCATCAATTTCGTGATCAACAATTACAACAGCATTATTAAAATTTCCGCCTTTAATTAATCCCTGATCCGCAAGCATTTCAACTTCACTTAAGAAACAGAAAGTTCTTGCCGGCGCGAATTCGGTGACAAATTCTTTTTCAAGGTCGAACAGGCCGGAATGTTGACTTCCAAGAGCAGGGTTCTGGTAATCTACCATGATTGTAATTCTGTAACTATTCATCGGAAGTGCAACAATATCAACCTGGCGCGCTTCATCGCTATACATTACGGTTTCGTCAATTACAAGATAATCCTTAGGTGCGTCCTGTGTAAGAAATCCCGCAGCCATTAATTTTTCAACGTAGGGCATTGCGCTGCCGTCGCCTATCGGAGGTTCGATTCCATCTAGTTCGATAACAAGATTATCGATTTGCAATCCTACAACTGCCGCAAGAACATGTTCTATTGTATGAACTTTTGCATTGCCCAATCCTAATGTAGTGCCTCTGGAAGTATCGATAACATAATCGGCATTAGCCGGAATTTCAGGTCTTCCGCCAAGATCTGTTCTTACAAATCTGATCCCGTAATTTTCGGGTGCGGGTTTAAAAGTCATTGTACACGATGTGCCTGTATGCAATCCAACTCCCGAAAGTGAAACGGGATTGGCAATAGTTCTCTGGAGCTCTAACATTATTCTCCCTTTAGTTGATTTATCTCAGAAATTTTCTGTTCCAAAGATGCAATTTTTTCTTCTAATTTCTTAATTTTTTCTGCCATTGAAGGAACGTTCCTCAACTGAGCTTCGAACCGGAGTTGTGTTCCCATTTCCTGAGCCGGTGAACCTCTGAACTTGCCGGATTTATCGATCGACTTAGAAACCCCGGCTTGTGCGCCTATTATAACCTGATCTGCAATTTCAATATGTCCGACAAATCCGGCCTGACCAGCTATCATACAATGTTTGCCGATCTTTGTACTTCCGGAAATTCCTGCCTGAGCTGCTATAGCCGTATGTTCTCCAATAACTACATTATGAGCAATCTGAACCAGGTTGTCGATCTTAACACCTTTCTTTAATAAAGTAGAACCGAATGCGGCTCTGTCGATTGAAACGTTTGAACCGAGTTCAACATCATCCTCAATAACAACATTACCTATCTGCGGTACTTTTTCGTATTCGCCTTTAGCGTTTGGAATGTATCCGAATCCGTCCGAGCCGATTACAGTATTTGAATGGATTATAACATTGTTGCCGATTTGAGATTTCTCCCGGATAGTTACATTGGGATAGATGAGGCAATTTGAGCCGATTGTAACTTTGTCCATGATCACAGTATTGTGATAGATCATTGAATTGTCGCCTATTACAGATCCGGCGGAGATCACCACATTTTTTCCGATTCCAACATTCTTACCAATCGAAACGGACGGATCTATTGAAGCGGAGGGATCTATTCCGTTAATAATGAAAGCCGGTTTTAAAAATGTTATTATGAATTTGTGGAGTGCGACATTCGGATTTTTTACTTCGATGTAGCTGAGATCGGTTCTTGATTTCTTGAACTCGGGGGAGATTAAAACAGCCGAGGCTTTCGTAGTGCTTAAATACTTTTCATATGATTTAAGATAGAGAAAAGTAATATCCCCTTCTTTTGCCTCTTCAATTTTGGCGATATTGGAGACTTCGAGTTCAGGATTGCCAATAACAATACCGCCGACAAAGTCGGCGGCATCTTTCAGTTTTATTTTCATAAAAACTCATTTAAGTTTTTCGAGGACTAATTTTGTAACATCATATTCTTCTTTGGCGAATAGAAAGATCATATCCCCGCTTCTGTCGAATATAAAATCGTATTCATTCTCTTTTGCCACTTCCTGAATAACGTTAAATATTCTGTTCTGAATCGGTTTCATCAATTCTTCCTGTTTTCTGAAGAGTTCCCCCTGAACGCCGAATTTATCCTGTCTGTATCTTGATATCTGATCTTCAACCTGAACAAGTTCTTTTTCAATTTCAATTCTCTTCTGTTCACTGAGTATCAGTTTCCGTTTTTCATAATCGTCGTATCTTGCTTTCCAGTCGGACTCCATTTTGGAAAGTTCTTCCTGCCATTCTTTAATAATAGCATCGAGTTTTTTCTGAGTATCCTGGGCTTCGGGGAGTTGTTTCATAATAGTATCGCTATCTACATAGCCGATCTTCGGTTGTGCTATGGATACGGAAGCCAGAATAAGGATTGCAGATAAAATAAATCCGATTTGTTTCATAATAAAATTCCGTTAAAAAATTATTTTCCTCTTTTCAGGCGGTCGAGAACTTTAAATGTAATGTCGAACTGGGAATCGGCATAAAGGACAACAACTTCACCTGCTTTATCGAGAACATAATGCATATTTTCCTCTTTTGCAATTTCGTCAATTGCCTTAAAGATTTTTTCTTTAACCGGTGCAAGGAGAGATTCCTGGCGGACGAAATATTCACCGTTAGGCTGACCGAATTTCTGGTCTCTGAATTTTTGAAGTTCCTGTTCTTTTTCAACAATTTTAGTCTGAGCTTCACGCTGTTGTTCAGGTTTCATTGTTGAAGCCTGTTTCTGATAATCGGCGTATGCATTCTGCAGAACCGTTCCCATACTATCAGCTTCTTTTCTCCACTTGGCAACAAATCCTTCAAGGTCGCTCTTAGCTTTTATAGCTTCGGAAAACTGGGTCATAATAATTTCCGAATCAACATATCCAACTTTTAAATTAACAGGCTGCTGTGTTTGAGCAAATACCGAAACAGCAGAAATCAACAGTAATACGAAAATAGTTTTTTTCACTTTTTACCTCTTTAATGATTTATAATGTTAAAATCCTTTACCGAACTGGAAGTGGAAAATCCATTGAGGATCCTGGCCGTCAACGCTTCTGCGGTCGAATCCGTAACCGTAATCGAATCCAAGTAATCCGATCGGATTTATTAAAATTCTTGCGCCAACACCTATTGAACGCTTCAGATTAAATAAATCTGTTTGTTTGATATCGAAATATACGTTACCGGCTTCTGCAAATGCCAATAAATAAATCGGGATGGGATCTAGGGCAAGAGCTCCTCTGATTTCGAAAGTATACTTTGCCATTACACGGCTTCCGAATACTGTTCCGGATGCGTCCCTGTTACCGAGACTACGGTCGTCGTATCCTCTAAGAGGTGTAGTAGCAATGATCATCCCGTTTCCACCCATATAATAGAACTCGAAAGGTTGAATCGGGGTCCCTTTCTTCAATTCGTGAATATAACCGAGATCTACACTAGAGTAGAGAACTATTCTGTTTGTATTGAATAATGGTTTATACCACTCACTTTTGAAATCCATTTTGAGATAATCGACGTTACCGGGGAGAAATCCGCCGGATAATTCTCCGCTTAACGAAACTTTTGATCCGCGGGAAGGGAAGATAGGATTATCGATATCAACACGCGCAATAGTTGCACCGATTGTAAATTGCCTTGTAATTCCTTCCGTATAATATCCAAGTCCGTCTATTACGTCATTATACTGAAATCTTGTTAAACCCTGCACGTAGAAAAAGTCGTCCGGCCATGTTAATCTTCTTCCACCCCGCAGTGTAATACCGGACTGACGGAGGTCGTAAACATATCTTTGTCTGGTATCAAAAAGGTCAAATCCAACAGAGGTCGGTGTGTCCAGGAACCAGGGTTCCGTAAATCCGAGTGAAAAGGTTCTGTAAAAGTTGCCAACGCCGAACTGCCAGCTGAAATTGAGTACCTGCCCGCCGCCCATTTTGAACGGTTCTGTAATGGAGAAATTTGTAAGTGTGAAACCGATTGCACCGCTGAAACCGAATGCACCGCTGTAGCCGACGGAAGCATTCAGATAATCGCTCGATTTCTCTTCAACCTTATAAATAATGTTAACTGTGCTATCGTTAGCAGGGCGGTAATCAACACCCGATTTATAAAGATTTTCCACATTAAAAAACTGCAGGTTGGTTAGCTGCTGAATACTTCTAAGTATATAACTTCTGCTGAAATAGCTCCCCGGAATCGTATATAATTCGCGGCGTATTACTTTGTCCATCGTCTTCACATTGCCTTGAATATCCACACGTCCGACTTTAAATCTGTTATTCTCATTCACTCTGATAATGATATCGAGTGAATCGGCCCCGACTTTTTCTTCTCTCGGTTCCAGGCTGAATCCTAAATAGCCGTTGTCCTGATAAAGTGAAGATGCATCGGATTGTCTCTCGTTGTAATAGAGATTCTGATTGAATTTTTCGAAATCGAAAATGTCGCCTTTAGAGAATTCAAGCCGTTCGGTTAATATATCGTCGGTATAAACTGTATTGCCTTCCCAGATTATATTTCTGATTTTATACTGAACGCCTTCGTAAACATTGATCACAAGATCGAGATACTTCTTATCATCGGAAATAATAACCGTATCTCCGAGGATAGCGAAATCGCGGTAACCGTTCTTCCTGTAAAATTTTGTAAGCAATTCCTTATCTTTTTCATAATCAGATTTTTTAAAGTTGGGTGAGGACCAGAATTTCCACCATCTGTCTTCCTTGGTTTCGTCGAATTCACTCTTCAGGTCGTCATCTTCAAAAGCTTCATTACCGTTGAAGGCGATGCTTCTTATAATTACTTCATCTCCTTCTTTGATATCAAACATTACAAGCGTGCGTTCTTTAACCCTGTCAATCGAGTTAATTGATGTTGCTTTATCTTTTTCTATCTCAGTCTGGTATTCCTGGGCAAGGTTTTTTTCGTTTCTCCATGTGATTAAAATATCATCTTCTGTAGTATCGGTTCTAAAAAAACTATAGTAATTAATATCGATTTTAGCGTTAAGATATCCTTCGTCTTCGTACTTATCCAGAAATTTATTCCGGATTTTTGCAACCTCCTGGGGCTTCAGAGTTTGTCCGCGTACTATCGTGAGCATTTTTTCAACGTCGCTGTCGCTTATTTCGTCATTACCCTGAATGACAAATTGTTCAAGGCGTGGATATTCTTTAACAACGAGTTTAAGAAATATACCGTCATCAATTTTTTTATCAATTAAAATCTGAACATCTTCGAATATACCCAGATTCCATAATCGTTTAATAGCGTTGTTAGTCTGATCGCCCGGCATATCAATTTCATCACCAACTTTAAGTCCGGTATTTGCAATAATTGTGTTCGCATCGGCAGTTTTATTTCCCGAAACTGTGATGCCAAGGATTTTATAGTTTACTTTTTGTATTTGCGGGTAAATTACAACAGTTGCAAAAAACAATAAGATAAGAGTGAACTTAGGCCAGCTGTTTTGAGTGAGTATTTGCATTATTAATTTTTTTTCCCAAGTTATCCGATAATTGTTCGCTTACTAATCCGAACCGCCGTTCTCTTTTCTGGTAATTCTTAACCGCTTCGATCAGATGTTTCGACCTGAATTCAGGCCAGAGTGTATCCGAAACAAAGATCTCTGAATAAGCGATCTGCCACAATAAAAAATTGCTGATTCTAAATTCTCCTCCGCTTCTTATAAGCAGATCGGGATCGGGCATGCCCGATGTTGTAAGAGATTTAGATATCAGTTCTTCCGAAACCTCATCGCTCTTTAATTTACCTGCAGCGGCTTGTGCAGTTATATTCTTAACTGCTTCAACAAGTTCCCATCGTCCGCTGTAGCTTAATGCGAGATTCAGGGTCATCCCTGTGTTTGCCGAGGTCTTGTTTACGGCCTGTTGAAGCTCCTGCATAACAATTTCGGGAAGTGAATTTACATTGCCGATTGTTGTTAGCCGGATATTATTGGTGTTAAGTTCATCTGTTTCATTCTGAAGACTTTTAACAATCAACCTCATTAAGGTGGATACTTCATCCTTGGGACGTTTCCAGTTTTCAGTAGAAAAAGTGTAAAGTGTAAGATACTTTACTCCTAAACCGACGCATGTTTCAACTACAGCGCGAACCGAATCGACCCCTTTCTGATGCCCGGCTACCCTGGGAAGATTTCTTTTTTTCGCCCACCGGCCGTTTCCATCCATAATAATAGCAATATGAACAGGGATATTTCCTTTCGACTTGGTTTCTTCGATGGATTTTTTTTCGGTTGAGGTTAACCTAACTGCCAATTTTTTAATATACCTTCAATTTTAGGCCTGAAAAAATAGGTTGATGGTGAGTAAATGTCAAGGTTACATATTGGTTCTATTTGTCCAAGCCCCTTTAAGCCCCGGAATCAGCTTTCATCGGGAATTGAGACAATTTTAATTTTTTCTCTGGTATTTTCGTCGAGGGAGGAGAGTATCATCTCGGCTTTTAGAATTTGGCTCTCCTGTACACCAAGGAAAAGAGTAACTTTATTGGATGAATTCTTAGAGTGGAAGTTTGTAATAAAGTGGAGTTTTGAAGCTAAACCCGGGTCGTTCAGGTCATCTTCGGTAATAGTGATTCCGAGCGCGATTTTCTTTTTGTATCTGGCAACAGCATCAATTTCGTAATTGCCGACCGGTTGTGGTGAAGGCAAATATTTCCCGTATTTGCGGCTGAGGGTAAGATATCCGTTGCGCCACAAATGATCAATCAGTGAATCGATCCGCTCTCTTTTTTCTTTTGTACTTAGCATAATATTAATTATATAAAGGAATTATTGGAATTATCGGTGAAAATCTTTCGACTCCGAGAATTTTAATATTCGATATTTTCTCATAATCGAATCCGCGTATTTCATTATGGCCGTTTATTCTCCCGTAAATTACTTTCTTCCCATTTTTATTTCTGCCGATATAATAAGGTTCCAGAAGAACCTCGTTTAAACCGTATAAAAATTTCACTCTGTTTCTGTTAAAAATTGCGGTAGTAAAATAGATTGTTTTCATTTGTTCTCCCTAATTAATTATAGCTTCTGAATACACCGATCACTTTACCAACGATCGAAAATTCCTCGTTGTCTTCAATTACAATCGGGTCATATTTTTCGTTTTCAGGAATCAGATAGATCTTTCCGTTCGCATTCGAAAATCTTTTCATAGTTGCTTCATCTTTTAATAACGCAACAATAATATCCCCGTTAGCAGCTTCCTTTTGAGGTTGAATAATCACAAGGTCGCCCTCAAGTATTCCGGCATTCATCATACTGTCGCCGCGGACTTTCAATCCGAAGCACTCGGTCCTGCTGCCGAGGAAGTTTTTATCAATAATAAAATTCCCTTCAATATTTTCCTCGGCGAGAATCGGTTGGCCTGCGGCGACTCGCCCAACAACAGGTATCTCAATTATTGTTTCCTCTTTTTGTATCGGGTCGTTATTAACAACAAGTGAAAGAGTCCGGCTCAAATTGTTCCCGGTATTAAGGTATCCCTTCTTTACGAGTGCGTCAATATGACGTTTAACACCGAATGTGCTGACAATTCTGAATTTCTGGCCAATTTCTCTGTAAGTAGGCGGAAAGCTGTTTAATTCAACATATTCCTGAATGAAACTCAGAATCTCCTTCTGTCTGTCCGTTAGTTCTGTTTTCATAATAGTGTCCTTATGTTCACTACGAATATAGTGAACAGAAATACACTATGTCAAGAGAAATTTTTTGGGAGAATTAAAAAAAACGGCTGTTATTAACAGCCGTTTTTATGAGGGAATTCTGATTTGTCAATCGATGTAGGTCAGCCATCCGTGTTTATCTTCAAGCTTGCCGTACTGGATTCCGGTTAGTTCTTCATAAAGTTTGGTTCCTAATTCGCCCGGTTTCATCTCATCAAACATTAGCAGTTTTTCATTATACTTCAGTTTACTGATTGACGATATTACGGCGGCGGTACCTGTTCCGAAAATTTCAAGAAGCGTTTTGCTTTCGTATCCGCTTACAACCTCCTGAATTGAAATTAATCTTTCGGTCATATTGTAATTCCAGTCTTTCAGAAGCTGTATAACGGACATTCTCGTAATGCCGGGAAGAATTGAACCGTTTAGAGAAGGAGTAACCACTTCATCTTTAAAGCTGATGAAAATATTCATTGCCCCGACTTCTTCGATATATTTTTGTTCAACGCCATCGAGCCAGAGTACTTGAGAAAATCCTTCCTTCTTAGCTTCTTTTTGAGCGAGCATTCCGGCAGCGTAGTTACCAGCCGTTTTTGCTTCGCCCATTCCTTTTCTTACCGCGCGAACATACTTATCGGTTACAAGAATCGGAACCGGACGGAATCCTTCAGGATAATAAGGACCGACAGGACTGAGCATAATAATCAGTTTATAGGTTTCCGAAGCCCTGACTCCGAGTAACGGTTCGGTGGCGAACATTACGGGACGGATATAAAGAGAATGGCCCGGTTTTGTAGGGATCCAGTCCTGTTCAAGCTTAATAAGTTCCAGAAGGGAATTAAGTACGAAATTAGGATCAACTTCCGGAATGCACATTCTTTTTGCTGAACGGTTCAGCCGTTCAATATTTTTTTCAGGGCGGAAAAGCGCTATTCGGCCGTTAACCTGTTTGTATGCTTTAAGTCCTTCAAATATCGATTGTCCGTAGTGAAGCACTATTGCAGCGGGGTGAAGTTCAACTTTACTGAATGGTTTAATTGTTGCGTTGTGCCATCCGCCGTATTCTGGATCGTAATCCATTTCGAAAACGTGATCAGTATAGACTTTGCCGAAAACCAAATTTTCCGGTAAAACTACTTTTGTGTCTCTTTCCAGGATATCAAGAGTTAATTCGTTCATATCTCTCACCATAATTTTAAAATTAATTGGATCTTACTTCATTTAGATGTTATACAAAATAAAATGCCCGGATATATTTACCGGGCATTATTCATAGATGAAAAATGATAATGACAATAATCAATAACGATATTTTTAATCTTTGCTTCATTAGTTAACTGGAGAAAATCAAATTCGCTTTCTTCTACTTGAAATATATAAGAATTTGGTATTAATTGGCAATAATAAAAGAATTACTTAATTTGAAATAAAAATCTGCATAGCAAAATGATATTTAAAAAAATCGGATTAGCAATTACTTTCTCTCCAAACGGATTACCGTTGCTAAAAACGGCCGTCCGGCTTAAAAATCTTTTTAATGCTCAGCTCTTTTTAATTCATGTTGGAAATAGGTCGCCCCAGGTTGAATCACAAATGAATTTCCTTATTGAGAATTCTGGGCTTACATATGAATCATTCCACATGATTTGGCAGGAAGGTGAGCCGGCAAAAGCAATTTTAAGAGCTGCATCTGAAAATAATATCGACTTATTGATCGCCGGAGCACTTGAAAAGGAGAGCGTTATCAAATACTATCTCGGTTCGGTTGCGCGTACGCTTATGAGGGAAGCAAATTGTTCTGTACTGATAATTACAAGTCCTATTAGAGAATCCAAATTCTTTAAAAAATTCTGCGTCTCGGTTGATTTCTCATCCCTTGGAGAAGCCACAGTAAAAAAATCCTACGAGTTTGCCAGACTCGAAGAGGCTGAAGAGTTTATTCTTGTAAAAGAATTTGAAGTTCCCGGCCTAGCTATCACTGTTTATGATTCCGGTTCAACAAGCGATACGGAAAAGAGGAAGCTGCTCTGGCAGAAAGAGGAGGAGGATAAACTAAAACTGTTTGCTAAAGAACTTGATCTATTCGGAATTAACTATTCAACGGTCGCTCTATTCGGAAAACAGGGTTGGGAAGCCAGAAACTTTGCAAAGAGTAAAGGGAGTGATCTTTTTGTTGTCCCGTCACCTCCGAAAAAACTGAAATTTTTTGACAAATTATTTCAGCATGATCTCGAATTCGTTCTTAGTCAGCTGCCATGTTCATTATTAATTATTCGGGAATAACTCAATGGATTTAAATTCCTCTGATATTACTCTTTTTCTTATAAGTATAAGTGTAATTCTGTTTTTTGCAAGAGGTTTCGGAGAGTTATCAAGATTTTTCAAACAACCTATTGTTATTGGAGAAATTATTGCAGGGATAATCCTAGGTCCTACAATTTTCGGCGCATTATTTCCTGACACGTTTTATACACTATTTAATCAATCACCTCAAGTTGTTACGGCTTTAAATGGAATTACTTTATTAGGGGTCGTAATGCTATTGTTGGTATCAGGTATTGAAATTGACCTTTCACTGGTTTTAAGACAGAGCAAAACTGCTGCACTAATTAGTTTTTTTGGTATTTTATTCCCCTTTTCAATCGGTTTTTTTTCAGCTTACTTCTTCCCGGAATTACTAGGATTAACAGATCCAAGTCTCAGACTTGTATTTTCGCTTTTCATTGGAACGGCATTATCAATCACTGCTTTGCCTGTAGTTGCTCGTACACTAATGGACCTCCAAATTTTTAAATCCGAAATCGGTTATTTAATTATGGCCGCTGCAATGTTTAATGATTTGATCGGCTGGATTATCTTTTCTGTTGTGCTTGGTATGATGGGACATTCGTCCGATCATAATCTGAATATTTCTTACTTGATGTTAATTATAATCGCATTTATTCTGATAGTTTTGTTATTTGTTCGGAAATTTATCAACTATCTTCTCCCTTTTTTACATAAATACCTAACTTATCCTGGAGGCATACTTAATTTTATCTTGATTGCCGGATTTATAGGTGCTGCGTTTACCGAGTATATCGGTATTCACGCAATTTTTGGTGCTTTTATTATTGGAATTGCTATTGGAGATTCAGTTCACCTAAAGGAGGAGACACGGGAAATCATATATCAATTTGTAACCAATATCTTTGCGCCTCTGTTTTTTGTTTCAATAGGACTTAGAATAAATTTTATTGAAAACTTCGATCCATTAATAGTTGGGGTATTTTTAATTCTAGCATTTTCAGGGAAAGTTATCGGATGTAGTCTGGGCGCAATTTTGGGAGGAATGAATAAAAATTATGCGCTAATAATAGGATTTGGAATGAATTCCCGTGGAGCGATGGAAATTGTTCTCGGAACTCTAGCATTTCAATTCGGATTGATCAGTGAAAAAGTCTTTGTTGCTCTCGTAATAATGGCTCTGGTAACATCGATTTCAAGTGCACCGATTATGAGTTATTTCATCCGGAAAGGAAAAGAAAAATCCGGATTCCTTTCCTATTTAAAATCTAACAATATCATCTTCTCCGATCCCGAATCAAAAAATGAGATGATAGCAGAATTGTGCAGGATTGTATCATCCAATAACAAAATCGATTTTGAAATGCTTTATAACGAGGTGATTAAAAGAGAGGAATCCATGTCTACCGGACTGGTAAATAATCTGGCTCTGCCTCATGCAAGAATTAATTTAAATGAAACAATAATCGCGGTTGGAATAAGCAGGAGGGGAATTGAATGGGATTCCATGGATAAACTTCCTGCCAAACTAATTGTACTCCTTCTTACTCCGAAAGAAAAACCGGAGATTCAGCTTCAATTACTCTCGGAGATCGCAAAGAAATTCGATGGTCCCGGCCTTATCAATAATTTATGCGAATCTAAGGATCAAAAAGATTTTGTTTCCAAAGTAAAACAACTTTCTTAGTTTAACATTCGAAATTTATGGACACTGAATATTGACCGGACTATTAGCAATACTGGGCAGAAAAACACTCGATTTTTTTCAGGAATGCGGTCAGGTTTTTAAACTGCTTGCAGAAATAAATCTTTTTGCGCCATCGTTATTTAAAAACAGAAAAAATTTTATTTATCAGATGGAGCATATCGGTGTAAATTCAATTCCGCTTGTAATGATAATAGCTGTTTTTACAGGAGCTGTTGCGGCATGGCAGGCAGCTTATCAGTTGAAAGGAATTGCGCCTCTTTCATTTCTTGGTACCGCTACCAGCAGGGCA
>CAZHHG010000022.1:0-29353 GCA_964532065.1 uncultured Melioribacter sp.
TTCCCAAATCACCGAAAGTCACTTCTTTAAGATCCTTGTTATTCTCTTTTTTATTCTTATTGGCAGCTGTTACAACTTTTTTCTCATCATCCTCATCACGTGATTTAAGAGTGACATAGCGTTCAACTTCCTTTCCATCACGGAATAGTGTTAGTCTGACCTGAGAACCGGCACGTTTTGAAGCGACATATGACTGAAGTTCATTCGGCTGATTAACTTCACGCTCATCAACTTTAAGAATGATATCACCCTGTTTAATATCCTCTTTTTCTGCAGCACCGCCTTTAACAATATCCTGAACAATTACACCCTTCGGTTCTTTCATACCGAGAGCTTTAGCGGTTGACTCATCAATTTCTGCAATACTTACACCAATGTAACCGCGGCTTACTTTACCGTTGGCAATTAAATCATTGGCAACAGATTTTGCCAGATTAATAGGAATTGCAAATCCGTACCCGATGTAACGCTGCGTCATTCCGTCGGTCGCAATTGCACTGTTAACTCCAATCACAGAACCGCTGAGGTCAACAAGTGCTCCACCGCTATTCCCGGGATTTATGGCTGCATCCGTCTGGATAAAGTTTTCTATACCGTAGCCGTTCTCGTCGCGTATAATATTTATGTTTCTTCCAGTCGCGCTTATAATTCCGGCGGTTACAGTCGAAGAAAGAGAAAGCGGATTGCCTATTGCCATTACCCACTGCCCTACTTTAATCTGGTCAGAATCGCCAAGATATGCTTCCGGGAGATCGCTCGCTTCAATTTTTATTACAGCCAGATCGGTAAGAGGGTCGGTGCCGACAACTTCGGCGTCATATTCTCTTTTATTATGCATGGAAACGCGGACCTGGCTCGCATTCTCAACGACGTGATTATTTGTTAAAATATATCCGTCATCGCTGATTATAATACCGCTTCCACCGCCCTGCTGTTCGCGCGGTACATCATCCCTGAATGGGAAAAAGAAATGAAATCCATCGGGCAAATTGTTTTTTGCTTTTGATACGACACTGATCTGGACAATTGAAGGTGTTACTTTGTCGGCAACCTGTACAAAAGCATTATTAAATGCCTGAGCCTGCTGATCAATCTGTTCAAACGGCGGTTTTGATGCACCTATTTGAATATCAGCATAACCGGGTCTTACAAGCCCGAATCCGGAGACAAGAATTGCCCCGAAAACAATTCCAATAAACACCAATGAAATTGTACCGATTAAATTTTTTCTGCGCATTTATTAAATACCTCCTGATTTTAAATTAATTCTAATGATTTTAATCCTTTGAATTCAGTCAGATTATACTTTAGAAATTTTGTCATCATCTGCAGAATCCGATCAAGATCTCTTGATAAGTACTTAATATCATTTTTTTTCTGGTTTAGACAAATAAATAATTTGAAAAGTTCCTTATTAATTTCAGTATGAACAAGACGATCCTGCCGGCATTCCGGGCAGACAAAGCCCGAATCGTAGTTAAAAGCCAGGTCCTGTTCAGCGCTTAAATTCTTTCCGCAAACAGAGCAATTATCGTAATGGATAGCGTAACCAATCTCTTTAATAAAAAAAATGAAATATTTTATGAATATATACTTGGGATCGGAAGCTCTGGAATTCAACAGCTCAAGTGCTTTTATGGTTCCGGTAAATAATTTTGTATGGGCTTCATTTTCCGCTGTGAGGCCTGACAGTAATTCAACAATTGCTTGCGCATATTGCATCCTATCAAGTTCCTCTTTAACCAAGGAGAAGTGATTTAATAAATCAATTTCTCTTACAAGTTGAATATCCCTGTTCTCTTTTTTATAGAGTACAATTTGAACATAATTGAATGTATCCAATGCCGCACCGGTTCTGGATTTAGGCGATCTGGCTCCTTTAATTATGGCGGACATTTTCCCATAATCGAAAGTAAAGAAGTGAACTATCCGGCTCGAATCCCCGAAATCGAGTTTACGTAAGACTATTGCTTCGGTTTTTATCAGCTCAGACATTTTCGAATCTATAAGGAGGATAATGAACAGAATTTTCCGTAATAATTGAAGTAATGTATTGATTAGGAGTTACATCGAAGGCTGGACAAAATGCATCATACTCCGGTGATGTAATATGCTTACCGTTCAGTTCAAATAATTCCTTTTTATTTCTTAATTCGATTTTGATTTCTGAACCCGTTTTAGAATTAAAGTCGATTGTGGTTGAAGGCGCAGCAATATGAAAAGGGATTTTATGATGAAGAGCGAGAACAGAAAGGTTATAAGTTCCGATCTTGTTGGCTGCATCCCCGTTCAATGCTATTCTATCTGCTCCGGTAATTACGAGATCTACATTTCCGTCTTTCATCAATACCGCGGCTGTTGAATCAGTGATAATTTTGAAAGGGATTCCCAGACTGTTTAATTCCCAGGCGGTCAACCTTGAACCCTGAAAGAGAGGCCGTGTTTCATCGACAAATACCAATTCAATAAGCCCGTTATCATATCCACTCTTAATTACACTTAATGCAGTACCGTCCCCTCCTGTAGCTAATGCTCCAGTATTACAATGCGTAAGCACGGTCGATTTCTTTTTAAATATCTCCAGTCCATTCATTCCGATTCTACGGCACATATCTATATCATCTTCATGGATTTCAATTGCTTTACAAATCATAACTTTATAAATATCAGTACAACCAAGAGACCTGTCGAAAAGGTCTTTCATTTTATTTAATACATAAAATAAGTTTACAGCGGTTGGACGCGTTACAATCAGTCTGTTATACGCATTATAAAAATCTGATTTAGGATCCGCACCCGAATTTTTAACTGATAAGGCAAGAGCATAACCCGCGGCTATCCCAATTGCAGGCGCACCGCGTATTTCGAGTCTTTCTATAGCTGATGCAATCCTTTTATAATCATCTGTTATTATATATTCTAATTTGAGAGGAAGCAGGGTCTGGTTTATTATGTGCAGCTTTTCCTCTTTTAGTTCCAAAGCACGTATAAGTGTCATCTTAACTGAAACTGGAAAGTTCTCTAAATTCAATAAACCTGTTATGGATCTCCAGAAAACTAAGATTCTCCAATCCTTTTGTGCTGAATTTTTCCACGCAGAAGGAAGCCATCACTGAACCGTATATTACCGCACGTTTTAGGTTCTCGAAAGTAAATTCCCTGTTCTTATGGAGGTAACCAGTGAATCCACCGGCGAAAGCATCACCTGCACCGGTTGGATCGAAGATATTCTCCATCGGATATGCCGGTGCGGAAAAAATTGTATTATCACCGAAAAGAAGTGCACCATGCTCTCCCTTTTTTATAATAAGGTATTTTGGACCCATCCCGGATATTTTATGCGCTGCTTTTATTAGGTTCGGTTCATTCGAGAGTAAACGTGCTTCTGAATCGTTTATTATTAGAACATTTACCCTTTTAAGAACAGTAAGAAGTTCTTCGTAAGCACCGTTTATCCAGAAATTCATTGTATCGCAAACAACAAATTTGGGTGCGGTTAACTGATCCAGAACATTGTTCTGAAGTGAAGGAGCTATATTCCCCAGGACAATAAAACTGCTCTTTTTATGTCGTTCCGGAATTACAGGTTTAAAATGCTCGAATACATTTAAATGTGTATAAAGCGAATCCCTAACGTTCAGATCGTAATGGTACCTGCATCCGTACCGGAACGTTTTTGCTCCTTCAACAATCTGTAATCCTTCAAGGTCTACATTATGATCTTCCAGCATACGAATATGACCGCTGTTAAAATCTGTCCCTACTACACCAACTATACTAACCGGACCCGTAAAATAAGATGCGGCAAGCGAAATGTATGTAGTTGACCCCCCAAGCGCATTTTCGATTTTATCGAAGGGTGTTTCAATATCATCCAGACCTATGGATCCAACGACTAAAAGTCCCAATTCATATTCCTTCTGTTTTGATGCGTTAATATATATAAAACCGGAAGATTTTTTTGTTTACCTAAAATTTATTTCATTGAAGTAGAGGACCGGATTTTCAGATTTGAAATACTGATAAATCGTATCTACGGATTTTCTCTGGCCGTTCCAGGCGAGCAGCGATTTTGCTTTTTCTTTATCGACCCATTGAAATTCTGAGTGTTCCGATGATATGACTACAGAATCGTTATTAACAAGAGCAGCAAATACCGGAATCATAATTAACTGATCCTTATCAGGTGAGTAGAATGAATTAACATTCGGTACCACCCATAATTTTTGCGGAGTCAATCCGGTCTCTTCTTTAATTTCACGAATAGCGGTATCGAAAGCTTTCTCATTTTCATCGATTGATCCGGTAATCATCTGCCAGATTCCGCCGTAATTTTCGCTTTCAGATCTTTTCAGTAGAAGAAATTCAATCTCATTATTATGCTTTCTAAAAACGTGGGCTTCAATTAAACCTGATGTTACTTTCATAAAATTCCGCTTAATATTTTAAAAATATGCTCTTGCCTCTGCTCTCATTGTATGAATCACTCTTCCGCCACCGTGAATTCTTCCGTCGTAGCTGAATGAAGTCTGTACATAACTCGCAATTTTGTAATCCAAAAAGACCCTCCAAAAATAATTTTTACCGATCACATTTCCTCGTGTAATTTCAAACGGAAGATTTCCCGATAAATCTTTTCCGGCCAACTCAGTCCGTTCAGTTTCCAACCTGATGCGCCCCATGTTTGCAAGCGAGAAATTAATTCTCAGTACTATAGAGTTCTGATCGACAACTGACGGTTTTTCAGGATATTTATCCTCGCTCCGGGCAACCTGAACTTTTAGCCCGGCCTCAATATTATTTGCAGGGCGGTAGGTAAACTCTGTTATTATATCATTCCTGTCAACTTTCCTCGCTCGGTTTGAAGTTGGCGGTGATAGAAGGTTATCTATCTGATTTGTAAATTCAGTCTGATTGTTTATTCCCTCAATAAGTCTTAACCTGAATCTTACCGACCTTTCCCTGAAGAATCCCTTTTCCAGTCCTGCAGCATACTGATTAAGATTCCTTCTCTGCAGATAACGGATCCTGACCGAAAATTCATTATTGAACTGAAATAGATTTAAATCGTTCTGAAACAGCTGAGAACCTCTTACCGTTGTTGAATCATTCAGGAAACTTGAGAGATGCATCAGATAAATTTTGTCTGTCTCATTTTCTCTGCTGTTCTCTTCAATACGCCAGGATGTTTCTGTGGATACAGCTTTAAGAATTCTTGAAAAAAGATCTTCACCATTTATAATTCTGTTAAAATCAATTTTCCATCTGGTGTTTGTCTTTAAATCGATTACTGGGAATAGCTGGTCAGTCGGAGTGGTTATTACAATGAATTCTCCGTCGTAAGAGGTTAGCTGGAATTCATTTTCCTCAGCAATTCCGTTGTTGTTTAGATCGCCGAGATAAACATAATTACCTGTACCAACCGGTACTTTTACAAAGACTTTTTCGAGTCGGGCGGATTGTTCCGTAGAGGCCTGGTAAAAAATCTCGCCTGTAATAAAACTGCTCCAGAAGTTGAAACGGTTCTGGGATAAAAAGAGAACTGTTTCGTTATCGGTATAACCGATCTGTTTGAATTCATCTTGATATTTTTTATTCCGGTAGGTGATATTGATATTCGAGGAGACTTCCCGTATACCCTTTAACGATACCTGAATCTGCTTGATAGTCGCTTTCGACTGGAGAACCATAACACTATTAAGCGGGAACGATTCCTCCCTATACGAGTAGAGTGCGCGAATATCAACCATATTGAACGGAGTAAGCTCCACGAACGGGGCGGCTTCAATATACTTAAGACTTGTGGCAAGAAGTGAATCATTGAATAAATCATTTTTATTTTCATAGAGAAAATTAAATCCGGGTTTAATATAACCCAAAGAATAGAATCCGCTTCCATTCTGTCTATTCCACTCGGTTGAGATATTTTCGTTTCTGGAATCAACATAGTCAAGGTTGTATTCTGCCGAATAATTTCTACCGTCACCTATTTTCATAACCGAATTGATTCTATCAGATTCAAAACGGTCACCCTGTTTGATGAATCCGTATTTTGAAATAAGAGAGATATTTTCAGCGGGAATAAGGTCCAGGTTAATTTCCCTCAATGTTTGATCGGAGTTAGGAGCAGCGGATAAATTATAATGTCGTTTAAATTCGACTTCATCTATCCGGTCCAAAGATGAATACCTTCCTTGAATAAAACGGTCCTTCAAACCGAATCCGACTTTACCGAGCGATAAAGAGCCGATTTCAATATCCCGGGGAGAAATTAATAGCTCTAGCTTTCTGGCATAACCCTCATTCTGATTATCATCAAATCCAGAAAACCTGTTCCGGTCCCAGGAACTGCCGGAGAATTCAATATTCAATTTTGATCCTTCAAAAAGGTCCGCATTCATGAAAAATGATCCTACCTGCTTTAATTCGGGCATCGGAAGAAAAACAACAGGCAGATAATTTCCGTTACCCACTCCAGCGAATTTATATTTTCCGAGACTCTCTTTTAAGTAGTCGCCATTCTTTTCACCGACATAACTGAAAGAGACATTATAAATAGATGATGCATTCCCCGGAGAGTAAACATAGAATGTGTAAGGCTCCATATTTATTGTAGTATCAACCCTTGAATAAACACCCGATATTTTTCCGAGAGAATCAGTCGGTGCAATTGTTACACCAGATCGTGAAGCGAGTGTTCTGTCGTTACCGGCATTACGAAGAATTTCAAGGTCGGAATCGGCTAAACTAATTTCAATAGGGTTCTCCTGATCATCGGCCTCGCGGAAAAAACTTGCTCCTATAGTTAATGAATTATTAAAGAGACTTGTCTGATAATCAGCCCCCGAGAAATTCCTTCTGAATTTCTGGTCTGTGTATTCATAATCGATTGAAATACGGCTGGCCGATGTTATAATCCTTTTAGGTGTAAAAATTATTTCAGAGTTGGAATAATCAATAATGTAATCGTTATTTTCACCCCGTTTTAATTCGATTCCGTCCAGAAATATTTTTTCACTTCCTGCAATTACAATAATTTCCCGTTCGTTATTTACACCGGTTAAACGGTAGGGTCCCTGATTTCCGTCCAGTCCGTTAAACTGAAGAGTATTGAATTTTCCGCGTGAACCTGCGATTAAGACAGATCCTGCGTGATTATCAAAACCGAACTCTCCTTTTAGTCCCTGGAGTTTTCTTGTAATCTGCGAAAATTCACTTTTGCGGGTATTGAGTTCATAATCGCCGAAAGTTCCGGTAGCGTTTTTATGTTTTACTTCTATAAATACTTTATCGAGTTCCTCCAGAGTTTCAGTATTACCCTCGGGTTGAATAGGAGTATTTTCATCTGTAAGAGCAGCTACAATTTCGAGATCTTCAGAAAGTCGGCCGGCTAACTGTAAACGGAGGCCGCTATTCAATTGAAAGTCGGAATTTGTCCCGACCGTAAAACCTCTTATTAGAGCCCCGCTCTTTTGAAGTTCTTTACCGAATATTGATTCTGATGAGAATGCTTTATTATCAACTTTAGTTACAAATACCGAATCGGATTTTAAATCGTCATAAATTATAGTTAACCTTCGTTTACGATATTCAGTTAATAATTCTACTTTAATTGTATTGTACTTTATAATGACGGGATCGTCGAGTTTGAATTTTGATAAATCAGTAATTGAAAATCGTCCGGTAGAATAAGAGATGGAGTAGGAATCGCGGCTTAAGGGAATACCGGAAATAAATATTTTTTCTGAGAACGGTATAATATTCAGACCGGATATTTTATAATCGTTCCGGGTATTAACTCTAAACGAATCTGCAACAGAGACTAAATCAGGATTCTGCGCAAGCAAACCAGTAGGAAATAACGGCAATAAGAGCGTGAATATTAAAATGATTACTTTTTTCAATTGGATGTTCAGGATTATTCTGTAGAATAAATCTATACCTAAACTCCCTCTCTTTCAAGTTCAATAAATGAACGGTCTAAATAAGGCAGGACTTTTTTATCAGGCTTATTCATAACGAAGAGCTTCAATCGGGTCGAGGTTAGCAGCCTTGTAAGCGGGATAGACACCGAATACGACACCAACAAATGAAGTAACAATGAGTCCAATTACAATCCACTCTATCGGCAGAACAACAGATACACCTAATGTAACGGCAACAAGATTTCCACCTATTAATCCGATCAGAATTCCGATAAGTCCGCCAAACCAGCTGAGAGTAACTGCTTCAATAATGAATTGAGCAAGGATATTCTTCTTCATTGCTCCAATAGCTTTTCTTATTCCAATCTCACGGGTTCTCTCAGTAACACTTACAAGCATTATATTCATAATACCGATACCGGCAGCAAGAAGGGCTATAAAAGCAACAACGCCGGCTCCAAGTTTAAAATATTTAGTAATATCGTTGAACTGCTCAATCAACTGTTCATTAGTAACAAGTTCAAAATCATTTTCCAATCCGGTAGGAACTTTTCTTATTTTACGCATAGCACCGATTACTTCGTCCATTGTAGCGGGAATCATTTCTTTAGACTGGGCCATTACAACAAAATTGGCGCTTCTATCGCTTCCGAAATGTTTTTCAAAAACGGATAGAGGGACACAGATAAAATTATCCTGAGACTGGCCAAGAATGCTGCCCCGTTTTTCGAAGACACCTATTATCTCGTAACTGAATTTTTCAACTCTTATCCTTCTACCGATAGGATCGATTCCCTTAAATAATCTGTCGACCACATCGGTACCAACAACGGCAACAGGTTTGGAATAATCGTCATCAGATTTTGAGAAGTTTCTCCCTTCACCTATTTTAAGGTCTAGTGCGATAAAATAATCGAAATTTACACCTGCAACAGCAACACTGGGATTGGTTTTTTCATTTCCGTATTTAATTACTTTTCCGCCAGTAGATAATGATATTCCAATTGCGACAGGTAAAGAGGTCATTTCTCTCAGCTTAATCCCGTCTTTTACTTCGATGTCTTTTCTGTTCCTCCGGTCTCTGGATGCATGCGGATTTCCGACTCTGATAGCGGGCCATTTCTGTACAATAAAATTATTTGTTCCGAGACTGTTGAAAGTATTTTCAACGCTTTGCTGAATTGCGCTTATTGCCGTCATTACAATTATAATTGAAAACAGACCAACGGCAATTCCGAGTAATGTTAAAACTGAACGAAGTTTACTGGTTCTAATTGAATTAAATGCGAGTTTAATACTTTCGAAAAAAAGCATTATTCATACCTCAATGAATCTACTGGATTAAGTCGGGATGCTTTCCATGCTGGCAGGAATCCGGATATGATTCCCACTACCGCTGAGATCAACAATGCAAGAACAACAACTTCGAGCGGCATTGAAGTAGGTAGAAATTGATTGATAATCAAACTCAATGGGAATGAAATCAAAAGCCCGATAACACCGCCAATAAGACAGATAACTGCCGACTCAGTCAGAAACTGTAGAAGAATAGACCATGTTTTAGCACCAATTGCTTTTCTTATACCGATTTCCTTAGTCCGTTCTGTAACAGATACAAACATAATATTCATAATTCCGATAGCACCGACAAAAAGAGATAAAGCAGTTATAACAATACCGGCAATTGCGATTATCCCTACAGTCTGATCATACATCTGTTTAAATGCTTCCTGCTGATTCACCGCGAAGTCATCCGGTTTGCCATAAGGGACTTTCCTGATAATTCTCATTGACGCAACAATTTCTTCTTTAGCATCCTCGAGTTTGGCCGTATCACCTACTTTTATGTCGATTCTTAACCTTCCGTGTGAAGGACCGGCAAGAGCTTCGAAAGCTTTTATCGGCATAATAATCATTCCGTCCATGCTGAAAGATCCGAGGAATCCGCTTCCCTGCTTGGTCATTACACCGAGCACTTTGAAAGGGACATTGTTGATTTTTATTTCCTTGTTTATGGGACTTTCAACCGGGAAGAGTTCCTTTACAATATCCTGGCCGATCATACAAACTTTTCGTGCAGCCTTAACATCCGTCTCAGACATAAATCTACCGTCTTCCAGTTCAATCTGGCTTGTAGTCTGAAATTCATGAGTAGTACCGTACACAACCGAAGAAACAACCGATTTTTCTTTTCTTTTAACATTCATACCAAAAGAAGATTTAGTTGGCGCAATAGATTCGTAAATGGTAAGCATTTCTTTAAGACGCTCATATTGCTCCATTGTAATATTCTTTCTATTTCTATAGCTGCTCCAGTCACCCATTGCGAACCATGGAGTTTTGCTCACATACAAAACATCACTGCCAAATGAAGAGATAGATGTAAGGAATGCCTCGCGAAGACCTACAATCGCAGTAGACATTGTGGTTACGGCAACAATACCGATTATAATTCCAAGGGTTGTTAATGCGGAACGCATCTTATTTGCACGGATTGCACGAAGTGCAATTGCAAAGATTTCAGGAAACTCTACTAGAAATAATTTCACTTAAATAATATATTTTTTTTATCAAATATATTGCAGTGAACTTTAAGAAGAAAGTGGAAGCAAAAATTTGTCCCACTTATTTTGAGACTAATTCGGGAAGGATAAGATTTTATTCGAGGAGATAAACCGGCTAATTGCGGTCAATCGTAAATACATTCTCAAATTTTAGTTACTCATACCTGAGTGCTTCAATCGGATCCAGATTGGCTGCCTTATATGCAGGATATGTTCCGAAGCTAACTCCGATAAGAACACAAAGAAAGACTCCAATTAAAACCCAGTCGATAGGAATTACTGCTGTTGCATTCAGAAACGATCCAGCCAGATTACCCACGGAAATTCCGAGGACAATACCAACAATACCACCTATAAGGCTCAATGTAATTGCCTCAATAATAAACTGAACCAGTATGTTGACCTTCTTAGCGCCAATTGCTTTTCTTATTCCAATTTCCCTTGTTCTTTCGGTAACCGATACAAGCATAATATTCATAATTCCGACACCGGCCGCCAGAAGAGCTATAGCAGCCACTACAATAGACCCGATCCTAACACCGGAAGTAATATCATTTATTCTTGTAAGGATCTGTTCGTTGGACCAGATATCAAAATCATTCTCCTCACCCGGCCCCAGTTTTCTAATTGTTCTAAAATATCCTTCGGCAATTTCCATCAGTTCATTGTAAGTATCTTTATCATCCGACATAACAGTAATATTAATTGACCTTGCTCGTTTACCGTACATTGCCTGGAAAGTTGTAAGAGGAATCAGCGCAAAGTTATCCTGGCTCTGGCCGAATACATCCCCCTGCGATTCAAGAATTCCGATTACCCTCAGTTTATAACCATCAACAGTTACTTCCTGACTAAGAGCCGAATAATTGGGGAAGAGACGTTTTGCAACATCGGGGCCGAGCACAATAACTTTTGAATAACTCTGAACATCTCTCTCGTTGAAAGCTCTTCCTTCATCAACAGTCCATTTGTTGTTTGGGAAGGCTTCCGGTGTGCATCCTGAGACCTGAACATTAGGATTTGTTTCCCTGTTGCCTGCTTTAAATACTTTTCCGAATCCCCATTGTTCAGCACCTACAGATTTGGCCTCAACAAGTTTTTCCCTAAGCTGAACAAATTCTTCGTAAGTAATATCCGGACGGTTTCTGAATCTTGCATTTTGTCCCGGTCCGCCTGTCTGTACTGCCGGCCATTTTTGAATCTGAAAAGTATTCTGCCCTAACTGAGATACTCCCTTTTCAATACTTGATTGAAGCATTTCGATAACAGTACTGATTGCAATAATCGAAAAGATTCCGACAATAATTCCAACGATTGTTAGTGTGGATCTTAATTTATTCGCATGAAGTGATAAGAAAGCGACTTTAATAATCTCAAATATTTGCATTATTCATACCTCAGAGCTTCTACCGGATCTAATTTTGCCGCTGTGTAAGCAGGCGCAAATCCGGAAATTACTCCTGTTAAAAGTGAAATAACAATTGCAAGAATGACTGTATCAACCTGTACTGATGTCGGAAGAAATTGATTAACAACCATGCTCAGCAGGACAGCAAATAATAAACCAACCAATCCTCCAAGCAGACAAATAATTGCAGATTCTGTAATAAACTGTCCGAGAATTGACCTTCGCTTAGCTCCAATAGCTTTTCTAATTCCGATCTCTTTAGTTCTTTCTTTTACCGATACGAACATAATATTCATAATACCGACTGCCCCGACGAATAGTGATAATCCGGTAATGAACAATCCTGCAATCTGGATAACACCTACGGTGGAATTAATCGTTGTAAGTAAACCTTCCTGCTGATTAATTGAGAAATCGTTCTGCTCGTTATACTTTAATCCGCGAATCCTTCTCATAATACCGATTGCTTCTTCCTTAGTTTCTTCAACCAGCTGACTGTTTTTAGCTTTCACATTTATTGTAACACTTCTGAAGAATTCACTCTGAAAATATTTAAAGACATTTGAAATGGGGATGAAGACCTGGCGGTCAGGATTAAAATTGCCCATCACCCAGCTGCCCTGTTCTGATAATACACCGATAACTTTGAACTTATGCCCTCTTATCCGTACATCCTGATTCAGCGCATTGCCGCGGGGGAAAAGATTCTTCGCAATTTCAAATCCAATTACACAAACCTGTCTGCCGCCGTTGCTTTCAAGTTCGTTGAAAAATCTTCCTTCGTCAAATGTAAGATTGGTTGTATTAATATATTCGTGATTTGTCCCCTGTACCAGAATAGATTCCACATTCAGATCTTTAAATTTTACTGTTTGATTTGACCATACAGTAGGAGCAACTGCGAGAGGAAGCTTCGCAAGTTCCTTGTATTTTTCATAATCCTCGAGAACAAGATTTTTCCTGTTTCTCAATTCCCAGAAAGGAATATCGTTATTGAACCATTCCCACTTATCAATATAAAGGTTGTCGCTGCCAAGAGACGATACTCCGGTTTGGAATGCATTATCAATTCCTTTAATAGCGGTAGACATCAATACAACAGAAGTAATACCAATAACAATTCCGAGAGTAGTAAGAATTGCACGGACCTTATTGGCTCTGATAGCTCTCAGCGAAATAATAAGTCCTTCCTTCAATTCAAATAAATATGTACTCATCGGTTTTTCCTTTGCTATTTTTCAATTCAACGCACTGTTTTTGTCAGATATTGAATTAAAAATTGATTTATAATTTCGATACACCGTTTTTCTTCGGAATGTACCTCTTACTAACATATTCATCTTTTTCGATCAATCCGTCTCTCAGTCTGATAATTCTGGCGGCATGTTCGGCTATATACTCTTCGTGAGTTACGAGAATTATTGTATTGCCCTGGCCGGATATTTCATGGAAAAGCGCCATTATATCTTCACCGGTTTTTGTATCAAGGTTACCTGTCGGCTCATCAGCAAGAATAATTGAGGGATTGGTAACAAGAGCTCTGGCAATAGCAACTCTCTGACGCTGGCCGCCTGATAATTCATTCGGCTTATGGTGTTTACGATCGGATAGGCCAACCTGGTCTAACGCGGAACGGGCCCGTTCTTTTCTTTCCGAAGCTGAAACACCGGCATAGATTAATGGCAGTTCAACGTTATGAAGTGCATCCGAACGGGGCAGCAGGTTGAAAGTCTGAAAAACGAATCCGATCTCTTTATTCCTGATTGTTGCCAGTTCATTATCATTCATTTGACTAACGTTCACACCATTGAAATTATAGATTCCTTTAGTCGGTGTATCCAGGCAGCCCAGTACATTCATAAGGGTTGATTTACCCGAACCGGAAGGACCCATAATAGCAACATACTCACCTTTATCAATTCTTAGTGAAACATCTGCCAACGCATGAACTTCTTCACTTCCAACCTGATAAATCTTGGCAATGTGTTCAATATTTATAATGTTCATATTCTTTCCATTAAAAATGAATTATAGTTATGGTTTTTTCTCATCCTTGCGTTTTGATGTTACAGATACTTTGGATTCGTTTTCTAGATCTTTTGAAATCGCTCTATATGGCCCGGTAACAACTTCTTCGTCGCCTTTAAGACCTTCAATAACTTCGATATATGTATCGTCGCTAATTCCGGTTTTTACCTCAATCATTTTCGCTTTACCGTCAATTACTACAAAAACAACTTCCTTAGGTTTATTTTCTTTTCCATTCTTTGGTTTCTGCGGCTGAGCTTCACCATCTTCTTCTGTATTCTCCACAGGAGCTTTTTCGGATTCAGGTAATCGTGCAGTTACACTCTGAATGGGAACAGCCAGAACATTTGCTTTTGTTTCTGTTTCAATATCAGCATCGCAGGACATACCCGGTCTAATCTGATCTCCGGGATCAACGAGTTTAATCTTAACTTCGAAATTCACTACCTGATCCTGTGTCCCTAATCCGGTCGTCTTTGCACTATTTCCGATTTGCGTAACAATTCCTTTAAACTCTTTATCTCCGAACGCATCGACTCTAATTTTTGATGTATCGCCTACAGATACAAGGACTACATCGTTCTCGTCGACATCAACCGTAGCTTCCATCTGTGATAAGTCGGCAACAGTTAAGAGAGGAGTTCCCTGGAATACGCTTCCAATAACCCGTTCATTCAATTCAACGTCGAGAACACTTACAGTACCGTTTATCGGCGCATAGACATAGGTTTTATTCAAATTTTCCATAGCTTCTTTTAAAGATGCTTCAGACTGTGCAACACTCGATTTTTGGGATTCATAATTTGCATTAGTCTGGAGGTAGGTGGATTTAGAGGCTTCCAGTTCTGCATCGCTCGCAAGTCCTTTCTGGAACAATCCCTGGACTCTTTTATAATCGGCTTCAACTTTATCGAGCAGAGCTTTCGTTGAACTTAAGTTAGCCCGAGTTTGAGCGAGGCGTGCTTCAGCACTTGTTTTTTGTGCTTCATAAATATCTGGTTTAATTCTAAGAAGTAGTTGGCCCCTGGAGACTTTATCCCCTTCACGCACCAGTAAAGAGACAATTTCGCCGGTTGCTTCTGCAGTAATTTTTACAAGGAAAACCGGATTTATCTTACCGGTTGCAGATACAACTTGAGTAATAGTTTTACGCTGTGTTGATTCGGTCTGGACCTGGAATATATCCTCTTTATTTCCGCTGAATGCAACAAGAAGAATAATAACGAGCAGTAAAACTCCCAATCCTCCGAATATTATAAGTTTCTTTTTTGAATTCTTCTTTCCGTTAGACATTTTGTATAACTCCTTAATGATTTATTCAAACTTTTTATAATCTAATTTGCCTAGTGAATTATTCAGTTTATCACGTTTAATATAAAAATCGAATGATGTATTGATTTTATTTCTGAGAGCATCCGTATAATCACGGTCGGCTTGAAGTACTTCGAGGATAGTTCCTGATCCAAGGTTGTAACGTTCCTGATTAATTTTTCTGGTCTCTTCAGCAGCAGTAACATTCTTGGTTGCAACATCAAGACTTTTTTTAGCTGCTGTCAAATCCAGATAACCCTGTTTAACCTCAATTTTAACGAGACGTTCTAATGCAAACAGATCCTCTTTTGCGTTCTTAAGATTTACTTCAGCAAACTGAATCTGGTTTTCAGTATTCCAGTTTGAGAAAATCGGGAAATTAAGACTCAGACTTATATTCAGAACTTTACGGTCGAAAAGTTTATCTAATTTAGAAGCACCGCTCGAATATGAGTAGGATCCGCTTAAGGATGGAAAGAGTCCGGATCTCGCAATAGTTAATCCGCTTTCAGCTGATTGAACAACAAGCTGCTGGCTCTTAAAGTCGAACCGGGTATCGAGAGCAGCGCTTACCATAGCGTTTATATTTTCGTATTCGGCGAGGTATGCATCGGATTCAGATATTTCTTGTGAACCGAAAGGACTGACAAGTTTATATTCTTCAAGCACATCGAGACCCAGATAATTTAAAAGATTGCTGATTGTGTTTTCATAACTATTCTGAGCCTGAATTAGCAATAATTCAGCATTTCCAAGCTGAACCTGAGCAGTATAAACATCCGCCTTTGCAACAATACCGAGCCGGTTTCGTTCGCTAACAGTTTCATAAAATTTCTGATAATATTTAACGTTGTCTTCTCTTACTCGCATCAATTCTTCAGCATTCAATACCAGATAATAGAAATTAGTAGCTTCGTAAACGACATCCTGTTTTTTCTTTTCAATATTATATTCTGTTGCTTTAAGATTATTTTTTTTCTGATTTATATTGGCAATGTTTGCTAATCCGTCAAAGAGTGTTACACTTCCTCCTAGTCCTGCGGAAAAAGAACGGTTATCAATCTGCGACGGAGGAGTAACTACTTCATTACCAAGAAAATCTCTTTGAGTACTGCCTGCATCGTTAATCCTTTGGAAACTCCAGCCTGTATTTGCTCCAAGCGTGGGAATAAGACTTCCATAGGCAGACTTTAGTTGGGATTCGCTGGTGCTGAGAGAATTCTTCACTTTTATAAGAGAAGTATTTCTTTGAAGTGCTATTGAGACGGCTTCTTCTAATGTCAAATTTTTCTGAGCGGCGACCGGAATTGTAAATAGAAGTGAAATAACTGCCAGAATCATTCTTTTCATCTTTAATTACTCCTTTTCTGCGTTTTTCCTCACAGAATTTAATTTTCTGTTAATTTTGACGGAATTAATAGTTTAAAAGTTACAATATTGAGAAAAATAATTTTTACTTACGATTCAGAAAAGAATCCTTTATTTGAAGCAAATAACTGAATGCTTCATCATAATTATTCCCTATTCTCCCATCAAGTATTGCTTCTTCGATGGCAAACTTAATCTCTCCAACCAATTTAGAAGGAGGAATATTACAAACTCTCATAATTTCATCACCTCGAACAGGCGACTGGAAAGCTCTTAACCGGTCTTTTTCAAGAACATCATGTACTTTCTGCATTACAAGATCGTAGTTCTCAAGATATTTGTTAACCTTATTGGGATTCTTACTTGTTATATCTGCCCTGCATAAGGTTATCAGATCATCCAGGTCTTCATCAGCAGCCACAATAAGACGCCTAATTGCGGAATCTGTAACTTCTTCGTCAACGAGGGCGATAGGCCTCAAATGCAAACGTACCAGTTTTTCTATATAACTGAGTTTATTGTTTGGAAGTTTCATCCTTTCGAAGATTCTTTTCATCATTCTTGCGCCAAGTTCTTCATGGCCGTGGAATGTCCAACCTGTTCCCTCTATAAATTTTTTTGTAGGAGGTTTTGCAATATCATGTACTAAAGCTGCGAATCTGAGCCACAAGTTATCACTGACTCTTGCGACGTTATCGACAACCATACAAGTATGATAAAAAACATCTTTATGGTGGTGTTCATTCCTCTGCTCAATTCCGCCCATCGCATCAATTTCCGGGAAAATTATTTTCATTACGCCACTTTTAAAGATATTGATCAATCCGATTGAAGGAACGGGTGAAGCAAGAATTTTCAGAAACTCATCTGTTATTCTCTCCTGGGATACAATCGAAAGCCGATCAGCCAGTTTGGAGGCCGCATCGAATGTATTCTGTTCAATTTCGAAACCAAGCTGTGAAGCAAACCGGAATGCTCTCATTATACGCAGCGGATCATCACTGAATGTAACTTCCGGATCGAGCGGTGTACGTATCAGTTGATTCTGAATATCCGCTAATCCTCCGAACTTGTTAAGCAATTCGCAGTAATCTCGTTTATTCAGTGAAATAGCTAAAGTGTTTATAGTAAAATCCCTGCGGTTGATATCGTCATCTAAAGTACCCGGGTGTACAACCGGATTTCTGCTGTTACGGTTGTAAGATTCTTTTCTGGCACCGACAAATTCCAATGAGAAACCTGAATAATTAAAATGTGCCGTCCCGAAATTTCTGTATATAACGATCTCCTTTACTGAAAGCCGATCGGCAAAAGCTGCAGCGAATTCCGGTCCGCTTCCGACAATTAAAAAATCCATCTCTTTGCAGGTTCTGCCGAGGATAAGATCGCGAACGTATCCGCCTATTAAATAAACTTCTTCCCCTCTTTCTTCGGCAAGCAGCGATGCTTCCTTAAGAAAGTTGAATTGATTAATATGTTTTTTAAAGTCGATCATTGATATCGAAAATTCTTTTTAGTTTCTTCAGCAAAATTATAAAACCAGTTTATCATCCTGAGGTTATCGATAAATATCTTGTTGTAAATCTCTCCCGAATCAAATGCTAAAGACTTAACAGCAAGTTCTTTAGCTAACAGATAATCACCTTTTCTGAGAGCCAATTTCGACAAACCTAAAACAGAATATGCTGAAATCCTGTCGTTTACTTTTACACGGCCCGATAATTCTTTTAAATACTTCCATTTACTTTCGTCATTCTCTGCATAACGAATCATCGCAGGAATCGATTCATATAAAATTGAATTAACGTTTATGCTGCTAAGAATATTAAACCTTTCTACTTTATCAGCTTCAACATATTTTTTTAACGAATCAACTGAATACTCACCTATACGGAGTCTTAACGATGCTTCGTTTGTGTATTCGATCGAAGGTGATTGTACTAGTAAACTATCGTAATACTTAAAAGCCCCGTCCGGTTTATTATTTCTGATCAGAAGATCACCGGCCATTAATTCAAGAATGTAAAGATAAGGAGTTTGAATGAAGTTATTTAATTCTTTTAACAAAATTTCTTCAGCTTCTTCATATTTTTTGAGTTGGGTTAAAGAATTCAACCAGCCGTTTAATGCCTGATATGAAGCCGAATAAAGATAGACTTCACGGAAATTATTCACGACTTCATCATATCTTTTATTGTCGTAAAGTATCCATGCATCCCTTATCCTTTTAGCAGCGGCGCGGGCACAATGTTTCTTGAATATTGTTTTACCTCCAAGGTAGAGTCGGGCCGAATGTTTGTTAAAGGTTAACTCCACTTCATCTAAAAACCGGTAGTAATCAATTTCTAGAATATTAATCGGAACACCCAAAATATTTTCGAAATCCAGATTACTATAAAGAACCTTTACTTTTTCTATACCATATGTTTCAATAAGGTATTTAACAAATGATCCGCTATATATATATGCCAGCGAAGAATAATGGGAAAAGAAATCTAAACCGTCGAAAATATCCGCTATTGAAATTCTAAATCCAGAATTCCTGGCCATACGCGCAATTGAGTGGACAGAAAGGCCGTCGAAGTCGTCCTCAATGGCCATAGCAAATCCTTCAATCATTCCCGGATTCAGATTATCGGCAACTTTAAAAGGAGTTGTACCGAAGTCCCCTGCCAGTATATGAACAAGCTCGTGTTTTAGAGAAGCATCAAAATCATTTCCATTAAGATAAATCTGGTTAAGCCACGGTTTAGCAACATTGGCATTACCGGCTCCGAAGTATCTTCTTTTATCCTCCCTATCATTAAAAATAAAAGAGATTATTTTCTTATCTCGATCAATGTTAAGTTCCCCGTTGATTTGTTCATAATAATACTCATGATACAAAGCAATCTGTTCTGCCTTTACAGAATCGATACTGTCTGAATAGAAAACTTGAAAGCCGGGTGTATCAATTCGATTTATAAGATGACGTGTAATCGATCCAAAATTGGTTGAGAAGGATAAACACGGCTTTATCAGTATAAAAACTGAACAAACAACGATTATTAGACTTATTGACTGCAGCCTGTTCAGTTTCTTTTTTGTAAATAAGTAAAGAATTACCAGGAAGATAATGAATAGAACAATCAACAATATCCGGAATAAAATCAACTTAGTATTGACTGCAAGGTCCTCATCATAAATAGTACCCGGGAAAAAACCAATTATAAGATTGTAGAAATAGATTTGAGGATTGAAATAGATTTCTATTAATGGAATAATCAGAATAAATATTGTTAGGAAAAGGAAGATGATCTTTTTAAATCGTCTTGAATATATAACAATAAGAAATCCGGAAACTGATCCGAAGAATAATGATGGTATTGAGATTACCATGTAAAATAGGATTCCGTCATTCACCGGACAATCTGTAAAAACCAATGTTGAGGAAATACCTGTAACAAGCGGAATAACCGCAGCCGCGGAAAAAAATATTTTGAGACGGTTTAAATATTCCGTTAATGCAGCACCGGGCTCTTTTTTGGCATAATGGATTACGAGGTAACCCGAGAAAATAAAGAATAAGAGACTATTCAGAACCGAGGATTCATAACCGATAATATTGATAAGAGGAAAAAAACTAAAAATCAGGTTTAATAATAAGAGGAGAGCAAGCAGTATAAATTGTAATTCAACTCTTTTTAATCTCAACTTAGAATTCCGTTGTGGCAACTCTTTCTATTTCCGCTCCTAACGATTTCAACTTTTCTTCAATTCTCTGATATCCTCGGTCCAGATGATAAATTCTCAAGACTTCAGTATTCCCCTCTGCGGCCAATCCTGCTAAAACTAACGATGCACTGGCGCGCAAATCTGTGGACATTACTTTAGCACCCGTTAACTTCTTAACACCTTTAACTATTGCCCTGTTATTTATCAACTCGATATTTGCTCCCAATCTATTCAGCTCCGGTACGTGATTAAATCGGTCCAGATAAATAGTGTCTGTAACTGAAGAGGTGCCTTCTATTAAGGTCATATAAGCAGTCCATTGTGCCTGCATATCGGTCGGGAATCCGGGATAAACCGCGGTTGTTATATCTACACAATTACGGCTATTATCAGTTGCATCTAATATAATTTTATCATTTGAATTAAATAACTTAATACCGCTATCCTCCAGTTTTATTAGAACAGAGTCCAGATGATCCAACTGAATATTATCAAGTTCAATTCTACTTCTTGTGATGGCTCCTGCGATCAATAAAGTCCCTGCTTCAATTCGGTCGGGAATATTCCTAATTGAATTAGGTTTAAGCACATCGACTCCTTCTACTTCCAATGTCGTAGTCCCGATCCCACGAATATGTGCTCCCATTCCGTTTAAATAATCAGCTAAGAGATTAATTTCAGGTTCAATTGCAGCATTGGTGATAAGCGTTGTACCTTTGGCAAGTACGGCGGCCATTAACGCATTTCCAGTAGCACCAACAGACGGAATATCAAAATGAATCTTAGCACCGTGGAGACGTTTTGCCCTTGCAATTATATAACCCTCTTCAAGTTCAATTTCACCTCCGAGTTTTTTCATCGCCTCAATGTGGAGATTAATAGGACGGGGTCCCCATGCGCATCCTCCGGGCATAGACACTTTTGCATATCCAAATCGAGATAGAAGCGGCCCCAGAACATATACGGATGCACGCATTTTTTTTACATGTTCATACGGAGCTACCTGACTCGTAATGTTACCAGTATTTAAAGTTAATTTATGATTAACAAACTCCGTTTCTACGCCCAAATGAGTAAGGAGTTTGATCATTGTATAAATGTCGTTTACTTCCGGAGTATTATCGATAATATTAATACCGGAATTAAGAAGAGTTGCAGGCATCAATGCCAGGGAGGAATTTTTTGCACCGCTTACACTAACTTTGCCGGATAATTTTTTTCCGCCGTGGATTATAAATTTATCCAATAGATAATTCCCTATTCAATTTTGAACATCATACCATTAACTCCTACCAGATATAAATGCCCATCGGGATTAATAGCAATATCATTCATGTTCGAAAAGATCTGTGATTCAACAAGGCTCCAGTTTTCACCACGGTTTTTAGAGACCATTATAGTACCCCTGTTCCCAATCAGAACTGAGGTCTTATCATTTATAAACATTACACGCTGTAATCCTCCGATATCTGTAATCCTTGTTTCCTCCCATATTTCACCGTAGTTAGTCGATCTTAGAATCATTCCATCGCCGCCAACAACCAAACCGTATCCATTCTTTGTGAAATCGACTGATTTAAAATAATTGTCTACAGATTTCAAATCGGACTTATTCCATGATTCCCCGCCGTTAGTTGTCTTGAGGATCATTCCATTCCATCCTACAGCAAAACCGCGCTTCGAATCGATGAATGCAATGTCGAAGATAAGGTCGGTTGTATTTGTTGCTACTTTATACCAATTTATTCCGCCGTTAATTGTTTTAAGAATCAATCCTTTGTTACCTGTAATGAAACCGGTTTCTTCATCAATAAACCTTATTCTGAAAAAAGTATATCCTTTCTGAAACGGGATCTGCTGTAGAGAATCGAGAGCATTATAACTGTAAAAGATAGTTGACGAATCTCCAACAATTATTGATTTACCTGATGGTGAAACATAGATATCGCTGAAGTTAATGTTATGACCAACGTATTTCGGCTCCCAGGTTAAGCCGGCATCATTCGAAATAAGCACCGTGCCAGAATCGCCGACAGCAGCGGCTAATTTTTCGTTCGCAAAATGAACTGCGTTCAGATTAAATAGAGTATTACTCCTAACCTTATTAATTGAAGAGAATTTAAATTTATCCTCTTCTGACGAAAAAAGTGATTGGATGCTGTATTTCTCAAGTTGATCGAGTTTATTGCTTGTAAGAAGGTCGTTAACCTGATGATATACAAAATAGGCAAGAATTAACATGAGTATTATAATGCCGGCAAAAGCAAGGCTCGAAAATGTTTTATAGGTCTTGGAACGCTCAGTCGATTTCTTAAAATAGCTTGTATACATTTTTGCGACATGCTTATCTACTTCCTGAACATCGCTATACATATCCTCGCAGCTGTTATATCTTTCAAGCGGATTCTTTTCAAGAGCTTTCAGAATTACTTTATCCACCTTTTCGGGAATACCGGTCAGACGGGTTGAAATCTTGGGAGCGGTTTTCTTAAGATGACTATCCATCACCTCGTATTCACTCTGAAAATCGAACGGCGGTGTTCCAACAATCATTTCGTAAGTAGTGCAGCCGATCGAGTAAATATCACTTCTGTTAGTTACGTCCTCTCCTTTAATCTGTTCGGGGCTCATGTAATATACAGTACCGATCTTGGATCCGGTCTTGGTCATATTTTTATCGAACAAGGATTTGGAAATTCCGAAATCCATTATCTTCGTTATTCCCTCTTTATTCAGAATAATATTGGAGGGTTTTATGTCTCTGTGAACAAATCCTTTGGAATGTGCGTAGCCAAGTCCGAGTAATGCCTGTTTAAGTATATAGATTACATCGTATAAATTGAATCTTCCCTGTCGCTGGATTACTTTTTCGAGACTTTCTCCTTCAACATACTCCATTGCAATTCCGAGGAGATCCCCGTATTCAATGAATCCATAAACAGTTACAATATTAGGATGCGATAATTTAGCCTGGTTCTTTGCTTCTCTTTTAAATCTCTCTACAAATCTTTCACGGTCATATGTTTGCGCATTAAGCATTTTAATGGCAACATAACGGTCGAGTTTTGTATCATAAGCCTTATATACAATTCCCATTCCCCCTTTACCGAGAACAGACACGATCCGGTAATTATCGATCAGCTTGCCGATTAAATTTTCCATCAAAACTTTATTTTTTGTATGAGAATATAAAAAAATCTTTTCGATTTACGTTTTTAAAAATCGTTCAAAGAATGATAAAAAGGAAGATTTTTGATATTTCAAACCATTTGACTAATTTTGCGAACCTTAAGCGAGAGTGGCGGAATTGGCAGACGCGCTAGACTTAGGATCTAGTACTCAAAAGGTGTGGGGGTTCGAGTCCCCCCTCTCGCACTTTCACTATTTTTTAATATTTATAGAGGTTCCTTTTGGAAATAAAATTAAATCAGGTATCCGACTCTAAGCAGGAAGTTGAAGTAAATTTAACCTATGAAGAAATTACTGCCGATATTGAGGAAGCTTACAGCGAAGAGAGAAAAAATATAGAAATCGACGGCTTTAGAAAGGGTAAAGCCCCGATGACCATGATTAAAAAACTTTACGGCGAAGCTATTGAGTACAAAGCCAGTGAAAAAATTGCTACTAAAAAATTCTGGGATGTTGTTGATCAGGAAAATCTGAAACCGATTTCTACCCCGCAGTTGACCGATATCGATTTTGTACCGGGCAGTAAATTGTTTTTCAAAATCCAGTACGAAATTAAACCGAAACTTGAATTAAAAAATTATAAGGGCCTTGAAATCGAAAAACCTCTATTCAAGGTAAAAGAAGAGGATATCGAAAAAGAGATCGACTATTTGCTCAAACCTCACTTTACATTCGAACCCTCTGAAGTTGTTGAAAGCAAATCTTTCCGCATAACAGTAAATCTTCAGAAACTTGATGAAAACGGTGTTGCGGTCATTGGTCAGAGAAGTGAAAATATGTTGATCGATTTGAGCGATGAAAAAGTTAACCATCAGATAGTTGAAAACGCTAACGGTAAAAAAGTGAGCGAAAGGTTCATATTTACATTTGTTGACGAACATTATCACGGCGAAGAGCTTCACAGGGAGGAATACAGATACGAAGCCGAAATAACTAAAATTGAAAAAATTGTATATCCGGAATTGACCGAAGAATTACTCAAAAAGATTTCGGGCAACAAAGCATCAACGCTGGATGAATTCAAAGATATGTTGAGAAAGAACTTCACGGAGTATTACACAAAACAATCGGAAGAGATCTTTACAAACGGGCTATTGAATGAAATTGTGAAGAACAACGAATTTACACCGCCTCCCGGTTATGTGAGTTCCGTTCATAAGCGGCTTGTTGAAATGGAAAAAGAGAATGCTAAACGTTATAAGATGCCTAATGTTGATGAAAAAGCTATTGCAGAGTATTACAAACCGAGAGCTGAGTGGAATGCCAAGTGGCAGATAATACTTGAGAACCTTGCTGAGATCGAAAGTATAAAGGTAGAAGATTCCGAACTGGAAGATCTCGCAAACAAGGAAGCTGAGAAAACCGGAATCTCCGCACAAAAACTCTTAAAATACTATAAAGATTCCAACCGCGGCGATGTTCTTCTTGAGGATAAAGTAATCGATTTCCTGAAATCAAATAATAAGATTAAAGAAGTTGATGCCGAAGAAAAAACAAAAGAAAAAAAAGGAAAATAAAATGAAAGTTAATTTCCCGGTCGACTCTATTTATAAAAAAGATTATGAAATTTACAATCAGCTTGTCCCTTATGTAATAGAACAAACCGGTCGCGGCGAACGCGGAATGGATATCTTTTCACGACTTCTAAGAGAAAGAATTATTTTCCTTGGAACAGCGATCGACGACCACATTGCAAGCCTGATAATTGCCCAGCTTCTCTTCCTCGAAGCAGAGGATCCGGAAAAGGATATATTCCTTTATATCAACTCCCCCGGCGGAAGCGTCTCGGCCGGACTGGCAATATACGATACTATGAAATACATAAAGTCGAAAGTTTCAACAATTTGCGTCGGATTAGCCGCAAGTATGGGAGCTGTTCTTCTAGCAGGTGGCGAGGCTAACAAACGTTCCGCACTCCCCCATTCAAAAATCATGATTCATCAGCCGTGGATTGGAGGTCTTCAGGGACAAACAACCGATATCGAGATTCACGCAAAAGAAATGATTAAAACAAGAGACACAATCTACAATATTCTTTCCGAGCACACAGGCAAAAGCTATGATCAGATAGCGAAAGATTGCGACAGGGATTATTTTCTTACTTCCCAGGAAGCAAAAGAATACAAACTTATTGATAATATTCTTGTTCATAGAGTCTCGCAAACAGATCAGAATAAAGAAAAAAAATAATCTAATTAATAATTAAGGGCACATAAGTGCCCTTTTTTTTATCATTCATTTCTGAGGGGGTACAATGAAAACTCTCAAACACCTCTTTCTTCTAACACTCATTTTAACATCCGGTTCTTATGCTCAGGAAAAACTATTAACGGTAGAAGATGTTATACTTAATTCGTTTACTAAGTATTCACCGGCAAATATCCGGCAGCTTGGATGGATACCCGATTCCGATTTTTATGTTTTTTCCGAAGGGATCGGAGAATCATCAGTTCTGATGAAATCCACTCCACTCTCCGGTACAAAAGATACATTGATCACGCTGAAAGAGATCAATTCAAAATTAGAATCGATCGGTCAGAAAAAACTGAATAATATCCCTGCAATTAGATGGACTGATTCCAATACACTTCAGCTCTGGAACGGAGGATCCTGGTTTTCTTACAACATCAAATTCAAAAATATTTCGGTACTAAACACAATTCCATCAGGAACGGAAAATCAAACTCCGGCACCTAACAATAAGTTTGTCGCTTATACTATTGCCAATAATCTTTTTGTGAATCTTGATGAGTCTAAAAAAATTCAGATTTCTAACGACACAGATACCAATATCGTAAACGGTCAATCTGTACACAGAAACGAATTCGGTATAAACGGCGGAATATTCTGGTCCCCTAATTCAAATTATATTGCTTATTACCGTATGGATCAGACAATGGTTACCGACTACCCTCTCGTTGAAATCGACAAGACACCCGCACAGCTTAAGAATATCAAATACCCGATGGCCGGACAGAAGAGTCATCACGTAACTGTTGGGCTATACAATTTAGGAAACGGAAAGACCACGTGGATTAAAACCGGAGAACCTCTTGAACAATATTTAACAAATCTCGAGTGGTCACCCGACGAAAAATATTTTTACATAGCTCATTTGAACCGCGATCAGAATCACATGGAATTAAAAAAGTATGATGTAGCTACCGGCGAACTGATTAAAACATTATTCGAAGAAAAAGATACGGAATTTGTTGAGCCATTGAATCCAATGATTTTTCTCCCGAAATCGAACAATCAGTTTTTATGGTTTTCTGAAAGAGATGGATTCAATCACCTCTATCTCTATGACACGGACGGCAAAATGATACGTCAGGTTACCCAGGGTAAATGGGTAATTACCTCGTTCCATGGATTCGATAATACGGGTAAATTTATTTACATCACGTCCACAAAAGAGTCTCCTATCGAGCGCCATTTTTATAAGGTGAATCTTGAAAACGGTAAAATGGATCGGGTAACAAGTGAACCGGGCGTTCATAATGTTCAGGTTAGTTCCAACGGACAATTTTTTATTGACTCTTATAACAGTCTTGAAGTCCCCCGCGTTATAAATATTCTTAACAAGAAATATTCTGTAGTTAAAAATCTGCTTAAATCCGACAATCCATTAAAAGAAGTTAAACTGGGGGAAGTAAAAATCTTCACAATTAAAAATGATGAAGGCACAGATCTTTATTGCAGAATGATCTATCCGCCGGACTTTGATAATACAAAGAAATATCCTGTAATATTCTACGTCTACGGAGGTCCTCACTCCCAGGGTGTTCTTAATTCCTTCGGTGCAGGAAGTTATCAGTTATGGTTCAGGATGATGGCTCAGAAGGGATATATAGTTTTTGAACTTGATAACAGGGGCACATCCAATAGAGGATCTGATTTTGCTCAGGCAACTTTCAGAAAGTTAGGTACCATTGAAGTTAAGGACCAGATGGCAGGTGTAAATCATCTAAAGTCGCTTCCTTATATTGATCCGGAACGGTTCGGAGTTTACGGCTGGAGCTACGGCGGATTTATGACAACATCCTTAATGCTTAGAACCAACGGTGCATTTAAAGCAGGTGCCTGCGGCGGTGCTGTAATCGACTGGAAATATTATGAAATAATGTACACAGAAAGGTATATGGATACGCCTCAGACTAACCCGGATGGATACAAGGAATCGGGACTCCTGAATTATATCGATAACCTGTCAGGTAAATTATTACTGGTGCATGGTACTTCTGACCCTACAGTAGTATGGCAGAATACATTAGCATTTGCCAAATTAGCCGCAGAAAAGAATAAACCTCTTGAGTATTATCCTTATGTTGGGCACGGTCATGGAGTTCGTGGACGAGAAGCTCTCCACCTTTACAATAAAATCACCAATTTCTTTATTGAAAACCTTTAATAAATCTTTAACAGTCCCGCTTTAGGCGGGACTGTCTTAATCACAGTTCCCAAGTTGTCATTTTCAACTCTATCGTAAATTGTTTATTTTCACAATCAAATTTTGAATACTTCATAGCACGAGCTCTATGCCAACTAATGATAAGTATGACTTTCTAAAAAAGATTTCAGAGCTTTCAGAATTTGCAAAACGCGGTGATGATTTTTTTGCCGACGAGGTTTGTAATTTCATTGTTGATGAATTTAAACTGGAAGCCGCAGTTCTTTTTTCTATTGGAAACGACAATAATTTTACAGTGCTAAGCAGATCAAGATCCGCGCGTAAGAGTTTTTCCAAAGGTTCGACTCACAATTGCCAATCCTGTAAAAATCTTGTTTCCGACCTGACAAATACATTTCACAACGACTCCTCCTGTCAAATACAGATTTCCGACTTTCTTGTATACGAAGCATGCGCACTGGTTAACGTTAGTGACGGTCAGAAAATATTGATAAAAGTTGCGAGGAAAACCGCCCTTTCTTCCGAAGAAAAAGCTGACTTGGAAAATGTTATTAAACTGGTCGGATTGATTTTTTTCAACTGGTATTCAATTAAAGGCAATCTTGTTGTAACGGATAATTCATTTACCGGTCTATTCAATAATACATCGGTTGAAATGAAAAACAGTGTTAATTCAATTATCGGTTTCACATCAATTATTTCCGAGGAGAATCTTTCAGCATCTAATTCGGAATATCTTTCTTCAATAAAAAAGTATTCTCAGGGTATTCTGCTTATCATTAACGATCTTAATGAAATTGCAAAGGCTGATACTGGCAAACTTGTTCTGGTCCGGAAAAATATTTCAGTCAATACTCTGGTTAATGATATTTCAGCCATCTTCAAGAGCAAATTATCCAACAAAGAGATTAAATTCGAAATCAACTCAGCCGAAGAATTTTCACGTCCAATCGATCTGGACGATCAGAAATTACGCTACATTTTAAGTAATATTTTATTCTTCATCACCTCTTCAACCACCGGAGCCAGAATTGCAATTAATGTAACCGGCGTTCGAGGTAATAAAATAAAGTTTGAAATAGTTGAATCCACAAAACGTCTTCCTGCCGAGCTTATAGAACGGTTTTTTGAGCCGTTTGCGATCGCAAAGAGTAACGAATATAAAAGTACAGTTCTTACAGGGCTAAGCTTAACCTTAGTAAAAAAATATGTAAATTTCCTGGGAGGGGATATAACTGTTTCCGGTAGCGGCAACAGTACAATATTTAATTTCACTATCAACGGAGAAGTGATGACAGAAATTGAATCCACTCTATCGCAGCTGCCAAAACCCTCTACCAAGAATAAAGTTCTTGTAATTGAGGATGATTACGCTACTTCTAAACTCCTCAGTAATTACCTTAACAAATGGGGCTACGATCCTACAATTGTCAGT
>CAZHHG010000022.1:29363-34405 GCA_964532065.1 uncultured Melioribacter sp.
GGCTTTTTCAATTATTAACAGCGAACCGCTTCTGGCAATAATTCTCGATATTGAAATTCCAAACATAAACGGTCTGGAGCTGTTAAAGAAGATTCATGATAATCCGAATACCAAGAACGTTCCTGTAATTGCCTGCTCAATTGAACCGGAACAGCAGAAAGCTTTTATGATGGGAGCGGTTGAGTATTTTGTAAAACCGATTAATTACAACTACCTTGTTGAGGTCCTTACTCATTACAAACTCCGTAAAGATTCAAACGTATTATGTGTTGATGACGACGTACCTACACTGAATTTAGTTAAACAGGCAATTGAAAGTGTTGGATTTAATGCGATTGCCGAAAATGTTTCTGCCAATGTAATGAACCTGATAAGGGATAAAGAGATTGATCTTGCAATTGTTGATCTTGATATGCCTGCCCCGAACGGATTCGAATTAATAAAACTGATAAAGACAGAAAAAAAATTCGCAAACCTCCCCATTATTATTTATACGGGCAAAGAAAATTACAAGGAAGATCTCTTAAAAATTGAGGGACTCTTTGAAGAACTCCTGGATAAGAGATCAACCAATATAGAGGACCTGGCAGATACAATAAATGCAATGATCAACCGTTACGAAGTTCCTCCTCCTGTTGAAACCGTAATCCAGAAGAAAGGCGGGACAAAAATACTTCTCGCGGAGGATTATAAACATTCACAGATAATTGTAACCCGGCTTTTAAAGAAGAATAGCTATGAAGATATTGTTGTTGTGGAGAACGGTGAAGATGCCGTTAAAATGGCAACCGGCGATAAGTTCGATCTGATTCTGATGGATATGCAAATGCCTATCATGAATGGTTTCGAAGCTACCGAAAAGATCCGTCAGATGCCCGAATACAAGAATATCCCTATTATCGCGCTTACCGCCTTCGCAATGAAAGGCGACCGTGAGAAATGCCTTGAATCCGGTGCTACAGATTATATCCCAAAACCGATTGATTCAAAAGAATTTATAGAAAAGGTTAAATACTACACTAACGCTTAAGAACAGAACTTCCCTGCCCGTTCAGGGAAGTTCGTTTCCTATTAATACCCTGCCGGAAATTTCAATCAACTTTTTTATATTTAAGCCGCTTTTTTTATAAATAAGGATTATTGTGGAAAATATTAGAGTCCGCTTTGCGCCATCTCCTACCGGATATCTTCATGTTGGCGGTCTTAGAACCGCACTATATAATTATCTTTTTGCAAAAAGAAATAATGGGAAATTTATTTTAAGGATTGAGGATACTGACCGAAACCGTTATGTAGAAGGTGCGGTTGAAAATCTAATTTCAGCTTTGAAATGGGCCGGTCTCGATTACGATGAAGGTCCCGATAAAGATGGAAACTACGGCCCTTACATGCAGTCGCAGCGTCTAGATATCTATAAGAACCATGCCGAGCAGCTGATTGAGAATGGAAATGCATATTACTGCTTTTGTACCCCCGAACGTCTTCAGGAGCTAAGAGCCGAACAGGAGAAGCAAAAACTTCCTCAGGCAAAATATGATAAACACTGCCTGAATCTTTCCGGGGAAGAAATTCAAGCAAATCTTGCAAGAGGAATTCCGCATGTAATACGATTGAATGTAAAGCCGAACCTGAAAATTGTTTTTAACGACTTAATTAGGGAACGGGTAGAATTCGACAGCAGCAACGTCGATGACCAGGTTCTTATAAAGAGCGATGGTTATCCGACCTACCACCTTGCTAATGTTGTGGATGATCATTTAATGGAGATCAGCCATGTAATCCGTGGAGAGGAATGGCTCTCCTCAACACCAAAACACGTTTTATTATACGACGCATTCGGTTGGGAACGTCCTTCTTTCGCTCATCTTCCCTTACTCCTGAATCCCGATAAATCCAAATTGAGCAAACGTCAGGGTGATGTTGCGGTTGAAGACTACAGGGACAAAGGATTTTTAAGGGATGCACTGATAAACTTTGTTGCACTTCTTGGTTGGAATGCCGGAGACGATAAGGAATTTTACTATGTAGATGAATTGATCGGAAAATTCTCGCTTGAGAGAGTGAATAAATCGGGTGCGGTTTTCGATCTTCAGAAACTTAACTGGCTCAACGCTGAACATCTTAGAAAGCTGGAGGACAATCAGATTCTCCCCCTTCTTAGAAATGAAATTCAGAATTCGGACTATGCTGATTTAAAACTGACTGATGAATTTCTGCTGAATGTAATTGCCGCCATGAAAGAAAGGGTTTCATTTGTAAAGGAATTTATTACAACCTGCCAATACTTCTATACTTCACCCGTAGAGTATGAACAGAAATCAGTTGAAAAAAACTGGAAACCGGAAACACCTGGACAACTGGAAAAATTAGCCGATGCATTTATTTCATTAAATAATCCTGCAAAGGAAGATTTTGAACATGCACTTACCAAAGTTGCTGAAGAATTAAATGTTGGTAAGGGAAAACTTATTCATCCGCTTCGTCTGGCAGTCAGCGGTCAAAGTACCGGGCCCGGAATGTTTGATCTTCTGGCAATACTTGGAAAAGAAAATGTATTAAGAAGAATTCAAAAGGCTATTTCGGTCCTTGGCAGTTAGTTTTACTTAAGGGAACTTACTGATGTTAACTTCAGTTTAGTTTCTAAAAAAGTTATGAAGTTATACACACTTTACCGCGAGCAGAGGCTCCCAATTTCGCTTGAAGAGGCATGGAATTTCTTTTCATCCCCCGCAAATCTTAAAAAGATAACTCCGGAGTATATGGGTTTTGAGATAATCTCTGGATATAACGAAGAGAAGATGTTTCCGGGGATGATAATCGAATATATTGTGAAACCGGTTCTGAATTTACCTATGAGGTGGGTTACGGAAATAACACATGTAAAGGAGAATGAATATTTTATTGACGAGCAGCGGTTCGGGCCATACAAATTCTGGCATCATCTGCATCAGTTCAAATTAGAAGGCGGTAAACTGATAATGATAGATAAAGTACATTATTCACTTCCGCTGGGCCTGATTGGAAGAATTGCACATTCTTTATTTGTCAGGAATAGGATTGAAGCGATTTTCAATTTCAGATCGAAGATACTCAAGGAAATTTTCAAGAGCTCTTATTAACAGTATCCCGGATATTTGTCTACCTCTGTTTTGCCCAGCTGTCCTTTAATGTTACTGTTCTGTTAAACACAAGTTTCTCTGAGGTCGTATATTTTGTATCCACGCAAAAATATCCGTTTCGTTCGAACTGGAATTTATCTTGAGGTTTAGCGTTTTTAAGAGACATTTCCAGTTTAGCATTTTCAATTATTTCGAGCGAGGCTGGATTTATCCTGGCAAGCCAGTCCTCCTCATTACCCGGATTTTCAACAGTAAATAGCCTGTCATACAATCTTACTTCTGCATTAATCGAGTGTTTTGCAGAAACCCAGTGAATTACACCTTTGACTTTTTTAGTACTTGTGCCGGTTCCGCTTTTAGTCTCGGGGTCAATTGTACATCTAAGTTCGGTAATTTCGCCTTGTTCATTCTTAATTACTTCTTCGCACTTAATAATATATGCATAGCGTAATCTTACTTCACCGCCCGGTGTAAGCCTGTGAAAACCCTTAGGAGGATTTTCCATAAAATCGCTCTTTTCTATATAGAGTTCATTGCTGAAGATTACCTTACGTGTTCCAGCGCCGGGATCTTCTGGATTGTTAACGGCATCAAGTTCTTCTTCACCGTTATAATTTGTTATAACAATTTTAAGAGGATTAATTACTGCCATAACCCTGTTGGCTCTTTTATTCAGATCATCTCGGATTGCGTACTCAAGCAGTGCGATATCTGTAGTTGCATCTCTTTTAGCTACACCAATTATCTCTGCAAAATTTCTGATCGATTCAGGAGTATATCCTCGTCTCCGGTAACCGGAAATTGTAGGCATACGGGGATCGTCCCATCCATCAACATATCCTTCCTTAACCAATTGAAGGAGCCTGCGTTTACTCATAACCGTATAACTTAAATTCAGACGGGCAAACTCGATCTGCTGCGGATGATGAACCTCTAACTGATCCAGAAACCAGTCGTACAATGGCCTGTGATTCTCAAATTCAAGCGTGCAAATTGAGTGAGTTATACCTTCTATTGAGTCTTCATTCCCGTGAGCCCAATCGTAGGTTGGATAAATGCACCAGTTATTTCCCTGCCGGTGATGTTCCTCGTGCACAATACGGTACATGATCGGATCACGCAGATTAATATTCGGTGAGGACATGTCAATTTTTGCGCGAAGTGTTTTAGAACCGTTCGGAAATTCACCCTTACGCATTCTTTCAAAGAGATCAAGATTTTCTTCAACCGTTCTATTTCTATATGGAGATTCTTTACCCGGTTCTGTCAATGTACCTCGTGTTGAACGGATTTCATCGGCATTTAAATCGCAGACAAACGCCTTCCCTTTATTTATAAGATCAACAGCCCACTTGTACATCTGTTCAAAGTAATCTGACCCGTATAAAATCCGGTCTTCAAAATCGGCTCCGAGCCATCTTACATCCTCTATTATGGAGTCAACATATTCCTGTTCCTCTTTTTCAGGATTGGTATCGTCGAAGCGGAGATTGAATTTGCCGTTATAATCTCTGGCAATACCGTAATTGAGACAGATTGATTTTGCATGACCGATATGAAGATAACCGTTCGGTTCCGGCGGGAATCTGGTAATAACTTTTCCGTTCCACTTTCCTGTTTTCATATCCTGATCGATAATTTCATAAATAAAATTCTTCGACTTAAGTTCACCAGAATTATTGTCTTTGTTATTGTTATCTTCCATTTGTGTTAGCTACCATATCGTTTTTTGAATAGAATTATTTCGGGTGCAAAGTTAATTAAATAATCAGCACCGCTCAAATTCAATTAAAGCAATAGCTCAGAATAATAAGGCAAAACGGTATAATTTCTTATATCATTAAATTAGTTTTGAGACACTATTTTTTTTAATAATGAAGTTGAACAATTCAAAACTGAAGCCGGTATTTATTCTTTCAGAAT
>CAZHHG010000023.1:0-33424 GCA_964532065.1 uncultured Melioribacter sp.
GATCGCCTTTGAATCCCGCTCTCATTTTAATCAGGTGATCGATCGTTACATTGTTGATACGCGTATCGGTGATGTATTGCTGGTACTCGGGAAAATAATCGACAAGTTTATTGCCTGGACTTAAGATTCCTTTCTGAACGGCAATGCCGAACAGGGCGGAGAGAAAACTCTTGGAAACAGACCGGATCGTCTGATAGCTGGAGGGGGTTCTCTCTTTAAAATATTTTTCAGCGGCGAGACGTCCATTCCGGATTATAACGATTGAATTGATATACCCTGTGTTCGATGCCGCGTTAAATCCCCCGGCTATCAACCCTTCGTTCAGATTTTCATTCGATGGATTTGAGATTTCCCAATTATAACTTTTAAAGAGCGGGCTGTTTGGGTCAACTTCCGTTACACAGGATGTAATAAGGATCAGGGAAAGTAAAAGGAGGAAGAGACATTTTTTCATCCGGACTCCGCATACGAATTTGAGATTCCGTCAAAAGTTAAATGAAGGATTGGTGAGAATCAAAGCAATAAACCGGTGCGATTGCTCTTTCATAAATTTTTATACAATTTAGAAATAGTAATCCGTCTTTAAGATGAAAAAGAAGAAATTAAAAAAGCCGAAGCCGAGGGTTCCCCTGCCGAAACAGCGTCCCAAAGTGAAGGAATCGGCAAAGGTTTATAAACGGAGCCGGGATAAAAAAACTGATAAAGAATAGTTACCTGTAATCTTCCTCTTCGCTGCTGTATTCATCCGGTCCCGACTGCGAAAACATACTGCTCAACATATCTTTGAACTGCAATCCGTAATCAATGTGATATTTGCTGAGCATTGAGTATTCCGATAAACCGTGAAGAGCAAATTCCATAAGCAATAATTTATTCTCTTCATTTTCGTCAGGATGAAATTTATTGATCAGCTCTTTCAATCCGGGAACCGATAATAATACTTTTTTATATTCAGCATCGGTAAGATTATTCAGAAGATCAACATTATTTCCCTTAGAGAACCAGGCAACAATTTCGCGGTAGGGATTAGACTCGCTTTTCTTTTTTACCTTATCGGGACTGGGGAAGTAATGCGCAAACTGTGTTTTAATTGCTTTTCCGGTAAGTATGTTAGCAACCTTAACAGGACCTTCCTGCTCGCCTTCGTAAACGAGTTCAACCTTTCCGGTTATTGAAGGAATTACTCCGATAAGGTCGGAGATCCTTACGTTTGTTGAATTTTCATTATTAATCAAGGTTCTCCGTTCTGCAAAGCTTACAATATTTTCGTAAGCGGAGATTGTTAAACGTGCAGACACGCCGCTTTTGGAATCGACGAATTCACTATCGCGTGCTTCGAATGCAATCTGCTCGATAAGATTTTTTATCAGCTCCGATGTTTTTACTTTGCCCGTTTGTTCGGATGTCAGCCTCGCTTCCTGTTCCGTAATGCGTCTGGAAACCGGTATCGTTTTAGGATAATGCGTAAGAATCTGGGAATCGATCCTGTCCTTAAGGGGAGTAACAATCGAACCGCGGTTCGTATAATCCTCGGGATTTGCGGTGAAGACAAATTGAACATCGAGCGGAAGACGAATCTTAAAACCGCGTATCTGAACATCCTTTTCCTGAAGAATATTGAAAAGCGCTACTTGAATACGCGCCTGAAGATCGGGCAGCTCGTTGATAACAAATATTCCCCGGTGAGAACGGGGAATTAATCCGAAATGAATAACACGCTCATCCGAATAGTGAAGCTTAAGAGATGCAGCTTTTATCGGGTCAACATCGCCGATAAGATCCGCAATTGTAACATCTGGTGTTGCCAGCTTTTCCGTGTATCGTTCATTCCTGTGAATCCACGCAACCGGAGTATCGTCGCCGAGTTCACTCAATCTGTCTTTTGCATAGCGCGATAAAGGACTGAATGGATCATCATTCAATTCAGAGCCTTCAACTACCGGAATATATTCATCGAGAAGATGAATCATCATCCGCGCAATCTTTGTCTTTGCCTGTCCGCGCAGACCGAGTAAAATAATATTGTGTCTGGAGAGGATTGCAGTCTGAATATCGGGAATAACCGTTTCATCGTAACCGATAATATCCTCAAATGGATTCTTTTTATTCTTCAGAATATCGATCAGGTTTTTTCTCATCTCTTCTTTTATTGGAAGTGACTTGTAGCCGGATGATTTCAGCTGACCAAATGCTTCGATTTTTTTAAAATCTTTACTCATTGTGTTCCTTTCTTATCTAACTCTTTTTCTTCTGTTGCGTACAAAATCCTCAAAGACAAATTCGCCGAGTCCGGATAAACTGCTGTAATATGCTTTACCCTGATTCACTTTAGTAAACTCGCGGACAAAACTCTGAAGATAGGGATCGCGCGCAATCATAAATGTTGTAATTGTGATTCCAAGTTTTTTGCACTGCGCCGCATGATCTAAAGTTTTATTCACAATCATGCGGTCCAAACCGAAACTGTTCCTGTAATATTTAATACCAATCTTAAGACATGTTGGTTTTCCGTCGGTAATCATAAATATCTGTTTGTTCTTGTTCTTCTTGCGGCGGAGAATATCCATTGCAAGCTGCAATCCTGCAACTGTGTTTGTGTGATATGGCCCTACTTTTAAGTAGGGAAGATCTTTTATTCCAATCGGCCACGCATCATCTCCGAAAGCAATAATATCAAGCGTGTCCTTGGGGTATTGTGTTTTGATCAATTCCGAGAGAGCCATTGCAACTTTTTTAGCGGGCGAGATCCGGTCTTCGCCGTAAAGGATCATAGAATGGGAAATGTCGATCATAAGAACTGTTGATGAAGCCGCTTTATAATCGCGTTCTTCAACTTCGAGGTCCTCCTCATTCAATGTGAATTCATTGATGCCGTGTTTTATCTGAGCGTTTTTGATTGATGATGTTACATCAATCTGATCGGGCATATCACCGAATTTATAATCGCGCCTGTCGGATGTCTTTTCGTCCCCTTCGCCTGTAAAGGGAGTCTGATGATTTCCCTTTCCAGCTTTTTTAAGCTTGCTGAAAATTTCTTCTAGAGATCGGCGTCGGATTTCACGCTCGGACTTAGTTGACATTTCAAAACCGCCCGGCTGATTTTCATTCTCTTTAATATATCCTTTGTCTTTAAGATCCTGAATGAAATCGCCAACCCCGTACTTATCATCTGTAAGTTTATACTTCTGGTCAAGCTGATTGAGATAATTGAGTGCTTCGGCAACATCACCCGAAGTAATGTTGAGAAGCTGAAGGAAGATATTAAGGAGATACTGAAACTGATCCGCTCCGGAATCTCCGGGTGTGAAATCTGTAAATCTGAATCCGATCATCGGCTTTTTATTGTTAAAACCAGATTCCGGATGATTAAGTTCTATTAACCGTTCGTTCATATAAATAAAAAATATTTTTATGTTGAACGGGAACTGAATTAGAAAACCGGGTGTTCCGTTATCAAACCACATTAAAAAGAAAGGGTAGCAAGATGAAAAATAGATTATTCAAATCGTTATTGTTTGTTTTCTTATTCACAATATCATTATCCGCACAGAAAAAGGATATTGTTACAGTTGCAGTAGAAGCCGGAAGTTTTACGAAACTGGCAACCGCTTTAACCGAAGCCGGTCTGGTTGAAACATTAAAAGGCGAGGGTCCATTCACGGTTTTTGCACCAACAGATGAGGCTTTTGCAAAACTTCCAAAAGGAACTTTGGAGGGTTTATTGAAAGATAAAGAAGCTTTAAAGAAAGTTCTTCTCTATCACGTAGTAAGCGGAAATGTTCAGTCCAAGGATGTTGTTAAGCTCGATAAAGCAAAAACCGTTGGTGGACAGGAAGTAATGATTAAAGTGAAAGACGGTAAGGTCTACGTCAATAAATCGCAGGTTACAACCGCAGATGTTCAGGCATCTAACGGTGTAATTCACATTATCGATGCCGTTCTTATACCAAAAGAAGAGAAAAAGAAATCCTACTAATCTCAAAAAAGGGGCTTGAATAAAGCCCCTTTTCATTTCTAAACTTTCCGGCCTCTAATCTTGTTATTATCAAAAAGGGGATAGCCGCCGATGAAATCACCAAAACCATTTTCTTTAATTCTTATTCTGTTTTTGATTTTAATACCGCCAGTTAAAGCACAGAAACTTGATCAGATCCGTTCATTCGAAGTCGAAAGAACAAATATTAACAAAACCGGTATGATCGTTCTGGGATCCTGGGCTCTTGGAAATATTCTGCTCGGCGCTTACGGCAATTATAAATACGAAGGTCAGACGAAATATTTCCACCAGTTCAACGCGATGTGGAATGTTGTAAATCTCGGTATTGCGGCGTTCGGCTACTTCAACGCGGCGGGTTCGGACCCCGGTTCAATGAGCGCATCTCAGATTCTGAACGAATACAATTCTCTTCAGAACTTTCTCCTTCTCAACGCCGGTCTCGACGTTGCTTATATGGTTACCGGATTATATCTTAAAGAGAGATCAAAGAACTCTCCTAACGCGGAACGATTGCGGGGCTACGGAAACAGCCTTCTTCTGCAGGGGGGATTTCTTCTGGCTTTCGATGTGGCTCTCTATTTCATTCATCAGAACAATGCTTCGGTAAATCTTTATCCGCATCTGGAAAGTTTATTGAGCGGCGGAGCCGGAATAGGCATGAGGATCAGTTTATAAATGAGAGGGATTAGAAATAATATTTTCCTGCTGAATATAATTATTTCAACAATTTTATTGCCCGCAATTACTCCGGCTCAGTCGCTCGAAGATTTCAGAATGATCTGGGAGGCACGATACGATAATATTTCTTTCGGCGATAAACAGAATAGAATCCAGGCATCATTAAGAATTCCATTCGGAATTAATTTATTTGACGATTATTACCTGATCGGACTGACATCTACCGGAAGCAATTTCACTTCCCGGTGGGAAAATGTTAAGGATTTCAGAGTGAGCGGCGAGAACAGAAGATTCAACCTGAATCTCAGGCAGTTATATTTTCAGAAGGAGTGGGATGGTTCGCGCGTTCAGATAGGATCTATTCCAACAATTAAGGGGAAAGTTTCAAGCACGGGCCTCGGAAGCAACGGATGGATCGACGGCGGAAGGTTTCAGTTCAATATTTCATCGGCAATTGTAGAGTTTGTAGGGGGAAGTCTTACAGACCTTAATACTCCCAACTTCCTGGACAGAAATTTTATACTTAATTACTTTGAAACAGAGATCTCAAAAAAATTCGGAGAGAATACGCTCGCGGAGATATCGTATGAAAGATTCGGACGGGATGATTATCTGAGGGGGGAATACCGTGTAGACATTTATCCCTCCAGCAGCAATTATTTTCAGCTTACGCTTGAGTCATTCGTTCATCTTAATAATTCCTCGTTTAGCTACGGAATAACATTTGAATCTGATCTGCTTAAATGGTTCGATGATACGCTGGAAGAATATACCGAACTCAAAATCTATTTTAATCATACCGATGAAAAGATAGGGACAAGAGGATTTTTAACAGACGACTTCTACCGCTTCGGAAACACATTAACAGTAGAACTGACCGGCAAAATAACAGCGGATAAAAAAATCAGATGGTTCTCTGAAAACTATATAAGCAAAGAACCGCGGTTCTTGGCTGGAATCAGAATTGATTTGGGCAGATAAAAACCATAAATGTAAACAACAGAAGAAGTGTTCGGGCAAATCGAAAAAACTTACAGAAACCGGCTGTTTTACGTTTAATCAATTCAACAAAGAAATACCGAAGAAAGCTCTCCTAAATTTCATATAAACCTTTTTTAATTCAGAAAATAATAACCGGCATTCAGAACAGTCGCAAAGCTAACCCATAACAAGTATGGAATATTCAAATAAGCGGCTAATGGTTTTATTTTATAGAACAGACGAATCATGACCGCTATGTTAATCCATAAAAGAATAATTTCTAAAAGCGCAACGCCAATCATATTGAAATAGAAGAAGATAAAGCTCCACGCAAAGTTTAAGAGCATCTGTATTGTAAATACTTTAATAGCCAGGTTTCTTTTCTGCGAAGGGCTTTCTTTCCAAATAAGAAAAAATGAGAAGCCTAAAAGAATGTATAGGGTTGTCCACACGGGACCAAAGACCCAGTTGGGTGGACTGAATGAGGGCCTGTTTAATGATGCATACCAGTTAGGAACCGCTTGAGAAGTAAACATTCCGGCAACAGCTCCAACAGATAAAGGAATTATTAAAGAGACAATTAGTTTAAATAATTTTGATCCCGACATTTTTACAGTTCCCGTTTAATAGACTATTTAATTTCTTCTTTACCATCGGCATATCTGGCAAATCTACCTTTATCTTTTGGATGAACATTATCAAATCTTTTCCAGGGCCACCCGCCAAATTGAGTCTTTCGAAAATCATCGAATGCCTTTTGTATCTCTTCTCTGCTATTCATTACAAAAGGGCCGTACTGAACGACTGGCTCATCAATAGCTTTGCCCTGAAGAAGAAGTATGTAAGCATCTTTATCGCCATTTTTAATCAATACATTTTGATCTGCCAGCAAATCAACTGAATGATACGATTCAAGATTTATTCCTGCAATTTCGAGAGAGGAGCCTTTATAAAAATAGAGAGAGCGGTTGATTCCAAAAGATGCGGGCGGTAATCTCCATTCCGCATTATCCTCCAGCTTGACAAGCCAAATTGCAACTTCATTTTTTTCGTCTGCCGCCCACGAATCGGGTGCCGGCGGGGGTGCGACTACATCTCCAATTCCTCCCGCAATGATCCTCACTTCAATAGATTTACCCTTATTATCCTGCTCTTTATAAAACGGAATCTCTTCATTCCACAACATTTTAAAATGCGGTTTACAAAACTTATTGGATTTGGGAAGATTGAGCCATATCTGAAAAAGTTCGTAGGGATTTTTTTCTGTTTTGTTTAGAAGCGGAAACATTTCGGAATGCTGAAGTCCCGAACCGGCTGTCATCCACTGAACATCTCCGTTGCCATATCTGCCCGCAGCACCATGGGAATCGGAATGATCTACAAATCCCTGAAGTACTACAGTAACCGTTTCGAAACCTCTATGAGGATGAGCCGGGAAACCGGGAACCCGTTCTCCGTGATACATTCTCCATCCGTCTTTCAGAGTAAAATCCTGCCCAAGGTTTCTTCCTTCCAAAGACGCGTTTGGCCCAAGTTGATCATTACCCGGTGGAAAGTTGTCCAGATGATGCACGCAGAATAAAAACGGATTATTAGTTTGCCAGGCAAAACCAAGAGGTTGAATGTTTGAAATAATCTTATTGTACATAACAACTCCCCAAATAATTCCGCGCCGTCTATTTCAATTTATATTTCGGAATAATCTAATGCAATCATTTTCTTAAACAAGTTCGTCCGCCTGCTTTGCACAAATTAATAACAGCATTTTATTTTTATGATGTTCTATAAGCTGTAGGATATGCCGAAGGACAAGTAATGGAGTAACGCAAAATTATATACTTCATCATTGTCTGCTCCTCCCTCCAGAATTCGATACCCGGCTTTAATACCGATCTTATCAGATAAATTATATGAGGCGGCTAAAAGAACATCAAATGCCCGTCCCTGTTTTGCCGCTAGTCCATCACCCTCAAACAGCAGGCCGAAATCTTCTCCGATGTTCCAGAATAATCTGAAATTAATAATCGGGACAAATCCGACATTAGTTTTCTCGGCAGAAATATTTTGAGATGATAAAGCAATTCTTGCATCTCTAATTTTAGCCGTAAATCCCAATCCAAATTCCAGATCGGGATTCTGCACAAAATCGTAGCGGTAGGTCAACCGGTAGGAATTAAATTTATATGAACCGCTTACATCTCTATTCGCTTGAAATATCCTGCCGGCAAAGTTAACATCTTTATCCAATCGCCCTTCCGATTGTATTGTTAATGGGGCGTAAAGCAGAGATAATGTATGAGCGGAGCTAAAAGTGTAATTGAGTTTAATTCTATAAAAAATATCAGCGTCTGGTTTCAAATCGTCTTTCAGCGAGATAAATGTACCCTGGTTACCCGGAATGCGCACGTCGTTATAACCGGTGCTTACCTGCCCGGTTTCAAAATCGACGGTTACCTGTGCTCTTGTGGAAATGCTGATAAATACAATCAATGATACGGCAAGCAAGATTCTTTTTTTCATTTTAAATAGATCCATATTTATTTTCAATAACTGCTTTAATGGTAAGATAGAAACACAAATCGATTCAATAAAGTTTTATAAAATCGATTTCCGAATAAAACTCTCCTTCCTGTTTCTCTCCGATCAGAAGTGAGATTTCTTTTATCTTATTTAGAGGGATATTAGAATTAGTTTGGACTTTTCTTCCAAAATAATAAAGTGAAAAACTATCAAAAGGAATTTTTAAAGTAGTCCACTTATCTTTTACGGTCTGGAAATTTGCGGTATAAAACGCACCGGTAAAATATGAAGTCTCTTTCATTGACACGCTGTAAATCTTACCGTCTCCTTTAATCCGTATTTCAATCCCCGAATAATTTTCAAAATTGTAATTCTTTATAGGGCTTCTGAGAGAAGCAAATCCGCCATTATTTTTAAGAGAAACACTTCCCTCGAAAAAGATTTTGCCGTCATCGTTTAATAGAGTTTTGGAAGAACTTAACCCTCCCATAACCCCATCATTAACTATTCTCCATCTGTCATTGCTTTTCATAATTGAGGAGTTAAGAAGTGCCTCAGAACCGGATTGAGTAGAAACCGTCAGCATTAATACTGAAAACATATTTAATAAATTCATCATTATGATTTATATCCCCGGTAATTAATTAAATTTCTTGCCATTCCATTAAACACGAAATAATGAAACGGCAGCACAGAATACCAATACAATCTTCCAAGTAAACCTTTAGGGCGGAAGGTTGCGGTTTGACTCAGATAATTTTTTCCGTCATAATTGACAATTTTAAACTCAAGCCACGCTTCACCCGGTAATTTCATTTCGGCATAGAGAAGAAGCCTTTTATTAACTTTATCTGCATCTAGCACGCGCCAGAAATCGAGCGTATCGCCGGGATTGATTTCAGACGTATTGGTTCTTCCCCTTCTAAGTCCGACGCCGCCGAAAATTTTATCAATAAAACCCCGCAGTCCCCAGAGCCAGTTACCGTAATACCAGCCCCTGTCTCCTCCGATCGACCAGATATTATTTAAAACGGCTTCAGTACTCCCTGCGATTTCAACCTCTTTTTTATCAATAAAGCATCCATGTTCGGGAACGTTAATGTGTCCGCGCAGCGTATTTTCTCCTGAACTTGAAACGAGAGAATCCTTCCAGCTCGAGATAACCGAATTCCCCTCAATTTTTTGAAATGCAAGTTTAATTGCGTCCTTATATGAAATCATATTCAGGTTCAGCATTTTTACCAGTGTATCATCCTTTGCAATAATTTCAATTTTCATACTGTTAACAAGATTGACAGCAAGTTTGTATGATGTTGCTGTTACAAAGTAGAGCCAGTATGAGGAGAGACGGGGCGTCATAACGGGTACGGAGAAAATTATTCTTTTAAGTCCCCTTACTTCGGCAAATTGAAGAAGCATTTCTTTGTATGAAAGGATGTCCGGCCCGCCGATATCGAAATCCTTCCCGAAAGTTTTTTCATTTAGTAAAACCCCGGTGAGAGATTCAATCACATTACGGATTGCAACGGGTTGATGTTTTGTCCGGAGCCATTTAGGCGCGATCATAACCGGGAGTTTTTCAACAAGGTCTCTTATTATTTCGAATGAAGCGCTTCCGCTTCCAACAATAATACCTGCTTTAATTGTTGTTACCGGAATGCTTCCCTGTTTTAATATTTCCTCGACATTTTTCCGCGAGCTTAAGTGACGCGACAATTTATTTTCGTTGGTAATTCCGCTTAGATAGATAATCTGTTTTGCGGAAGTTTCCTTTAGCATTTTTGAAAAGTTTTGTGCTGCCTCAGATTCAAGTTTCTCAAAATCACTTATTCCGGAGCTCATAGAATGAATTAAATAATACGCGGCGTCAATATCTTTTAATTCATCGGGCAGAAAAGCCGGTTTCAGAAAATCGACTTCAAACAGCCTGATGGCGGGATCGGAAAAGACGCCTTCTGAGGGGAACCGCTTCTTATCTCTTACACAGCAAATAACTTCATATCCTTTCTCAATAAGAGAGGGAAGAAGCCGTTTTCCAATATATCCGGTTGCACCGGTTAATAGTACTTTCATACATAAAGAACAAATGGTTTTCGGTAATAATTCCCTATATTCAACAGAGATTTAGAAACAACTAATTCTTCCGAAAGGATGGAGCGAGCCGAAAAAATGAATACAATTATCAACCGGTTTTATGATGTCCTGTTATCTATCTACATCTATAATGAATACACAGGATATATCGAACTTGAGAAATTATTAGCCGCCATTATTACAAAATACCCGGACGAAGCGACATTTATTGCATCGGTCAGAAAGCACATGGATGATGAGAAAAAGCATTATCAAATGTTTAAGGTCTATTTTACAAAAAAAGGATCTCTGCCGTATATTGTTACAAAAAAGTATGGTTATATAGATTTGTTTGTTAAGCATATATTTAAAGAGGATTTAAAAACCCTTGACCAGAATAGAATAATAAATGATGAAAACGAGTTTATGAAACTTTGCCGCTTGATAATGATGACTGAATTCAGGGGGATGAAGCAGGTAAAGACTTTGTTAAAGAGCCCTCTAATTAAGAGAAGCGAATCTCTAATCAAAATTTTCAAAGTGGTTGAAAAGGATGAACCAACACATTGTTATCCTTATCAGTATTGGCTTAAAAAATTTAACAGTCATGAACCGAGATTAAAAGAAAAACTTGTAGATCTTTGGATTCATTATTCCCTGATGTTCTTTAAAGTGCCCGTTCTTCTATTTAACGGAAAACTAAAAAGGATGAAGGGGTTTTATGCTTAACACCATCATCTTGTTTGATTTTACAAGAATTGTTAAGCAGACAATGTTTTTTACGCTTTAATATTTTCTTTCCGCGAATGCATTCAGTAACGGGATAAATAATTTTTATGCTGCCTGTCTAAAAAGAATCTTTGGTTTCAATCACCAATCTATTTTCCGCGCATTATTTTATTTCGCGTTTTTTAGCACTAAAGCTCTAGTTCGGAATTAAATTTTTGACCAAATCTAATTCGGTTGCGGTTATTTGATTGTCCGTCAATGAATTTTTAACCGTCGTGATAAAATTCGAGAAGTTCTGAAAATCAATTGAGGTATTACTTCCAAGCTGATTAAAATACTGATTGACAAGATTTTTCATTTCATTCACATTAGCGCCGACGCCAAGCGAATTCAAAATAGCGGTTAAATCCTCCTGCATTAGAGAGCTTGCAAAACTGCGCACATAATTAAAGCCTATCTCAAAAAGTCCGGGCACGTGTGCAAACAGAAAGCTGATTATGGCGGATGAGAAAAAAAACAAGGCTACAACGCCAATCAGGGTAATAAAAATTACCGCTGCTCCACCCAGAAGCACAATTCTCCTTAATCGTTTTTTAAATCTATAGTCATTTCTTAAACGATACTGAATTTCGCTTAAATCAAATCTCATTTATAATATCCCTGTTTTTTTATTGTAAGAAGAGTTCGGCACCCGGCCCCAGAGGTAATCCCAAAAGGAACCAGACTATAAACACCATAGTCCAAACAATAAAAAATGAAATCGTGTACGGAAGCATTGTTGCTATTAAAGTACCTATGCCGGCTTTTTCATCGTACTTATTAATGAACGCAATTATCAAAGCGAAGTATGACATCATCGGTGCAATAATATTTGTAACACTATCGCCAACGCGGTAGGCCGCCTGAACAAGTTCTGGCGAATAACCGAGCAGCATAAACATCGGAACAAAGATCGGCGCCATGATTGCCCACTTTGCCGAAGCGCTTCCTATAAATAGATTTAAGAACGCTGTAATGATTATAAACAAAATCATGAGTGGAATCGGTCCGAGTCCCGAAGCTTTTAACGCCATCGCTCCTTCAACAGCTAATATTTGACCGAGATTGGTCCAGTTAAAAAACGCAACGAACTGGGCTGCAAAAAATACAAGGACAATATATGAACCAAGAGTCTCCATCGATTTGCTCATCCCCTTAACGACATCGTTATCGGACTTAATTGTTTTAGCGCCGATTCCGTATGCAAGTCCGGCAACAACACCGCCGAGAAATATGAAGGCGACAATACCGCTTAAGAAAGGGGATTTCAAAATGCTTCCTGTTTTGGGATCGCGCAGGAATCCGTTCTCCGGAATAATTCCAAACAGAATAATGGCCATAAAAACCGTAACAGCAACCGACGCATAGATCAAACCTTTTTTCTCATCAGCGGAGAGCGGTTTAATTTCCTCCGCCTTAACATTCCCCTTGTATTCTCCCAGCCGGGGAATGATAACTTTTTCGGTTATCCAGGTTCCAACGGCTGCAATAAAAAAGGTAGATACAAAAAGGAAATAATAGTTCGCCGCCGCGTTTACTTCGTAGGATTTATCGATGATATGTGCCGCCTCCTGTGTAAGTCCGGCAAGGAGCGGATCGATTGTTCCAAGCAGAAGGTTTGCGCTGTAACCGCCGGAGACCCCTGCAAATGCCGCCGCAAGTCCTGCAATAGGGTGTCTTCCGACAGCAAGAAAGATCATTGCGGAGAGCGGTACAAGAAGAACATAACCAATTTCACTCGCAGTGTTAGACATAATTCCGGCAAAGACTACAACAAATGTTAAAAGTTTCTTGGGTGCTTTTATTACGATAAGCCGGAGAGACGTTCCGATCAGTCCGCTATGTTCAGCAACGGCTATTCCGAGGAGCGAAACGAGAACGGTCCCCAGCGGTGCGAATGATGTGAAGTTAGTTATCAGATTTGTTATTATCCGGTGCAGACCTTCTACAGAGAGAAGACTTACGGGACGGATCTCCCTGTTAGAACCGGGCAGGGTTACAGAAAAATCGAATTGAGAGACAATCCATGAGAGAATAATTACGCCGAAGGCAAAGAGAGCAAAAAGGGTGGTTGGATTAGGAAGTTTGTTCCCAACCTTTTCTATCTTACCTAAAAAAGATTCCATAAAATTTTTCTTCACAACAGGTTGCCTTTCGCTTAATTTATCAATTGGTTCTTTTTGTTAGCTTTTCTTCCATTCTGATAATCTGTTCCTTTAACAGCTTTATGTCGTTTCTCAACTCCTCGTTTTCGTCCTGAATAATTGCTTCAATCTTATCAACCTTTTCACTTGCGACTTTCTGCTGAACTTCGCTCATTGTATTAACAACTATTGCTATAAAAATATTAAGCGTGGTATAGGAGGCAAGAAGTATAAAGAGTATGAAATAAATATTTGCGAGCGGGTAAACGCTCATTATATCCCTTGATATTTCAGCCCATCCTTCCAGAGTCATAATTTGAAAGAGTGTGAACATTGAAGAAGCCAGTGTTCCGAACCACGCGGGAAACTCTGAACTGAACAGCTTTGTGCCGATTACTGCAAAAACATAAAACACCAATGCAAGCAGAACAAAAATCCAAAGCAGGCTCGGTAATGAATGAAACAGGGATTCGACTATGAACCTGAGTTTGGGAACATTTTTAATTAAGCGAAGCGACCTGAATATTCTTAATGATCTTAGAACCGCGAGCGATCCGGAAGCAGGCAGAAGCGCTATGGCAACGATTGAAAAATCAAAAATATTCCAGCCGTTCCGGAAAAATGAAAATCCGTATCCATAAAGTTTTAACACTATTTCTATAACAAACACCGCCAGAATTATCTTGTCGATAAGCAGAAGTGTGCTGCCGAAGGAAGACATAATCTTTTCAGAGGTTTCGAAACCGATAGTTATGGAATTAAAGATTATCAGCCCAATAATGAAATTCTGAAATCCGGAGCTTTCGCAAAATTGTTTAATTTTTTCCCTTGTCATAATCCTTTTGTTTTAATAGTAAAATTAATGCTGGTTTAAATCGGGGTTTATTTAATCCGGTCTATTATTTCCTCGCACTTATCCCAGAGTTCTTTCTCTTTAGCGGGATGATCGAATGCGCATACTTCTTCTTTTCTTTCTTTGAAAAACCCGCCGTTTCGACCTGTAATGTTTTCTGATGAAGCGAGCCAGACTATAGTATCCGCGCCCTGTTGAACTGTTTTACCTTCTATCAAACCGAAAATTTTAAGAAGAATCTTACCGGCAAAATTCTGGTTTCTGAAAAGATCGGTGGACGGTATAAAACCGGGGGTCATAGAGTAAACGCGGATATTATCATTCTCCAATCTCCGGGCCCATTCGCGTGTAAGCATTCTGTTTGCCTGTTTGGATTGCTTATATGCTGATGTTGCGTTATACTTTCTTCTATCGAAACCAACATCATCCGTTTCCAGTCCTCCGGCAAAATGCGACGCAACATTAATAATTCTTGACGGCGATCCCTTCTTCAGTAAATCGACTAAAAGTTTTGTGAGGAGCTGATGACCCAGTACGTTTACAGAAAAAGTCATCTCTTCATTGAATGAGCTCAAGACCTTATCCCCGCTCCATAACCCGGCATTATTAATAAGAACATCCAGTTTGGTTTCATCCTTCTTAAATGATTCAGCAAATTTCCGGATAGATTCGGGAGAGGCCAGATCAAGCTCTTTGACAAAAACATTCTTGTTGCCGGTTTCCTTAATAATCTCAAGCCGTGTTTCATTTGCGGAATCAACGGAGCGGACGGCTAAATAGATTCTTGAACCATTTTTAGCAAGTTCTCTTGCTGCGTCCTTACCGATTCCACGGTTGGAGCCGGTAATTATGATAACTTTATCTTTCATTCACACCCTTTGTTTATTTAAGACTAACAAAGGAGTAAATTAAATCGTTCCTTCCGGAATTGAGGAGTGAATGTTAAAACGGATGTTCGAACCGGTTTTTGGAGGCTATCTGCTTGTTATCAGGAACGCCAGATATCCCAAATAGAGAAGTACAAGCAGTACGCCCTGCCATCTTTCGAGAACATGTTTTTTTCCGACATACATCGCAAAGAAGAGGATTACGCTTGCAATAATATTAACCAGAATGTCCGCGTTGGAATCTGTATTGAAGGGTAGTGGTTTTATTATTGCGCTTGCCCCTAGAATCCAGAAGACATTAAATATATTAGAACCAACCACATTGCCTATGGCAATGTCGGATTGTTTTTTATATGCGGCAACTGCTGAAGTTGCCAGTTCGGGGAGCGAAGTACCAACAGCAACCACGGTTAAGCCGATAACAGACTGGCTGATATTAAAGGATTCGGCAATAGTAACAGCGCCCTCTACAATCCATTTGCCTCCGAAGACCAGCCCAGCAAGCCCAACTAAAATATATAATCCTGCTTGTACAAAACTTAATTCCTTAATCGGCTTTTCATTTATATCATCATCTGATTTTGTTATACTGAGAGTGTAATAAAGAAATATCAGGAAGAATCCGAGGAATACAAGTCCGTCTATTCTCGTTATTACAGAGCTGGTATTACCGTCGATAATAATGTCGTTCGCCGTAACGGCTACAATTAGAGCTGCAAGCAGACTGAACGGTATCTCCTTTAAAACAGTATTCTTCTTTGCGGAAATGGGATATATTATTGCCGCAATACCGAGTATCAAAAGTATGTTCGCGATATTGCTTCCGAGAACATTACCAATAGCAATCTCGGTATTGCCGTTTATCGATGCAAAGATATTCACAATAAATTCCGGAGTAGATGTTCCGAAGGCAACGATAGTAAGACCGATTACGATGTTGGATATATTAAGTTTCCTGGCGATCGAAGAGGATCCGTCAACAAGAAGATCCGCTCCTTTAATCAATATGAAAAAGCCGACAATAAAAAGAATATATGTTAACATAGTCACCGTTTTTTTATTAGCAAAGCTATTAAAGAAAAAGAATATACCGCAAAAAAAGTTCCACATTTTATTACCCGGCAGTAAAACATTGATTGCAGCTTATTCTGATACTATTACTAATGAGTCCGCAATAAATTCTAGTTCACTCATAAAAAAGGTTAAGACAAAAACTTTATATTTGAGCTGGAATTATTTCATTATTCAACAACCTGGATCGTAGAGATGATGCAGACAATACTTGGGGGCGGCGGCGGCGCGGGAACGGAGCTGGCTGGACAATTAATCAAATACACAGACCGGATCAGGATAGTTAATAGAAATCCGAAGAAGGTAAACGATAACGATCAGCTTATGAAAGCCGATTTATCAGATCCGAATGCTCTTGGTGAAGCCGTAAAAGGCTCGGAGATTGTATACGTTACAATCGGTTTTGAATATAAAACCTCCGTATGGAAAGAGAGATGGCCAAAGTTCATGAAGTCCCTGATCGATTCCTGCAGAAAACACGGATCAAAAATAGTGTTTGTAGATAATATCTATATGTACGATCCGGAATACCTTTCCGATATGACGGAGGAGACGCCGGTAAAACCGGTTAGCGAAAAGGGAAAAGTCCGCGCGGAAATTGCCTCGATGCTGATGAATGCGGTTGAAAAAGGTGAAGTGAGCGCGCTAATTGCGCGCGGTGCGGATTTCTATGGACCGGGAGTTGCGGGAAGCTATCTGACTCAAACGGTTTTAAATAATCTGATAAAAGATAAAAATCCTCAGTGGCTCGGAAAGACGGATGTGATTCATAACTTCGCATACAGCCGTGATATCGGCAAAGCCCTTGCGCTTCTCGGCAACACTCCCGACTCATTCAATCAGATCTGGCACTTGCCCGCAGCGGAGGAGAGGTTAACTTCGCGTCAATGGATTGAGTTGATGATGAGCGTGATGCATAAAGAGAAAAAGATTCAGTCTATTCCAACTTTCATGATGGGGCTGATCGGTTTGTTTATTCCCGTACTGAAAGAATTAAAAGATATTTCATACCAGCTTGATAATGACTACTTCTTAAACAGCACTAAATTTAACAGCCGGTTCAACTTTAAGCCGACAGATCCGGAAACAGGTATAAGAGAAATGGTTTCGGCAGGGGTTCCAAATGAAAAACATTAAACCCATTACCGTTCTTGTAATTCTGATAGTTCTTGCATCAATAGCTGCCGCGTCGGCCGGAATTTTTTCCGGCGGCGGCCCGGGACAGTATGAATACGAATCAATACGCGGCGAAAAGATCACCATCTATGGAAAAGGATTATATCAGCATATGTCGGCAGATGTTGCAATCCAGGGGATAGCGCAGGATTATATAACACTTTTCGCGGGTGTACCGCTTCTGATAATTTCGCTTATCTACTCAAGAAAAAATTCTCTCCGCGGGCAATTTCTACTGGCGGGAACACTAGGGTACTTTCTTATTACATATCTTTTCTATCTGGCGATGGCAATGTATAACACGATGTTTCTTATATATGTTTTTCTTCTCGGTACAACTTTTTTTGCATTTCTGCTTATGGTCTTCTCAATTCACGGAAGCGGGATTGTATCGTTCATTAAATCGGAAAGGCTTATAAGGAATGCCGGAATCTTTCTGATTATTAACTCGGTTATGATTGCATTGCTCTGGCTCGGTGTGGTTATTCCTCCTCTTGCGGACGGATCAATTATTCCGCGCGAGGTTCAGCATTACACAACTCTGATAGTTCAGGGATTCGATCTGGGCCTTTTGCTTCCTGCAGCTTTTGTAACAGGATTATCGGCGTTGAGAAAGAAACCGCTCGGATATCTATTCACAATTATCTACCTGATTTTTTTATCATTGCTTATGACAGCGCTCGTTTCGAAAATACTATTTATGGCGGCTGCGGGAGCTAACGTTATACCCGTAATTTTTATTATGCCGTCAATTGCGCTGATCTCAATAATTTTTTCTGCGCTCCTATTGAGAAATATCCGGGAATAATAAAGATCCGGGGGCATACTTCAGGACAGCGGTGTCTTTATAGATTAGGTTTATAAGTTTATTAGTCGTATGTTTACATCCGTGGTGGCAGTAGTTTTAGAAGTTTATGTAGAAGTAGACGTAAATCATGTCGAATCCTTCAGTAAGTTTTAAAGCCCTGTCCTATTAAAATCAATCTACAAACAAATTACAAAGGAGCATCTGTTATGGCAGAGCGCAAACAAGGATCAGTTAAATGGTTCAACAGTACAAAAGGTTTTGGTTTCATTTCTCAGGAAGGCGGAGATGATGTATTCGTACATTATCAGTCAATCATCGGCGAAGGATACAAATCCTTAAACGAAAACGATAAAGTTGAATTCACTGTTAACCAGGGTCCTAAAGGGCTTCAGGCAGCTGAAGTTAAAGTAATTCGCTAAGAATCGATTATCTTTTAGTGATAATAAAGCCCCGCAATAGCGGGGCTTTTTGTTTTAAAAAAGTCCGGATAGGGAATCATAAAATCCCCGCTTAGGAATTTTTATTTTGTTTAAGATTTTTCTTGACATTAAGCTATCAAGATGATATCATTACGATAGCAAATTAAATGGGGTTGGAAAAATGGAAACAATTGCAGAAAAAACAGGAAAAAAACTGAACGGCTTCGTAATGCTTTTTGTGGTAATAGCAGGATTCATATTCGAAGCTTACCTGCTTGTCCAGGGAATTAAAACCGAGGAGGCCTGGATCCTCTGGATCTTTATACCGCTTCTCTTCGTTCTCTTCACTTTTTTCGGCGGATTCACGGTAATTCAGCCGAACGACTCGCGTGTGCTGATCCTGTTCGGAAAGTATATTGGAACTATCAGGGATTCCGGGTTCTACTGGGTCAATCCGTTTACAGAAAAGAAAAAAGTATCTCTCCGTATTCACAATTTCAACAGCGAAAAAATTAAGGTGAACGATCTTCACGGTAACCCGATAGAGATTGCCGCTGTAATCGTATGGCGCGTAGTCGATTCCGCTCGCGCGATCTTCGATGTTCAGAACTACGAAGAGTTCGTCGCAATCCAGAGCGAGACCGCAATAAGAGGACTCGCATCGGATTATGCTTACGACGCTTCGGAAGACGAAAAACATTCCTTGCGGGGGAATACACAGGAGATCTCAGAGGAATTGAAAAAGCAGGTTCAAACACGTCTTCAAATTGCCGGTGTTGAAATTATTGAATCGAGAATCAGTCACCTTGCATACGCGCCGGAAATTGCACAGGCGATGTTGAGGCGTCAGCAGGCGCAGGCTGTAGTCGCTGCAAGAACAAAAATTGTTGAAGGCGCCGTAGGAATGGTTGAGATGGCGTTGAAAGCCCTCAGCGAACAGCATATAGTTGACCTGGACGAAGAGAAAAAAGCAACTATGGTAAACAATTTGATGGTAGCGCTTGTATCGGAAGTACAGGCACAGCCGGTTATTAACACCGGAACTCTTTATCAATAAATTTGATTTGTAATGGAAGACGAAAAAAAATTGTCGGACTATATAGGTAAATCCCTTTTGCTTGTACAACCGAAATTTTTCAGCAGGGATTACCTGCTGAAATACGGAGAAGAGATTGTTGCCGGTATTACACACACTAAATGGTACGCGTCCGATTTCATCATTGAGTGGGGAAAAAAGAAATGGGAGGTTTACAAGCCGAGCATCTGGAGAAGCACGCTCGAGATAAAAGAAGTAAACAAACAGCTTCCGTTCGCCTCTTATACAAGGAAAGGATTTAAATCCGGCGGAACCATTAACCTTCCGATGGGTCAGAAACTCAGCCTGGTATTTAAAACTTTCAAGGGCTCTTACGAAATTCAGAATATGAACGGCGAGTGCCTCATACTTATTAAAGATAAATTTTCACTAAAAGACAAAACTGAATTCACCATACAGCAGAGATCTGAGCTGATTGATAAATATCCGTGGATCATCCTGGTTGCCTGGTATGTTTCAGCACAAAGACGGCAACACTCTGCTGCCGCTGCAAGTTAAAAAACATTATGGCTGAAAAGAAAAAATTTCTATTGAGAATTGACGATGCCCTTTACACAGCTCTTGAAAAATGGGCTGCCGACGATTTCAGAAGCATCAACGCCCAGATTGAATTTCTGCTTAAGGATGCTCTCAAAAAATCGGGAAGGCTGAACAACGGTTCTCAGAATTCTCAAATCAACGGACAGAATCCCCGCGGGGAAAATAAATAGGGGGCAAAAATGAAAAGGATTTCGTTATTAATTCTTTTAATTGTTTTTATCGGATCGGTTGCCGCTCAGCAGACTGAAAAAAAGCTTAGCAGTTTGTGGGAGGGGAATTTAAAAATCGGGGGTGTTTCTCTCCGCCTTGTTTTGAAAGTCTCGGAGAGTGATGACGGAAAAACAAAAGCCTATTTAGACAGCCCCGATCAAAATGTGGAAAATATTCCTGTCAGTTCGATAACAATAACGGGTGACAGTCTTAAGTTCGAAGTCGCGGCAATAATGGGAAAATATTCGGGCGGAATAGAGAAAGACAGTATAGTTGCTGTCGGCGTATGGAACCAGGGGCCAATGTCGCTTCCGTTGAATCTCAAGAAAGTTGAAGCGCTCACGGAGGTTAAGAGGCCACAGACTCCTCAGAGACCCTTCCCCTATAATGAGGAAGAGATCGTCTTCGAGAACAAAGCCGCCGGCATTCAGCTGGCGGGTACTTTCACCTATCCGAAAGCAGAAGGACCGTTTCCGGCAGTGGTTTTAGTAACGGGTTCGGGTGCGCAGGATAGGGATGAAACAATTTTCAAGCATAAACCTTTTATGGTAATTGCCGATCATCTTTCAAGAAACGGTATTGCTGTTTTGCGTTTCGACGACCGCGGATTTGGCAAATCAACGGGAAGTTTTACTACGGCTACTTCTGCGGATTTCGCGACAGATGCTCTCGCCGCTGTTGAATATCTTAAAACACGAAAAGAGATCGATCCTGCAAAGATCGGAATTGCCGGACACAGCGAAGGCGGAATGATCGCGCCGATGGCGGCTTCGTCTTCCGATGATGTTTCGTTTATAATTCTTCTTGCCGGACCCGGTATGAAGGGAAGCGATCTTCTGGCTCTTCAGACTGAATTGATTTTAAGAGCAAACGGTGTAGCTGAGAAAGAAATAGAAATCTCGGTGGCTGATAACAGAGCCGCGTACAATGTTGTGGTAAATCAGCCCGATAGTGCGCTTGCATTTAAGGACCTTGAAAAATTATTTGATGATAGGATGGCAACTCTTCCCGAAGAAGAAAGGAACAAGCCCGAGTACAGCCGGTCTAATTTTGAGCAGACCGCACGAACTCTTTTAAGTCCCTGGTTCCGGTTTTTCCTCCGGTTCGATCCAAAAGAATATCTTGAGAACGTTCAGATTCCTGTGCTTGCACTGAATGGGGAAAAGGATCTTCAGGTTCCGCCTAAAGAAAACCTCGGCGGAATAGAAGAAGCGTTTAAAACCGGAGGGAATAAAAATTACAAACTTGTTGAAATGCCGGGACTAAATCATCTTTTTCAAAAAGCCGTTACCGGATCACCAAATGAATACGGAACTATTGAAGAAACTTTTTCAACCGAAGCACTCAAAATAATTTCGGATTGGATAAAAGAAACAACAAAATAATATTAAACCATTCGGGTCAGCCGCCGTTCGCAGCAGCGGCTGATCCGCTTCACTAAATAAATCTTCCCTCATCATATCCTATCTTCATCAAGTCGATCTTCGACATTTGTGCGTTACCGAGATGATGACGTGTATCCGCAAGTTCGATATGCTTTGCCGGCGGATTCAACGGCCGGTCGTCTCCGAAATATTCCTTCCTTTTAGCTTCTATGATTTTCAATCCTACTGCATCGCACGCTACCGGATCAATGCCTACTATCAATCCGTAGTAATTCCATACATACTCCTTGCTGAAGCCGTGAGGACCAACATTATGGAATTGCGGTGTAAGCATCACAAGAATATTTAAACGGGTTTTATCTTTTACAATAGGTAGTTTCCAGATGGCCGCAAGGTCGGCACAGGAATCATCATGCCAATCGGAGGGTTTCTCTACAAACATTATATAATTCTTTACCAGGCTGCCGACACCGGACCAGTAGTGAGTGCGCATCGGTCTTGAATTAATGAGCGCGGTTGACTTCTGAAACACCGGGTCTTTAAGAACTCCTCGGTCTTTGATGCTTATGTTTTCGCCGGTAACTCCCTGTTCCATTACTTTTTTCATGATCAGGTTTTCGAGTTCTACCGGGGTTCGGAGATAATTCCACACGTTGGTTTTGATTCCAACGACATCTTCGGGATTAATTATCTTTTTCCAAGCGGCTTTACTCTCCTTTGTTTCGAATAAAATTTTCATCGATTCATCGAGCATCTTTTCAAGCACATCAACATTAATCCGGTTAGATTCGTCTAGAACATTCTTATCCCTTATAAGAACAACGCGTGATTTCGCCGATTGACCGAATAATTTCCCGGGATACTCAAACAGCAGACTTCCGGCAACTGCGGCAAGAGTTCCCGTTTTAATAAATTCGCGGCGGGTTAGATTTTTCTCTGACATATTAATTCTCCACCTATCAATTTATTTATTACAGATTATTTCCGCTCTTTGAATAAGAGCATCCGCATAGTTTCCTGATGTTGAATTGAAAACTCCAATTAAAAATCCATTCACGGTTTTAACTCCGGTCCACTGGCCCTCTTTCAGTTCTTTTATTTCCCCCGGCATCAATGCCGTATTATATCCGGAAATAAATTTCTTCAATGCATTCTCCGCTTCTCCCGTATCCCGGTACATTACGATCAGAAAGATTGCGTTGTCATTTCCTTGTTTATATTGTACCAGAATGCCGTGAGTATTCTGATCAAGATTGAGAATATTGTCGTTCGATATAAACGTATGCGAATTGATCCAGTTGTAGTGACGGAAGTACCGGATGCTTTCCAACAGAAGGCCTTCCTGCGGAAGATAATTAAGCACCGGGGGCAACTCTCCCGTTTCAGCTATTGCGTCATCAATTATAGATGCGAGTTTCCGAATAGCTCCTTTCGATTCGGGAGTTTCGGGATGTGAAAGAATCGAAACATAATAATTGGCTTTCCAGAAGATGATTGCGCCTTCTGCTCGCTGGGACTGCTGCCCGAACTCTTTATCGGGTTTTCCAACCGAGTGCGTGAAAACGCCATAGGCATCGTATGAACTATTCATATAAAATATATCGAGAATGATATCGGGTTGATCGCCGCGGGAATAGATTCTGTTGAAAACATGTGTGAATCCGAAACTTAAAAACATTTCGGCCGAACCATCGATATAATCGAAGAGTGTTTCGTTATCGAATTGCCGGTCCTTTTCCTCCGCCTTCCACCCCATAATTCCGGAAGGAAGGGAGCCGGCGGGATCGGAGTTAGTTTGTGCGGATAAATTGATTGCGAGAATCAAAAATAATATTCCGTGGATGAGCTTATTTGCGCGGAGTCCGGATGACATAATTTACCCATTACAAGTAATTCCGGTTTATCATTCCCGGTTAATTTAAAAAAAGATTTATTTATTCATAATGCTTTGCATATCGCGGACCACTGCTTCAACCTTTATTCTGCCGGAGTTTTTAAAAATAAGTATCGCCTCGCCTTTGTCGCCCGGTTTTAGATCTTTCTTCAGTTTTATAAGCATCACGTGGAGATCCCGCGGTTTGAACTTAACGCTGCTCTTTGGGGGAATAACGACAAATTTGACTTTCCGCATTCCCATCATATCGTTTTCCCTTTTAAAAGTTTCATGAACCTCAACAACTTCAGAGAGAGATGACTCAGCGTTAAAAAGCGTATCTGGTTTACCGGAATTATTTACAACTTCGAAAAAGAGGGCGGTGTTCGAGCCTGAGGCGGCAACTCGTATCCACGCATCATTAATAAAAACGCCTGATTTATTTTTTTCAGCATTCTGACCCAGGATGGGCAAAGCAAACAAAAACAAAAAAAATCCGATCTTCATGTTGAATCTCCTTTTACAGAATTAATTAGCAATCGATTTAATATCTTCAACTATTTCATCAACATTGATTGAGCTGCCGGGATAATTTTTTCTGATCTTTCCTTCACCGTCTATAATCTGAATACGGTCTGTATGAACATAATAATACGAAACTTTGCCGGACGGAAAGACTGTTGAATCGCCCGGTACTGCAAGGACCCCGACCTGATTCATCAGCTTATCGATATCCGGTTTAGCACCCGTTAAGAATGTCCAGTTGTTCAAATCAAGATTCCGAATGCGGGCAAAATTCTTGAGTACATCGGGCGTATCGTTATCCGGATCGAAACTGACGGAAACAAACTGAACTCCTTCAACTTTCTCCTTTTTCAAACGCTCCTGTATAAGCCGCATATTATTGGTGGTAAGCGGACAAATATCCGGGCAGTTGGTAAAAATGTAGCCGGCAACTACAACTTTATTTTTAACAAAAGCCGGGAATATTCTCCCGTTTCCATCCTGATCAATTAAATCATAACTGGAATTTCCAAGATCTTCAATAACTTCAAAATCTTTACCGCAGGAGGTAATTAACGAGATTAAGAGGACCCAGAACAAAAAAAATTCTTTTTTCATAATAATAATCCGGAAATTAACGGGGATTTAATTCCGGCTGTAAATTAATCAATTTAATATTCTTTTATTGTGGAAATTAATTTCTGTCGATATTTTTGAATACCGAAAACAACCGTAGAGGCGCCTTGAAAAAATACCGGATTTTATTGATCTGTTTATTTATCTCTTTTAATCTCGCAGCTCAGAACAGCGTAAGAATTATGACCTGGAATATTCACGATTACACTCCCTACAATCCTACTCCAACCGATCCGGGCAGGGTTGATTTCAACAATCCGGGTTTGAAGGCGGTTATAGACGAGATGAAGCCGGATGTTCTTGTCTGTCAGGAGGTGCGCGATCAAGCTTCCGTTGATCAGCTCCTAAAATATGTTCTTGAATACAAATACATTGCTGCAGAATTTATTCCGTCCACACAGATGAACAGTGTGCTTTTCTACAAGGAATCTATTTTTACATCTCTGGGAAATATTGTTCACCAGGCCGATACCCGTCCAATAAACGAATTCCCCCTGATATATGAACCTACGGGTGATACGCTGATAATTTTTTCGGTACATCTTAAAGCTAACGATATTAATTCAGCAAATAATAACTTTGATAATAAACAGAAGCGTGCATCACAGGTTCAGGTGTTCAGGAACAGAACGGCAACCCTTCCGGCGAATAAAAATTTTGTGATCCTTGGTGATTTCAATACTCTCAACGGTTCTGAAACCGCTTTCCAGATGCTTATCGATCAAAGTAATAAGGGATATGTGCTCGACCCCCAGAATTCAGTCGGCGAGTGGGAACGTAATCCGGCTTTCGCGCATACACACACAATGTACGCGAACAACCTAAACGTACGTTTCGATATGATATTAATCTCACAATCATTGCGTGATCCGGGCGGTGTCGATTACGGATATGTACCATATCCGATAGTCGCAAACGACGGACAGCATTATGGAAAAGCCGTTAACGCTCAGCCCTTAAATCTGCTGGGGCAGAGCCTGGCCGATGCAGCAGTCTCTGCATCCGATCATCTTCCGGTCTTTGCAGATCTCCTATTCGGCGTTCCTTCTTCGGTAGACGAATCCGGAATACCCGCTCAATTCGATCTGAGGCAGAATTATCCTAATCCATTCAATCCCTCAACAACAATTCATTATAGAATAGGATCCCCGGGCCATGTAACATTAAAAGTATATGATCTTATCGGACGGGAGGTTGCAACCCTGGTTGATCAATTTCAAATTCCCGGAAATTATAATTCAAACGTCTCCTCCGATGAACTTCAGCTTTCATCTGGAATTTATTTTTACAGGCTTGTCTGCGGCAATTACAGTTCTACAAAGAAGATGATTCTGATTAAATAGACGGGGAAGAAAATAATCGGAGTTGATTTTTATCCTGAATCTAATCAAATTTCATGCGACTGAAAAATGCCGCGAATACTATTCCTCCAATTAACAGAGAAAGAGATTAATTTTAATAAACGGAGTGCGTATGAAAAAGCTATGCGTTCTCCTGTATCTCTTCTCATTCCTATCCCCGACAACGGCCCAGATAAATAAGTCGCTCGATCTTCTCGATAATATGCGCGCAATTCATATAGGCGGGAACTGGGGCAGGAACCCGGTCGGGATTGCCCAGCAGCCCGACGAGTATTACAAATTCCTGCGCGATATAAGCGTAAACTGGATTGCCATAAGCGTAGGCCTTCATATAAGCAACAGCATGGATGCAACGGTTGAAAAAGTATACGACAATGTTCCAGTTCCTACTTTCCGCGATACACAGCTGAAGGATGCGATCCGGTTTTTCAAGGAACACAATCTCAATGTAATGATGACTCTGGCGCTCGAAACACAAGAGGCCGAGCAGTCCAATATGCCGGTACACCGCTGGCAGCTGGGGGATCCCAACATTCCGGGAGCGGATCCAAACATAAAAGCGGAGAACTGGCCCTGGTCTCTCAATCATCCGCAGCACGCATCTTTCATCGATTCCTGGTGGAGGAGTTATATTAATGAAGCAGTCTATTTTGCCAAAATAGCCGAACAGCAAGGTGTTAAAATGTTTAATGTTGGAACGGAGACAGACCGTTTATTCAGAACGCGTTCGGGGGGAGTGGGTGGAAATAATTTCAAAGATTATGTTAAAGCACTTGTCGATTCTGTAAGAAAATATTTTTCGGGATTCATTACATACGACCTTCACTTCGGTGTTCTTGAGAATCCGGGGTTTTTCGGACCCGGATCCGATAATCTTTGGGAGGATGCAGGATTCGACGTTGTTGGAGTAAGCGCATATTTCAAACTGGTCGATCAGCAGCCTAACAGGGTACTCGGTGTTGATGAGCTGGAGGCAGGCTGGAATAATATTTTTACAAACTACCTTATACCTCTAGGAAACAGGAATCCGGGAAAGAAAATTATCTTTCTGGAATTCGGTTATACAGACGCTCTCGGGGCGCCTTTCAATGCTGTTGCCGATGAGTTCGTTAATAAGGTAATGATTGACGGTAACAGTAATGGAAAAGATGACGGGGAGGAACAGCAATCCAATATCCTCGAAGCGTTTTACAAAGTAAATGACGTGCGGAACCGTTTGATCAGCGGAACATTCCTCTGGGGGAATGATATCTCGAGCGATATCGACTGGGGAAATTCTTTCGGAAGAATGAGAACAACCTCTATAAGGAACAAGCAGTCCCGGTATGCCGTTGCAGAGAGATACATTGCATATACTCCTCTGCCGGGAATTCCGGCTCCGGCAGAACCGGCAAACGGAACACAAGATCTGCCGGCAAATATAGAATTGAAATGGCAGCACGGATCGGATGCGTCTTTGTACGATATTCGCGTCTCCGAGTATCAGGATTTTAACAGAGTTGATTATCAGCTACAAAATATCGCAATCAATAAAGCTTCGCTTAACGGATTGCCGGCGGGCAAGACATATTTCTGGCAGGTGAAATCTAAAAACTCCAGGGGTGAGAGCGGCTGGTCCCAGTCTTATACTTTTCAGACCGCGCCCGTCGTCGGTATAACTGAAAGCGAAATGCCCGCCGAAACCATTCTGTATCAGAATTATCCGAATCCATTCAATCCATCTACAACAATTCATTACAGAATAGGATCCCCGGGCCATGTAACGTTAAAAGTATATGACCTTATCGGCAGAGAGATTGCAACCCTGGTTGATGAATACAAACACTCCGGGGAGTACAATTGCGAATTGAGGGCTGGTAATTGTGAATTTTCGAGCGGTGTGTATTTCTATACCATAAAAGCCGGCAATTTCTTTAAGACTGCAAAGATGATTTTGTTGAAATGACTATTAAAAGTTTCTTTTACCCTGCGTGAATTGATCCCTTCAAAAGTATTTGTAATTAAAAAAAATTTAGTTGCAATTTCGATTTTTTTTTTTTTATGTTTATATGTGTAAGTTGAAAATATCTCTTTTCCCTCGCTCTACATTATAGCATGTTATTTTTAAATTTCTTTTATGGGGGAAAATGAAAACACGACTTTTATCCAACCGTCTATTTCTTTCGATTGCCAGAGTAATCACTATTTTAGTAGTAACTTATTCTTGCAGTGAAACAATAACTCCCCCCAATGAAGAATTACTTAAAGATCCGAGAGAGATGACGTGGATTGCCGATACGATCGCTTATGAGGGTAGTATGCAAACATTCCTAACATCAATGTGGGTCTATTCACCAACAGATGCATGGGTTGCCGGACATAATGAAAGAAGCCTTGGAGAAGTATATCACTTTGATGGGAACAAATGGACTGAAAATGAACCGACATTAAGCGGAGTTCCAACGAGTACAAAATCCATCAATCGGATTATGGGATTAACACCCAACAATTTATGGATGGTTGGGGATAGAAGAGGATTTTCAAGAAAAGACCTGGTACTAAATTGGAATGGTTCAACATGGAAAGAACATATCTTGAATATCCAATTACGCCCATTACGTTTGTTTACTAATCGGGTAAACGATATCTGGATTGGTTGCGATAGTGCTGTTGTTTATCACTATAACGGTACAAAATGGGAAAAAGATAAACCAAAGTTAAACATTCCTCCAGCATCAACACATTTTATCAATGGGATAATAGTAAAGAATACAGATACATATTTAAATGTGTATGTAAATGATACGGTAGCCAAAAGATATTTATTTTATTTCGTTAAGGGTAAATTTGAAAGCTGGACAGTTTTAGATTCTATGGAGATAAAGAACCCTCAATCAATTATTAAATGGGGAAATTGGGGAATTAAATTAGGTAATGAGGGCGGGATTTATTCTTTTGGAGATTTTGGTGTATGGCAGTATATAAATAATGAATGGATACACATAATACCTATAAACTACACAATGCACAGCATTTATGAATTTAAGAAAAACTACAAAATTGCTGTTGGAATTTTTGGGATGGTCTGGTTTTTCGATGGATTTACCTGGCAACAACTAACTGATTTCTTTACTTCGGATGGCAGTAATGTTCTGACAGATGTTTGGACTAATGGGAAAGAGGTGTTTGTTCTAGGACATACAACTTTCCCTCAAAAAACAATTATATGGAGAGGCAAATAAATTGGAGGATGGAAGCAAAAAGGAAATAATTTAAGAACGATTAATTAACGGGCGGTGTTGATTACGGATATGTACCATATCCGATAGTCGCAAACGACGGACAGCATTATGGCAAAGCGGTTAATGCCCCGCCAACAAATCTGTTAGGGCAGAGTCTGGCCGATGCAGCAGTCTCTGCATCCGATCATCTTCCGGTCTTTGCAGATCTCCTCTTCGGAGTTCCTTCGACTGTAGACGAATCCGGTATACCGGTTCAATTCGAACTGAGGCAGAATTATCCTAATCCATTCAATCCTTCTACAACTATCCGTTACCGATTGAAAGAAACATCATTTGTAACAATAAAAGTATTTGATATACTCGGGAAAGAAGTGGCCATATTAGTAAACGAGAACAAACCGGCAGGCTATTTCTCGGTTAACTTTGACGGTAGTAAATTATCAAGCGGTATTTACATTTACACACTTTCCGCAAACGGAATTATTCATACAAAAAAGATGCTCCTTGCAAAATAATCTGCTTACTAGCCCGGTTAATTAATCGGGTTAGTGTTTATTCTCTTCATTATCTTTACCGCATGGAAAAATCAGATTTAGTTTTACTTCCGGGGCTCAAACAGCAGATCCGCTTCCTGATTCAGAAATCGGATGTTAAACAATTTTCGACTGCTCTCGTTATAGGATCCGGCAGCGAGGCAACCGCATTAAAGATTGCCGGAAAGTTCGGAAGCCGCGTTGAAATAATTGTTCAGGATTACGAATCGCTTATCAACTCCAAATACCTTCTCGGCAATTCATCCGGAATCGACGTTAAAATGATGAGTTACGATTCCACGGATTACGAAGAGAACCGGTTCGACCTCGTCTATGCGCAGGCATCCATCTCGCTGACAAACCGGAACAAAATAGTTAAAGAGACCGGACGGATATTGAAACCGGGAGGACTATTCTGTGTTGGCGAAGTAGTGTCTCTGCAAAAAGAGGTTCCCCGCTTTGTTAAGGACATTTACGATTCATCGGACCTTCTTCCGCTTAACATCGAGGAAATTGAAAATTATTATACCGGAAGAGGATATTCGATTATTGGTAAAGCCGATCTCTCAAGCTCGCTTAAAGAATACTACTCAATGTCGCGGTCCGCATTCGAAGAGATTTCGGACAGCCTTGATAAAGGCGAGCAGAGTTATTACAAGAAGATTATAAACAGAATCAAACACGAATCGAATGCCTACCTTAAACTCGGCGGAGATAAATTTATCGGGTTCGTTGCATTATTATTAAAGAAGGAAAAGAATTGAAAAAAGGTGACCTGCTTGAACTCGATATAACCGGATATGCTTTTGAGGGTAAGGGTGTTGCAAAAATCATCAAGGAGATTCACTCTCTCAACGAAGAGCCGAAAAAGTTTGTTGTTTTTGTAAACGGCTCGTATCCCGGCGATAAAGTAATTGCTCAGGTTGGAAAAATAAGAAAGTCGTATGCCGAAGCGCGTATCAAAGAGGTTCTCATACCCTCGCCGTTCAGAACGGAACCGCGATGCGGATATTTTGGGATCTGCGGCGGATGCCAGCAGCAGAATTTAAAATACGAACAGCAGCTCGAATATAAAGAAGAACAGGTCAAGGATATTTTTGAGAGGATAGGGGGAATATCGGGATTCGAGTTTATGCCGATAATTCCCGGTGTCAGGGAATACTTCTACCGGAATAAGATGGAGTATTCATTCGCCAGAAGGAGGTGGCTCTCCGAAGAGGAGATCGGTTCCATGCAGGAAATAGCCGATAAAGAGTTTGCCCTCGGCCTTCATATTCCGGGGATGTACGATAAGGTACTCGATATAAATGAGTGTTTTCTGCAATCTGAGCTCAGTAACAGGATTTTGAATTTTACACGGTTTTTCTTCAAAAGTCGGTCAATTTTAGTCTATTCTACTCAAAATCATGATGGTTTTTTAAGAAATCTGGTAATCCGTCAATCAGAAAAAACCGAAGACCTGATGGTAAATCTGGTAACCGCTCAAGAGAATGAACGATTGTTCACAGAATATAAAGAAGGATTGCTGGAGCAATTTCCCGAGATCACGACGGTAATAAATAATATCAATCTTAAAAAATCCCAGGTAGCTACAGGAGATTACGAGATAGTATTCCACGGCCCGGGGTATATTCACGATATGATCGGGAATTGGAAGTTCAGAATAAGCGCTAATTCATTCTTTCAGACGAACACTTTACAGGCGGAGAAACTTTACCTTAAAGCCAAAGAGTTCGCGTCCTTCCGGGGTAATGAAATTGTTTATGATCTCTACTCGGGTGCCGGCACAATCCCGGTATTCATCTCGGGAAACGTTAAAGAGATCTACGGATTTGAAAGCGTTAAGCCGGCGATAGACGATGCAAAGATAAACATCGGCCTAAACGGGATTAAAAACTTTGAGCCGATACTGGCGGACCTGAATAAATCTTTCCTTCCGGTTGTAGACCAGATGAATCTTCCAAAACCGGATCTGATAATTGCGGATCCACCGAGAAGCGGAATGAATCCAAAAACTGTGAACGATATTCTATTATTAAAACCGGATAGGATCGTTTATATCAGCTGCAATCCCGCAACGCAGGCACGCGATATAAAACTTTTAAGCGAGGGGGGATATAAACCGGAAAGAGTTTGTCCCGTTGATATGTTCCCCCATACTTATCATATCGAAAATGTGGCTCTTCTTAAAAAAGTTTGAGTCCGGATAAGTAAACCTCCGGACTCATAAATTCTCCGCAATTACTTCCCGTCAACTTTCGGAAGGTTGAATTGTTTTGAAAGTTTTCCAACCGATTCAAGATCTATTTTGCCTACGATATTAACGAATGATGCTTTACCTTTTCCGTCGAGCGCAATTATTACAAGTCCTGCATAACCGCCTTCGGAAGTAGGTTTAACATAGACGTTTGCGGTACTATTTTTATTGCGGCTTTTAACTATACGGGTCCACTTCTGGTTTAGAAGATCGGAATCCATCGACTCAATAATTTTGCCCGCTTTCTCAAGATCATTTTCGCCGACCATGAACTCCTGTACCTTAACAAGTTTTAAAGCGGCTAACATATTTCCGACACCTTCTTCATCATCGTCGGTCATTCCCGCAACCATTTTAAGCAATGGCTCTTCAAGATATACTTCGGTAAGCAACTCTCCGCTCTTAAGAGCTGAAAGCTGGCTGAAGTCGAAGAATCCCAGTTCTTTTTTGATATCGGTTTGCTGGGCAGAGATAAATTGCGCTCCCAGCAAAAGCAACAGAATAATAAATTTGATCGATTTCATTTTATTTCTCCTTTATAAATGAGTTAACAATATCAATTCCCTGGCGGATCGGGGAAGCAACCCGGTCAGACAGGATTTCTTTTTTTAGTGTCTGTTCAGTTTGACTCATAATACTTCCGATAAGCTGAAGGGCATAGCGGGCTTGTTTATCCGCGGCCACAATTTCCTGCCGGGTAAAAGTTCTTTCCTCCGGCCTGTTAAATATGATTGCGGCAGCGACAGCAGTTATAAAAATTACCGTAGTGAGCGCAGACGCAAAAGGTTTATTGATAATAATCGCCGCCAGATCCGAAAGAAACGTTTGATCCTTAATACGGACCTTAATATTCCTCTTCCTTAGCCCATTCAAAACTTCATCGGGACATGATTCCTCCCCGAGTGAACGGACTGTTTTAGCGGTTTCCCTGTACGTTCTCAGTTCCGATTTTATCTCCGGATTCCTTATCGAACCGATGAAAACAATCAGCCGGTCGGTCAAAGGGGCATCGCCATAAGCTACCGAAATTATCCTTCTCTTCATTCTGCCGCTTATATCAGACGATTTCATTCGTTTCATAATGCTTCAGTTCCTCTTGTAATTTTTTTCTTGCTCTCATTAAATAGACTTTAACGGTATTGACCGGCATTTCAAGCGAATCGCTTATCTCGCGATACTTAAGGCCGTTTATTTCATACATAACAAAAATGCTTCTCAGGTTTTCGGGTAAACGTTCAATCGATTCTTTTACTTTCGACATCATTAAATTCACATGCGTGCTCAAAAGGGGATTGTTAGCGTATGAATCAATTGAAAAGCTGTCCTCAAATTTGCCGTCGATTTAATAATCCCTGTAAAACGCAACCGCTCTCCTCCAAAGGAAATAGATACAGAGATTATAGGTTGACTTCATTATACAAGTCTTTTCGGCA
>CAZHHG010000024.1:0-4723 GCA_964532065.1 uncultured Melioribacter sp.
ACCGGAATATAAAACACTTGTAGAAAAAAACAGCAGGGAATTAGCTGCTTCTCTTTTAATAAATGAATATCTGAAACAGAATTCCTATGAGCCTACGCGCGATGAACTGCTCGAGTTTTATGAAAAAACCAAATCTGATTTTATTTTGACTGATGATACATATCGGTTCAATAAAGTTGATTTCGGGAATTTCGAAAGTGCAGTAAATTTTAGAAAGATTTTAGTTGAAAGCGACTGGAAAAAGGCAATTAACCAGTACCGTGGAGATCCGGTTATGATTAATGCCGAATCGGGTGTATTAATGCCGCTCCACGAAATCGAACCTGTTACTAAATATAAAATTGTCAGCAATCTTCTCCCGGGTGAAATTAGTATTATTCTGCAAACGGAACCGGACAAATTTACAGTTGTTCAATTAATCGATAAATATGGTAAAGGACTTCTTCCACCCTATGAAATTATTGAAGACCAGATAAAAGACCGTTTTCTTTTACTCCGCAATAAAGAGATTGTCCGGGAGTACTTAAATAAATTAATTGAAGATCAGGATATAGTCTTAAAAGGAAATCAGGAATGAAATATTTATTTGTATTAATTCTATTCACACTTCCGATCTATTCTCAGCAGGTTGGTGATAAAATTGTGGCTGTTGTTGATAATGAGATAATCTTGAAGTCGGAACTCGATTTCAGGGCAAGCTTCGAAGCCGCTCAAAGAAAAGTAAATCCTTCCGATCCAGAAATTCTCAAAGCCATTCTCAATCAGTTGATCGAAGAAAAACTTCTCTATGCGCAGGCCGAACTCGATTCCGTTACGGTAACAGACGATCAGGTTACCCAACAGCTCGATTACCAGATTAATTATTTCATTAATCAGTACGGCTCCCGGGAAAGGCTGGAACAGGTTTATGGTATGCCTGTAGAAAAAATTAAAAGAACTCTGAGAGACGATACCAGAAAAAACCTTATGGCAGATCTTGTGCGCCAGAAAAAGTTTGGAACCATTCAGGTATCAAGATATGATATTGAAGAGTTTTACAATGCTTATAAAGACTCGCTCGGAATTGTTGCGGAAAAATATCAGATCGCGCATATATTTCAGAATCCTAAAACCGGCGAACGGATTAAACAGAAAGCCCGTGAACTGGCTGCCATGCTTCTGGATTCTCTTAAGAAAGGCGGCGATTTTGCACAGCTCGCCCGCCAGTATTCCAATGATCCGGGAAGTGCTTCACAAGGCGGCGACCTCGGATTCGTTAAGCGTGGTGTCTTCTATCCTGAATTCGAAGCTGCTGCTTTTGCTCTTGCACCGAAACAGCTTTCCGGCATCGTAGAATCTCCGGTCGGTTTTCATATTATTCAGCTCCTCGAAAGAAGAGGGGAATCTATTAATACCAGGCACATTCTGATCAAACTGAAAGCCGATGACGAAGCCGATCTCCGCTCTATCGAATTCCTTAATGAGATAAGGGACAGTATTGTATCAGGTAAAAATTCATTCGAGTATTATGCAAAGAAGTATAGCGACGATAAAGAGAATGCACGATTCGGTGGAGAGTTGGGAACATTCGAAAAAAATCAGCTCGATAAATCTCTACTCGATATAATTTTCAAAATGAAGGAGAATGATATCAGTTTCCCGAAGAGACTCGAAATTGATAACAATACCTATGGTTATCATATAGTTAAGCTCATAAAAAGAATTCCTGAACACAAAGCCAATCTGGATCAGGATTTTGTGGAAATAAAACGCCTTACGGAGTATTATAAAAAACAGAAATTATATTCGAAGTGGATGGATGAACTGAAGGAAAAGATCTTCTGGGAAGTACGGTTATAATAGATTTAATCTGATATCGATTCATTTATTTTCATTATTAAGATTCAGGAGAATTAGTGCAGAAAAAATCAGACGATGTTGCGGCAGTTGAAAACTTATCCGGATCAATCCTTCAGATTAAAAATGAAATTGCAAAAGTAATTGTTGGTCAGGAACAGATTATCAACGATCTGCTTGTCGGTCTGATTGCAAGGGGACATTGCCTGCTTATTGGAGTTCCCGGACTCGCGAAAACGCTTCTTATAAAAACTCTTGCTCAGGTACTAGATCTTAAATTCAGCAGGATTCAGTTCACACCCGATTTAATGCCGGGTGATATTACCGGTACAGAAATAATTGATGACGATCCTATAACTAAAAAGAGAATTTTCCGTTTTATCAAAGGGCCGGTTTTCGCTAATATGGTACTGGCCGATGAAATAAATCGTACTCCTCCCAAAACTCAGTCAGCACTTCTTGAAGCGATGCAGGAGCATAAAGTAACTGCTGCTGGAACAACCCATCTGCTCGATGAACCCTTCTTTGTGCTTGCAACTCAAAATCCAATTGAACAGGAAGGTACTTATCCGCTTCCCGAAGCGCAGCTTGACAGGTTTATGTTCAATCTCTGGCTCGACTATCCTTCGACCGCCGAGGAAATTGAAATTATAAAAACGACTACTAGCAATTATCTGCCTGACTTAAAAAAAATACTTACAGCAGAAGAACTTATTGCATTTCAGGAACTTATAAAGCGCGTTCCCGTTGCCGATAACGTCATTGAATTTGCGGTTAATTTCGTTAATATGACCCGTCCCGGCCCGGGCAATGTAAAAACATTTATTAATGAGTGGGTTAGCTGGGGTGCCGGACCGCGTGCATCTCAATATCTGATCCTTGCTGCTAAAACAAAAGCAGTTATGGAGGGTAGATTCACCCCATCGATTGATGATGTTAAGTCATTTTTGATCCCGATTTTACGTCACAGAATTATTCCGAATTTTTCTGCGGAAGCCGAAGGAATCAATTCGGTTGTAATTATTGAAAAATTATTAGAACAATAATCCAAATATCCCTGCAAATTGAAGAGTCCATATGTCTGCTATATCTGAATTATTCCTGAATCTTCTGGATATGCTGCTGAATTTCTTCAGGATAAAGCATGATTCTTTTGCAGGAAGGAAAAAAGATACTGAATAATTTATAACAATAAAATGGACGGTTAAGATTTCGAAAATAATTTTTACTACGATTCTTGCTGCACTATTTCTCGCAGGTTGTTCCGGTGATGAAATAGAAAAGAACAACAATCCGGCTAACTACAACTCTTTCGGGCTTGCAGTCGATTCACTAATTGAAGTACATGGTACAATTAGTCGGGGAGAAACTCTGGGAGATATTCTTGTACCTCACGGATTGAATGATAAACAGATATTTGATATTGCAGAACGGGCTCGCGGAATATTCCCCGTAAAAAATTTCAGGGCAGGTGACGAATATTACATTTATGCTGAATGGGACACAACCGAAACGGTTCACTATTTTGTTTATGTACGCAATCCTATCGAATATGTTGTATTCGATATCCGGGATAGTATAAAAGTCTATCACGGCAGAAAGGAAGTTGAAATAAAGGAGAGATCCTTTGCTAGTACTATAAAAAATTCATTATGGCAGACTCTTGAATCTAATGCCGTAAATCCAGATGTCGCAGTTAAACTTTCTGAAATATATGCCTGGCAGATCGATTTCTTCAGAATTCAGGCAAATGACTCATTGAAAGTAGTATTTCAGGAATTGTACGTGGACGGAAAACCGACCGGAGTAGGAAAAATATTAACTGCTTCATTCAGGCATCGCAATGAGGATTTCTATGCGTTCAGATTTGAAAAGAACGATGAAGCCGAATATTACGATGACAAAGGGAATAGCCTCCGTAAAGCATTCCTGAAAGCTCCTTTAAAATTCAGCCGAATTTCATCAAGGTTTTCTTCCAGACGTTTTCATCCAGTGCTTGGCAGATATAAAGCTCATTTAGGCACCGACTATGCTGCTCCTACCGGAACACCGATTATGTCTGTCGGCGACGGAGTAGTAACCGAAGCGCGTTATACAAGCGGGAACGGAAATTACGTTAAGGTAAGACACAATTCCACGTATACTACACAGTATCTTCATATGTCGAAGTTTGCTAAAGGGATAAGACCCGGAGTTGCCGTTAAGCAGGGTCAGATAATCGGTTATGTTGGAAGTACTGGATTCGCTACGGGTCCCCACGTCTGTTTCAGATTCTGGAAAAACGGCAGACAGGTTGATGCGTTGAGAGAAAAACTACCGTCGTCAAACCCGATAGCTAAAGAGGATCGTTCACAATTCGAAACGGTTAAAGATTCTCTTGCAGAGAAACTTATCTCCAACACTCTCAATTAATGCTAATCATTTTCCGCTAAATGCCATCTTAATTATTTCTTCCTGGACAGCAAGATGCTTTCTGGATGAACCGCTGGCCGGGCTCGGGCTTTCGGGTCTTCCTGTAAAAACTAATTTCTGGTTTTCCTTTAATAGATTAGTAAGTCTCGGGAAAAGAAAACTCCACGCACCCATATTTTTAGGTTCCTCCTGAACCCACCTGATCAGGGTGGCAGAAGGATAACTGGAAATAATTTCGGACAAAAGTTTTTCGTTTAAAGGGTAATATTGTTCAATCCGGACAATTGCTGAATTTATTATCCCATTTATTTCTCTGTAATTCTGGAGCTCATAATAGATTTTACCGCTAGTTAATATTACCGTACTTATTTCTGATTTATCCTCAATCTTATCATCAATTATCTCTTCAAATTCTCCGTCTGTAAAATCGGAAATAGGAGAGCGGGCTGCTGGCAGACGCAGCAGACTCTTAGGT
>CAZHHG010000024.1:4733-19805 GCA_964532065.1 uncultured Melioribacter sp.
TACAACGAGAGGTTTTTCCATAGCACCGTTACTATCTGCAATGGTTCTGTGAACCTGGCGCCTTAACAGGTGAAAGTACTGAGCCGGTGTAGTCGGATTGCAGACATACATATTATCCTCAGCACATAGTATTAGAAACCTTTCAAGTCTTGCACTGCTGTGCTCGGGGCCCTGACCTTCCTGTCCGTGCGGAAGAAGCATCACAAGATTATTCGGAAGCTGCCATTTAGTAAAAGAGCCTACAATGAAATTGTCTATTATTACCTGGGCACTGTTTGCAAAGTCGCCGAATTGAGCTTCCCATATAACAAGAGCCAGAGGATCGGAAATACTATAACCGTACTCAAAACCGAGTACAGCTGCTTCCGAAAGGAGACTATCTAAAGCTTCAATTTTTGCCTGCCCCTCTTCAATTGAATTATGAGGATTAACTTCCTCTTCGTTATTCATGTCGGTGAAAATCAGATGTCTCTGACTAAAGGTACCTCTTGCGCTGTCCTGACCGCTTAAACGCACAGGTCTTTTTTCAACGAGCAAAGTACCGAATGCAAGTGCTTCGGCAAAAGCCCAGTCGATCATTGCTTTTCCCGTAAAAAATTCTTTACGTTTGGCAATGTGCTTCTGAAGCTTCGGATTCAGTGAAAAGTTTTGTGGAAAGGAAGTAATCCCCTTTACAACTTTTTCAAGTAGATCTAGCGGAACTCGGGTTTCGCCGCTGCGGGGAAAATTATTATAGTATTCATATGAATATGCAAGCGGCCTGTCCGGTTTGAATTTGTCCCCTTTCTTCCTGGTCTCCTTTAATGCTTTTTCTAACAGGTCATAAATATTCTTATCTAAAGATTCAATTTCTTTATCCGACATAATACCGGATCTTATCAGTAGATCCTGATAAATTTCTTTAACCGAAGGATGTTCCTTGATCTTTTTGTACATAAGCGGCTGAGTATAAACGGGATCGTCACCTTCGTTATGACCATGCCTTCTATATCCAATCAGATCTATAACAACATCTTTTTTAAACTTCTGTCTGTATTCAAACGCAAGTTGTGTTACCCATAGAGATGCTTCCGGGTCGTCGCCGTTCACGTGGAATATCGGCGATTGAACCATCTTCGCAACATCTGTTGCATACGGTGAGGATCTGGCATCCTCTGGAGCCGTTGTAAATCCAATCTGATTATTTACTATTATATGAATTGTTCCGCCTGTTCTATATCCTTTTAACTGGGATAGATTCAATGTCTCGGCAACGACTCCCTGGCCGGCAAAAGCTGCGTCGCCATGTATCAAAACCGGTACGAACTTATTCTTTTCAGTGTCGTTGTTTCTTGTCTGTTTTGCACGGATAATTCCCTCGACTACAGGGTCTACCCATTCAAGATGCGAAGGATTGGAGGCTACCGATACTTTGATTTCACTGCCGTGCTTCGTTTTGTAATTGCCGCTTGCGCCCAGATGATATTTTACATCACCTGTCCCTTGAGGAGACTCTGGATCAAGCTCGTCTTCAAATTCCGAGAAAATATTTGTATAACTTTTACCGATAATATTGGAAAGAACATTCAGTCTGCCGCGGTGTGCCATTCCTAAAAATATTTCCTCTACATTTTCATTTGCTGCAAGACTCAAAAGGGAATCGAGAACGGGGATTAATGTCTCCGACCCTTCAAGTGAAAATCTTTTATGGCCTATAAACTTTGTATGGAGGAAATGTTCAAAAGCCTCAGCTATGATCAGCTTCTCCATAATCCGTTTTTTATCGTCTGGATTAAACGAGGGTTTATTCTTTACCGGTTCCATCTTGGTTTGAAGCCACAATTTTTCTTCGGGATTCTGAATATGCATAAATTCCACACCAATCTTTTCGCAGTATGTCTGATGCAGAATATTGAGTATCTCCCTTAATGTCCCGGTTCTCATACCCTGAAGATTTCCGGTAATAAAATTCCTGTCGTAATCCCATATTGTAAATCCGTGGTTTGCAGGATCGAGTTCCTGATGGAAAGTTTTCGGCGGGTGAAGTGGATTGATATCAGCTATAAGATGACCTCTAACCCTGAACATATTAATTAACAGTACAATCCTTGCCTGTTTCTCTATCTCTTCAATGTTTTCAATCTTTGAAAACCGTTTGGAGAGAGTATCCAGATCCCAACCGACTGCTTTTTGTGGTATATTCAAATCCAAAAATACATTATCATAAAATCTTTCTTCTCCGAGAAGAAGCTTATCTACATAAGCAAGAAAGGCACCCGACTCTGCTCCTTGAATGATTCTATGGTCGTAAGTACTCGTTATGTTCATCACCTTTCCGATTCCAAACGAAGTAAGAGCAGAAGGGACCATAGCTTTGAATTCAGCCGGATAATCGATCGCTCCAATAGCAATAATACATCCTTGACCGTTCATCAAACGGGGTGTAGAAGATACAGTACCAATACCCCCGGGATTAGTTAATGTAAGAGTTGAGTTCTGAAAATCTGCAGGTTCAAGTTTTCCGTTCTTGGCTTTTTCAATCAGTTCATTGTATGAATCAAGGAATCTGCTGAAATCCATTTCTTCGGCCCGTTTTATATTAGGGACAATAAGCGATCGTGTGCCGTCTTTCCGTTCTATGTCAACTGCGATTCCTAAATTGATATATTCCTTCTTAATAAAACTCGGCTTTTCTTTAACTACTCCGAAAGAGTTATTTATATTCGGGTATTTCTTTATGGCCTGTACCAATGCATATGCAATCAGGTGTGTAAAAGAGATTTTCCCCCGTCCGAACCTCTTAAGATGCTGATTTATTATGGCCCTGTTTTCTTCGAGGAGTTTGACAGATATAGTCCGTAACGATGTAGCTGTAGGAATACTTAAACTTCCCGTCATATTCTCAATGATCTTTGCCCCTACACCTGTAATCTGAACTACCTGATCTTCGGGGGCAATATCAAATGAATCTGATACAATTGTTGCAGGAACTTCCTTTTTACCGTGAGCACTCTTTTGTGTTGTAACGGTTGTTACCGGAGTAGCTTTGCCTCCGGTAAGTTGACGGAAATAATTCTGCCAGTATTCCGGTACGGAATTGTTGTCTTCAATATATTTGTCGAGCAGGTCGGCAACGAAGCCGAAATTATATCCGAAATGATTGAATAATTCTTTGTGGTATTTGGTCGAGTCCATTTTGTCCATTAGTATTTTCCTTACAGACTTTAACATAAAAATCAGGTGATTCGTTCGTTTCAGTTCTTAAAAAAATATAAGTTCTTCTTTCTACCTTTGAGTGTTAAAGATACAAAAAGAAACGCACAGGAGTGTCAATTTCTTGCTATCAAATAAATTGTTTTTTATGTTTGCACAACTAAAAATGGAGTTCAGATAAAATGAAAGCTGAGTGTCCGGTTTGCGGTGCTGTGATAGACCTGCCTGAAGGCACTGTTGTAGGCGAACTGATTGAATGTCCCGATTGCGGAACCGAACTTGAAGTTGTATCTCTTGATCCACCAACCGTAAAGGAAGCTCCTCAAGAAGAAGAAGACTGGGGTGAGTAGTTGATCGCGGTTTTAGATTCAACATTACGCGAAGGCGAACAAACACCCGGAGTCTATTTCGATAAGCATATCAAATTAGCTATTGCAACTCTACTTGACGAGATCGGTATCGATATAATTGAAGCCGGTCATCCTATGGTTACTCCTGAAATCCATGCTGCCGTAAAAGCGATTGCTCAGAAAGGCTTCAAATCAATTATCGGCGCTCATTCAAGATCACTAAAATCCGATGTGAATCTGGCACTGGAATGCGGTGTCGGTTTTATCGGAATTTTCTATTGTGTTTCCGATGAACGCCTCAATACTGTTTTCAAGAAAGACCTTGACACCGCTATCGAACAGATTACCGATGTTATTAAATACGCAAAAAGTGTTAAGCCGGATCTTCTTATTAGATATACTCCGGAAGATACTGTGCGGTCTCAGTTCGAAAATGTTGTTAAAGCCGCTTGCGCTGCTGTTGAGGCAGGTGCTGATATTATCAGTGTTGCCGATACAACCGGTTATATGGTCCCTGGGACCGATCGAAGTATGTATACATATATCTCACGCCTGAAGGATGAGTTTGCGAAGCGGAATTTATTTCCGAAAGTTGCGGTCCATTGCCATAACGATAGGGGTTTTGCTCTTACTAATGCGCTCGACGCATACAGAGCCGGCGTGGATATTATTGATGCTGCTGCGCTGGGTCTCGGTGAACGGGCCGGAATTGTTGACCTTGCACAATTACTTGTTACATTGACTGTCGATTACAATGAGAAAAGATGGAACCTTCAGAAAATAACTGAACTTTATGAACTCGTTAGCAAGCATTCGGGTATCCCTATTCCTGCTAACTATCCGGTCACTGGCAAAAATGCATTTACTCATTGTGCGGGTGTACATACACATGCCGCTGCAATTAATCCGATGCATTACGAAAGCCTCCATCCGGAAATCCTCGGTAGAAAAAGAGATTTTGCGCTCGATCATATGTCGGGTATAGCTTCGCTCCGTTACGCCCTTAATTTGATTAACGAAACTGATATGGACGATGAGCATCAGAATGCTGTTCTCCAGGAAGTTAAATCTGTCGGGCAGCGCGGACGTACCGTAGACATCGAGGAATTAAAACATATCGTCGACGCCGTAAAACACCATAAGACCTACAATAAATAGTATCATAACTTAAATTTACCACCGGAGGATTTTTAGATGAAAATTGGATTGCTTCATTCTTTGATACGAAAAGACGAGAAATTCTTAATGGATGAATTTGCTAAAATTAAAGGAATTGAGCTGGTTCTTATTGATGACCGCAATATTACTTTTAACCTCGGAAAGGAAAAATTCGACCTTGATGTAGTAGTAGAGCGTTGTATTAATCACTCCAGGGCATTGCATGGCCTCCGTTTATTTGAAGCTGCCGGTGTTAAATGTGTCAATTCGTATAATGTTGCTACTGTCTGCGGTGATAAATTATTGACGTCAGTTGCTCTGGCCGAGGCCGGAGTTCCTCAACCGGAAGTTAGAGTCGCATTTACTGAAGAATCCGCGCTAAAGGCAATTGAAGAGATGGGGTATCCGGTAGTATTAAAACCTGCTGTCGGTTCCTGGGGCAGATTACTTTCAAAAGTAAATGACAGGGATTCTGCCGAAGCTATTCTAGAGCATAAAACTGTTCTCGGTTCTTACCATCATTCCATCTTTTATATTCAGAAATATGTCGAGAAAAAAGGAAAAGATATCAGAAGTTTTGTGGTTGGCGATAAATGTATTGCCGCCATTTATAGAACCTCTCCTCATTGGATTACCAATACTGCCAGAGGCGGAGTTGCTACAAACTGTCCGGTTACTGATGAACTGAATGATATTTCTGTAAGAGCTGCCAAAGCCGTTGGCGGAGGAATTGTAGCGATCGATGTTTTTGAAACGGCGAATGGACTGATGGTTAACGAAGTGAACTATACAATGGAGTATAAGAACAGTATTACAACTACCGGTGTTAATATTCCTCAAAAAATGGTCGAGTATATTCTCCAAGTCGCTGAAGGTAAATAATGGAAAGAATTAAAATATCGATAGTTGGTGCATCCGGATATACTGGAGGCGAGTTGCTAAGGCTTCTTCTCTTCCATCCATTCGTAGAAGTCTTGCAGGTTACTTCGGAAAGCTATACGGGGAAGTTCGTTCACAAAGTTCATCCTAATCTGAGGAAATCGACTTTTCTCAAATTCATTTCTTCTTCCGAACTTCAGAAGTGCGACCTCTTATTTCTCTGTCTCCCTCATAACAGTTCTCAGAACCATATCGATAAGTTTAAGACCATTGCTCCAAAGATTATCGATTTGAGCGCTGATTTCCGGCTGAAGAATGAAACAGAATACGAAAAATGGTATGGACATAAGCATGCCCGCCCGGATCTTCTAAACCAGTTTGTTTATGGGATACCGGAACTTCATCGCCAGGAAATGAAAAAAGCCGACTATATCTCAAGCGCCGGCTGCAATGCTACTGCGAGTATTTTGGGACTTTATCCACTTTATAAAAATGATCTTGTTGACGAAGAAAGAACTGTAATAGAAGTAAAAGCCGGCAGCAGTGAAGGTGGCAATAAAGTGAATGAAGGTTCTCACCACCCTGAAAGAGCAGGCGTTGTTAGATCTTATATGCCAACGCAGCACCGTCATACCGCTGAGATTTTACAGGAACTCTCCTTCGGGAAAAAAATAAATGTTCATTTCTCCGCGACTGCAATTGATATGGTTAGAGGTCTGCTGGCTACTTGCCATGTATTCCTTAAAAATGATCTCCCGGAGAAAGAGATCTGGAAAATTTACCGTGATGCCTACGGCAATGAACCATTCATAAGAATTGTGAAAGAGAGCGAAGGAATTTACCGTTACCCCGAACCAAAACTCCTAAGCGGCACAAATTATTGTGATATCGGATTTAAGAAAGATGATTTTTCTAACCGGCTCGTGGTTATTAGTGCAATCGATAACCTCATGAAAGGTGCGGCCGGGCAGGCTGTGCAGGCCTTTAATCTGATGTTCGGTTTCGATGAAAGAACCGGTCTTGAATTCCCCGGTTTACATCCTATTTAATTGAGCAATTTCTATGTGCCGGCTCCTATATATTAATTCCAGAAAAGAATTTCAGATAAAGGAATATCTTCAAAAATTTGCTGTCATCTCCAAAGAGAGCAGGGAGTATCAGGGCCACGGCTGGGGATGTTCCTACATTGACAACGGTGTATGGAATCATTATAAAAATGTAAATCCTATCTGGGAGGATGACTTTTCGTCTTTAAGTAAAACCAGTCGATTGATTGCTCATGCAAGAAGTGCTTTCCGGGACGAAGGAATTATTGTTGAGAATAATATGCCTTTCCATGATAGCAGGTATATTTTTATTTTTAACGGCGAATTAAGAGGAGTGAAAATTAAGGAGGAAGGCCGCATAGGCGCTGAAAAAATTTTCAACTATATAAAAAGATTTGATAAGAACGGTATTAGAGATGCAATTCTCAAAGGGACTGAAATAATCATTAAAAAATCATCATACATTAGAGCGATGAATATAATTCTGAACGATGAAAATTCTGCTTATGTATATTCATATTTTAATGAGGACGCGGATTATTTTACTCTCCATTCAAAAATAGATAATGATATTTCTGTTGTTTGTTCGGAACCGTTCCGTGGTGAAACGGGGTGGAATAAAATTTCCAATAATTCTCTAACGGAATTAAAATGCTTATAATTAAAATCGGCGGCGGTAAATCAATTAATGTAAAGGGTATTGTATCTGACCTGGCAACTCTTAATGAAAAAATGATTATAGTTCACGGGGCAAATGCTTTAAGGGATGAACTGGCAGTAAAAATCGGCTATCAGAAAAAAGTTGTTACCTCTCTATCCGGCTACGATTCGGTGTTGAGCGATGAGGTAACTATCGATCTTATGATGATGGCATATGCCGGACTTAAAAACAAACGGATTGTTGAATTATGTCAACAGTCCGGAATCAATGCGGTTGGTCTGTCCGGACTCGATGGTAAACTAATTCAGGGTAAAAGAAATTCCGGAATAAAGGTTAGAGAAGGAGGCAAGACTCTTCTGCTGAGAGATTTTTCGGGCAAGCCGAAATCGGTTAATAGTGAATTATTAAATCTTCTGCTCGATAATTCTTATACGCCAGTACTTAGCGTCCCTCTTATTGATGAAAATAATTTCGCCATCAATTCTGAAAATGACGATATAGTAGCTCTCCTTCAGAACGAATTTAAAGCCGATAAAATTATTTCACTTATCGAGGAAGCAGGGTTCCTGACAGATAAAAATGATCCTGCGTCTCTATTAACCTATATCTCCAAATCTGAACTTGAGGAAATGGAAAATAAGGTCGATGGAAGAATGAAAAGAAAAATTCTTGCCCTCCGTAAATTATTCGAAGCCGGTGATACTACAGTGATACTGGCCGACGGAAGAACGGAACATCCAATCATTGATGCACTAAATGGAAGGGGAACTACAATAAAATGAAAGACTACAAATCGCTCATCGAAAAGTATGAAGTAGACGTCTATCCTAGAAGGGATGTTGTACTTGTTAAAGGAATTGGTGCCCGTGTTTGGGATGATAAAGGGAACGAATATATTGATATGGCAGCCGGAATATCGGTTGCTAATATCGGCCATTCAAGCAAAATGGTTGTTGATGCAATCTCTGCACAGGCTGCAACTTTAATCACCTGCGCAAATACTTTCTATAACGATACCAAGGCGTTATTCCTCGAAAAACTCTTCTCAATAGTACCTTCAAACCTGACAAGAGCTTTTCTTACAAACAGCGGTACAGAAGCAATTGAAGCTGCTATTAAATTTGCCCGGCTCAGTACGAAGAAAACTAAATTTATCGCGGCTATGAAAGGTTTCCACGGAAGAACTTACGGCGCGCTCAGCGCTACTTTTAAAAAGGATTACCGCGATGGTTTTGAACCACTTGTACCCGGTTTTAATTTTGTACCTTACAATAATTTTGAAAAGATTGCGGAACTCGCCGATGATGATACTGCGGCTATCATCCTCGAACCGGTTCAGGGTGAAGGCGGAATCAATATCGGTCAGAAAGAATATTTTAAAAAAGTAAGAGAACTCTGCGACGAAAAAAATATTTTGTTGATAATTGATGAAATCCAGACGGGATTCTGCCGTACCGGTAAAATGTTTGCTATTGAACATCTCGGTATTGAAACCGATATGATGACTTTGGCAAAATCGATTGCAGGAGGTTTTCCGATGGGAGCTCTGCTCTGCTCGGATAAAATCAAAGTTGAAAAAAGTAAGCATGGTTCAACATTCGGCGGTAATCCCCTTGCCTGTGCCGCTGGTATTGCGTCAATCGATTTTATATTAGAGAATAAATTGTGGGAAATGGCTGAATCAAAAGGGAAGTATTTCAAGGAGAGGTTAGATGCGCTTCAGCTTTCCAAAGTACGTGAATCGAGAATTGTCGGGTTAATGATCGGTATTGAATTGAAGGATAAAGTTCAGCCTGTTCTTCAGGAGCTCCTGGAAAATAAAATTGTTGCTCTCCCGGCGGGTACGACTGTATTAAGAATGCTTCCTCCTATAGTAATAAGTTATGAGGATTTGGACAGAGTAATTGAAGTATTAGCAAGAATACTTAAATAAAATTTCAGGTCGGACATTGGTCATATCACTGGAATCAGATTCTTTGACTTTATAACCACTTTTGGCTTATTTTTCAAACCAAAATTAATCAAGAAGTGATATGATTCTAAACTATATACCGGTATTCCTGGTTCTTATTTTTGCAGCTGTAATTGCCGGTGCTATTGTATATTCATCCCGACTTTTCGGCCCCTATCGTCCTAATAAGATAAAACAGCTTTCATATGAGAGCGGCAAAAATCCGGTTGGAACAACACACGAGCGTATTTCGATTAAATATTACCTTGTTGCAATGCTCTTCATCATTTTTGATATAGAAGTGATTTTTGTTTATCCGTGGGCCGTTCAGTTTAAATCTCTATTTGCTGATTATGGTGTTTTTGCTTTCCTGCCAATGCTCGTATTTCTTATTGTTCTTGAACTTGGATTTCTCTACATTTTTGCGAAAGGCGGTTTGAAATGGGATTAGAGGCAAAATTACAACAGGACGGTTACATTACAACCACTATAGATTCTATTATTGCCTGGGCTAGAAAAAGTTCTGTTTGGCCTATGCCTATGGGAATTTCCTGCTGCGCAATTGAAATGATTGCTGCTGCCGATCCTAAATACGACCTTGCCCGGTTCGGTTCTGAAGTTATGAGATTTACTCCCCGTCAATGCGATCTTATGATTGTTGCCGGTACTGTAACATATAAAATGGCGCAGGTTGTAAGAAGAATTTATGATCAGATGCCGGAACCTAAATGGGTTATTGCTATGGGTGCATGTACGTCATCCGGCGGAATGTACAGATCCTATAACGTTGTACAGGGAATTGATCAGTTTCTGCCCGTCGATGTCTATACGGCCGGTTGTCCGCCCCGTCCGGAAAACCTGATCAATGCCGTAATGACTATTCAAGCCAAAATTGCAAAGACAAAAGCACGCGATTTTCAGGATCTAAAAACTACTTAACCGGAAATTTTGAAGAATTGATATGGAATTCAAACAACTGATTATTGATAAACTTAAAAATAATTTCCCGGATTCTGTAAGTGAAATATCCGATTTCAGAGATGATTTATCAATTACGATTAAAAGTGAAAAAATTCTCGACGTTTCAAATTACTTAAAAGTGGAGAGTGATTTACAATTTGTAATGTGTAAGGATGTAACCGCAATAGACTGGGCTACACGCAAGAACCGTTTCACCGTTGTTTATCATATCTATTCTTTTAAGCTGAACCTCAATCTTCGTTTAAAATGTGTAGTTGAAGTTGAACCTCCGGTTATAGAATCCGTTACATCTGTCTGGCCCGGCGCCGACTGGTATGAAAGAGAAACTTATGATATGTACGGAATCGTTTTTAATAATCATCCCGATCTTAGAAGAATGTATATGCCCGAAGGTTTCCAGTATCATCCTTTAAGAAAAGATTTTCCTGTAATGGGAATTCCGGGCAGTTTGCCGTTACCCGAAAAAATTTAAATCTATGGAAATAAAAACAAATATATACTCCGACGAAAAGCTGTTAAAAAAAATTGCTGAAGACAAAGAGATCACTATCGAAGATGCACTCGATAATGAAATGATAATTAATATGGGTCCTCAGCATCCTGCCACTCATGGAGTGTTGAGATTGGTATTAAGACTCGACGGCGAAACCGTTTTATCTGTTGTACCGGAATTGGGTTACCTCCACCGCGGATATGAGAAGATGGCCGAAGAGATGAGTTATATAGAATATATTCCTCACACAGACCGTCTCGATTACACAGCAACACTCTGCAACAATGTTGCCTACATACTTGCTGTCGAAAAACTTCTGGGTATCGAAGCTCCTAAAAGGGCCCAGTATATTAGAATGCTTGTTTCCGAATTGTCCCGCCTTGCCGCGCATATGGTTGCTATCGGTACTTATGCTATGGATGTCGGTGCTGTTACAATGGTGATGTGGACTTTCCGCGAGCGTGAAAAAATCCAGAATATTTTCGACCGACTTACAGGTGCCAGATTTACAACAAGTTATACGAGGATTGGCGGTGTTGCCTCCGATGCCGATGATGTTACTCTGAAAATGGTAAGGGATTTTCTAGATCAATTCCACAATGCTCTCAATGAAATGGATAAACTTTTGCTCAGCAACCGTATCTTTATCGACCGGCTTGAGGGAATCGGTGTTCTTACAAAGGAAGATGCTGTAGCTTTGGGTGTTACGGGGCCTAATCTGCGTGCGTCTGGTGTAGAATATGATATCCGTAGGGCTAAACCATATCTATTCTATAATGAAATCGATTTCAAGATTCCTACTTATAGTGAAGGTGATTGTCTTGCAAGATATTTCCTCCGCGGCGATGAAGTAAGAGAAAGCGTTAAAATTCTTTATCAAATTCTGGATAAAATTCCCGGCGGTGAAATAATTGCGAATGAACCGAAACATGCTCTTCCGCATAAAACTGAAATCTATTCAAAAATGGAAGAATTGATTCATGATTTTATGATTATTAATCAAGGGATTAATCCGCCCGCTGGAGACGTTTTCTTCTCGGCTGAAAATCCGAAAGGTGAATTAGGTTTTTATATTGTGAGTAACGGTTCAGGTCATCCCTGGAAAATGAAAATAAGATCTCCTTCTTTCTGCAACCTTCAGGCTATAGCAAAAATTTGTAAAGGAGCTATGATCTCGGATGTTATCGCAATTATCGGCAGTCTCGACCCGGTGATGGGGGAAGCTGATAAATAATTAATAATTCTGGTCATGATCTTGCTCATACTCTTGATCCTGATCTAATATAAAATAAAAAAATTATGGCTTTTAAATTTACTGAAGAAAATTTAGCGCGGATTGATAAAGCACGGAAGAAATATCCGACCGCACTCGCTGCAATTATGGATTCGGTTTATATTGCACAGGAACAGAATGGTTATTTGAGCAACGAGGCAATGGAAGAGATCGCAAGTGTTCTTGGAATAGATAAAGTAAATGTCCTTAGTGTCGTAACTTTCTATACGATGTACCATACAAAACCGATGGGCAAATATCACGTCCAGGTCTGTACGAATGTATCCTGTATGCTGAGAGGTGCTTATGAAATATGGGACCAGGTAAGGGATAAACTCGGACTGGAAAACATGCAGGTCTCCACTGATGGAAAATTCTCTCTGGAGGAGGTAGAATGTATGGGCGCTTGCGGTTATGCACCGATGATTGCGATAAATGAAGATTTTTATGAAAATCTAACTAAAGAAAAAGTTGAAGAAATCCTGGAATCGTTAAAGTAATGGAAAGAATTGTACTGCCCGATATTAAGAATTTTAATCAGATCGAAGTTTATCTATCGAACGGTGGATTCGATTCGGCAAGAAAAGCTTTTTCTCAGTCACCCGATGATATTATCGATCAGGTTAAGAAATCCGGTCTGCGCGGAAGGGGAGGAGCTGCTTTCTCTGCTGGATTGAAATGGAGCTTCATGCCTAAAACCTCCGATAAACCTAAATATCTCTGCATAAATGGCGATGAGAGTGAACCCGGTTCGTTTAAGGACAGACAGATTTTTGAGTTCAATCCTTTCCAGTTAATTGAAGGCGCAATTATTACTTGCTACGCTATTGGTGCCAGGGTCGCATATTTGTACATCCGCGGTGAGTATCATAAATGGATTAAGTTAATGCAGAATTCTATCGATACTGCATATGATCGCGGGTTCCTCGGCGAAAAAATGAAATCTGTTTTTGCCACGGATTTCTCTTGCGATCTCTTCATTCATAAAGGAGCCGGTGCTTATATCTGCGGTGAAGAATCATCTCTTATGAATTCGATCGAAGGTTACCGCGGATATCCCAGGGTTAAACCTCCATTCCCGGCACAACGGGGACTTTGGGGCTGCCCAACAACAATTAATAATGTTGAAACGATAACAAATGTCCCTCCGATAATTTCGAAGGGATGGGAATGGTTCTCCAAAATCGGTGCACCTAAACACCCGGGCACTTTACTATACGGAATAAGCGGACACGTAAACAAACCGGGCGTTTATGAATACCCGACCGGAATGCTTCTTACTGAACTGATCTATGATGTAGCAGGTGGAATACCCGGAAATAAAAAAATCAAATGTGTAATACCGGGCGGGTCATCTATGCCGCCGTTACGCGGCGATCAGCTCGAAGGCGTTCGGATGGATGCCGAATCCCTTAAAGAAGCCGGATCAGCCGTAGGGACAGCAGGGATTATGGTAATGGATGAGAATACAAACCTGCTAAATGTACTTCTAAGAATTGCACATTTCTATCACCATGAGAGTTGTGGTCAGTGTACTCCCTGCCGCGAAGGAACAGGATGGATGGAAAAAACTCTTCACAGAATAAAGGACGGATCTGGTACTTCGAAGGATCTTGACCTTCTTGTAAGTGTTGCAAATAATATAGAAGGGAACACAATCTGTGCCCTTGGTGATGCTGCTGCCTGGCCGGTTAAATTTATGATTACAAGATTCAGAGATGAATTTGAAAAGTATGTTAATAAAGAAATCTCAATCCCTGTTCCCAACAAAGTCCACTCGATGAGGGATTCTTCAGTACCGCTTGCCGATATTGATAAATGATTGCAAAACAAAAAGAGCCCCGTAAAAGGGGCTCTTTTCAAATAAGTTTATCAGTTCATGTTATTTGAGAAGAATCATTTTTACCGATTTTGAATAATCGCCCGCTTTTAATTGGTAAAAATAGATTCCGCTGCTTAGATGTGTGGCATTGAATTCAACTTCATAAGTTCCGGGACTCATTTCCTCATCAAGCAGCTGATCGACCTTCTTTCCAAGAATATCGTAGATAATTAATTCAACATGATATTTTCCCTTTTCTCCGGAGGAAGGAAGTCCGAATTTTATCTTTGTAGATGGATTGAACGGATTCGGGTAATTCTGCGAAAGCCTGAATTCATCCGGTACGACTAATTTATTCTCGAATACGGATACAGGTCCGGCTCCGGTTCTGAATTGTATCCTCTTACCCGGGAAATGGATAGCGGCGGTTTTTAACATTGAACCATCATGAGTTACCGGCGAAATTGCAGTCCTTGCATAGTAATCTGAATTCGGATTTAAATCGACTTTTGGTATGTAAGTTACACTGTATACGTTCAAGGCCTGTGTTACCGGATGACCTTGATCGGGACAGACGGATTCAATAGTTGGACCAACAAATACATCAAGTGTAAAAGGATCGTCGCCTATTATAGCAATATCCTCTGTCCGGAATTGGCAATTTGTTGGAATATCCGTATCTCCATCATGAGGATATTGAAATCCAACCGGGTTCGGAAACCACTGGTCATTAGTTGTAAATTTTCTGATCGGACTCATACTATAAGTATTTCCGAACTGTTCTACTATCCTCCAGAAATAGGTTTCATTTCCCTGTAAATAATCTGCCGGTATTGTAAACATTCCGGTATTTGTTGCAATACTATGGCTAAATGGGTATCCAACGTTCGGTGTAACTTCTTCCGGAGTTGTTCCGATGTAAAAGTCAACAGATAATGCGTTGTTTGGATCGTCCCAATAAAAATCCAATGGATTTCTTGGAATGTTAGTTGCATTATTACCCGGAGATAATAGAGTCGCTGCAGAGTAATCTGTCGCTCCGGTTATGAAATTAGAAATACTCGATGTAGTATTCCCGAGAGAATTACCATATACGATCGTCCAGTAGTATTTCTTATTCGGATCGAGAGGCCATGGATATGTAAATGAATTTAGTTCTTCCGGAGAAGATGAAAATGGAGGTGATATACTTGGATCCGCTTCAACGCTTGAAGTCCCGAAAAAGACCAGGGTTTGAGTTACAACCGGTCTTACCCCGGTTAATGC
>CAZHHG010000024.1:19815-32740 GCA_964532065.1 uncultured Melioribacter sp.
TGGGTTGGGTACTATACCGGTTTGACCGTATGTTGGAGTTTTGAGATATGCTGACCAGGGTTTGCCATATGTACTAAATGATTGTGTGATGGAATTATTTGAAGTATTAATATCCTGTGAAAAATCGAGATAATACAGAACTGAATATTCCTGCGAAGCCGTTGATATAAATGAACTGGAAAATGTATACTGCTTTGTTTCGCCCACTCCGATTGCACCACCCTGCATCGAACCTGAATAGACTGTGTTGCCGTTTTTGTCTTTGATGACTGCTCCAAGATACCAGGAACCGGCTGGAAGTGCGGGCCCTACTGCGTTTTTTATTTCAACTGTTACGGGAAGACTCTTGCTTATAGGGTATTTAGTGTCCTTGGCGGGGCTTACACCTTTAACCACCTGCATATCGTTACCCAGTAAAATAACAGGTAAGAATAAAAATGATAAGAATAATATAGGAATGATTTTTCTCATCTCTGCGCCCTCATTTGTTAGCACTTATATCTGAGGAGAAAGGAGATTTATATTTCAGATTATATTTCGAAGGTAATTGTCCTGGATTAATCTAATATTCGATTTACACAGAATCAACCATTTTTTTCACTTAATGATCTTTGTCAATTGTGATTCCATCAATATTTCGATGAAATATATTTAATACATTCTTTAGCGCCCTGATGATTAGGATTCAATCTAAGACATTCATAAAAATCCCTGCCGGCAAGTTCAAATTGCCCGATCTTCATGAGGCAGTATCCGCGGTTAAATAGCGGGTCAGGATAATCAGTATCGTTTTTAATTGCTTCTGTAAGAAGAGGTATAGCTTTTTGATAAAAGTTTCTTTTCATCAGTACTGTTGCCAGATTATTTAGCGCTTTCGCATTTTCAGGTTCTATTTCAAGTGCCTTTATGAAATTTAGATGGGCATTATCAAGATCACCCATCATATAATAGATATTCCCGCGGTTATTATAATACCTTGAATTGTAAGGATTAATCTTGATAGCCCTATTGGAATAATGAAGCGCTGAATCCGGTAGATTTTTTATCTGGAATGCAATTGATAGGTTGTTAAGTGCATTATGATAATCAGCTGATTTATGAATTGCTTCTCTGTAGTAAACAATCGCGCTATCTATTAGTCCCATTCCCTGAAATGTGTATCCTTTATTATTCAAGTACATCGGATTCTTATTGTTAAGCTCAATCGCCTTATTAAAATCGGCAAGTGCAGTTAAAAACATATTGCGGTCCCGGAAAGCGATTCCCCTGTGATCGTAAGCATCGGAGTAATTTGAATCAAGTTCGATTGCTCTGGTGTAAAGGAATATTGCTTTGTCGTATTCCTTCTTCGAGTAATAATATGTCCCAAGATTATTATACGGCACCGGATTAAGAGGAGCGGCATCGATATTCTGCTGCCAGAGCGTAATACCGTCCTTCCAGTAAAAATTCTGATTGATCGTAAGTATCGCGAAAATTATTGTAATTATTGAAAGGATTGCTACCGGAACTATCGCATTTTTTATTCTGACGCTAAAGATTGAAGTTGATAGAACTAATCCGAAACCGATTACTACCGGATAAAGCCGGTATTCAAAAATCACATACTTTAGAGGAATTATGCTCGATTCAATTGCAAGAAGAATGAAAAACCACAGAAGTCCGAAACTAATCAGCGGATTTCTCTTTAATAGAAGAATTCCCGACATTACTAAAATGATAAGAGAAATACCGCTTGCTAAAACAGCCGGTTCAAATAGAGAATTAGAAACAGGGAAGTAATAGAATAGATGCTGATTGACCGGTACAAACAGTAATCTTATGTAAGTTATTAGAACGCGTAATTCCGTAAGGAAATAGTTGTAGATCGGAGGAGCCTCGAGTTGTGCGGGAATTCCCCGGGTAGTAATTATCAGAACAATTCCTGCTATAATAATTCCCGAGAATGCATATATAAATTTGCTGCTTAGAATTTTATTCGATTCACGTAAAAATATTATTTCGATAAGAATTAAAGTGAGCGGAAGGGAATAGATTATCTCCTTGCTGAATACTCCCAGTATGAACGAAATTATTGTGATCAAGAAATAAATATATTTGGTTCGCTTTTCAGGATTGTAAATCTGTAAAAATCTTGCTTTCAAATAAAAATATAGAGCCAGGATGTAGAAGAGGATTGCAAGAGACACCATCCTCTGGGTAATGTATATTACTGCCTGAACCTGAATAGGGTGAAGCGCAAAAATCAGAGAGGTAAATAGTGCTACCCTTTCTCTGTGAGGAAATATCAGTTTCTCATTTAATGTGCTGGATTTAAAAAGTAGAATGACTAAACCGTATACAAGGAACGAATTTAAAAGATGAATTAAAAAATTCGTAATGTGGTAATAGAATACATTGTAACCTCCCTGAAGAAAATTCAGAGAAAATGTAAGGTAGGGTAGTTGTCTGTTATAAAACGGAATTAGCCATTTATCCGGATCTGAAAACTTCTTAAGGTAACCAATAGTCGGATTGTTCAGAATTGTATGATTGTCGTCGAGTTGAAATCCTGTAGTGAAGGAATTATAATATGTTATGATAAGTAATAGTGCAATAATCAGGAAAGGAGTTAAGGATTTAATTTTCTTAGAAAAATCCATCTTCATTTCAGGTGTTCCGTTATAATTTTGCCGATTCGGAATTTACCAAGCATCCGCGGGTCAAAAAGAGAAAACAATCCGACTGCAATTCCTATTAATACGAGTGATTCCATAGGATTAAGATTATAAAAGTAACCCGATACAAAATGCGCCCTCCAATGACCTAACCAGCCGGGAATTCGCTCAAGAAAAATTATTGTTTTACCGTCGATTTCTGATATAGCTTTTGCAATGGGAATTGGAGGAGTTTGTTGGATAAATCCGGTTGTAACCATTAGCAGAATTACAACTGCAATTATAGCAATGATAACAAATCGTTTTGTTTTATAAAATCGCTTTGTCGCCGCGCTATTAAGAGGTAATCTGTGAAAGCCGTAGTATAACAGAAGTCCGCCAATAGTTCCTAATGTATTCAGGAAAAAATCATTGAAATCAAGATACTTATGCCCTGGTGAAATAATATAGAACTGGAAAATTTCATCGAGTATCCCGATTATCATTCCTGTGAATAAGATCCGGTTGAAGTAAAAATTTTTTCTGTCGGGATCAAATGTCCAGCCAATCAGTAAAACCAATCCGATGTACTGGACAAAGTGGATATACTCTACTGCATGAAGACTGAATACGCGGTAAAAATAGTAGACGAATATCAGGTAGATATAAATAAATAGAAACGTATAAATCCTGTTTGTTCCTTTTCTCGCACGGTAAAAAATGAAAGAAATCAATGCAAGCACCAATACAATACTGGTCTCTATAGAATAGTTCCTTGGAACGATATCTCCTGTAATCCATTTTAGTTTGCCTACAACCAGATAGGTTACTTCATTATGAAGCAGAAATGAGAGGACTAAATAAGCTGATGTAAGGAGTAGAAGAAGAACGGTGATGAACTTATTTCTGTGCTTTAGCATTTGTAAGTTCAATGATTGTTCGAGATGGTGATTCAATATACAAAAAGAATTTCTCGCATATCACAATTTTCTATCAATTGTGATCTATTCTCAACGCCGTTGCAATCAGGATAAAAAATGTTGTCCTAATAAATAATAATTCCCATTTTGCGATAAGCCTAATAAATTTAATGGGTACTCGAATGAAACGGACAGGATTCCATCCTCTTTTCCTCGCAGGTTTAATCGGTTCTTTTATTTTCGGCTCATCGTTCTTTGTGGATCTAATTAAAGTCTATTGGACTCCCGAAAAAATGAGTTTAAACATTGAGGACACCGGAAATACTTTCCAGCTTTTTATTCATAAAAAGGATTTGAAAAAACTCGTCTCGGGTGGATCTCTTTCGATAGTAGAAGAGGACGGAGTAAGCAAACCGGTCAGGACCGGGGATATAAAAATCCGTCTGAATAACTGGTATGAACAAAAGTCTTCCATACTTGGCAGAGCTGTATTCACTGGTTTCTTCTTTGGATGTTCTATTAGTATGTTAATTATCGGCGCTATAATAAATCGAAAACAATCTCCTGAAAAGATTCAATAGTTGAAGACAACTTTCTATTTATAATTCTTGGTTGTTTACTAGATGATATTAATGTGAAAAATAGAGCGATTGCGGAATCCCAGAGTAGTTATATAACCGGAACCTGTTTGATAGTTGGAATTAATCTTAATTGTGGTTCGATGAAACTTCGGTTACCTATTCTCACCAAAATGAAAAAGGCTCCGAATGAGAAGCCTTATTGCGGAGAGAGAGAGATTCGAACTCTCGGTAGCAGTTTACCCACTACGACGGTTTAGCAAACCGTTGGTTTCAGCCACTCACCCATCTCTCCGTGCTGAATCTTTCAAAATTGCAATGCGAATATAACCAGATTCTGAATAACTAAAAAATCTATAGGTGAAAAAATAACTTGTATGTAATTCTCGCGTTAATCCCTGCTTCCGGTAGAATTATTTTTACCCGGGAAAGATGATTTCTGTGAATCCGGTTGAAAATATTATCAATATTTAACGAAAATGAATGTACCAGGTGATCGTAGTTGATACTGTATTGAAAAAATAAATTAAATATGCTGTATCCTGATGTCGGATCTTCAAAAAGGTCGACCCTCTTTTGATCTGAGGCAAATTCACTGGAAATACCAGCTGACATTAAATCAGATTCATATTTGATGCTTACCTGACCCTTCAAAGGAGGTATCTGTGGAAGTGCTCTCCGGCCTTCTTTAAAACTTCCTTTTGTGTAGCTTGCTGAAAATCCGAAAGAAATCCTGTCAATAACTTTCCAATCAACCTGCAGTTCCATACCATAAAGGATAGCGTCCACACCAGTTGTTGCATAAACGGGAAGAAATGTTGCGTAGTTGATCTCACCGGTATTTCTTGGAATTATGTAATCAGTTATATCATTATAAAAAAGATTGATGTTGTAATACAAATCGGTGAATTTATGATAAACAAAGATCTCAGTACCTAGTCCGCTCTCATCCTTCAGATCAGGATTCCCGGTTTCATAAGAATATGCTGCTAGATGCGGGCCTTCGGAAAACAATTCTTCAATTGTCGGGACACGTGAGGATTTGCTGATATTAGCACCGATGTGAACTATCCTGGTTAATTCATAAAGTACGGATAGCGAAGCAGAATATGTAAGAAATTCTCTCTGCCGGATATGACCAATATTAGAAACCGGTTTTTCTCTTTCCGGTTTTATAAGATCATAGTTTGCTCTTATTCCCGTCTCAAATGTAAATCGGTTTATTGAAAATGTCTCGAAACCGTATAGAGCCATATTATAAGATATAGTCGGGGATGTGAACACGAATCCGCCTATTTCAAAATCTTTCATTTCTCCTGTAAGTCCGATTTTACCATTATCAAAAATTCCAAGCTTGCCGTGCATTGCGTTGAAAGAAATTGAATGATCCATAATTCTAAACTCGGATCCGATTCTGCCGCTCTTTTCAAATTCCTTATGTCTGTATAGCTGACCGCCGTACGAAAATTCCAAGCCGGTAAATAATGAATTTTCGAAACTGACTTCCGTTTCAAAACGGAACTGGTTTTTGTAAAGGGAAATATTGACGCCTTCGGGATGAGCTCCTACAAATCCTCCCGGAACACCGTAATCAAGTTCAAACCTTCTGAGTGAAGAACCGATCCTTATATTGTCGCTTATGTAGGATCCTCCTAATGACAGATTGGTATTGGATGAACCTGAGTTTTTTAGTCTCCCTTCGGGAGTCGATAAATCCATTGTCTTTCTTCTGCTTCCTTCAAGACGTAATGCGAATTTTTGATAAGGAATTTCAGTAATCAAGGAACCGATAAATCCATTGTTGGCAGATTCGTAGAATCCTCCAATTGTTCCGAAAGGGGAATTGTGAATCTGCTTCGGGATTTCATTACGTACGACGTTAACTACTCCTCCAATAGTAACAGGCGAATAAGTAAGAAGTTTTGGACCCCGGATTACCTCAATCCTGTCGATTGAAAAAGGCTCTACAGTTACAGCATGATCCGGAGAAGTTGCGGATAAATCGACTGTCTTTTTCCCGTCCTCACTTATCAGCACACGATCACCGCCAAGACCTCTTATTACAGGTCGTGCCGGTGCCGGTCCCATTGAACGCATCGAAATACCGGTTTCATTTTTAAGAGTCGATGCTAATGTGAGTCCGAGATCCTTTTGAAGTTCCTTCCCTTTAAGGACATTCGATAGTTCATAAAGATCCTGAAACTTTGAGACCGGTGATTTATCGGATACAACTACTGTAGAGATCTCAATTGCTTTCGGCAGAATATATATAACGAATTTGGAACCTGAGCTTTCGCTGAAAAGTATTGATGCTAATGTTTCTTTATAACCGACGTGAGTTACTTTTAAAGTATAATTCCCTTCATCTATATTTAAAAAGGTGAATTTACCTTCGGAATCGGAAGTGGTGAATTTATTATGGTTGAGCAATCCAATTGCTGCATTCGGAACGGGCTTATTTGTTTCAGCATCAATTATAATACCGGTTAAATTACCCTTGTAAATAGTGCCGGCATTTACCGGATAAAAGCTAATAAGTGAAACCGCCAGGATTAATACCAGGCGGTTTATTTTTTTCTTTTCTAGTCTTTTCACGGTATTATCATTTAATCTGAACGGGAATTTTACCGGTCCGGTAGTCGTTATGACCCTCGTGCTCAATGAAGAACTCAATATGAGTCTTGCCGGATTTTAATCCGTCGATGTGGAATTCATAACCTCCTTCTTCTCCTTCGTGCTGATAAATTGAAAAGAGGGAAGCGTCGTCAATAGACCATTTAAACTTCGTTTCATCAGAATCGGGCGGATCAATCAGTTTTTCACTGCCGTCGTAAAATTTAACATCGAAATGGTCGCTTCTTTTGTTCAACTCGCCCTTCAATGTATCGGCAGTAACTCCCCGTAAAATTTTAACTACCATTTTTCCGCTTGCGTCGAATATTGCCATGCCGATAGCCTCAAAATGGTCCTCTTCCGCGGAAAGCGGATCCTCCTTGCACGAGGTTATTAAAACTGATGTAATTAAAAAAATAAATAGTAATAATTTCGGAATAGATTTTACTCCAAACATTTTTCCTCCCTTTTAATATTAATTAGAATTGATTAAGAAAGGGATTCGGATGGAGGAGCTCTTAAAAGGGATAGAGAAAATAATTGTGTGAATATTTCCCGGCTTAGTTTGTCCTTGACTGGAATTTGAGTATCAAATCTTAGAGGCATTTCAGAAGCAACGGTGCCAATATAGCTGGTAGACGATAATTGAAATACCGGACAGTTGAATGCATGGTGGGTATTAGTATTGATACATTGGTTTTGAGAACCAGATGAGGTTAATTTTTCATGATTGGATGAATAGATAACAATGTTATGGTGATGCGAAAAAGTAATAGCAAGAAGGCCTACGTATAATATAAGTAAACTGCGGCCGATGATTATATTACTCTTCTTATTAATCATTAATAAATTATTCTTGATTTACCTATTGTTTGTAACAATATAGATTTTCGACAAGTTCACTGTTTAACAATTGTGTAAAAAATACCTGCAAAAATATATAGATTTTTTACCCGAAAAGTCTATATTACATCCCGTAATTAACGAATATACGTCGCTAAATGCGGGGGACAGATTTTCGATGCATCGGCTAATACCCCTATTACTCCTGTTACTATTATTGAATTCCGCTCAATTGTTTGCTCAAGTTGAATCAACAGGGAATTTGAGGGGATTGGTTACAGATTCCACTTCCGGCGAAGCACTTGCCTATGGAAATGTATTTATAAAAGAATTGAATATCGGGGCATCAACAGATTCACGCGGATACTTTATGATCGGATCTGTTCCCGCTAACAGGAATTTAACTCTCGTTATTTCCTATCTCGGATATAAAACCAAACAGATTCCTATCAGAATTTTCCCCAATAAAGTAACACATTACGATGTAAGCCTAATTCCTACCGGTGTTGAACTCCAGACTATTGAAAAAGTTGGGGAAAAGGTTTATGAAAAAAATGATACTGATATAAGTCTTCAGAGAATAGTTGTGAGAGACCTCGAAGCACTTCCCAAAGGAGTTGAAACGGATATCTTTCGTTCTATTCAGTATCTGCCCGGTGTCCAATCCACCGGAGATGTCTCCGCACGTTTTTACGTGAGAGGCGGTGCGAGTAATCAGAACCTTGTCCTTGTTGATGGTATTACCATCTATAATCCATTTCATGCCCTTGGACTCTTTAGTGTAGTTGATCCTGATATGATAAATAACCTCGAATTCTATAAAGGGGGTTTCTCGGCTGATTTTGGCGGAAGACTCTCCTCGGTAATGAGTATCAATACGAAGGATGGAAATAAAAACAAACTAAGTGCAAAAGCTACTTTGAGTTTTCTGACCGGTAAAGCTCTCCTCGAAGGCCCTATTCCGCATGGCTCATTTATTATAACTGGTAGAAAGAGCTATTCCAATCAGATTCTGAAGAAATTTCTTAATGAAAAAAATGTCCCTGTCGATTTCTTCGACCTCTCGTTCAAAGCAAATTATTCAAATCCAGATTTTATTCAGGGCGGTAAATTTATAGTTAACGGCTTTATAAGCGGAGATGATATTGTAAATAGTGACCCTCGGATTGAAGATTTTTCATGGTCAAACAATTTATTTGGTTTTAAATGGTTCCAGGTGGGGGATAGTCCTCTTTTTTACGAATTGGGATTTTCTTACAGCGGATTCCACGGAAAGGTCTTTCCGAAATCGAGCAATGTTAGAAACAGGGATAATCGGGTTGAAGATGTTAGTGTTCAAATGGACTTTACTTATATGTTCGATAATAAGGACGAAATCGGCGTTGGGTTCCTGATTAAAGAGTTAAATACAAAACTCTTCCTAGAAAATGCGCAGGGACTTCCGATAAACCTCGGTAAATCCGGTACTAACATTATTTTTTACACAAAGTATAAATTCCTTCAGTGGGAATCATTGGGTATTGATGCGGGGCTTCGTTATAATCTTGCCAACCTCTCAGGAAATCCGAATACGATTTTTATGGAACCTAGAGTGAATTTTACGCTCAGACTTAATTCTTTAATCTCGCTTAAAGGTGCATGGGGTATCTATAAACAGGAACTGACTACAATAACAAATGAGAATGAAGTTATCTCAATCTTTGAACCATGGATTATTATCCCTGATTATATGATCCCATCAAAATCAACTCACTTTATCGGCGGCCTTAAGTTTGATTTCTCCGAAAACTTTGCGATCGATCTTGAAGGTTATCTTAAAAAAACAAATGATGTACCGATCCTTAATCAGGAAAAGACTTTCCCTTCGCAGCCCGATTTTGTCTCAACCGATGCCGAATCCTACGGCCTGGAATTCTTTTCGAGACTCTCTTCGGGAATATTTAAATTTACTACGTCATATTCGTATGCCCACTCATACCGTAAACTGAATAATCTTCTCTATTACCCGAAATATGATGTAAGGCACAGTCTGAACCTTACTATGGAAATCGATTTCGGAAATGGATGGCTCTTTAATACCGCTTGGATTTACAATTCTGGTCTGCCTTTCACAAAGATTGTCGGGTATTACGATAAATATTATTTCGAGGACTTTTTTGCAGGTTGGTTTGAAAATGATTCGAGGAAGCCTTATTCAATCCTCGGTATTCAAAACCTCGGGAGGCTTCCTCATTACCATCGCCTCGATATAAATCTGTCCAAGAAATTCTTCATTTATGATTATAATGTGGATGTCGACTTCAGTATAATTAATCTATACGACCGTAAAAATATTTTTTATTTCAAGCGTGACACAGGCGAAAGAGTGAATATGCTGCCGGTTCTGCCAACGCTTACTATTAAGATTTCATTATGAAAAAAATCATTATTCCGATATTGTTGTTGCTTGTTTATTCCTGCAGTGAGAATTTCGATCCTTACGGGGAATTGAAGAATAAATATGTCCTGAACTGCATTATAAGAGGGGATACAACGTTTCAAACTGCTACGCTAACAAGAACATATCTCGTCACGAATAACGATCCTTATTCAAGTACAATTGACCCGGCCGTCAGGAATGCTGCTATACGAGTCTGGAACGGCGATTCAATTGTTGTATTCAGAGATACCGTAATTGATCGGCCTCAATCCTCTAATTACAAATATCCATACCACCTCTACTATACAAATAAGTTTGTTTTTACACCCGGTAAGGATCTTGATATCGAAGTCCGGCTCGAAAATGGTACAAAACTTAAATCTCGTACCACTCCTCCCGCGCCCATCCAATTCTCTTATGTCGAAAAAAATATTCCTTTCCGTAATAATCAGTCTGTCTACTTTGCCTGGAATGCGGGATTGAAAGATCAGACATATGTTACCCGTATTTCAATTTATTATCATAAAAAAGTAAACGGTGTAAATGTTTTTTATAAAAAAGAAATCCCTCTCCGTTATGAGGATTTTAATAATCAGCTAGTACCGATTTATCCCACGGCAACTAATAGTAATTCTCTGACAATCGGAATGGAAACAATAACCGAAACAATGCGTTCTTTATCTGAGGGGGATGACAACAAAGAGAACTATGAAATAATTGCTGCGTTTCTGGAGGTTATTGCTCTCGATAAGAATTTAAGTACTTACTTTAATTCGACCGCCAGAAGTCTGGATGATGTTTCTGTTAAACTGGATGAAACTGATTTCACTAATATCGAGAATGGATTTGGAATATTCGGTATCTATTTAAGGAATACATGGGTGATTCCGTTCACTCCTACTTATGTCAGGTCATTCGGATATATTCCGGGATTTGGCACTGTTGACTATCCTTTTGAAAACAGGATCGGCGGAAATGATTAAGAAGATTCTAATGTTGCTTATTACTGTTCTTATATGGTCATGTGAAAAACAGGTTTATGAAGGATCTGTTGAACCGCAGGAAATAGAATCGGGGAAAATTTTTCTGTACAGTAATCCTCCCGGTTTTAAAATTTATGTTGACAATAAATATATGGGAGCTGTTACACCGGATACAGTCCGATGGCTCAAAAGCGGTACACGTAAAATTACTCTCAAGAATGAATGGTATCTGTATGATACTACATTTAATGTAAATGTCAGAAATGATGATATTGCCAAGATTAATATCGATCTTATAAATAGTCCAAATTACTGGGGAACTATTTCAGTATCATCCCAGCCAAGTAATGCGGAAATCCTGATCAACGGTGCAAGTACAGGATTTGTAACTCCTAAAACCATTAGTCGTTTAACACCCGGTTTCTATAAAATAAAATACAAGCGCTCTCAATGCCGGGAGGATAGTGTTCAAATTAAAATCCGGGGTGGGGAGTTCATGGAAGTTTACAAAGTCCTTGAGGATACATCCCGTACGGTATGCTACCGGACTAATAATTCAGGAATTACAAGTAATAATCTTACCAAGGTAATTGTGGATAATTACAATAATAAATGGATTGGCACATTTAACAAGGGAGTTGTAAAATTTGACGGCAAAAACTGGATCCCTCATAACGATAACGGAAGGCTTGGTGATGCACACATTACAGATCTGCTGATGGATAGAAATAACCGTCTCTGGATTTCCACGACAACCGGGCTTTCAATGTATGACGGAATAAACTATCAAATTCTGACTTCAAATCTCCCCTCCAATACCGTGAATGCACTTGAAGAGGATAAAAACGGAAATATCTGGATTGGCACTTATAAAGGACTCGTAAAATATAGTAATGGTTCTTTCCAGGTTTATAATATCTCCAACTCTCCACTGTTGGACGATAACATTTCTAGTATCGCCACATTGGCCGACGGATCAATTGCAATTGGAACCTCAATTGCAGGGATCTATTTTTTTAATGGCTCTGTATGGAAAGAATATAATATTAAAAGCATTTTTTTTGATGATAAGCTTTCAAATTTCACAGTTGACATGATACAGGATTTGAACGGTACTCTCTGGGCATACGTTCAGGGTGTGCCTTCGGAAGAGACCAGAAGTTCGATGCTTAGATATCAGAACGGATACTGGGAAAAATTTACGCTGCCGCTTCAATTCCAGGTCGATGTTGTTTCGTTTAATGTCGATTTATCAAATACGCTCTGGATTTCCTCCATCACAGGTCTTGTGAAATATATTCCTTCGCAAAACGCGCGGATGTACAATACACCCGATTATAACTTTTATGTTAAGCACACAACATCATCATCCATGGATAAAAACGGAGATGTCTGGGTTGCTACGATGGGCGGGGGAATTATTAAATTCAAAAAGAATAACTACTAAAATCCCACCGACTGATCAGCCGGAGAAAATTAATTCCACTTTATTTCTGATTTTTTTTATTGCCCTAACAAAAAAATCTTTTTAAGTTTGTCATACCAAACGGTCGGTATATGAGCGAAACCAAAGAATTCATATTGAATACTGCGTTCGGACTATTTCTTCAAAAGAATTACAAAGAAGTTACAATGAAGGAGATAGTCGATAAAACTGGTCTCTCCAAAGGAGCCTTCTATCATTATTTCACCAGTAAGGAGGAACTCTTTCGGGAAGTCATCGAAACAATTTACTTTCAGAATCTTATCATCGATTTCAGGAATATTAATGCTGATTCTTTGAAAGAATTCTATATCTCTTACCTCCATTATATGATGGATAATTTACGAAAGATGCGTATAAAGCTGATGCTGCCCGAATCATCTGTCAATATTAATTTCATTACCATCTTATTCGATGCAATTAATCTTTTCCCGGGCTTTAGAGAAAAAC
>CAZHHG010000025.1:0-29864 GCA_964532065.1 uncultured Melioribacter sp.
CCGATGGTACTGCATGCGCAGGTGTGTGGGAGAGTAGGTAGCTGCCAGGATTTTTTATTTTAATCCCTCTTCGATCTCGATGAGGGATTTTTTTTTGTTTAAAATTTATTAAAGTTCATCCTTCCTCCTGAAATCAAACCAATTTTCTGATCCCTATAACATATATTAAATTTATAGTTATATAAAAATTAAATACATATATTTATATAAAAATAAATCAGTTGAACTGTTTGAATAAGAATTGTGAGGCACACTAGAAAAATTATTAAATGCCTAAGTGGACTTTTTAGTAATTGAAGGATTATAAAATGTCATTCCAGGATATCATCTGGATAATAGTTTGTGGTTTGTTTGGAGGTGCGATAGCCGAATATGTTGTTAAAAAAGTATATAAAAAGAAAAAAACGAGATTGTAATTTTATTGACAGAAACACTCAGGCCTGTTTTTTTTTATATATCTTTTTCAATTCCTAAGATGCATAATTATTAACCGCAAAAAAGGTTGAAAATAGAATTACAAGTTGTAATTCTATCCTAACCCTTCGTCGTTCTTCGATGAAAAATTTGCAATTTATAAATATTTAAAATCAAAAGGATATCGTATTGGAATGAAGGATATTACTAAATCCTTGTTAAATTCGAATTATAAAACCGAATTTTTTGGAACCATCTGAATTAAATAGTTTATAATCCGTAATTTTATATCACAATTTTGATGAATTTCTTTTTTGGAATAGTGGTTTAGTAGATATTATCTGTCTTATTGTTACAATAATTATTTCTTGAGGTAATAAATGAGATTAACTAAGTATTTCTTCTTCATTTTTTCTTTTCTGTTCCTTTTGCACAATCCGGTCTTCTCCCAGCCGCAGGTTGTAAATGTAAGTCTGGATAAAAATATATTAAAAGCGGAGGCCGGTTCAAGTTTAAAAGTGGTACTCAATGCTAAAATTGATAATACATGGCATATCAATTCCAATAAACCGAACGATGAGTTCCTTATCCCAAGTGTTATAGCGGTAAAAGGGAATGGTATAAAACTTTCATCAGTAAAATATCCGTCTGCGCATGATATAAGTCTCTCATTCTCAGATACACCCGTTTCTGTTTACGAAGGCGACGTAAAATTCGAGCTTACTATTGCCGTCGATAAATCCGCCTCTCCCGGCAAACAGAATATCGAAGTCAAACTCAATTACCAGGCATGCAACGATCAGTCCTGTCTTCCGCCTACTTCCGTTAAAGCCGATTTAGAGCTTGAGATCCTTCCCGCTGCTGAAGCTTCCGTACAGGAGCCGAAAGTAATCGACCAGACTGAAGAACCCGCTCAGTCTCTTGAATCCCCGGTTACTCAGAAAGTGGAGGAAACCGTTCTGCCTCAGGAGGAAATTAAAAAAGAGGAGGATTCACTTGCCTCAACACTCGAATCGAGCGGTATTTTCCTTAGCCTCTTCTTCGTATTTCTCGGCGGACTCGCGTTAAATCTTACGCCCTGCGTCTATCCGTTAATCCCGATTACTATCGGTTATTTCGGCGGACAGGCGGAAGGTAAAACGAGCCGTCTCTTTCTGCTCGGTATTCTCTACGTTCTCGGTATGGCGCTTACGTATTCTGTTATCGGCGTAATAACTTCTCTCAGCGGTGCGGTCTTCGGAACATTGCTCCAGAATCCGTTTGTTATTGCGGGAATTGCGCTCCTCTTTATCGTTCTCGCGTTAAGCCAGTTCGGTGTTTATGAATTTAAACTCCCCGATAAACTTGTAATGAAAGCCGGAGGTGCCAAAGGCGGTGTTATGGGCGCGTTCTTTATGGGATTGACTATGGGAATTGTCGCAGCACCCTGCATCGGACCGTTCGTACTCGGATTAGTTACTTACGTAGCTGCTAAAGGAGATCCGTTCTACGGTTTCCTTATGTTCTTCGTTTTGGCGCTCGGACTCGGATTCCCGTACTTACTTCTTGCACTATTCAGCGGCAAGATTAAGAAACTACCACGCGCAGGCGACTGGATGGAAGGCGTTAAACATATCTTCGGTTTCCTTCTTCTCGGAATGGCGTTCTTCTTCGTCGATCCGATTCTCCCGAAATCAATTCAGGGTTATGCTCTGCCTGTCTTTGGAATTATTGCCGCTGTTATACTCTTATTCATCGATAAGACCGCGAATCAAATTAAGGGATTCAGAATATTCAAAACTGTTTTCTCTATAATTGTTCTTGCAATTTCTATCTGGGCCTTAATTCCTTCTGAAAAACTCTCACCCGAATGGCAGAAGTTCAGCATCGTTTCCTATGACGAATCTTTGAAGAACAACGAAGCTATGCTGATTGATTTTTATGCCGACTGGTGTATTCCGTGTAAGGAACTGGATGCGTTAACCTTCTCCGATCCGAGAGTAATAAAAGAATTGGAAGGCTATACTTCATATAAAGTAGATATGACGCAAATGACGGACGCTAACGAGGAACTCCGTAAAAAATTCAACGTTATCGGAATGCCGACCGTTCTTATTATTAACTCGAAAGGCGAGGAGGTTCACCGGCTTACCGGGTTTGTAAATGCAGACGAATTCCTGAAATTGCTAACCGAATAAAATCCTTTTAAGCCCGGCACCTTAGCCGGGCTTTTTTTTATCCGTAATTCTCTTTTCGATCTCTTCATCGATTATTTAATAGATTTAACATATCTTGCAAACAGGAACATTATTTTAAATCCAAATACTATTCGTGGACGTATGATTTTCCGTAAACACAAAACAGATGAAGAACTGTTGCTGCTGATAAGCCGGGATGATCACAAGTCGCTTGAAATCCTATTTAACAGGTATTATCAGGCTCTCTGCTTCTTCTCCAACCGTTTCCTTAATAATAAATATCTGGTTGAAGAAGCCGTATCCGATGTATTCCTCAATATCTGGCTTAAAAGGGGAAGGATTCAGATTCAATCTAGTATTAAAGCTTATCTTTATACCGCAGTCCGGAATCAGTCAATCAATTATCTCAAAAAGAAAGATTACAACTTTGAGGATCTTGAGGTTGTGGATAAAGAGAGGGTAATCGCAAATCTTTCACCCGATCACTTCATCTATCACGAAGAACTTAAAAATGAAATCGAAAAAATTATCAGGAATCTCCCGGAAAAAAGACAACTGATTTTCAGAATGAACAGGATTGACGGATTCAGCTACAAGGAAATTGCCGAAGTCCTTTCAATTTCTGTAAACACCGTTCAGAATCAGATGGGTCATGCAGTTAAATATCTCGCCGAACATCTCCCCAGAATTAAAAAATTTTTTATTCTCATTCTGGCTTCATTAATTCGTTAACCCCGGCCTTGTTAATCCGGATTCTCTCAACAGCACGATTTTTGTCGGTAATTAATCATTATAATATTCAGGCGTTTCTATAAGTGGATAGTAGGTCCCTGCCTCTTTACTTGTCTAATTAATATAAAACCTATTCATATACCGGTGAAAATATGAACGAAGAAAAATTTTATGAATTAGCCGCCAGGGTCCTCTCTGATGAAGCCTCAAGTGATGATCGCGATGAATTGAATAATTATCTCAAGGATGAAAACTTTAAAGAAAAATTCAGTCTGATCAGAAAAAACTGGAATGGTGATAACTTATCGGTAGAAAAAACTTCATTCAGGAATGAAGATGGCTGGCAGAAACTTACTGGGAAAATACGTAAATACGAACCCGGCATTGAAACTGAACCTGAGGGTTTTCCTGTATGGACTATGTTCCTTAAAAGCAGGTATGCACAGGTAATGGCATCAGTTATCATCGTCGTACTTGCCGGCTACTGGCTCCTCTCTCTTACCGGAGTTGTTTCTAACGAAGAAACCATAACCTGGAACAGCAAATCGACCGTATCCGGACAGATCTCCATTATCACACTTTTCGACGGTTCGCGTATTACACTTAATTCCGAAAGCAGACTTAAATACCCCGGTAAATTCGGTACTGCCTCGCGCGAAATTTTCCTCGAAGGGGAAGCATACTTCGAAGTTAAGTCCGATCCTTCACGGCCTTTTATTGTCCACTCCGATAATGTCTCCACCGAAGTACTCGGTACAAAATTTAATGTGAAAGCATACAGAGAGGAAAGTGAAATAAAAATTTCACTCGTGGAAGGTCAGGTCAAAGTCAATAATCAGTTCAGTAACCTGAATAAAGAACCTGTCTATTTGAAACCGAACGAACAACTCAGTTTCAATAAGTCCAACGGAATTGTTACGCTCGATAAATTCGCGCTGCTTCAAACCATTGGTTGGAAAGACAATATACTCGTCTTCGACAACGAACCTCTCGAAAAAGTCTTGGTCGCCCTGCGCCGTTCGTTCGGTGTCCAGTTTGAACTGGAAGACACTACTTTTAACCGATTGAAGATTAAAGCCAATTTTGAGAATGAATCCTTCTGGACAATTATTAAGGTAATCAGGAACGCAACTAATCTTGAATATAGAACAGTAAGTAAAAATGACGAGCTGCAGAAGATCATATTTTATCACAAATAAAGGAGGTTAAATCTATGAGGGTTTTTACCGTTATAGGCGGTTAAAAAAGCCGTGACAATGGTCGAGATTGCCACGGCTGGAATCGCTAAACAATCTCCCGATTAATCGGGACGGGTAAATCACAATTGTTTAACAACAGACGGGTAAAAAATATGAAAAAAAACATAATACGGATAGTCAAAATGACGGCTTATTATTCACTTCTGGGATTCTTTCTTCAAGGCTTTATTTTCAATCTTATCTTTGCTTTAACCCCAAGTGAAGGCCAGAATCTTACTCAAATTAAAGTAACAGTTAACCTTAACAAAGTATCTTTCGAATCCGCTCTTCAGCATATCGAAAAACAATCGAACCTGAAATTTTTCTACGTTAAAGATGAAATCCCGGTTGATGAAAAAGTTACTATCGATGTTTCTAATGAATCACTATACGATGTTTTGAAAACCCTTGCCTCGCAGTATAATTTAGTCTTCCAGAGAATTAACAGTCAGATCGTTATCAAAAAAGGAACAAGTTATGAAAGGGAAGATGAACTTGTTGTACAGGGGAATGGTGCCATTAGAGGCAGGATTACTGATTCCCGTACGGGAGAAGGTCTTATCGGCGCTAATATTTTAATTCAGGGAACGTCTCTTGGAACTACAACCGACGACAGAGGCAATTACCGCCTGGAAAAATTGGATGCCGGTACATATACTGTCGTTGTTCAGTATCTTGGATATCTGACGCGTACCGAATCCGTAAATGTTGTTGAAAATAGAACCGTTGAAATTAACTTCCAGCTCGAACAGTCTGAAATACAGATGTCGGAAGTTGTTGTTACTACAAGTACGGTAATTCCGACTCCAGTTAAGAAACTACCGAATACAATCAGCGTTGTTACTGCCCGCGACCTCGAAAGAATGAATCCTACTAACGTTGCGGAAGTTGTAAGGCTTGCCGTCCCCGGGGCGTTCTATTCGGACGAAGGTGTTGGTACAACTTACGGCGCTTTTTCAGTTCGCGGAGTCTCATCTATTCAGGGAGCTGCCTCAACCCTTAAAGTATATGTCGACGGAGTTGAAGTTTCCGATCCGGCTTATGTCACCTATATGGACCCGAGTTCTATTCAGCGTGTGGAAGTTGTGCCGGGTCCCCAGGCTTCAACTATTTACGGCTCACGTGCCATTAGCGGTGTTATGCAGATTTTTACAAAACAGGGAGTGCAAGGTAGAACGAGATTGTCCGGAAAAGTCGGCATGAAGACTATGGACGGCAAATATGTCGGAAATAAAACTCCCCTCGGTCAGGAAAGCTCTCTTAATGCAATGGGCGGCTTCAGCATTTTTAATTTCAATGCCGGTATAAATTATAAGAACGAACCTCAATGGATTGATCTCTTTGAAGAACAGGCGCTTAATTTATCCGGCTCGGGTAGATTTAATACGGGCGATTTTTCTGGCGGAGTATCAATCACTTATTCTAAAAGAAATAATGTCAGCGGATGGGATCCTTTAACTTATAAACGCGATAAAGAATTAAACCGGCCTTTAACCGCACCAAACCGCGTTACGGAAAGTACTTATGGAACATACTCACTTAACCTGATCTATAAAGCTGCTGAAAATTGGACTCATAACTTAACTGCCGGTTATAATGCATTGTACAGTTTTTCATATGACAGAAGTCCGAATGCTACTACAAAACTATATTCTGTAACACAGAGGACAGACCAGAGATATTCGATGGCTTACAATACATCCTATCAACTTGATATTAATGAAATGTTCAATTCCGCAATTACAGCCGGAATGGATTGGACAGAATATTCATTGCCTTTCTTCTCCGGAAACGTAGCGGATCGTCAGAACTGGGAATTTGTTGACCAGAATCCCGGAAAGAAGAAGAACTTCGGATTCTTTGCACAGACTCAGACTTCTTACAACGATTTCCTCTTTTTAACCGCCGGTCTGCGCGCGGATAAACGCCCCTCTGCTGCCGAGGAACCTTATACATGGTCTCCGCGTCTCGGTTTAAGCGGTGTCTATGAAATGCAGGACTGGATGTTTAAAGGAAGAATTGCGTGGGGTCAGTCGGTTATCGTTCCGGATGAAAGATATGTCGCGGGTGCTGAAGCGGCAACATCGGTTGTGCTTCCTAATCTGAATTTATTATCACAGGTCCAAAGAGGATATGAATTAGGCGCTGATGTTTATTATATGAACCTTTTCACAGTAAGTTTAACTTACTTTGATCAAAGGCCGCTCGACCTTATTGAAATGGTTAACCTCGGAAGGGATAGCCAGAACCGTGCTTTGTATCAGTATCAGAATTTAAGTGAAGTTAAAAACCAGGGATTTGAAATTAAAGGAATCTTTAACCCTTTAAGCTGGTTAACCTTCAATGTTAATTACGGTAAAACTACAAGCTCTGTCTTAAAAATCGGTTCAAATTATACCGGTACGCTTAAAGTCGGGGATGAAATTGTTGGACGGCCTGAATACACAATCTCCACAAATATTGAAATCACTCCTGTTGAAGGAACTACAATCACTCTAAGTGCATTCAGATTCGGCGAGTGGATCGCGGCTGACTTCTACGGATATCTTTACGATGTATACGGCGGGAAATATAATGCTGCTGTAAAACCGTATCCGAACGGTTATTATATTACTTATCCGTCATTCACCAAGATTAATGCCGGTGTTACTCAAAGAATTTCTGAAACACTCTCAGGATATCTCCAGATCGATAATCTTACTAACGACGATAGCTTTGAGAGAATCAATACTGCAGTTACTCAGCCCAGGACAATTACAGTCGGTGTGATGTTTAACGGATTAACATTATAAGGAAGGGACTATTACATGAGAACAATTATGATTAATAATAAAAAGTTAAGATTAGTCCGCTTCCTGCTGGTTCTATCAGTGATTATTTTGCAGGCCTGCAGTTCCGGTGATAGTAATAATTTTGTTATTAACGGAAAAGCATCGGGACTCGAAGGCGCAAATATCATTCTGCTTCATTCTCTTAAACCGGGAAAGGTGGACACACTTGGCCGGGCAATTGTTAAGGACGGTCAGTTTAATTTTTCAGGAGAACTTCAATCCCCGGTCTTTGCCCGTTTAATTATAACGTCTCCTCAATATTACACTTCTTTCTGGCTCCCTCCTTCAGAGGTTGAAATTGATCTTGATACCGCGCGGGTGGATGAAGGTATGGCCAAATCTTTAAAACCGGTTATTAAAGGATCCGGTGAGCAGGAAGTATATGATTCTTTTACAGATCAGTATGACCTAATCTCGCGGGATATCAGAAATGAAAGCAAACTGCTTCAAAAAACAACCGACCCTGAGGAAAAGAAAAAAATCACCGAGAAAATTGATGCTCTGAGAGACGAACTGACTGAAAAATCGAATGAAATGATTCTCGAATTTGTGAAGAAGAATAACTCTTCTGTCGTTTCTGCTTACCTCATGGCCAGAATTTTAAATGACCAGTACCACAAAGTAGAAACTCTTCAGTCAGTTATGGATAATTTCACGCCTGAAGTAAAATTATCCCCTTATTATCTGGAGAATAGGGATGAACTTGACCTGCTGATGCGGATTCAACCCGGTAAACCTGCCCCTGATTTCTCGCTTCCCGATATGCAGGGGAATGATTTCAAATTCTCTTCTCTCAAAGGCAAAGTAGTTCTAATCGATTTCTGGGCCTCCTGGTGTAAACCTTGTATCGCTTCTATTCCCGCAATGAAAAAAATATATAATACGTATAAGGAAAAAGGATTTGAAATTCTCGGCCTCTCTAACGATAGTAAAAAAGATGCCTGGCTTAAGTCGATTGAGGTTAATACAATTCCATGGAAAAACGTTGTTGACCGTTTCCCTCAGCCGCCGGCTCCTTTCGGACCCGCTGAAGTAGCTACACTCTACGGAATTTCCTATCTCCCCACAACAATTCTTGTAGATAGAGAAGGAATTATTATTGCTAAAAACCTCCATGCGGAGGAACTCGAAATAAAACTGAAGGAGATATTTAAGAACTAAAAATTCTTTTAATCATAAGGAGGTTTAAGGTTTATACTGTATTACCTTCTTTGCCCTCATACATCTCCGCCTCCTCGGAGTATTCCCCAACTCTGAGGAGGTTTCTTTTTATAAACGGTTTTTTTAACAATAGTTTTGGATACTCTTTTACGGATATATATATTTAGTCCGCTTTCGGGGGAAATATTTATTATCGGTAGAGGGCTTATTGGGTAATACAAATCCTGATATTCAGAATGCGGTTGAACTGGAATGGATGGAACAATTCTCCGCCGGCGATAAATCCGCTTTCAAAAAAATCTTTACCTCGTATTATTCCAGACTCTTATGGTTTGCCGACCGTTATGTGAAATCCCGCGATATCGCCGATGACATAGTTAAAGAACTTTTTATTGAGCTCTGGCAGAAACGGAGCCATATAAAACTGAAAAGCTCTCTAAAGTCCTACTTATATACTGCTACAAGGAACCGCGCCCTTAATTTTATACGTCAGAGTCATTCCTACCGTAATCATGCTCTGCTTCAGTCTTTCGAGGAGGAGGAACTCTACCTGGTTCATACAAAAATTAAAAATCCTTCCGAACTTGCTGAACATAAAGAACTTGAAGAAGCCGTTAAAGAGGCTGTTGAATCGCTCCCCGAAAGGTGCCGGCTCGTCTTTACGCTCCACAGGAACCAGGGTTTCACCTATTCTGAAGTGGCCGAATTAATGGAAATTTCCGTGAAAACCGTCGAAAATCAGATGGCCAGAGCCTTCAGAATACTCCGCGATCAGCTTTCTCGTTTCCTTACTATCATATTGTTATCCAAAATCATCTAATCCGGCATTACCTCTTTCCTATCTCATTTTCAAAAAAAAATACTTTTACCCTCAAAAGTTCAATAGGGGTGTTTCCCTTTTATTGTGTCAGATATTAGTGTAGTAAAAAAAGCTTTGGTTAAGCTCTAAATTTCGAAAATCTCATATGGTTTAATTATGGAAAAAAATAATAACGAAAAGAAGTTTGAAGGAATTGAATGGCGGCTGATTACCAATTATATCTCCGGCGAAATTAATGCTTCCGATAAAATCCTTGTCGATGAGTGGATAGGGCAGAATCCTGAAAGAAAAATTCAGATTGAAGATTTGAAAAAAATCTGGGACTCCGGAATTGAACCGGATGATCCTGAAGCTGCCGAAGCCGCGTGGACAGATCTCGACAAGCGGCTTATGACCGAGTCTGAAAAGAGGAGTGACTCAATTCTAACTCTACTAACCAGGTCTTATCCGGTCAAAGTTGCTGCGGCTGTTCTTATCCTAATTGCCGGATATTTCCTCTTGTCCCAATTGAACCTCTTTAATAATAACTCCGGGACTGAAATTGCATGGAACGAGAAGAAAACCGAACCCGGTCAGAAATCGATTCTAACGCTGTTCGACGGTTCAAGAATCACGCTCAACGCCGGAAGTAAACTTAAATACCCTAAACAGTTCGGTACGGATGTAAGAGAGGTTTTCCTTGAGGGAGAAGCTTACTTCGAAGTAAAGAGGAATGAATCACGCCCGTTTATCGTCCGTTCCGGAAACATCTCTACAACTGTCCTCGGTACCGAGTTTAATGTAAAAGCCTTCCCGGAAGAGAGTAGAATTTCCGTCTCGCTTGTCGAGGGAAAAGTAGCGGTTCATAAAATAAACGATCCGGGTCAGTTCATGCTTAATCCTTCACAGCAGTTTGTCTATGAGAAATCGAGCGGAAGGGAGGTTATTACCAATTTCGATCTCTCTCAGGCTGTCGGATGGAAGAGCGATCTATTCAAATTCGAAAATGAACGCCTTGAAAATGTAATTGCCGTTCTCGAAAGAGCCTACGGTGTTGAGATTGAAATTAAGGACAAATCGGTTTTGAATAAAAAAATTACTACCCAGTTTAACCAGGATTCCTTCTGGACAATGATAAAAGTTTTGAGAGAAGTTACCGGCCTGAATTTCCGGACCGTACACAAGGATAATGAAGTTCAAAAAGTGATTTTTTATTAGATGATTACAAAAATAAATGGAGGAATATAAGTATGATCCTTAAAAGAAAGCCATGACAATGGATCAGATTGCCATGGCTTAGCAGCTAAACATCAAAACTAATTCAATGTTTAACTTGACCAAGGGTAAAAATATGTTAAATATCTCTAATATTAAATCCCGTTCGACGGGAAAAGAAACTTTTCTCCGGGTATTAAAAATGACAGCATTTTATTCATTTGTGGGGGTTCTTCTTCAGGCACTGCTTGTAAATATTCTTATTGCATCTTCTCCGGCTGAAGGGCAGAATTTGAGAGACATTAAGCTTTCTATGAAAGCGGTCAATGTTTCCCTTGAAGACGCATTCAGGATTGTTGAGCAGAAAACAAATTTTGTTTTTACATATAGTCAGGAAGAGATTCCTGTAAATGCGAATGTCGTGATAAGTGTTGAAGATGAATCTCTTTATCATATCCTCGAAATGCTGGCTATCGATTATAATCTTATCTTCAACCGCATCAATAATCATATAGTCGTAAAAAAGAGTGCGAACAAGGATATCCGCATTGAACAGAGAATTACTCAGGATAACGGAATTATTATCGGTACTGTTAAAGATGCGCGTTCTAAATCACCTATCCCCGGTGCCAACCTTTTGATTTTGGGTTTGAACCTCGGCGCGGCTGCAGATGCTAACGGAAACTTTACAATCAGAAATGTTCCGGCAGGTAAATATGAACTCCGCGCAAGCGCTGTTGGTTACGGAAAAGTAGCTAAAGGTCTGATTGTTCAGGAAGGGAAAACTACTTCAATCGATTTTTTACTCGATGAAGATGCCGTAGGTCTTGATGAAGTTGTTGTTACCGGTGTCCCATTCGAAACTAAAAGAAGAGAGATACCGGCGGAAATCGGAATCCTATCTCCAAAACAGATTGAGCAGAAGAATGCAACTGATGTTATAACGCTTCTGCGCGGCGAAATACCCGGTGTCTTTGCATTAACAAACGGTCAAAGCGATTTTAATACGTACATCTATCTCCGCGGCGTTGGTTTCAGCGCATCGGCAAATGAATATGCCAAGATTTTTATTGATGGAGTTGAGCTTTCGCAGCCGACTTATCTTTCAACAATCGATCCTAAAATAATTGATAGAGTCGAAGTTATCAGAGGTCCTCATGCAGCCTCATTATATGGTTCCGAAGCGACTGCCGGTGTTATACAGATTATAACTAAAAAAGGATCGAGTTTCGGTTTGAACCGTCCGAGGGTAAATGCTTCTCTTTCAACCGGTTTTATTCAGTCTGAGTTTTATGGTCAGTCAGTTGTTCCTGATGGTGCAACACCATTAAAAACAAGCAGCAGTTTACAGCTCTCCGGCGGCGAGGGTACTCTGTCATACAGAGCCGGAGTCAGTTATAATACTGTAGGGGAGTGGACAAAAAATTACAGCTCTAAAATGTTAAGTTTCTCAGGAGGTATGTCGTTTATTCAGGGTCCGTTAACCGGTGAACTGACAGCTATGTGGTCTAAAAGAGATTATAATCAACCGACACAGGATTATTTATATAAGAGGTGGCCAACTGCAGCCCCGGCTGGTTATAAAGATGGAATGATTTATCCTAACCAGAAACAGATTTTTAATCAGGTTATGATCGGACTTAATCTCAGCTATCAATTACTGCCGAACTGGGTCCACAAATTAACTATCGGTTATGATCAGAATGGTTATGATACTGAGTCAGAGCCGAACCGGCTTACACCAACCGATACTTTGCAGATTAAGTATAAATACCTCCAATCGCGCAATACTTTAAGATATCTTACTTCTTTCAGGCAGGATTTATTTGAAGATTTTTCTGTCAGGGCAACGGCCGGTATTGAATATTCTAAGTATGCTTCAGTCATATCTATAAATGGAAATATAAAGCTTAATAAATATGGAGATCTTCTGTCTTCTCCGGCCGGCATCAGACAGGTTATTTTTCAGGACAGATGGACTGCCGGATATAACGGTTCTCTGGAATTTGGTTATGCTGACCGGTTATTCTTTACAATTTCTTCCAGCATTAAACAGGATGTAAGAGGCGCAGAAGAAACATATACTAATCCGCCTAGACTTGGTGTAACATATTCATTGCCTCTTGGCGATATCGAACTCCGCTTCAGAGGACAGTACGGAACCGCTACTAAACCGGTCAATCCGGATTATGTGAATCCGGTTTCATCAGCAACAACTGTTTACCTTCCTAATAATGATCTTGAACCTGAACAGCGAGGCGGTTATGATGCCGGAATTGAACTCTACTGGGGTAACAATGCTTCGCTTTCTATTACCCGTTTCGATGAGGATGGAAAGAATCTGATCCAGAGAAATCTTATCTCCACTGTCGGAACCGTTACTACTTATCAGTATATCAATGTCGGCAATATTTCCATTCAGGGATTTGAAATGCAGGGTAAGCTCAACTTCGGATTTGTAGATCTGCCGTTCCTTACACTCAACGCTAACTTCACTTATTCGGATAATATTGTTGGCAAGACACTTCAGGCTTATTCACCTACTGCCTTTTTCCAGGAAGGAGATCCTGTAATGGGTGTTCCTAAATATGCCGGAGGCGGAAATCTCTCAGCTATTTTCCAGGACTGGAACGTATCACTCGACTGGAACTTCACCGGCGGAATTAGAACATTTGATAACCCGGGATGGTATGATTACCGCTACGGAACAGCTCTTCACAGAGATGCAGGAAAAACTTATGCGCAGCTTGGCGCGACATTCCCGTTAGTTGTTGATGGAAAAACATATAATGTAAGCAAAGCTCTTCAAACCAGATCTTATGTTATTGAGTGGCCAACATACTTCAGATTCAGCTTGCGCGGTAATTATCAGATCGACGAAATGTTCACGGTATTTGCTAATGTTTTCAATTTGTTGAATGAAACAAAAGCAGAAGCCAACTCTCTTTTCGTAAATCAGGGAAGAACTTTCGAAGTCGGTGTCAAAATTAATTATTAATCATTTCTCTGTAGAGACAGCATTAAGCTGTCTCTACCTTTTTAATAATTTGAACAGGATCAAAATGAAAATCAAATTTTTATTAGTTATTATATTCTCGTTATTCACTTGCATCGGAGCGCAAACAAATATTACCGGCACGCTCCTCGGCTACGACGGCAAACCGATGCAGATCGCTCACGTCTCTATTTACAATCCTTCAATAGATAACTCAAGAGTCATATCGGAAGTTGGAAAGGATGGTTCCTATTCATTAACTATAAATGAAAAAGGTCCCTATTATGTGAATTACGTCGGCTTGAATCATCAGGGTGAATCAGTATTGCTTGCGACAGAAAATTTTGTAAATGAAAAAATTGATGTCTTGTTAGAGCTGAAAAAATTTCCTGCTTCAAACTATCCGAACCAGATTATTGGTGACTTCAACGGATTTAATCAGTCCAAAGCAGTTGCTATGAAGAAGACTGCTGATAGTACTTATTCGGCAATAATAGAAACTAAGGAAGATAAAATAAAATTTATCATTATTGTCGGCATGTTCAATTCTACCAACGGTACCCAGCCGGCTGAATATGAGTTCGATACTAAAAAGGGAATTTATCTTACAGTTCTAAATGCGGTTGATGGTAAAGTCGAAGTGAATTTTGACCCCGCGAAACTTCCCGTATCGGATTCAAAAGCCGGATTAAAGTTTGAGAAAGAATCTCAGCTTTCACGAATCGCTCAATTAAAGTGGGATTACTCAACAATTACAAAAGAATTTATGAGCGTTTTCCTTAATTCAACACTGAATAACAAAAAAAATACTTATGACCTTGCACATCAGATAAAAAAATTCAGTGAGCTCTTTAATTCTGAAACCGATCCCTTGGTTAAACAGGTTATTGTTTTAATTGAAGCCGAATTAGCTGCGCTTAGTACCAGCCGGGATGATTTTAAAGAGGATATCGCAAACAGGTTAATAAAAGAGGTTAAGCTTGATTCATACTTGCTTAAAATGAATCCCGGTTCCTGGATCGGAACTGTGTTTGAACCGCGGAAAGCGGAAATAGGAAATGAGAAATTACGCCGCGCCTATGTAGAACAATTTCTGGAAACAAGTTCGCTCTCTAATGAAGATAAAGCAAAACTTATTCTTACAATTCTGCAGGGTGTTAAACTGGCGCACAACGAACCTATGCGTAAAAAGTATTATGCTATGATGATGGATAAATATGCGGATACTGAATCAGCGAAAAAAGCAAAAGAGTTTTCGGATGAATTCCAGCTTGGTCCCGGTTCACCCGTTCCAAAATTCTCGCTTGTCTCACATGATGATCCTAAAGTCACATTTACAAATGAGTCATTCAAAGGAAAGAAATACCTGATCGATTTCTGGGCTACATGGTGCGGTCCTTGTAAAGCTGAAATGCCCGAACTCCATAAAGTCTATCAGAAATTCAAAGACAAAGGATTCGAAATACTAAGTATTTCATTCGATCAGACGGAAGACGCAATTAACAAATACCGGCAGGGTGAATGGAAAATGCCGTGGCTCCATGCTTTTGTAGATGGGGATCTGAGAGCTAAGATCGCTAAAGATTTTGACGCTGCCGCAATCCCTAAACCGTTCCTTGTCGATGGAAATACAAACAGGATTCTTGCGCTTACTACAGATCTTAGAGGCGAAAACCTCGAGGAGACGTTAGAGAAGTTTATTAAATAATTATACTATACTCCTCTCCCTCCTCCCGGTAACCCCCTCGAACCGGAAGGATAAAAGGAAAAGAAAAGCCCATCAATGATGGGCTTTTTTTATAATCTCTTGTTGCCTCTACTTTTTATTCTTAACATGCTTATCGAACCACTCAAACATTTCGGCTAACACGTGAAGCACCGATTCTCTAGCCCTGTATCCGTGGCTTTCGTGCGGAAGCATCACCAGCCGTGATGTTGCGCCGTGTCCTTTAACCGCCTGGTAGAATCTCTCCGATTGAATGGGGAATGTGCCGGAATTATTATCGGCTTCGCCGTGTATCAATAGTATCGGTTCATTCACTTTATTGGCGTGCATGAAAGGGGAAAGGTTGTAATAGATCTCCGGAACCTCCCAGTAAGTTCTTCTTTCACTCTGAAATCCGAACGGTGTAAGTGTTCTGTTGTATGCGCCACTCCGCGCAATTCCAGCTGCAAAGAGATCGCAGTGCGCCAGCAGGTTCGCAGTCATAAATGCGCCGTAGCTGTGTCCGCCAACTCCAACTCTCTTCGGATCGCCGATCCCCATCTCATCGAGCTTATCGATTGCTGCTTTTGCGCTCGATACTATCTGATCTATGAAAGTATCGTTCATGGTTTGCGGGTCGCCAACTACAGGCATCTGCGCGTCATCTAGAAGTGCGTAACCCTGGGTTACAAAGAAAAGCTGTGAATATCCGCGGAAGAATGTAAACCTGTATTGAGAGCCGCGCACCTGGCCGGCTGTTGATGCGTCGCTGTATTCTATAGGGTATGCCCAGATTACAACCGGAAGCCGCTCGCCTTTCTTATAATCCGGCGGAAGATATAATGTACCCGAAAGATCAACTCCGTCGGCTCTTTTATATCTTATCAGCTCTTTCTTCATCCCTGTTAATTGAGGTGCGGGATCCTTAAAATCTGTAAGAGGTTTTCTTTCATTCGTTTTCAGATCCACAAGAAAATAGTTCGGTACTTCTGTCTTTGATTCATAACGTGTTACGATCTTATCGCGTGAGCTCCCGGCAAAATTGATTATCATTTCATAAGTCTTTTCCTTACACCTGTACAATCTCTCTTTCTCGAGTGAAGCGAGATTCATTCTGTCCAGAAAAGGCCTTTCGCCGTCCGGCGATGCGCCCGCCCCAGTCAGATAGATATTCCCGTTTTCATAAATGATAACGGATTCTCCGTTTGTAAGAGTTTTTGTAACCGGACGTCCCGGATTTCCGTATGCGTCCTGCATGCTTAAATCGAAAATCTTTCTTACGGGAATTTCCGGTTTATCTGCATTTACGAGAAATGTTGTAGCCCATCTTTTTTTCCAGTTGTATTCGGATATAAATACTAAACCTTTTTCTTCGAGCCAGTTTGTCCCGCTGTATCTGTGCTCAAGTTTTAGAATCTCTTTTGGAGACTGATTGAAAGGTGCCGATAGTGTAACGAGCTTATCTCTTAAAGGAGCCTCAACATCTGAATCGCCTCCGTCCAATGCTTCAACCCAGATTAATGTAGAAGGTGAAAGAGGACGCCACTCAACGCTGCGGGGGCCTAATGGAACGCCGTTTAACGGAATATCATCCGATGGCGGAAGATCGGCAACCAAATGAACCAGCTCGCCTTTCTTATTCCAGACTTCAATTGAATGTGCGAATCCGTAATAGGGAATCTGATAGGAATAAGGTCTCTTAATTCTATCGGCAAGAATATACTCGCCGTCAGGTGAAAAACTTACGGATGTAAAAATGCCGGGCTTGTTAAGTTTTGTCCTTTTACCGTTTGAAATATTTAAAATCTCCAGCTGCGAGGTTGCATAGTATTCGAATAATATTTCATCATTATATGAAGTTAATAGATCCTGATAGGTTCTTCCCTTGGCTATTTTCCCCTCGGTCTCCTGAATGTTCGGGCCGATCGGTACCTGATTAACTTTGGGAGCCGCACCGCGTTTTTCCGGAATCATATAAACAAGCAGATGTTTGTTATCAGGCAGCCACGAGAATACCTGACCGATTGTAAGGTTGAGTCCTTTGTTTATGAGTGATTTCGACTTGCCTGTTTTTGTCTCTACCAGCCAGAGTTTAATTCCGTCGTTTAGGAACTGGGGGAGCGCAATCCATTGATCATCGTTGGACCAAAGTGCGCCACCGAATTTACCGCCTTCCGGCAGATCAGTTTTTAATTCTTTTCCTGTTTCAAGATTCCTGATGGTAAATCTCAATGCAAAAGAAGTCCTTTGCATGCTGTTGTTGTTCGGAGTTATTCTTACTCCTGCAATACGTAGTAACGGCTGGGAGAGATACTCGATTGTAGGCATCGATTCCATCTCGGTAAGCAGCATGTATGTCCCTTGCGGACTTATAGAAGCGGAAGGAGTAAGAGGAGCGTCTACAATATCGATTACTTCCTTTGGCGGTAATTTGTATTGTGTTTGTGCATTTAATAAAAAGGGAATTAAGAGGATTGTTATTAGTGTGAGGATTTTAGCAGACCTGTTCAATTCAACCTCCTGATTTTTATTTATGATTGATAAACCTGTTATCAATTTACCCGGGAGTACTAAAGGCGGGAAACGGAGTTTCAATTACTGATTAAATATTCAAATCTGTCTATTTGTTTTTTATTTCTCTTCCGCCTAATTGATTAATTACTGCGCTGACTAGCGGATTTTCGTCTGAACCTGATCCGGCTTTGTTTGTATTTGAATCGGATTTCCGCGATGCACCGCCTCTCTTCTTACCGGCATTGTTGAACTCAATCCTCTTGCCGAATACTTCTTTTGTTTTTTTATCGAGGTAGGACTTGTTATCACTGATTATATCCCAGTCCTCGTTATGTTCAACTTCGATATTCAGCTTGTCATTGGAGAGATTGACGGGATTAGAATTATTAAGGATCGAACCGAAAAATAGTTTATCGGTTTTAACCTGTTCAACAAAGAACTCCCACTTGGCAATGATATCCGTGAATTCGGATGAGTCGCGCGCTGTAGGCGCCACGAAATTTTTTACTTCGGGTATCAGGACCTCATTTTTCTCAACCATCCTTAAATTAGAAACCGGCTGTTCCGGTTTTTTAGCCGCTGAACCTCCGCCGGGATTCGTCTGATACGGACGGGCGGGTTCCGATATAGTACCCGAATTTAATTTTGTGATTAGGTCAGATATTGTAGCAGAGCGTTCGAGGCCGATCAGATGGCATAAGGCTATTTCAATCTTAAGTTTCTGATTGGCAGCAGAACGCAGTTCATATTGTGTCTTATTTATATAATTCAGAATTCTTAACAGGTCTCCTTCGGTATACTTATCACTATACCCGAGGTATCTCTCTTTATAGATTTCGGCTGCTTCTATCAGGTCGTTGTTTTTGCGTATTACAACTGTAAGTATGTTCCTGAAGTGTTCATTCAGTCCGTTCAGAAAATCGACAAAGTTCCATCCGTTATCGTAAATTTTCTGGGAAGTCTCAAATGCCGATTTATAATTCTTGTCTATTATCGAATCGGATATTACAAAATAAATCTCCTCGTCAATCAGGTTAAGCATTTTGGAGATTACGTCGCTCTGAACCTCGCCGCTGCTGAATGAAATCATCTGATCGAACAGGGTCTGCGCGTCTCTCAATGCACCGTCTGCTTTCTTAGCGATAATGGAAAGGGCCATGTCGTCTATCTTTATCTTCTCTGCATCGGCGATTTCCTTAAGGAGTTTCTTGATCGCCCCCATCTCGATCCGTCTGAAATCGAATCTCTGGCAACGTGAAATAATGGTTAGAGGTACTTTGTGTACGTCGGTTGTCGCGAAAATAAATATCGTATGCTCGGGTGGCTCTTCAAGTGTTTTGAGAAGTGCGTTAAATGACTCGGTGGTTAACATATGCACTTCATCGATAATGTATACTTTGAACTTACCTTTTGTCGGTGCGTACTTAACCGATTCCCTTAAAGTCCGTATCTCGTCTATCCGTCTGTTCGATGCTCCGTCTATTTCAATTATATCGAGTGTCTGCGATGTGTGGAACGACTTGCACATTTCGCAGTCATTGCACGGCTCGCCGTTCTGCGGATTGAGGCAGTTTAATACCTTCGCAAGAATCCTTGCTGTTGTTGTCTTACCGATTCCGCGTGGTCCTGCAAACAGATACGCGTGAGCTATCCGGTTTTTGAGAATGGCGTTCTTTAGAGTTGTGGTTATATGTTCCTGCCCTACAACTTCTGCAAAAGTCTGAGGGCGCCATTTCCTTGCCGTTACAATATAATTCATATGCCTTGTGGTCTAAATGATGTGAAAAAATAACCAATTAAAAAGAAACAATAACCAATTAATTAAGAAACAAGATACAAACAAATATTAAAAAAAAATTTTTAATTATTATTTTGATTTCTCGATAATGGATGAAAATATTTTTGTCAACTCAATTGATTCTTGAATTAATTTATCGAATTCTGAATCTAATCCGGTATCTTCCACATATTTCATTAATCGAAGAAAGTAGGTTGATTCTTTTGCTTCTTTACTTGAGATACGAATTCTAAAAACGAAATCTTTTTTGCCTAATGCATCATTCGCTTCTCTATAATTGGCTCCTACTGAGGATGCAGCTCTTATTACCTGGTCAACATATACATAATTAATATATTTATTTCTCACTTTTTTACATAGAAGATATACATCCTTTGCAAATTGTAATGTCCTTTCTTCCAGGTCAAAAAGTTTCGACATTTTTATTTAGTTATTTATTATTATTTGTTACTTGGTTATTAGTGCTTGGATATTAAACACAATTCTTTCCACTAATAAGCTGCACAGATTTTCTAAGAACCTTTTATCTGTGTTATTAAATGCCGAAAACTTATAACTGTCCAGATCAAGTACTCCGTATACTTTATCATCCTTAATAATCGGGACTACAATTTCTGAGTTCGAACCGCCGTCGCATGCAATGTGGCCGGGGAATTTATGAACATCATCAACAATTAATGTCTCTTTCTTAAGCGCAGATGTTCCGCAGACTCCTTTACCCAGTTCAATAACTGTACATGCGACTTTACCCTGGAATGGACCGAGATATAAACGATCATCTTTTAAGAGATAAAACCCGACCCAGCTGATCTTATCGAACGATTCCTTCAATACCGCGGAAACATTTGCAAGATTGGAAACTAATGGCTCGGCCGGATTTATTAAACTCTCAATCTGGGGAAGAATCTGTTCGTAAATCTCCTCATCGGATCGATTTTTATCTATTTTAATATTCTCAGACATATATCAATAATCAAATCTTAAGTGCAGATTGAAATTTCGTTATTTCTTTTTATTATTTGTTTGTTTCTTTGTTTTTGAAATTTTGTTATTGCTGATAGGCGCCGTTTTATTTTTAATCTCGAAAACGTAAGGCAGCGCTTCTTTAATTGTTGCTACAGGAATTATTTTTAATCCCTGTTTAACGGCGTCCTTTATTTCTGTAAGATCTTTTTCATTCTCTTTGGGAATTAGGACAAGTTTCATCCCGTTTCTCTGGGCCGCGAGCAGTTTCTCGTTTAATCCTCCGATTGCAAGAATCTTACCGCGCAATGTAATCTCTCCGGTCATTGCCACGTCGTTTCTAGCCGGTTTGCAGCTGAAGGCCGAATACATTGCCATTGCCATTGTAATACCGGCCGAAGGCCCGTCTTTCGGAATTGCGCCTTCCGGCAAGTGTATATGGATCTCCTTTCCTTTTGTAAAGTGAGGCTCCAATCCAAACTCCTTTGCATTAGAGCGGAGATAGCTCAATGCTGCCTGGGCCGATTCTTTCATAACATTCCCTAGCTGACCGGTAAGAGTTAGTTTTTCCGCTCCGGTCATAACCGTAGCGTCAACCTGAAGAATCTCGCCTCCTACACTCGTCCATGCCAGTCCGGTAACGCTTCCAATGCGGTGTTCCTTTTCTGCTTTAGGACTTCTGAATCTCGGCACGCCCAGGAATTTTTCGACTGTGGCTTCATCCAGAGAAAATTTCTTAACCGGTTTTTTCTTTTTGCCGTTACCGGAATTTGAAAGGATTATTTCCCGGGCAGTCTTCCTTAAAACGGAAGCTATTTCTCTTTCCAGGTTTCTTACTCCTGCTTCACGTGTGTAACCGGTAATAATCTTTTTAATTGCCTCATCCTTAAAATCAACTTTATATTTTTTAAGTCCGTGAATTTCTATCTGCTTAGGAATAATATGCCTTTTAGCTATTTCAATTTTCTCATACTCAAGGTATCCCGGCAGCTCAATTATTTCCATCCTGTCCTGAAGCGGCAGGGGAATGTTGTATCTTACGTTTGCCGTAGTTATAAACATTACCTGAGAAAGATCGTAATCAACATCAAGGTAATGATCGTTGAATGTATGGTTCTGTTCGGGATCCAGAACTTCAAGCATTGCTGAGGAAGGGTCGCCACGGAAATCCATACTCATCTTGTCAATCTCATCGAGCAGCATAACAGGATTAACCGTCTTTGCCCGCTTCATCGATTGAAGTATCTTCCCGGGCATCGAGCCTATATAAGTTCTTCTATGGCCGCGGATCTCCGCTTCGTCGCGCACACCGCCTAAAGAGATCCTCACAAAATTTCTTCCGAGCGCTCTGGCTATCGATTTACCAAGAGATGTTTTGCCTACACCCGGAGGGCCTACGAAACAGAGAATCTGTCCACGCATGTTCCGGACAAGATTCAATACGGCTATATGTTCAACAATTCTTTCCTTCGGCTTGTCAAGTCCGAAATGATCTTCATCCAGAATATTTCTTACATTCTTGATATCGAGGTTATCCTTCGTCCTTTTATGCCACGGTACGTCGATAAGCCAGTCGAGGTAATTTCTTATAACGGTTGCTTCAGGTGAACTTGCGGGAGTCTTTTTCAGTTTGTTGAGCTCTTCAATCGCTTTCTCCTGAACCGGCTTTGGCATCTTTGCTTTAATTATCTCATCCTTAAGTTTTGCAAATTCGGGCGAGGTCTCTTCCTCGTCGCCAAGTTCGTCCTGAAGAATCCGGATCTGTTCCTGTATAATAAACTTTCGCTGTGTCTTGGCAATATTCTCGTGTACCTTTCCTTCAATCTCTTTCTCTATTTTCAGTATCTCAATCTCCGAATTCAGGATCTTGATAATTTCATAGAGTTGCTCCTTTATAGAAAACTTCTGGAGTATTCTCTGCTTCACATCCATTGTCTGATTGATATTCGCGGCTGCATAAAATAATTTTCTGTCGGGCTCATCGATGCTGTCGAATGAATTTACCGCTTCGGGAGGAATCGATTTGTTGATCTTAACATATTCCTTAAAAAGGTTCGACATTTGTCTCATCAGTGCGTTCATCTCGCGGGGTTCTTCGTGCTCGGACTCAATTACTTCTATTTCGGCTTCAAAGAAATTTGAACGCTCGGTAAACTTGACAATCCTGCCCTGAATTACTCCGTCGACAAGAATTTTCAGCAGGCCGTTAGGGAGTTTTAGTATCTGGATTATTTTAGCAATCGTTCCTTCCCTGAAAATGTCATCCTTTGTAGGTCCTTCTATATTCGATTTTTTCTGGGCAGCCAGAAAAATATATTTCGATCCCTCAAGCGCGTAATTCGCGGCATTAATCGACTGCTCTCTGCCTACCAGCACCGGAAAAATCATATACGGAAATATTACGTTATCTCTCAAGGGGAGTACGGGGAGTACTTTCGGTATATCTTCAACAATTGAATAATCCTGAGGGTGCGACTTTATTTCTTCATTCATCAAATCTTACTCCAATTCTATCTTTTTGACGCAAAGATACCAAATAAACGATGGGCTATCAAGGTTGATAAATAGTGTCGACTTGCATGTGAGGGGCAGAATAAATGGTTTAGAATGTAGAATGTTCTATGTATTAGTTACAATTAAAGATCGAAAATATAAAATGAATAAATGAATAGGTTGAAATGGAATAATTGATTCGGATCAGTTTTACTATATTTGACTTCAAAAATTCTGAGGTTTTAATTGATCGATAAAATAATTGAGATTGCCAGGCAAGCCGGTGAGATTGTCCGTGAGGGTTTTGGAAAGAATTTTTCAATCGAAACTAAAGGAAGTTTAACGAACTTAGTTACTGAATATGATAAGAAATCGGAAGCAGTTATAATAGATTTTATTAAGAAAGAATTTCCTTCGCATTCTGTCCTTGCCGAAGAGAGCGGAAATCATAAGTCCGGAGGTGAATATTTATGGGTAATAGATCCTCTGGATGGAACAACAAATTTCGCGCATGGCTTGCCGATCTTTTCAGTCTCTATAGGAGTTCAGAAAAGCGGTGAAACAATTTGCGGTGTTGTCTATGATGTTATGCGTGATGCTCTTTATAGCGCCGAACTCGGAAGCGGTTCCTTTTGTAACGGCAGAAAACTTAATGTGAGTACCAATTCAGATGTAAGAAGATCAGTTCTTGTAACCGGTTTCCCTTATAACGTTGCTGAAAATCCGGATCACGCGTTCGAGCATTTCATCGCATTCCTTAAAAACGCAAGGGCTGTACGCCGGCTCGGATCGGCTGCAATCGATTTCTGTTATACTGCCGAGGGAGTATTCGACGGATTCTGGGAAGTCTTTCTGCATCCGTGGGATATGTGCGCCGGTAAACTCCTGGTTGAAGAAGCCGGTGGTATTGTTACCGACTTTAGTGGAAATGAAATCAATATCTTTTCAAAACAGATTCTGGCTACAAATAAGCTGATTCATGAGAATATGATTAAAATCCTTACCGAGAAATAAAAAAAATAAGGATTTTGATTCCCAATCAGATTTTTTTTAACTCAAAAGCTGCTCTTTCCATTATTACCTGGCCGTTCATCAGGATCCTGCCTGCATCAGGTAATTATTTTTACCCCCGCTCCAGAAAAAAATATTGAGCTTATAGGTAACATTTTAAGGTGGAATACCATCTAAACATAGTGTCAATTCATAACATATCATCCAAGGGGGGAGTATGAGAAAAAATATCCTGTTATTACTTTTTTTTATCGCAATCCAGCTTTTTGCTTTCAGTATAAATTCCGGAAATAATCCGTCGGAGAAACCGGTTCTCCAGATAAAAAAAATTGACAAATCATTAGAACTTACGGGTAAGCTCGATCATCCGATCTGGAAACTTGCTGAACCGATCGAACTTACTTATGAAATCCGTCCCGGTGATAATACCCAGGCTCCGGAAAGAACCCTTGTAAGAGCCCTGTATGATGATAAGCATATCTATTTCGGTTTTGAATGTTACGATAAAAATCCTTCCCAGATCCGTGCGAATATAACTGACCGCGACAGAATGTTCGACGATGATTATGTTATAATTGTACTCGATACTTACGGCGATTACCAGAAGGGATATGAATTTGCTGTAAATCCACACGGCATAAAAGGTGATCTTCTAGCTACTATGAATAATGAAGACGCAAGCCTCGATCTGATTTGGCATTCGGCCGCTTCAATTAATGAAAACGGTTGGACCGCCGAAATTGCTATACCGTTTACAAGTCTTACCTTTCCTGATAAAGAGGATCAGAATTGGGTCCTGGGTATTGTTCGGAATATTCCTCGAAGCAGTAGAATTCAAATTTCATGGACGAAGATCGACCGTAATATTCCGGGATTTCTGCCGCAATCCGGTGTTCTGCAGGGACTGCAGGGATTAAAACCAGGCAGTAATATTGAACTCTTACCCTATGTTATTGGTCAAAAAGGTGGACAGCTTGCCAACTTCAATGATCCTAAATCAGGTATAAAATTTAATCCGATGGAAGGAAGAGTCGGAGGAGGAATTAAATATTCGCCGGGTCCCGATTTCTCTCTCGATGCAGTTATCAATCCCGATTTCAGTCAGATAGAATCCGATGCCGCTCAGATTAGTGTTAATACAACCTTTGCGCTCTACTACGATGAGAGAAGGCCTTTCTTCCTGATTGGTAACGAACTGCTGCAGACTCCAATGTATTATTCAAGATCAATTAACGATCCTCTGGCAGCCGCGAGAATTAACGGTAAATCCGGTTCATTGTCGTATATGTATATGAGTGCGTACGACAGAAATACAGTTATAGTTGTACCGGGCGAAGATAGAAGCAATACAATCCCCACAGATATTAATTCACTCGCGAATATCGGACGGCTCCGGTACGACCTCGGTGATGAAAACTATATCGGCTCCATGATACTTACAAGAAATTTTGACGGCGGGCATAACTACGTTGCTGGATTGGATTGGAATTATAAATTCTGGAGCAACTGGTATTTCAGCGGTGAAGGATTCTACTCATTAACTAAAGAATTAAATAATCCGCAGCTTTTCAATTCGCAGAGAGGATTCGGAAGTTCCGGTAAAAATGCAGCGTTCAACGGTGAGGAATATTCCGGAAGCGGAATTCATCTCTCCCTTTCACACCAACAGAGATCCTATAACTTTTCTTTTGTCATAAATAATTTTACACCTACTTATCAGACATATAACGGTCTTTTTTCATCCAATAATTACAGACAGTTCTTTCTAAGTAATCAGTTTGTTTTCTATCCGGAAAAATCGTTTGTCGAAAGAGCAACTATCGGGCTTCAGGGGGAATTAAGGTTCAACTTTGACGGATTGAAAAAAGAACAATCGCTTGTTCCATATGTTTCATTTACATTAAAAGGACAGACAGGCATCTACGCAAACTACATTCTTGTTAATGATGAAAATTTCTTCGGGAAAAGTTTGAAAAATGTAAGAAGGTTTTATGCCGAGATTAGTACGCGCCCAATTAAAGAGATTTCTCTATATGCCGGCGGTAATTTCGGAAAATTCATTTACAGGTCAAGTCTGCCTGTTATTGGTACCGGTCATAATATCGATGCTTCAATAACGGTCAAACCGACTTCGCGTCTCAATCTTTCATTTACATATTCAAGGGCAAGGCTTTCAAATGAGGAAACTGGAAATCTACTATATGATGGAAATATTTTCAGGACTGTTGGAACATATCAGTTTTCACCTGAGCTCTTTTTCAGAACTATTTTCCAGTACGATTCCTTCTCCAAATCGATTCAGATTTACCCTCTTTTCAGCTACAAATTAAATGCTTTTACAACCTTCTTCGCCGGCGCAACCAGCGACTATACAGACTATAAAGGGGAGATCGGAATTGCCAATACGAGTCAGCAATACTTTGTAAAAATCCAGTATTTGCTTGGAATTTAGCTTTTTTTAGATTTTTTTTGTCTTTTCTTACGGAATCCGGTCCAATCAAGACCGGATTCTTTATTTGATTCCATCCCAACTTTTAATTTGCAGCCCCCGTTTAATTTTAATATTTTTGCAAGCCAATGTCGAAGAAAATTATTATTGCCATAGACGGTCCGGCCGGTTCAGGTAAATCCACTGCTGCAAAGAACTTAGCCCGCAAACTGGGTTTTACTTATCTGGATACCGGTGCAATGTATCGGGCCATTACCTTTTTATCAATTCAGAACGGAATTGTTGAAGATGTTCCGGCTGTAATTGAAATGACAAGGAGTCTTTCGCTTAAACTGAAATATGAAAACGGTGTTACCAGAGTTTTTGCAAATGATCTTGAAGTAACCGAACAGATTAGAAGCGCCGAAGTGAATGCCAAAGTAAGCGAAATAAGTACGATTCCAGAAGTCAGGACCGAGATGGTTAAAATTCAGAAAAAGATTGGTGAAGAGGAAAATCTGGTTGCCGAGGGAAGAGATGTTACAACTGTTGTATTCCCGGATGCCGATGTTAAATTTTTTATAACCGCATCAATTGATGAACGCGCCAGTAGACGCCTGCGCGATTTTCAGAAAAGCAACGTTGATATTTCCTATGACGATGTGAAAGCAAATCTTGAAAAGAGGGATAAGATCGATAGCGGCAGAGAGGTATCTCCGCTGAAAAAATCTGAAGATGCCTTTGAATTCGATAATACAGGTTTTACTCCTGAAGAGGATCTTGAATTTCTCTATAAAAAAGTAAAAGAGATTTTAGCCGCCAAAAAACACTATATGTTAAACTAAAAAGCAATACTGCTTCAGCTTTAACCGGCGGCGTTAAAGAAGTGAGCAGATGGTAGGAGGACTGATGTCCGAGTTAGAAAAAGATACTCTTAAAAAAGTATCTGACCCCGGTAAATTCATCAATATCGATGAATATTCTCCGGAAGAATTACAAGCATTATCTAAACTTTATGCCGAATCATTTCGCGATATCAAAGAAGGCGAAATAATTGCCGGCACTATAGTCGGTATCACAGGTGAAAATGTCGTGGTTGATGTCGGCTTCAAATCCGATGGTACTATTTCTAAATCTGAATTCAATGCAACCGAGGAAATTAAAATCGGTAACAAAATTGATATCGTTATTGAAAGCGTTGAAGATGAAGAAGGAAATCTTGTCTTAAGTAAGAAACGTGCCGACTTCCTCAAGATTTGGGGAAGAGTTATGGATGCATATGAAAATGAAAAGATTATTCCGGGTAAAATTCTTAAGAGAATTAAAGGCGGAATGGTTGTTGATCTTATCGGTATCGAAGCGTTCCTTCCCGGTTCGCAGATCGATATCCGTCCGGTCCGCGATTTTGATGCTTTCGTTGGCCAGACAATGGACTTTAAGATTGTTAAAGTAAATATCCCGACAGAGAATATTGTTGTCTCTCATAAAGTTCTTATTGAAGAAACTATTTCAGATCAGCGTAAAGAAATTCTCGAGAAACTCGAGAAAGGTCAGATCCTCGAAGGTATCGTTAAAGCGATTACCGATTTCGGCGTATTCGTCGACCTCGGCGGCGTTGACGGTCTTATTCACATTACTGATCTTAGCTGGGGAAGGATTAATCATCCTAGCGAGGTTGTTAAACTTGACGAGAAGATTAAAGTTGTTGTAACCGATTTCGATAAAGAAAAGAAGAGAATTTCACTCAGCTTGAAACAGCTTCTTCCGCATCCGTGGGAAAAGATACAGGAAAAATATAAGATCGGCGATAAAGTAGCCGGCCGTGTTGTATCATTGACCGACTACGGCGCTTTCATCGAGATTGAAAAAGGTATCGAAGGTTTGATCCATATCTCCGAAATGAGCTGGACTCAGCATATCAGCCATCCGTCTCAATTCGTTTCGATGGGACAGATTGTTGAAGCCGTTATCTTGAGCCTCGATAAAGATGAAAAGAAAATCTCTCTCGGTATGAAACAGCTTACACCTGATCCGTGGCAGGACCTTCTCAAAAAATATCCTGTCGGTTCCTCACATTCGGGTGTTGCCCGTAATCTTACGAACTTCGGTGTATTTGTTGAACTCGAACCCGGTATAGACGGACTCGTTCACATCTCAGATCTCTCCTGGACAAAGAAGATCCGTCACCCCGGCGAAGTGGTTAAGAAAGGTGAAAAGATCGATGTGGTTGTCTTAGGTGTTGATACTGATTCGAGAAAAATATCTCTCGGTCATAAACAGATTAACGAAAATCCGTGGGATAATTTCGAGAAGGAATATGCCGTTGGTAAAAAGACCGATGGAAAGGTTGTCCGTATAATTGAGAAAGGATTGATTGCCGAACTGCCTCTTAACGTAGACGGATTCATTCCAGCTACTCAGTTATCGACTTCGAAGATTAAAAATCTCTCCTTCTGTTTCCCTGTCGGTGCTAAACTCGAACTTAAAGTGGTCGAGTTCGACAAAGAGAATAAAAAAATTGTACTGAGTGCTATCGGAGCATTAAAAGAGAAATCCGACGACGAAATCTCCCAGTACATAAATGAACATAAACTGGAAAAAGTAACTGTCAACGATATTCTGCAGGCAGATGCGGGAAAATTTGATTCATCTGATTTTAATCTGTATGATGACAAATCCACTCCGGCTCCTCCAGCCGCGGCAGTTGAAGAAAAGAAAGAAGAACCGAAAGCTGAATAATTCTTCGGCTTTCAATTAAAAATATTCGGGCTGTATTTAATCATTGCTGCTTATCGATTGAATGCAGCCCGTTCTTTTTCTATTAATACTCTTGTTCTTGATCATGTTCTCGCTCATGTTCATCATTTAATAACAAGTTATTAAAAAAAATATAGATAATATGTCATCCAAAGTTGCATTCCATACCCTGGGCTGTAAACTGAATTTTGCGGAGACTTCCACAATAGGGAAACAATTTCTGCAAAAGGGTTTTTCGATTGTAGATTACAGCGAGAAAGCGGATGTCTATGTTATCAATACTTGCACTGTAACAGAACATGCTGATAAAGAATGCAGACAAATTGTGCGGCGCGCTCTCCGCAATAATCCGGAAGCTTACGTTATTGTTACCGGCTGTTATGCCCAGCTCCGGCCGGAGGAGATCTCTAAAATAGAGGGCGTGGACGCAGTGCTTGGCAGCGGAGAGAAGTTTAATCTCTTCAATTATATATCGGATTTTAATAAGAAGGAATTGTCGTGCATCTATGTTTCTCCTACAGAAGAACTCAATTCCTTTAATTCATCCCATTCAACGGACGCGGACGACCGGACCAGAGCATTCTTTAAGGTTCAAGACGGATGCGACTATAAGTGCAGCTTCTGTACTATCCC
>CAZHHG010000025.1:29874-32692 GCA_964532065.1 uncultured Melioribacter sp.
GGTAAAAGCAGAAGTATGATTCCCGAAGAAGTGATTGCACAGTTTAAAGAACTCCTCGGAAACGGATATAAAGAGATTGTTCTTACCGGCGTAAATGTAGGCGATTATTCCTCAATAAATCTTGATCATGCTCTTGCTCTTGATCATGATCAGGAACATGATCATGATCAGGAAAAAAATAATGGAACAGATCTTTACCGCCTGCTTAAAATGATGCTGGAAGTAGAAGGTGATTACCGGTTGAGAATCAGCTCCATTGAACCGAATCTCTTAAATGACGATATCATTCAGCTCGCAATCGAAGATCATCGGCTCGTAAATCATTTCCATATACCGCTTCAGAGCGGAAGTGATAAGGTGCTACGGCTTATGCAGCGGCGGTACCGGACCGATGATTACAGGAATTTGATTGTTAAGCTTGCCGGTAAAATCGAAAATGTAGGCATAGGTGTAGATGTTATTGTCGGATTCCCCGGTGAGACAGAAGAGGATTTTCTCGATACATATAATTTCCTGCGCGATCTTCCGGTTTCCTACCTGCACGTTTTTACATATTCCGAACGCCCGAATACAAAAGCTATCGGTATGCTCGGCCAGGTTGATGTAGTCGAAAGAAAACGTAGAAACAATATGCTTAGAATACTCAGTGAGAAGAAGAGGAATGAATTCTACAGGAAGATGATCGGTCGAAATCTGAAGGTCCTTTTCGAGCATGAAAATATGGATGGATTTATGAAAGGATTTTCCTCAAATTACGTGCGCGTAAAAATTCCTTTTTCCGCAGATTATATAAATAAGATAGTTGAAGTAAAAATTAGGGAGGTTGATGAGAACATTTGTACTGCCGAAACTTTAGAAAATGTATTCTCATAAAACACGGGTCGTCAAATGAAAAAAATCTTTTTCTTCTCAATTCTTTTTACTTCAGTTATTCACCCTCAGAATTCAAGCGGATCTATCTTATCATTAAAAAGTCAAATTCAATTTCAAAACAATCAGTCTTCATTCAATTATCAGGAATCCGTTCTCCAGGATCAGAACCAGCCTTCCCGTAAAAATCCCGGTCTTGCAATACTATATTCCTTGCTTCTACCCGGAATGGGGGAGTTGTATGCCGGCGGTTATGATACAGGAGTCTATTTTACTGTTGCCGACGGCCTCCTCTGGGGAACGCTCGCAGGATTCAGTATATACGGAAACTGGCAGGAGAAAAATTACAGGGCTTTTGCCGAATCTAATGCCGGCGTAATTCTCTCAGGTAAAGAGAGCGAATTCTTTGCTAATATCGGTTCATACCTCTCAGTAGATGATTATAATAAAGTACAGGAACTGAACAGGGAATTTGCCAAAGCATACGATACTCAGAAATTCTACTGGAAATGGGAGAACAATGATAAGAGAAGGGAATACCGCGAGATGTGGTCATCGAGTGAAAGCGCTTTTAATAATCTCCGATTTGCCGCCGGTGCTTTGATTCTCAACCGCCTTATTAGTGCAATTAATGCGGTCAGACTGGTGTCTGCCTACAACAAAAATCTTCAGCAGGAATTAAGCTGGAATCTCTATTTCTCTTTGATGAACAGCACTGATTTGCCTCAGTCCATTCAAATTAATTTTATCAAATCGATGTAAAAAAAAGAGCGGCATTAAGCCGCTCTTTTAATACGTATCCTAATCAACTATTAGTTAGCCGGAAGATTTGGATTAGCGTTTCTTTCACCTCTCGGAATTGGCATATAACGCCATACGTTTCCTGTTAAGTGCCATGTTCCTGTTCTGTGCTGATCCATTAAACGGGTTCCAGTAACAAATAATTCCTTGTCACGCTCAACTAATACGCCGGCAATGTCAATTGTTGCAAGAGCCGGTATCTGGTAGTTTGCTCTTACTTCATTAACTAATGCCAATGCGTTTGCAGAGCCGGAACCTCTTAATGCGCATTCAGCTAACATTAGGTGGTTTTCCTGCCATGTCATTACCGGGAATGCTGTCCCTTTTTCAGGATATTTTAACTGCCAGTAGTATGTAATACCGTCGGTACCTGCTACAGTCCCAAGTTTAATTCTATTGGCTTCCTTGGCCTCTGCGGTGATGTATCCGTTCATTCTGCTGTTGACTGCAATCTGAACACGGCCAGCACCTGCAAATCCCCAATAATAAATGTTGCTTACATCATTATTGAGTGAATTAAATGCAGCGTCGCCTTTGGTCATACCCTGTGCTGCGTAAGTTGCAGCATTTGCGTAATCCTTAAGTGCCAGATATGCTTTAGCGATAAGTGAATTAACCTGACGCTTCTGTAAAGCTGCTGTTGTAGTTGGAAGTGGATTGTATTTTAACGCTTCCTTCAACATGTTGATTGCGTCATTCAGCAATGTTGTCTGTGGAATGAATTGACCGGCGTCTATTGTTGCTCCGGGCTCGTTCACATTTACGCCGAATGCAACAGCCAGGTAATATCTGGCGAGTCCGCCGTAAAGATTTCCGATAAATAATCCGTCATCTTTTGTTGCTGTGTTTGTAAAAGAGATTTCTCCGAGACGTCTTACGAAATCATCGGCGTATTTCCTCATTTGTCCTACTGCCTGGTAAATTCCGGCAACGGTAGCATTGTCTATAAGTATCTCCCCTTTATCGATCTCTTCGAAAGTGGGGAAGCTTGCAGTTGCTATTTTTCCGGTATAGATCATCTGGTCCGACTGCAGATCCATTAAGCATGCGATCTGGCTGGCAGTCGTAGAGAATCTCTGTTTTACACCGTTTGCCACGAATGTAACCTGCGATTCCGATGTTAATAGTTCATCCTGTGCGCGGTCTA
>CAZHHG010000026.1:0-31735 GCA_964532065.1 uncultured Melioribacter sp.
CCCTCCATATTCTGACCGTGGCATGTAACACACCCGCTCTGTTGAATAAGTGTAAGTCCGTCCAGTTCAGGACTTTCCTGCTGCGAAGATCCACTGTTATAATTTTCATCCATCATATGCGGAACCACTTCTTCCTTTTGTGTAATCCTGCCTATTATAAAAAAGATCAGGAACAATCCGAGAAAAGCAGCCATCCATTTTTGAGCATTCGTCATATTAAATTACCTTTCCTGTAATATTAGCGTGATAAAATTAATCCGATTAAACTTTATTAACAAATTCCGCCTGAATGTAAGCCGGCAATAATAATTCCACTTCCAATCAACCTGAGAATAACTATTAGTTTCCGGCCCCTTCAGCAACTTCACGGTCATAAAAATCCCTGTATTTAACAACAGAGTTGAATATTGCCCGTGCTATTTCATTCTGGCCATTAGAACTGTTCAGATAAGCTTCATCTTTCCGGTTCGAGAGAAAACCCGTCTCAATCAAAACGCCCGGCATCGAAGCACCGACCAGGACATAGAATCCAGCCTGTTTAATTCCGAGTGATGGAATCTCAACCCCCTTTTTCCATTCCTGGTTCAGAATGTCGGAAAACTTTTCGGAATACCTCATATACTGTGAATGGGCCATACTGACAAGTATGAAGTTTTCGTCCGTAAGTTTCTGATACCGGTCGGGATTATCTTCCAGTTTAATAACACTATTTTCGAACTCGGCAATTTCAATTGCGTCCTGAGTTTTTCCCGGCCTTAAAAGATAAACTTCAAAGCCTCTATGACTAATATCTTTTTTCACTGTAGAATTGCAGTGAATCGAAATGAATAATTTTCCGCCGGCCTCATTGGCAATTTTACCTCTTTTAAAAAGTTCGATGAACTGATCGGTCTTTCGCGTATAGACAATTTTTACACCGGGGAGTTCTTTTTCAAAAAGGGCACCGAGTTTAAGGGCCAGTTTAAGATTTATATCCTTCTCTTTAACGCCGGTTACGCCAATAGCGCCGGGGTCCTTACCACCGTGCCCCGCATCAATAACAACCGTATCAAAAATCCATTTGGATTTGGAATCGGTTACCGGAAGATTCTGGGAATTAAAGAGCTTATTATGAATAGTAATCATGATATCGTTGCTTTCAAGATCGAGAAATGCTTCCGATGATGAATATCCTTCTTCGAGAGAAAACTCGAGCTGGGAATTCTTTTGAGAAAGCGCAACACGTCTTACGGTTTTTACAAGTCCAGCGCCTTTAATATTGTTTATAATATCAGGCGCCATCGAAATTCCGGGGAAGAAAACATAAAGCGTATTGTTATTAATCGAGTGCCGGGGTATCGGTACCTTCCGGGATGTTTTAAGCCGTATCAGCGTACCGTTCGATTTTTCCTCGATGCTCAGAAGATAAACATCGTAGCCGGAAACGGGCGGTTTTGAAGGTTGCGATTTATCAATTGTTTTTGTTCCGGTCCGATCTTCTTCTTTTTCAACTTCCAGGTTTGCGTAGAACATATCCGGGGAATAAGGTTCTGATGAAACGACCAGACTTTTTACACTGTTGTCGAAACTTATTTTTTTACCGAATGCAAGACTAAGATAGTTCTGGCAATAGAGGAGCGGAATGAAGACGTCGTTATTTATCAGCAGCGTTGAGATCGGGAGCTGATAAATACTTGTTGTGTTATCGGAACGGCTGGTCAAAATAAGGAACTGATTCCTGGCTGTCAGCTTAATGGTGTAATCGGGGAATTTGATCTCAAGCTTTGCGGCATCCTGATTATAGAAAATATTTGCCGATAGGATCGAGGCAATTTCTTTACCCGATACGAACGCAAATCCGTTCCGCGAGATATAAGAAAGCGTGGATTCTTTTCCGTTGATATCAACAGAAATTTTAAGAAGGCGCTGAGCATTCAGATCTGCGGAAATCAAAATAAGAATCAAAAAAAGATATTTAACCAGTATACTTCTCATTCCGTATTAACCGATGAAAGGGATAATGAAGCCGCTTCTTTTTTTATACTCGGAAAATTTCTCCTTAAAATATCCGGCTAACATTTTTTCTTCAGCCGAAGCACGCATAATAAGAAGGGGAATTTCCAGAATCAGGATTAATGGAAGAGCCAGGTAACTTAACAATGCTACTCCCGCACCGAGATCACTCAAAATCTGACTCAGATACTGGGGATGACGGATAACTTTATAAATTCCATTTGTATATAATTTATGATCTTTCAATATCACAATATCGGGTGCATAAGAACTTCCAAGGGATTTGTATGAGTAAACCTGCAGCCATGAAAAAAGGGCAAAGAAACCCAATCCCACAAATCTCGCCGTTTGAATAGAACCATTCTTCTCTATATTAAAAGTACCCACATTAAAAATACCCAGTATGATCAGAATCAGGACTACGGCTGAAACATTCGGAGGAATCTTCTGAAGAAAAGTATCAGGTTTTACAAGAACCCTGGTAATAGACGTTTTCAGACCTTTCCGGGCCCCTCCCCAGTTTGCGGTCATAGAAAGGAATAAGATTATTGCTGCAATCAGATTAACTGGATCCATATTAATGTCATTTAATAAAAACTGAATACAATATAATAACTTTAGAATAAATCCTGCCGTCAGAAATTGAGGTCATACGTTTACATTTTTACATGTCACAGTTACATGCTGATTGGCCGGAGTTCAGAAACTTGAATTTAGCCCAGTTTACCTTCCTTAGCTTAGCACAATTTTTGACAAGTAGACCGGGGGAAATGGGGGGATTTTTTTTAGAAAGTACTGTGTGTTAAAATTATGAACACCGGGCAAATGTTAATTACAATAGCCGCATTGCTGCTGCTTTCTCTGGTTATACTCCGGATTAATAATGTTTTCTTCAGCACCAGCTCGGTAATGCTCGATACAAAATTCGGAGTTCTGGCTGTTTCACTAGGTACTTCAATAATCGAGGAAGCCAACAGCAAAGCATTCGACAAAGCGACAGATACTACTTCCGTCAGTGAAACTTCCGGTCTAACAACAGTAGCATCACTCGGCCCGGAAGCAGGTGAGGTATATCCGGATTTCAACGACTTTGACGATTTCAACGGATATTTCCGAAGTACTGCCGGCGATTCTACTTTTCAATCCGCTCCATTTTATATCTCCTGCCAGGTTGGTTATATATCTCCTGCTAATCCGGAATCATTTGTTGCATCACAGACCTGGCATAAAAAAATAAATGTGACCGTTACAAGTCCGTCAATGAAAGATACCATTCGTTTATCATCGGTCTTCAGCTACTGGTATTTCAGGTAGTCAAATGGGATATAGTACTTTAATCGACATATTGGGTTCAACTATAGTAGGCGGTATGCTCTTCCTGATACTGCTTAGAATGAATGATGCTTCAGTTAAAAACACATATAATTACGGTGGAGAGTTGATTGTTCAGCAGAACCTCGTGGAAATTGTTGCTCTTCTGGAATATGATTTCAGAAAAATCGGTTACTGTAAAGATTGGGAACAGATTCCAGATCCATCTAAAGCAATCCTGGAGGCCGATTCAAACAGCATTTCATTTCTCACCGATGTTGATTCAGATGAAATCGTAGACACACTTCATTACTATCTTGGTTCACCTGATTCACTTTTAGAAACACCTAACCCTGATGATCGGTTATTATACCGTGTTGTTAATAATGATATACCCGGTGGTTCGAATCTCGGTGTTACAAAATTTAAAATGATTTATTACAATGCTCTCGGCCAGCAGCTTCCCTTCCCGATTGCAGTACCAAGTTCAATTTACACAATGAGAATCGATATAAAAGTTGAAAGTACGATTGCATACGAGAATGAGTATTCAACTGTATTCTGGCGGCAGATCAGACTTGCAGCACGAAACCTCAAAAACAGGTGATCTAAAATGGGCGGTAAAGGAGCTATACTTCTTATACTCGGTTTCAGTTTAATATTTCTTGTTGTCGGGCAGAATTTTGCCGGTTTATCAACCCGCGCGGTTGAAAATGAATCCAAATACTATATTGATGCCGTTTCTCATAATCTTGCTATTACCGGGGCTAATATGGCGGCTAATCAGTTGTTCATGGATAAATACTGGGAGGCAGGTTATACGAATCTCAGTTTCTGCGGCGGAGTAATAAACGTATATATAAGCAATCATATTAATGGATTAACAGGTAAGACTACAATCTGTCATAAACCAGAAAATGACGGGGGCACCACTATCTTAATAGCCACAAGTGCGGTCTCCGCTCATCTTTCTCATGGCGATTATCTCGGTCCTTGCGGAGGTGCCGAATTTGACGATCAGATTGCGACAATTATTTCAGAAGGTACTTATAAGGGTGTTACCAAAACTATAATTGTACAATTAAAACCGAGTAACTTCGCCAAGTTCGGAAATTTCTATTCGTCGATGAGTGCTTACCCAGCAACCGGCGATACTTTCAACGGACCATTCCATGTGAATGCAAAACTGACAACCGACGGTACTCCGGTCTTTTGGGGTAAAGTAACTACTAAGAACGGATTGAAAAAACAAGGGACTCCAGCCGACCCGAAGTTTTACGGCGGATACGAAACCGGTGTTGACCTCCCGCTTAAATTCGATACAACCGGACTCCGTTCCCATGCAAGCCGGATTTTCAGGGATACAACCAATAACAATTATATCACTAACGTCAGGCTCTATTTCAATAATGACGCAACCGTTACATATAGTCAGAGCATAAACGGCGGCACATGGAGTACACCCAAAACTGTTTCAGTTACCTCTTTTGCACCCAGCGGTGTTGTTTATGTTGAAAGAGGAAATATTTATACAAAGGGGACTCTCGACGGCAGGATTACAATCGCTGCCACAAAAATTAATTCAACCGGTGCCGGACAGGTCTTTTTTGAAGATAATCTTGTTTACAAGGATGATCCGAGGGTAATTCCAACTTCTAACGATATGCTGGGGATTATTGCCGAGAGTAATATAAGAATTCAAGATAATGCAAATACACGAGGGAAAAGTATAAACACACATGCTTCTATGTTCTCACTAACCGGGAATATCGGTCCAGAGTATGGTCTGATCAACCAGTCATTCCTTGGAAACTGGAATATACTGGGTGGTTTAATCGCAAAAGATACGCGTCAGACTGCCGTATACTCGGGGAGCACTCCCGTTAAAGGTTTAAGATTTGTTCATGCTTACGATACCCGTTTTTTACTTTCGGTTCCGCCTTATTTTCCGCACACGCAGAATTTTGAAGTTGTTTCCTGGTATGAGTAATAATGAAAATTTTTTGATTTGATCAGCTTCATTACATTCAGATACATGATGAATTAATAACGGTTAATTTTTTTTCTTTGAATTTCGATAATAATAGTAGGTCTATCAAAACCGGCCGGGATGTTCTGCAGCACAGTATTAGTGTAGAATAAAGCCGGCAATTTTTATATCTTTTTGCAGGAATTGTTAGGGAATAAATGAATACCGGACAAATGCTCATAACTATTGGTGCTGTATTTTTATTAAGTATGGTCATCCTTACTACAAACCGGGGTTTGATTACAACAAACTCGACGATGATAGATAACCGTTACGGTATTCTTGCTGCTTCTTTGGCAACCTCTACTGTCGAAAAAGCTACAGGCAAAGCATTCGATCATAATACTGATACAATTGCTGTTACATCATTGACTTCACTTACAAATATAAACTCATTGGGGATTGAAACCGGAGAGTTCTCTAGTAATCCTGATGAATTCAACGACTTTGACGATTATAATTGTTTCAGGACAACTCCAAAACTGGATACTCTAGCCTTCGAAGGAACAAACAGAAGAATCGTATTCCAAACATTCTGCAGAGTGGATTATGTATCGCTTAATAATCCGAATTCAACTTATAACCAGAGAACGTGGCATAAAAGATTGATCGTTAGAGTGATTACTCCGGAGATGACGGATACGGTTAAACTATCTACAATATACAGTTATTGGTATTTCAGGTGAGATATGGGTTTTAGCGCAATACTCGACATAATCGGATCAACAATTATCGGCGGGATGTTATTAATGATTCTGCTTAGGATGAACGATTCTGCGGTTCAGAATAATTACCAGTACAGCGGCGAAAGAATTGTTCAGCAGAATCTGGTTGACGTTGTAAAACTTCTGGAATATGATTTCAGAAAGATCGGGTACTGCAACAACTGGATGGCAATCCCGAATCCAGCCATGGCAATTATACGTGCAGACTCAAACAGAATTTCATTCTTAACAGACATTGTAACTACTTCAAATCCATACGGCGACGGGGTTGTTGATACGCTGCATTACTATCTCGGACCGACTTCACAATTGACAGTAACACCGAATCCGTTCGACAGATTATTATACCGTGTAATAAACTCCACAACTCCCGGCGGTTCAAACCTGGGCATCACTCAATTCAGACTAACTTATTTTGATGCAAACGGTGATACTATAACTACAATGCCTGCCTCCCCTCCGCTAGGAATAGCCGCTATTCAAATTGATATGGCGGTTGAGAATCCAGCAGCATACGGCAATGATTATGCTGCCGATAAAAGAGTTCTTTGGCGGCAGGTAAGATTACCTGCAAGAAACTTTACTTTAAGGTAGGAAGATTAAATGGGTGGAAAAGGAGCAATATTACTAGTTCTCGGTTTCTCAATTATTTTCATGGTAGCCGGCAGAAATTTTAACAGCATGGCAACCGCTACAGTTGAGAATTTTGCCAATTACTATCTTGATGCAAAAGCTCATAGTATTGCCGCAACCGGCGTTAATCTTGTTACAAATCAGGTCTTCCTAAACAACTCAATTGCCGACCAGACATTTAATTACAGTTTCGACGGTGGCACAATAAGAGCAGTATTAACAACCGTTAATGTTTATCAAAATATAAGAGAGCTGAATGTAACCGGGACCTACCGTAATTACTCAGCCAACATCAGGCTTGTTTTAAGACCAAGTTCTTTCTCAAAATATGCTTATTTCTCTCATTCTGAATCCGCTAATATTTACTGGACAACAAGAGATACTGTTTGGGGCCCTCTCCATACAAACGGATCGTTACGTGTTGCAGACAGACCGGTATTCATGGGTAAAGTTACTATAGACGGCAGTTTAGTTAAATACAGCAACAGCGCGCGTCCACAATTTCTTGGAGGATTTGAGACAGGAGTTCACATTGCTATCCCCTCCAACGGTGTTTCCAATCTTAATGCAGCAGCAACAGCTGGCGGTTATAAATTTACCGGGCGTTCTCTGGTTTATCTAGAGTTCAGGGGAGACAGTCTCCGATACAGATACAGTAGTTCCGGGACCTGGAATTATGCATTGGCTTCGACGTTTGCACCAAACGGGGCAATTTTTGCTGAGAATGCCGAGTTGAGAATCAAAGGAAGAGTAAAAGGAAGATTTACAATTGGATCTTCAGGAACTGGAGGAGACCGGGGTAAAATATATCTGGACGATGACGTTTATTACAATACCGATCCCCAGGTAAATCCGAATTCACAGGATATGCTCGGAATAGTTGCACAGAGAGATATTGAAATTACCAACAATGCCGCCAACAATAATAATATTAGGGTTCAAGCATCAATTTATTCGGAGTCTGGATCCTTCCAGGCAGAGGACTATCAGAGCAGACCGGTTGCCGGAGCTATCTATTTGTACGGCGGTGTTATTCAAAATGCCAGAGGCCCGGTGGGTGAATTCAGAACTTCCGGCGGTGTCTCTACAATCATAAACGGATTCTCGAAACGTTACCGTTACGACGACAGGTTTATGGTTGCTAGTCCCCCATTCTTCCCAGGTACAGGAAATTTTGAAATTGTTTCCTGGTTTGAATAGATTTTTACAAAATACTTTTTAAAGCTTCATCAATCCTTTTGTGCTCAAAGCTAAAACCGTGTTCAACCAGTTTTGCAGGAATTACTTTAACGCCGTAAATCAGCGCTTCAGCCGCCTCACCGAGAATCAGTTTAAGTGCAATTTCAGGAACCCTAAAGAACGAGGGACGCTTCATCATTCTGCCGAGGGAGGTTGCAAATTTTTTCATGTCAATGAATTCGGGTGCAACCGCATTTACGGGCCCATTAATTTCTTCCTTCTCAATTACAAACCTGAATATATCGGCAGCATCGTCGATACTTACCCAGGGGAACCACTGTTTACCGCTCCCTAAAGGGCCACCCATAAAAAATTTAAACGGCAGGATCATTTTCTTTAAAGCTCCTTCATTCTTATCCAGCACAATCCCGAGCCTTACACTCACCCTTCTTACGCCCGATTTTTCAACTTCGGCAGCTTCATTCTCCCATGCGGATACAACATCGGCGAGAAATCCGTTTCCCTTTTTACTCTTTTCGTCGGCTTCAAAAAATCCGTTTCCGTAAAAACCGATTGCAGAGGAATGGATAAACAATTCCGGTTTTACTTCAGCGTTTTCAATTCCTTTTACCAGTGCCCGTGTCGATTCAACTCTGCTGTTAATTACTTCCCGTTTATGTTTTCCGGTCCATCTCCGGGCCATAATATTTTCGCCCATAAGATGTATTACTACATCCTTCTCATTTACAAAACCGGCAGGATCGGTTTTATAATTCCATTTAATATATTCGAACGCACCGGGAATTATCAATCTGGCATTTTCTGCTGATCTGCTTACAATAGTAACCCGGTTTCCCTCTCTTATAAGTCTTTTGGCAATGTTATTTCCTATAAAACCTGTAGCCCCTGTTATGACTATTTTTTTACTCACAATTTCCCTTTTTTTCTCTACAACAAAATTGATAAATAAAAAGTTTTTATTCAGAATTAATTATTTTCGAAACTTGTTATAAAGGCACTGGTTTTGATATATTAATTCCTCAAGTATGAGGGTGAATTATTAATTTCCGCAATTATCTATATGGGGGAACATGAATAAATTATTAATATTTCTGTTGTTGAGCGGCTATGGATTTGCCCAACAGTTTTCAGTTTCGGGTAGAATAACAGACAGAATAAGCGGAGAACCGCTCAGCTACGCCAACATCCGGATTGCCGGTACAACTATTGGTACCGCAGCAAATCTTGACGGTGATTTCGAACTAAAGCTTAAACAGGGGAATTATTCCCTTATTGCATCATTTATCGGATATAAGTCCGATACCGTAATAGTTGAGCTTTCGGCCGACAGAAATTTCCCTATCCGATTGGAACCGATACCTGTTAAGCTCCCCGAAGTTACAGTTCTACCGGGTGAAAACCCGGCCGACGAAATAATCCGCCGGGCTATAGAAGCCAAGAAGACCCGCGAGGAGAAAATCGATTCATACATTTTCAAAGCTTATACTAAAGGGCTTGTAAAAACCACTAAGGATATTACAACATCCGATAGAAGTGTTGGAATTTCTATCGGAACTAAAGATACAGGTGATTTGAAAATAACAGGTATTATAGAAAACGAAAGCAAAGGATATTTTAAGAAACCTGATTATTACAAGGATGAGATAATTGCCCGTAAACAGTCGGCAAATACTCCTTCCACAATAAATATTTTAACGGGAGGACGGCTGCTTCAGAATTTTTATACGAACGATATTCAGTTTTTCACAAGGCCTCTGACCGGTCCGATAGCCGATAATGCGCTCGATTATTATTACTATATAATTGAAGACACTCTGGCAATGGACAATAAAAATGTATTCCAGATCTACTTTGAACCGATTGATAGAACCGCGCCCGGATTTTACGGAAAGATTTATATAATGGACGGGACATTTTCCCTGGTTAAACTTGATGTCAATTTAAACAGCGCTGCGAGTCCCGGCGGAATTTTTACAAGGATAAATATTTTTCAGCAGTTTGTTCCTTTCGAAAGCGGGATTGTAATGCCCATCGACTACCGGGTTTTTGTTGAAGGAAATTTTCTGGGACTTGCCAAATTCGGCTTCGAGCTTAATACAATCTTTTACGATTATGAGATCAACAACGGCATGGATCCGGATTTCTTTGATATGATTGTAATTAAAGTGATGCCGGATGCGGATAAAAAGGACTCGACATTCTGGCGTTCGACACAGACAATTCCGAACACTCTTCAGGAGATCGAAGCTTACAGGAGAATCGACAGCCTGGAAGCAATTCCGAGAGATTTCTGGGATGACTTCTCCCTCTTATCAAGCAGTCTGCGGCTGAGCGATAATTTCTCGATTTCCGGACCGTTATCGGTTTACAGTTTCAACAATATAACCGGTCATGCACTGAACTTCGGTTTTTCAATCTCCAACGAACTCGATAAAAGGCTGAACCTGAGCGGCGACATCGCGTACGGGTTTTCCGATAAAAAGTTTGAAACCGACTTTTACGCCAGATATTATCTTGGAGATTACAGGACAACCACTTTTAGCATTAAAGCTTTTAATAAACTTACCGATCTGTTCGGCGAATCGGTAAGGTACGACCGATTTACCTCTACGCTTACAAGTCTGTTCGGCAAATACGATTTCAGGGATTACTATTACACAACCGGAATAGAAGCAAAGATTAACGGCGAAATTTTTCCTGTACTGCGTGCCGGAATCGGTTTATTAAACCGGACGGATAACAACGCATACAACAATTCCAATTTTTCGATTCTGAACAGGTCCAAAACATACCGGACTAACAGGCTGATCCACGAAACACGCGTGAACGCCGTTACCGCGGAATTCTCTCTCGATTTCAGAAAGTTTATTGAGGATGGTTACTTCAGGCGCAAAGTATCCTTCGGCGGCCCGAATATTATTTTAAGCGGTAAAGCTCTAATCAGCGACCGTTCTCAGCTAAAAAGCAGTCTCGATTTTCAATCCTATGAATTAAACCTGTCGGGATTTATCCCGTTATTTAAAACGACCGCGCTCAATTTTTTCATTAAAGGGATCGGATCGAAAGGCGAAGTGCCGTTTCAGATGATGTATTCACTTCCCGGTAATATCGAAAGCCTTGGTAAGGAATATTCATTCAGGACTCTCGGCATTGGTGAAGTATTCGGTGATAACGGGATTGTCTTTACGGCCCAGTATAATTTAAACGATGAACTATTCCGACTGCTGAAGATACCGCTTCTAAAGGATTGGAACCTGATTCTGACAACGCATTTCAACGCGGCACTGCTCAGGATATCCGGGAAGAGTAAAAATATTCTTCCCCCGCAATACATGGAGTTCGGCAAACCGATCTACGAGCTCGGTTTCAGTATCGGCCAGATCCTCTTCCCTATAACTGTTGAATTTACATGGAGGCTTAATTACAGGGGGAATAATAATTTTGTTATTGGGCTGAATACTTTTGTGTTGTAGAATATTTAAAATATCTTTCATTGAATTCATTTGAGGTAAAGATGAAAAAAATTGCACTGTTCTTATTTCTGGTTTTCTCTTTCAGCAGGATTTTTTCTCAGACTTTGAAAATAGAAAAAATTGAACCGCCCAACTGGTGGACAGGAATGAAATGGAACAATGTTCAATTAATGATTTACGGTGAAAATCTGAATAACATATCGGCAAAATTTTCGGACAGCAGAATAAAAATCAAAAAAATTCATACCCTCGAAAATTCCTCTTACGCATTCATCGATATAAGGATTCCCGACCGGCTCCCTGCTGGCGACTACAAACTTGAATTGAAAAACGGATCAGGAAAAGCTTCCATCAACTTTCCCGTTTACAAAAGAGAGAAAGGGATACGGCACCAGGGGTTTACCGGCAACGATATAATTTATCTTCTGATGCCCGACCGGTTTGCAAACGGAGACCCTGCGAACGATTCGATTCCCGGATATTACGATTCGATGCAGAGAATTCCGAACGAGTGGCGTTTCGGCGGAGACATTCAAGGTATGATCAATAAACTCGATTACCTTAAAGACCTCGGCGCAACTGCCGTCTGGGCCACACCTCTTGTAGAGAACAATACTTTCCGTTCGTATCATGGTTACTCCGCTACTGATTTTTATAATATCGATCCGCGTCTCGGATCAAATCAGCTTTATAAAAAATACGTAGATGAAGCACATAAAAGGGGCATCAAAATAATCCTGGATCACGTGGCTAATCATTTCAGCGATAATCATCCTTGGATGAAAAACCTGCCGATGAAAAACTGGATCAACGGTTCAATCGATGATCATCTTCCGGCGAATCATCATAAGATGATTTTTACGGATCCGTATGCCGATAGTTCTACAATCAAGCATGTTGAGCGGGGATGGTTTGTTAAAGACATGGTCGATATCAATCAGGAGAACCCGTTCGTTCAGAATTATATAATTCAGAATACAATCTGGTGGGTTGAATTTTCAGGTCTGGACGGAATACGTGAAGACACACACCCTTATAACAATCAGAAATTTATTGCTAATTGGGCCAAAGCAGTTCTCTTCGAATTCCCGTCGTTAAACATAGTAGGTGAGGTATGGACAGGTGAAAGCGATTTCCTAGCTGCTTACCAGAGAAACACTTTCCTCAAAAAGAATTTCAACACCAATCTTCCTTCGCTTACAGATTTCGGACTGCGCGATGTGCTGGTCGATTTTGTTTCGGGAAGAGGCGGACTGTATAATGTATTCAATGTAATAGCGAAGGATTTTCTTTTTACAGATCCTTCACAACTAGTTACGTTTGTTGATAACCACGACCTGGAACGGGTTATGTTCTATGCGAACGGGAATGTGGATAAAGTAAAACTCGCTTATGTAATAATGATGACAACACGGGGAATACCTTCCATTTTCTACGGCTCTGAAATAGGAATGACCGGCGGACGCGGACACGGGGTTTTGAGAGCACCCTTCCCGGGCGGATTTCCCGGAGATAAACAGAATGGATTTGAAAAATCAGGACGCACCAATTTTGAAAATGAATTCTTTGACTTTATCCGGAATTTAATTCATATCAGAAAAAGTAACAGCGCGTTTACTAACGGCAGATTGATCCACTATCCTCCGGTATCGAATGTTTATTATTATTTCAGGGAGGATGGTGCGAGGAAATTTCTGGTTGTTATTAACGGAAACGAAAATGAAGCCGTAGTTGATCTTAATCCGGTTAAGCACCGGATCGGGGAAAAAATAAATCTGACAGAATTGATCTCCAATACAAAGAGAATTCTAGGAAGTGATTTAAGTCTGAAAATGAGTCCTTTGTCAGCCGGTATCTTTTTAATGGAATAACTGAATTATACTACTTTTCACCGGCAATCTTTGAGCTCGATTTTCTGTGTCGTAAATACTCCGTGATACCTGGGAGTATCGAAATAATTATGATAGAAATAATTACTATCTTAACAAAATCGAGGTTACCGAAGAAATATCCGCCGTAAACGAATATGCCGACCCATATTATTCCGCCTATAACATTATAAGAGATAAACCGGGAATAAGTCATAGCACCGACTCCAGCCACGAACGGCGCAAATGTTCTGACAATCGGCACAAAACGGGCAAGTATAATCGTCTTACCGCCGTGTTTTTCATAGAACTGATGAGTCCTATCGAGATATTCCCGCTTAAGAATTTTTGGAAAGCGGTCGAAAATTTTCATTCCTATATAATGACCTATCCAGTAGTTAACAGTATCGCCAAGAATAGCAGCTGTAGTAAGTAGAAGAAACAGAAGATGGGGATCGAACGATCCTTTAGCGGCAAAAGTACCGGCAGCGAACAAAAGCGAGTCACCCGGTAGAAAAGGAGTAAAAACAAATCCTGTTTCCGCGAATATCACAGAGAAGAGAATACCATATGTATAAGCGCCGTATTCAAGAATCAGTTCGTGAAGATGATCGTCCAGGTTAAGAAAAAGATCGATCAGATAATTTATTATTTCCATATTAGCCCATCAATGTTGTTTAATTAAAAAAGGAATCTATATGTCAATCACATTTTTAAGAAATATAAAGGAGTGTTATCATCTATTAATTATACATTATCAATTCTCAATTATAAATTATTTCAATGTCCTTCTCCGTAATTCTTCTCTCCGGCGGTTATCTCAATTTTAAGATGGTTTTGTGCCGGTGGTAATGGACATGTGGCAAATTTTGTAAAAGCACAGGGCGGATTATAGGATTTATTAAAGTCGATATAAATCCTCCCCGTCGAGTCGGCTTTGTCCACCGAAAGAAATCTTCCCGCTCCGTAAGTCTCCTTCCCGTTCGTAAGGTCGGCAAATATCAGGAAGTAGGATCTTCCCGAGTCCGTTACATCCAGCCTGTATCTCGTCCCATCCTTTTCAAAAACAAGCGCGCCCGGAGAGATCCCCTTTTCGACTGTTCCAATAACATTAGGTATATCGATCTCTTTAGGCGGGTCATACGATTCAAAAGCCGCTTCAATTCTCCAATCATCGTTAACTGGATAAGATTCAATTCCGGGAAAATTCTTTACGAGTTCAGCGTCAAGGTCACGCAGTCTAATACCATAACGTTCACCTCTCTTAATTAAGTTCCACCTGAGAGATGCATAGTCCAGAATTGTAGTCCCCTTTTGCTGATCATCTTTAAGTATAATCTCAAAGACCTGTTCGCAATTTTCAAGGAATACTTCAACACCTTCATTAATTTTCATCGTTACTATCGAGTCCTTCAGGAAAAAACTTCCCATGAAGCCGGGGGATTTTCCTTCAGGGAAAATAATGTGATTCGATTTATCTGATCCGAATTTATTCTCCCCTTCCTTAAGCCAGAATAGTCCGGCGAGATTCAACCAGCCGTTCTCCTTTTTCAGATTTTCAATCCTGCTTTCACGCCATTTTTTTATTCCGGAAATATATTCAGGATCACCTTTCTCTTTTAATTGAGTAGAACATGAGGAGAAAATTATAAGCACCTGTATTGCCAATATTATTTTTAGAAATCTCATACAAACCCGGATTTTTTTGACTGTTAACTTAAGGATTAAAGCCTCGCGATTCCATACGAATGATAAAGTTGCTCCCGGACCAGCCTGCTTTTGCTTGATAAAGGGAATACGGCTCATAAAATCACTCAAAGATTAAATTCCATTTATAGCACAATTTATTTATATTCGATCTGAAAAATCATAACAAAATGATTTAAAAATCCGGGTATTAAATGGCCGAGAAAACCAAAGCTGAACTGCTTAAAGAGCTTACCTCCCTAAAAAGAAAGTATAATACACTTCTCAAAAAATCCGAAGCGGAAGGTTCAACCCTCCTCGAAACTGAAAAGGAGACACTATTCAATATTGCTTTTGACAACGCGAATCTGGGAATAATAATTATAAGCAATACCGGTAAGATTATCGGCGCCAACAGTTTTATAACGAGAATTCTCGGATACGGAAACGAAGAACTTTCGAAGATGACTTATACCGATCTGTCCCATCCTCACGACAAGGATATAAGTATAAAGATGTTCAAAGAGATACTTGCCGGTAAAAGGAACACCTACCAGGTAGAAAAAAGATATATTCATAAAAGCGGAACTATAATCTGGGGAAGAGTAAGCGTAACGGCTATTAAGGGTGATAATAAAAAAATTAAATATTTTATTGCTGTAGCGGAGGATGTCAGCGCACAGCGCGAGATTAAATCCCGCCTCGCCTCAGAAGAAAGATTGCTGAAAGCCTTGATGCACAACATACCCGACAGTATTTATTTCAAGGACCGGGAAAGTAAATATCTGGTTGTTAACTATTACAAAGCAAAGAAACACGGTTATGTTAATCCTGAAGAATTGGTCGGTAAGACCGATTTTGATCTTTTCGACGAGATCCATGCGGCACAGGCATATAATAATGAACAGGAAATTATCCGAACCGGGCAGCCGATAATCGGTAAAGAGGAAGTTCAGACATACAAAGACGGAAGCACCGCATGGGTTTCAACAACCAAGATGCCGCTTTACAATGAAAACAACGAGGTGATAGGGACATTCGGAATTACAAGGGATATCACAGACCAAAAGCATGCTGAAAGAACCATCAAGGAGAATGAGACAAGGTTTAAAGAACTTTTTAATAATATGAGCAGCGGATGTTCAATTTACGAAGTAAAGAATGACGGCGAGGATTTTATTTTCAAGGATTTTAATTGGGCAAGCGAAAATTCATTAAAAATTAAGAAAGAAGATGTAGTAGGTAAAAGTATTCAGGAATTTTTTCCTGGGACACGTGATTTTGGTCTGATAGATGTTTTTAAGAGGGTCTGGAAAACAGGAAATCCGGAATTTTATCCGATGAAGGAATATAAGGACAGTAAAATTTCCGGATGGTTTGAAAATTATGTTTATAAACTTCCTTCAGGAGAAATTGTAGCAATATACGATGATGTAACCGAAAAGAAACAGGCAGAAGAAGCACTCATTCAGGAGCGGGAAAGATACCACCTTCTCTTTGAAAATTCAGCTGACGGAATACTTTTAATGACCGATCTGTTTGAAGATTGTAACAGCGCTACTCTGAATATTTTCGGTTGTGAAAAAGAAGAGATAGTAGGTCACCATCCAGCAGAGTTTTCACCGGAGACACAACCCGACGGAAGCAATTCGACCTTAAAGGCAAATGAAAAAATTAAACTCGCTCTTTCCGGTCAACCTCAAAAATTCTACTGGCAGCACAAAAGGAAGAACGGCGAGCTTGTTGATGTTGAGATTGCGTTGAATTCAGTAATACTCGAAGGCAGAAAATTAGTCCAGGCGACCTTAAGGGATATAAGCGAAAGAATCTACTCGGAAAAACTTCAGAGTGTTATTTATAAAATTTCGGAGGCCGCCCAGACTTCAAAGGACATAAATAATCTTTATAAAAACCTCCATGAAATAATGAGCGAACTTGTACCGGTAAAAAATTTCTATATAGCTCTTTATAATGAAAAGGAAGACATACTTACATTCCCCTACTTTGTTGATGAATACGATCCTCCCCAGCCGCCAAAGAAGCTCGGTAAAGGAATGACAGAATATGTTATCAGGAATGGGGAAGCCGCGTTAATCGACGCCAAACGTGATCTTGAATTAAGGGAACAGGGCGAGGTTGAATTGATCGGCGCACCGCAGGCTATCTGGCTCGGGGTTCCGCTCAAACTCGGGGATAAAGTTGTTGGCGCTATGGTTGTTCAGGATTATGAAAATGAAAATGCATACGGCGAAAACGAAATGCAGCTTCTGATATTCGTATCCGAACAGATTGCGCAGGCAATTATAAGGAAACAAAATGCCGAGGCCATCAAAAAATATGTGGAAGAACTGAATCAGCTTAATGCCACAAAGGATAAATTCTTTTCAATCCTCGCTCACGATTTAAGGAACCCGTTTATAACAATACTGGGATTCTCCGAATTGCTTCTATCCGACTTTAAGGATTTATCTGACGAGGAAAAGATTTATTATATACAGGAGATGAATAAATCGGCGGAAGTATCCCACAATCTTCTTCATAACCTGCTTCAATGGTCCAGATCCCAGACGGGAAAAATCGAATTCAATCCTCAGGAAATTTCACTTCTGGAGATAGTGCACCAAAACATAGAGCTTCTCAAAGCCTCCGCACTTAAAAAGCAGATCCTTTTAGTCAACCGGATCGATTCACAAATCCACGTGAAAGCCGACGAGGATATGACCAACACAATTATGCGGAACCTTTTAACCAATGCTCTCAAATTCACAAGCAAAAACGGATCAGTCACAATCTCTTCAACCGTAAAAGATGACAGGGTATTCATCAGTGTTAAAGACACAGGTGTAGGGATGGACGAAAATACCCGGAAGAAATTATTCCGCCCGGATGAAACTTTATCAACAACCGGAACCGAAAACGAAACAGGGACCGGACTTGGATTGATGCTTTGCAAAGAATTTGTTGAAAAACACGGCGGACAGATTAGTGTAGAGAGTGAATCAGGAAAAGGATCGGAGTTTATTTTTTCACTTCCTCTTGCCGACTGAAAATAGTATTACATCTTCAATCTTGATTCGAGGTTTAATGGCAAAACTAAAACTCATCTCATACAATCACCCATTGTCCCTGAAAGAGGATGAAATGGTTGCAAGAGCGCTGGATTTTGAATCTCTGCTTAAAAACCGGAGATCAGTAAGAGCCTTTTCCCCAGAAAACATTCCGTTAGAAATCATAAAAAGGTGTATATCAGCAGCTGGAGCCTCTCCAAGCGGCGCAAACCGTCAGCCCTGGCACTTTGTTGTAATTTCGGATCCGGTTATTAAGAAGAAAATCCGGGAAGCCGCTGAAGCCGAAGAAAGAGAATTCTATAACGGTAAAGCGCCTGCCGAATGGCTCGAAGCGCTCGCCCCGCTCGGCACAGATGAACATAAACCCTTCCTCGAAACCGCACCATATCTCATAGTGATCTTTGAAAAGAAATATGACGAGACCCCCGGTCACGAAACAATTAAGAATTATTATACTAAAGAGTCGGTAGGCATTGCAACGGGAATTCTGATTACAGCCCTTCACAATGCAGGAATTTCAACACTCACCCACACACCCGCTCCGATGAAATTTCTGAATGAGATTCTTGAGAGGCCCGGCAGCGAAAAACCTTTCCTGATACTTGTTGCGGGATACCCTGCAGAGAACTGCATGGTTCCTGAAATAAAAAGAAAGAGCATTGATCAGATAGCTGAATTCAGATAATTATTATAATGGAGTGATTAAAAACTCAGATTCAGTTTTTTGCCGAAGTCAATCCGGAGAGGAAGACGGCGGCAGAACTGGCGACGTTCAGAGATTCAGCTTTACCTTTTTTAGGGATTGTTAAAACGTGATCGGCAAGATTAATGAGTTCCTGGGAAGGGCCGTGCGCTTCGCTCGAAAAAACAATTACCGATTTTTCAGGTTTACTGAATCCATAAAGATCCTCCCCTCTTAAGTCGGTAACCAGAATTTTAAAATTATTCTGTTTCAGATGTTCCAATTCGCCGTAGAAATTCTCAACTTCAATTACGCTTAAATGGAATGCCGATCCAGCGGAAGAACGGATTACTTTCGGATTAAATGTTTCTGCCGAGTCATTGGAGGCAATTATGGAGCTTATTCCGAACCAGTCGGACGTTCTTATAATCGTTCCCATATTTCCCGGATCGGAAATCGATTCGAGGGCTACAATAATTTTTTCTTTGTTCAGATTAACCGGTTTTGGTTTAGGAACTCCGAAGACGCCGATAATTCCCTGGGGTGTTTGAGTATCTGAGATTCTTTCGAGCTCATTATGACTGATCAGTTCGATAGTAAGATCTTTAAGGAGCTGGTTTTTGAAGAACGACGGATTAGTATCCCGGAATGAAACGGTAGTAAGTATTGCCTCGCAGCTTAATTTTGCGCGGAGAGCTTCGATAATAAGTTTATGACCCTCTACCAGGAACTTCTGTTCGAGGAGGCGGTACTTTTTCTGGTTCAGATTAGCGTAATATTTAAGCTGATTCTTCGAAAACATTTGAATCCGGAAAATTTCCGTAATAAGTTACAAAAGTTTGCATCGAATGTTAATTTATTTTAGATTTGTGCCTCAAATTTAGTAACGCTGGCGTAGCTCAGCTGGTAGAGCAGCTGATTTGTAATCAGCCGGTCGGCGGTTCAAATCCGTCCGCCAGCTCAAAAAGCCCCGAAATCGAAAGAAATCGGGGCTTTTTTATTTCCTTCCTTTCAGAATTTTACTTAAACAAAACTACTTTTCAGGTAGTTACTACAGCAAAGCTACCGCACTATAAATATTATCTGTTTCAATTTTTTATTAATTGAAACGTTATTAGAAAAACCTTATAGATAAAGAGATAAGTTCAAATACCAACCGGGATCGTTCAATTCTCTAAAAGTAATGTTATATCATATAAGAATCAGAAAAGAAGCACTTGAACAAGGAAGTTATGGGTACGCACGCGGTACCTTACGGTTTGAAGGTTATCCTTCAATCTATAAATTAATATCACACTGATTGAACAGATCAAACAGATAAAAACAGATCTAATAAAATCATTCCGGCAATGCATGCAATTCCCTAATTCATTGAAGCTATGGGTTCAAGATTCTTCGTCGTCCCGATTATATAACATTTTCCAGAAGACTGGTGTAAAGAGCAGATCGCAGCTTATCAGGTTATTTATTTAGGAGGGTTCAATTAAATAGAAGTTGGGGAGGTGCGGGGAATATTATACGGCAATAATGATGTTTCGTTCCGCCGAACAACTAAATTCTTCACCTCATAAAACTTTATTTCTATTATTTTTGTTTTTAGATTCTAGTAAAATTCCTCTGGCTCTCCACCGCCATTCGCCGCATTGATCTGAACTGTTTATAATAACCCGAAACGAATCAGCCCCACAGAATTTTTCGGTTCGACGGATTATACGGCCGCTGCCTTAAACTACTTTTGCCACCTCGAATTATAATATAGAATTTCCCGGAATAGAAATAGTTTGATTCTTTACACTACACTCAAAAAAAGAAAATCTTTCCCCATTGAATCAAATAACTTTAGAAACAATTGAAATCAAATATCAGCTTGACTACTTTTAAATTTTCCAAGAACGAATAAAATAGTGGCAAAAATGCTAAGAATTGTAAGGACATATTTTGAAATGGTTTGATAATGATGTAAATAACTTACTTCATTATCCAATTTCAACCAGCACAAACGGCGGAAATTAAGATTTTCAAAAGTCCAGGAGAGGTATTCAAAATAGTTTTTGATGTTTTCATGTTGTAACATTAAGTGAGAATATTGATTAGACATCTCCGGATAATCATTAGCAGATAATTGATTCAATATAAAATCGGCATACCTAATAGAATTTGTACTTAATGATTGAAAGATTGATTTTTCAATTTCATTTTTCTGGGAGTAATTACTTACCTTAATAATTTCGATAGTTTGTAGCTGAAGCAAATCAATATTACGTGTAATTCTAGAATTGTACTTTATTTCGTTTATGAACTTAAGACGATCTTCCCATTTATCATAGTAATAACTTTGAAGAATCCAGGAAAGCAAAATAATAAAACCTGCTGCCCAATTAAGTTTAGATTCTAATGTTAACTTACCTTTGTACCATCTTAGACCACCTAATAGCAATAAAAAACTCCCAAATAGATGAATTAAGACAAAAATATTTCTTTCATTAGAGATGCGATTTACACCTATAGTTAATTCCTGCTCCATTGCATCATAAGTCAATATTGTCAACAATGAAATTGGGAAGACAAAGCCTGACAAATCGGTTAGTTTATAAATATCTTTATTCATTAAAGTGTTAATCTGCTCGTGGAAAATAGAATCTTGAAATTGAATACAGATATTAACATGTGCATTTAATAAATCTTCAATTCTTCTTAAAGTAGCTTGTTCATAATTCTCATAATTTGTTTTGACCGATTCATATCTATTATCACTACCATATTTCATAACAAATGATTTACTTTGAAACAATAGTAAATCATGATAGTTGGAAGAAAAAAAACGTAATGCTTCATAATTACTATTCATTTTCCATATTGTAACATTAAGCATGTATGTTTTAACTAAAGAAGAGATCATTATGATGGCTAAACCCATTGCGGCTACTATAATGAACTTATAATTTTTCCAATGATCAAAAACCTTTTTCTTCTTCATTTTATTAATTGGTAAAGATATTCATAAAATATCCTTCATAGTTTTTGCTTTTATAAGATTTTTGAAACTCGTATATCTTGGTGCTTGAGGAGCTAAACCTTTATTGTTTTTGGGTAATGTTATGGGTTTAATCTTTACTGCAGGACCTTTGAAATAAACTACATACTTGTTTGAGTCCTGATACTTTTCAATATTTTCGACTTCTGCATAATGAGTGATAGCAGAAACGGGATTAACCTGGTAACCGGCTATATACTTCACCCTTTCTAACATTGAAGAGGACATTCTAATTGCAAACCAACGATTTTCACCGAGGAATACTTTCTCAAAACCGTCTGCGCGGGCGGGGACAATGATTGTATCGAGGTCTTCGAGTTTTACTTTGGGGGATTTTGATTTTGTTATTATTCTAATTTCTTCCTGGAAGGGATCGAACTTGTGAATTTTATCGCTACCATTCACGAATGTTTGAAATTCCAATAAATCTTTGTTAAGGGTAAGTTGTTTAAGTACATTGTCGAGATCGGAAGTAATTTGATCTATCACTACAATAGCGGCAATTGGTTTTTCAAATATAATTTCCTCAAGCAAAGCATCAATATTTCTTATGCCAGATTTTGACATATAATCATTAATAAACTTCTCTTTTTCTTTATCCTTGGTAACAGCTTCGAGCAGAAAGCTTTTTATTTTTCTTCCGCTGGTTTTATATGATATCGCAAATCTTAGAAGCTGGTCACCGATATGCTTATAAGGATCGTGTTTGGCGAGCTCATTTTCGATAATATATAACCGTGGTTCTTTTTCGAAAGAAAGGTCGATTAAATAGCCGTCCGGGATAGTAACGATATTATCATTAACTAATTTTTTCTTTACATCAATGTAAATTGATTGTTCACCGAAGATGGCTTTTGCATTAGCAACTATCTCCTGCTCAAATTCCTTTTCGGTTTTGTAGTCGTAAGGAAGGAATATTTTGTTGTTATGGATGAGATTGTTCATATAAGTTCAGTTATGTTGTTTTTTGAGATGTGAAAGAGTTTGATGTCTGACATAATAATTCGTTATGAGTTTATAAAATCATCATTATTCATACTATTTCATTCAGTCAAGTAATGGAACATGACTTCCAAAGAAAGAGGTGTACACATATTATTATATACTTGGCAATCCCAATTCTTTCAAAAATTCATTGTGTTTTTCTCTTGCTGTTGTAATATCCTTTTCAAGTGCAGAAAGTTTTTCGTTTACTTTTATAAGGTCGATCGCTTCTTCTTCCTTGGATATACTTACATATCTTGATATGTTCAAGTTGTAATCGTTCTTCTCAATTTCTTCCATAGAAACGGTTCGGGCATATCGTTCAATTTTATGCGGTCGATTCTGATATGTTTCAACTATTTTCCTAATATCATTCGGTTCTCCATCTTTTCCATCACGCAAACGATTCTGTCTTTTCCCTTTTTCAAAATGCTCGCTTGCATTGATAAATAAAACATCATCAAATTTCTTGCACTTCTTCAAAACCAAGATGCAAACAGGAATGCCTGTGGAGAAAAATAGATTTGCTGGCAATCCTATTACAGTATCAATATTACCGTCAATCAATAATTTTCTTCTAATTCGTTCTTCAACACCGCCTCTGAACAATACACCATGAGGAAGAATAATTGCCATCGCTCCTTCATTACTTAAGAAATGAAATCCATGAAGCAGAAATGCAAAATCAGCAGCCGACTTTGGCGCGAGTCCGTAACTCTTAAAACGAAAATCCTCTCCCATCGCTTCTGTTGGTTCCCATCTATAACTAAATGGAGGGTTAGCAACAACAGCATCAAACTCAACTTTTTTTGCAGGATTTAATTCATTCAGAATTGCCCAATCATTCAAGAGTGTATCTCCATGGTAGATTTCAAATTCCGAATCCTTAACACCGTGTAATAGCATATTCATTCGGGCAAGGTTATAAGTAGTAATGTTTTTTTCCTGGCCGTATATTTTACCTATACCGTTAACTCCAATTTGTTTGCGAACATTAAGTAACAATGAACCGGAACCGCAGGCAAAATCCAATACTTTTGTTAGCTTTTTCTTTTTCCCCTTACTTGGGTCCTGGCTATCGAGCGTTACAATTTCAGAGAGTATAGTTGAGATTTGTTGAGGAGTGTAAAACTCTCCTGCTTTCTTGCCGGAACCCGCGGCAAATTGTCCGATAAGATATTCATACGCATCACCAAGTATATCTGTATCAGTAGAAAATTTAGCTATGCCATCAGCAATTTTTTGAATAATTGTACATAACCTACTATTACGTTCTTCGTAAGTCTTACCAAGTTTATCTGAACTTAGATTGATTTCTGAGAATAATCCCTGAAAAGTGCTGTCGAAAGAGTGGTTTTCGATGTATTTAAATCCCTCTTCTAAGGTTCGCAGCAACTCACTGCTTTGTGTTCTTGCTAATTCGGCAATGTTACTCCACAAATGCGCCGGCACAATTACATAATGTACTTTTCTGCGCATCTGTTTTTCAAACTCAGCAATATCCGCTTTATTGGCTTTGTACCAAATAGATAAGGGTGTTCGTTTATCATCTGCTACCGGCTTTGGATAATCTTTGCCCAATTCTTTTTTGGCTGCGGCTTCGTAATTGTCCGATAAGTAACGCAGGAATAAAAAGGAGAGCATATAATCGCGGAAGTCATCCGCGTTCATTGCGCCGCGTAAATCATCAGCTATTGCCCAAAGTGTTTTACCTAGTTGTTGTTGTTCGATTTTTGTCATGATTTATTCATTCGTTTGGGATATGAAAGTTGTATTTTGTCTTTATCTTTTCAAGAATTTCTTTAAATAACTCTAAGTTGTCAGGAACTGGTTTATCAATTTGCTGATAATATACATTTAGATGTGATAGAGCGTTAACTATAAAAGCTATACGCTCTTGGTCAGCGAATCCAATTTGCTGGAGAACATAACTAAATTTTCCAACTCCTAAAAATGAAGCAATATTTTCCAAAACTTGCCTAAGCAATGCAAAATGATATGTGTAAACTTCGGTTTTGACTGCTTGATCAAGTATCTGCAATAATCTTAAATGGTAAAGAAAAACACCCTCTTTAGTCTTTATCAATGAAAAATCATCACCATTTACCTCAAGAATGAATTCCTTATATTTTTTTGTTCTATCTTGATTCCGAAATTTGTCTGCATTAGCGCCTTTGCCGAGCATGTCAGATAGAATGGTTAGGAAACCAAAATGATGTGATGTAATAATAATTTTTCTGTTTTCAAATTCTTTCGCTATTAAGTCATATACAGTGTAGGCTGAAATAAAAATATTATGGTCATCAAGACTTGAGACCGGATCATCAATAAAAAAGTGCGCGTTTTGATTATCTGCCCATCCTCTAATTTCGAACAGCGCTAAAAAGAAGCACCAGATAAAAATCCTTTCTTCTCCTCTGGATATTTTTATTGGTGTATCTATATCATCTTTCTTATAAAAAACAACTGAGTCGAATCCTTTTTCTATATCTTTATTTTGATTAAAGTACAAGTCATATTTGGGTTTGTAAGGTGCTAGTTTTTTATAAACATCTTTTTCTGTTAGTGAACTATGATACTGATTCAAACTACTAGATAGTATTTTTAACTTTATATTGGTATTGTCATTTTCTTCATCATTATCCCAAACAAATAAGTCCTCGCTAAAGGCATTGTAATAAACGCCGGCATGTTTTCCATCTACTGGGTTCTTAGTGATGTCCTTATATTCAACACATAACCGAGTTTTACCCGTAGCATTAAAAGCATAAATAAGAATTATATTCTCACGTGTATCTTTCAATTGTTGTGCTAATTCAGTTAAAGTGCTCATTCAATACCCCCGTAATAATTTGGAAACAATCCTTGAACTAAACCCTTTTTATGTTCTTTTAACGCTTCTATCTTCTGACTTTGCGCCGTTATTAAATCATCTAATGAAGAAATACAAACGGCAATTTTTTGCTGTTCGGGAAGTTTAGGAAATAAAAATTCAAATTTTAGAAAATTACTAAAATGTACACGCCTTTTTTCAATTAAAGAACCTATTGCTGCATTATCGAAATGCTTAATTATTATTCGACTCCTGAAATAAATATTACAAAAAACTGAATCAACAGAATTATCACAATAAAAAATATTGTAATACTTTGAAAGCGCAACTTTAAATTTTTCTGAATGTCTGGAAATGGCACCAAATCTCAAATTCATGGGATTAAAAGCAAAATCATTTGGATAAACAACTTTATAAGCATTTTCTTCATTATTCACCAAGAAAGAACGTTCGTATCTTTCTGTTTTCGGAGTAACTCCATTTTCAATAGTTAAGCTATAAAGAGGAAAGTTATCATCTGAAAATTCATTTCTCTCCTTAACAAATTGCTCTAATACTCGAGGTTTCCAATCCCCGTTATTTTCAAACTCTTTAAACCGTAGCTTAGGAATTGTTTCACCTTCGGCTGGAAAAAGATTTTGCATCAAGCCTTTTTTATGCGTTTTGAGCGATTCCAGTTTTTGGTTTTCTGCTGTTATTAAATCATCCAAAGATGAAAGGCAATCGGCTATTTTTTGTTGTTCGTTTACCTTGGGATAAATAATTGGCATTTTTAATAGAACTTCTGGATCAATACTAAGAGAGCCATGTGCTCTTGCCCCAACTTCTATAAACTTTCGCAACCACTTTCCATGAAAATTATCTTGAAACAGATAATCTAAAAATGGTGGATAAATTTTTTCCGGGTCAGCCCTAAAACATGTAAAAATACTATTAGGTACTGCTCCTTCATCAAAATCTTTTAGAATAGCAATGTAACCTTCCGGGTAAAGCTTTGTTGCACTTTTATTGTATGCAAAGTCCCACTTTTTTATCACATAGTAGTTTTTATATTGTGCCCCTGATATTTCTCTTCCAAACTTTTCTTTCTGAGAGATCAGGCCCACGCCAGAAGTAATGCTCATAGTTGTATATTCGTTAGCTCCAGCCCGCTCATCAATTAAATTAGCTACTGAATTCAATGGATCCTTAAACCATTCACCACTATTACTAAACTCAGTGAACCGCAGCTTCGGCACACGTTTCGTACTGCGCGGAGTATAAGTGTAATTATTCTTACTCATTTTCAATTGCCTTTAGCAAATTCGCAACAGAATTTTTATCCAATTTAGAGAAGGCAAACCATTTTTTACCCAAATCTTTTAGAGACGCGCCCAAATGGTAAACTTTTGTTTGGTCTATAATCATAAAACGGTCGTGGCTTTTATTAAAAGTTTTTATTTCAAAATTACCGTATTGGTCATTGGCTTTTTTTACATCCAAATGTAGCTGCTTAGAAATGTTTTTTGTTAGCAGAACCACTTTTACATTTTTCTCTTTTTTACAAAGGTGAAGCAAGGAGTTTTCATCAATGTAGTTGTCTATTAACACAATACTTTTTTTTGCGTAGCGAATTATTTTAGAAGCCAATTCATAAGCATCAAATACCTGTCCGTCAAAGAAAACGCCCTGTTTGGGGAGTTCGGCAGACTGGATTTGTAAGTAAATAGTATCCACTTTTTTAGAAAGATGTTCAACATTATCTTCAATCCGGTTCATTCGTTGGTTGAGTGCGTACCCTTTGAGCAGGTAATCTTTTAACACGTTGGTTGCCCAAATCCTGAACAGCGTGCCTTGTTTTGATTTTACTCTGTAACCGACTGAAATAATAACATCTAAGTTGTAGTATTCAATTTTACGCTTTACACTTCTTTTACCTTCTTTTTGAACTGTCAAGGATTCCTTGACGGTTGCCGCCTTTTCCAGCTCTCCTTCCTTAAAGCAGTTATTGATGTGCAGACTTATATTTTGCTTGGTTTGATTAAAAAGCAGAGCCATTTGTACTTGTGAAAGCCAAACGGTTTCGTTTTCTAATCTTACTTCAACTCGTTCGGGCAGTTCGTCGGATTGATATAAAACAATTTCGTTACTCATAGGCTTTCAATCCGGATATTTCCCGCCCAAGAGCTTGTTTCTTTAATAAAGGTATTAAATCTTCCATTAAATCAAGCTCTTTTCTTTTTCTTTCTTTCCAGCTTAATTCCAATGGTTCTAGTAATTCGGTTAATTGTTCGCCGTCAAAAATCATTCTGTTAATAATTCCATCCACAAAATTTTTCAGTGCAAAGGTGTCAACCCCATGTTTTCTAGCTTTGTCAGATAATTCTTTAGCATATTTTTCCGCTTTGAAAATTTGAAAACCATCCTTTATCTCGTTTTCATTTAGAACCTTCCCGGTTTCCAAACTATTTATATAATCCACAATATCATCCCGCTCGTCCATAAGGTTAGCGCTGGAACTAAGCAAACTAATTAACTGTAATCGGGTCATTTTTTGTTTTTCAGGTCTGTATTGAGTGTATTTAGCAATGAGTGCCATAATGTAATCGTAATCAATTATGGCAGAAGCGAACAATACAAACTCAAAATCCATTTGTTGAATATCTTGCGGGGCATCGTTGCCTTCTTTTTGCTGAATTTCTTTAAATTTTTTTGCAGTTTCAAGATATGAACTTCTGAACGAACGCAACTTATCATCTGGCAATATAGCTTCAATTTTTTCTTTCTGTTCTTCGCTTAAATCTGTGTATTGATCAAGTTGTGTCTTAAGCCTTTGCACTTCTTTAAAGCGGTTAATAAATTCTATTCGTGCTGTATCGCCTTTAATGTTATAAACTTCTTGCGGTTCAGCAACCAGATTGTTTATTGTCATAAACCGCCTCATATCAGCAACAGCCATTTCAAACTTTTCTATTACTTTTGGTGCGGGTTCAACCAACCATATTTCTTTTGCACGACTAGTATCTTCTCCGGAAAACAGTGCTATAGCTTTATCAACTTCGTTTTGCTGTTGTCTGAAATCAAGAATGTTTCCGTATGGTTTTGTAGAGTTTAGAATGCGGTTTGTGCGGGAAAAAGCTTGTATTAAACCATGGTATTTCAGACTCTTATCGACATATAATGTATTCAAGAATTGCGAGTCAAATCCCGTAAGCAGCATATCAACTACAATTACGATGTCAATTTTATTTTTGTGCGGATAATCAGCATTGATAAATTTCTGAAATTTGATGCGCTGCTGTAGATCTTTATAGTATAGATCAAACTCGTTGATGTTGTGGTTGGATCCATATTTCCCATTGTAATCTGCTATGATTGCTTTAAGAGCTCTTTTCTTTTCTTCAGGTGCTTCTTTATTGTCTTCTTTTTCTTGATGTAAATCCTCTTGTAATTGTTGTACGTCCTTGTTTCCATCAGCAGGTGGAGAAAAAACGCAAGTAATGTTTAAGGGATTAAAATTTTCATCTTTCTCTTGGAGCTCGGCCTGAATAGTCTTAAATAATTGGTAATATTCAATTGCATCGTTTATGGAAGCGGTTGCAAAAATTCCATTAAATCTTCTGTGATGTGTAGCGGCATCATGCTTATCGAGAATTGCATTTACTACTGCCATTTTATGTTGTCGCGTACCAATGTCAATTTTATTTTCAGACTTAAAATAATCTATGTGGAATCTTAATACATTTCTGTCGTCAATTGCATGTGTTATTGTATAAGCGTGCAATTGTTTTTGAAAAATATCTTTGGTAGTTACATAAGAACCTATAGTTCCATCTACTTGCTTATAGGTTGCGTTATCACTAAAAATTGGTGTACCAGTAAAACCAAATAGTTGTGCATTGGGGAAAAAACCTTTTATGGCTTTGTGGTTATCGCCAAACTGGGAACGATGGCATTCATCAAAAATAAATACAATTCTTTTATTGCTAAGCTTTTGTAATCGCTCATTGTGGTTGTTCTTATTGTTTGGATCTAATGCTAAGCCTAATTTTTGTATAGTAGTTACAATAACTTTATCCGCGTAATCTTCCGAAAGCATACGCCTTACCAATGTTTCGGTGTTAGTGTTTTCTTCTACGCATCCTTCCTGAAATCGATTGAACTCTTCACGGGTTTGTCGGTCAAGATCTTTGCGGTCAACAACAAACAAACATTTTTCAATATCGGCATTGTCTTTGAGCAAGGTAGATGCTTTAAAAGAAGTTAGTGTTTTACCGCTTCCGGTCGTGTGCCAGATATATCCGTTGCCCCTGTTTTGATGAATGCAATCGACAATTGCTTTAACGGCATAAATCTGGTAAGGTCTCATCACCATAAGCTTTTGTTCGCTTTGCACAAGGACCATGTATTTACTTATCAATTCGCCAAGTGTGCATTTGCTTAAAAACTTATCTGCAAAATCATCAAGGTGTGTAATTTTCTTATTGTCTTCGCTTGCCAGTTGATAAATAGGTAAAAACTGTTCATCGGCATTAAAGCTAAAATGAGAGTTGTTATTATTAGCAAAGTAATAAGTGGTGGCACGGTTGCTTACAATAAAAAGCTGCATAAAACAAAGCAAAGAGTTCTTATAACCATTACCCGGGTCAGTTTTATAATCAACAATTTGCTGCATCGCTCTTCGAGGGCTAACCTCCAAACTCTTCAATTCGACTTGCACAACGGGTATTCCGTTAATGAGTAGGATTACATCATAACGATGGTGGCTGTTCGCTGTATTAATTCGGAGTTGATTTATAACTTCAAAATCGTTTTTACACCAATCCTTTATATTTACTAGTGTATAGTGTAATGGTGTCCCATCTTCTCGTTCAAAAGTATTTATTTCTCTTAGTTTTTTTGATGAAACAAAAACATCAGGATTAATGATATCCTCTTTTAACCGAATAAATTCTGCATTGGTTAAATTGACGCGGTTTAAGTATTGAAATTTTTCACGAAAATTCTTTTCTAGGGTTTCTTTATCACGTATATCCGGTCGGTAACCATACTTTAAGTCAGTCAGTTTGGATATCAAGCCTTCTTCTATTTGTGCTTCTTTAATCATAAATAGGTATTGGTTCTAAAGTGAATTATGATTACATCAATTTATCGATTTTTTTTTTAATAGTGAATTAAATCGCTTAGATCCTTTAAGAATTGTTTGACAACCGGAAATATTTGAGATTTTTTGATTGTGTAGTTACATCGTTATCACTTTTAACATTAGCAAGATAGTAGAGTTTTAATTTACGGTCTTGGGGAGTTGTATTCGGTTCAAACGTCTTGAATAAAACTAACTTACGTGGTGTTCCGGTGATAAAATATTCAATTCCATTTTTGAACGCTTTCATCATAGCATCGTTAACTAAATCTTCATCAGTTGCATCCCAACTTTGATTTTTTAGTTCGATAAAGACTTTCAGTTTGGAATCAACACTTGATGTTATGATTGTATCGCTAAAGCGAGATTCGCCGACTCCAACATTTAATTCTTGGAATGCGGAATCGAATTTGATTTCTGAATTATCTTGTAGTATGCTGTTAAAAGTGGAAAGAAGCACACCTTGAAAAGTTCTTTCGTTAGCTTTGAATTCAATCATGATGATTTAACTTTCTACGATGCTTATGCACTTCATCTGGTGAGCCCCTCTAAATGAGAGAAAGTAACTGAGTTTCAAGTTGAAAATAGCTCAATTAATAAAAAGACGCAATCATGCTTTTTATAGGCGTCATCTAAATAAATATTATTACTTAGTAGTTCATCACCACATCCATCGCAGTCTGAACTACCACCATTTTAATCACCAATATCTTTTAGATAAATATTCAGCAATTGTTTTAGTGTCGGTAAATGAAATTACAGGTCTAATAAAATCTTCCGGATCAACCATTGCATATTTCTTCGGATCTACTAAAATATTTTCCCAAACATCTTTAATAGTTTTGCCAAGTTTAGAAAGATATGGCGAAGTTATTTTATTTCTTAGTTCAAGATTCTTTTGTGGAATAACATCGACATGCATCCAATCATCTGCATTATATTCTCTATTGGATACCATCTGCCATCCCAGAAGAGTCTGCCTCATCATTTGATAAAAAGGTTCAAAAAATAAATCCTCATAGAATGATTTTTTTATTGGACACTGAGTAGAATTGATTAATCTTTCATATGTTCTCACTCTCACTAAACCGGATT
>CAZHHG010000027.1:0-29684 GCA_964532065.1 uncultured Melioribacter sp.
CTTGACTTACGCACCCTAGTTCATAAGACAATCACAAATAATTATGAAGAAATAAATCTTGTATTGATCGACACAAGAGAGAAGATCCCGCTAGTTTCCGATACGTGTAATGAAAGAATCGAAGAATGTGAAGTCGGGGTTAAAGGTTTGCGTCTCTACATATGGGGAATCAAAAACCTTAGGGATATTGAACAGGATTTCTTAATGCGTCATTATCATATGCTGCCAAGAAGAATTTTTAATCGTGTTCTATATAATGTAAGTGAGCGAATAAGAACCGAGGACGCGATTAAATATTTAAAGAAGAACATGATCAAAGAGTTCGGTGATTGTATTACGCGTTCGCACAGGAGCATATCTTCTGATTACGACCTTAATCATCCCAAGAGTGATTTTATTGTTGAGAAGGCAAAGGAAATTCCGGGAGTAATTGGTTCCAAGATGATAAGCTGTTCTCCCTGGATTTCAACATTTCATATTGTCGATAACGAAAGTACATTAACATTCATTAAGCAAATCAAGAAATCTTTTAAGGAAGAATTCAACAGCGAACCCGAAGCGCATATATTTAAAATTGCAGGGGCTACAAAGGAACTCTCCGCCAAACAGATTGAGACACTCCTCTCCGAATAGTTAAATCCTTGTAACGAAAAATCAGCATCAAATTCAACTTGATTTTAACTTCTCTTAATAATAGATTTTCCCCCGAATAAAAGAGGAATATTAATGAGTTTTTCCGAGGATTACCTGAATGATGATATCGACGGATTTTATGATGAGAAAGAGATACTATCTAAAATTAACACTTCAAAAGAATTTATCAGCAATGGTCAGGAAATAGCAAATATAGATTTTATTGAAGAAACAATTCAACTCTGTCTGGAATACGATTTTATTGAAGACGGATTATTTCTAACCGCTGCGTTAATCACAGTAACACCTTATAACTCCGAGTTATGGCAGTTCAAAGGAATTTTCTTAAACAACACTTTCGATTTCGAACAGGCATATCAGTGTTTTCAAAAAGCATTATCCCTTAATCCCAATGACGTTGAAACCTACATCAATATTTCAATTGCGGAGGATAATCTTGGGATGTTTGAAGAAGCGGTTGAATCACTTAAAAAAGCGCTTTACTTTGAACCAGTCAATGAAGAGATCTATTTTAATCTGGGAATATTATTTGAAAAAAGAGAGAAGTTTGAGGAAGCAATAAATTATTTTAAAAAAGCTGTTGAGCTTGCACCGGATTATTCCGAATCCTGGTATGAGTTAGGCTACTGTTATGAAAACACAGATCAGTTGAGCTCCGCACTTCATGCATATGAAATGTATCTTGAAAACGAACCCGATAATTTTACCGGCTGGTACAATAAAGGAATTGTTCATCTGCGAATGGAACAATGGGAAAAAGCAATCAACGCTTTTGAGCTGTCGATTGCCCTTAAGGATGATTTTGCAAGTTCCTGGTTTAACTGCGGTTATTCCTATTCTAAAGCTGGAAGAACCGGCGAAGCTCTTTCGGCTTACAAAAAAGCTTATGAAGTTGATCCTTACGACGAGACGATTCTATTTAATATGGGACAGGTATATGAAGATCTGGAGAATTACCCGCAGGCCATCAAATGCTACAGCGAGGCAATAACAATCGATTCCGAATATTACGAGGCATATCTTGCCCGTGGATATTGTAACGATTCAATCGGAAAATTTCAGCTGGCGTTGAAGGACTTCAACAAGGCAATTTCTTTAACCAGCAATTCTGAAGATGCATGGTTTGCGAAAGCCGATTTGGAGTATTCTCTGGGCAAGCTGAATGATTCTGTTGTAAGTTTCAAAAAGGCAATTGAGTTTAACAAAGATAACTTCGGTGCCTGGTATAAACTTGCCGAAACATATTTTGAAATGGGCAAATGGATTGACGCATTAGGTGCTTTCGATGAATGTATCAGACTTAAACCGGCTCACGCCAACTCATATTACGGTAAAGCAAAAATTAATTTTTTAATCAGCCAGACTCAGGATGCAATAGACTGTCTTAAAAAAACATTTGAATTGGATCCGGACATAAAAAACGATTTTACGCGGGATTACCCCGAAGTAAAATCCTCAAAATTATTTACAAAATTATTAGATGAAAATAAATCTTAACCGGAAATGAATTTGCAAAATAAGTTTAATCATAATACAAGGATTATCGGAATTATCGGGCATCCTATCAAACACTCATACTCCCCACTGATGCATAATATTGCTTTTGAACTTTCGGGTATGAATTACATTTATCTTCCATTTGATGTGCCTGCGAGTTCATTGAAAGATTCTTTGAAAGGAATAGTAGCTCTCGGAATTAAAGGGTTTAACGTAACACTTCCATTGAAAGAGAAGATTATTCCGCTTCTTAAAGACGTATCCGACGAGGCGAGCATCATCGGTGCGGTTAATACTGTTCTGAATGACGACGGAATCCTGAGAGGATATAATACGGATGTATTCGGAGTAATAGAATCCCTGAATCCATTTAAGGACGACCTTCAAAACGCTACTGTTTCAATAATTGGAGCCGGTGGAGCCGCCAGAAGCGTTATTTATGCTTTAATCCGGAATTTCAAGGTTGGACATATAAACATAATCAACCGGACAGAACAGATTGCGGAATCTCTAAAAGAATATTTCTCTTCTAAAATGCTTTTTAACAATTTCAAAGCATATCATCTCGTGCCTCCGGACATGGTTCAGATTCTTCAGGATTCAAAACTAATCATCAACACAACATCAATCGGAATGTATCCGGAAATAGATGATGCAGCCACAACAATTCCCGAATCGTTCAAAAAGGATCAGATTGTTTTCGATGTAGTTTATACACCTGTTAAAACCAAACTTCTTAAAATGGCAGAGCAGCGCGGAGCAAAAATCGTAACAGGTTTAAAAATGTTTGTTGAACAGGGGGCGAGATCATTCGAACTATGGACCGGAGAAAAAATGGAAGTAGAAAAGGTTCACAGAGCATTGGAATACTATCTAAACAATTAAAGCAGTTTTCCCAGCGCCATTTTAATCCTCTTAACCGCCTCCTGAAGTTTTTCCATCGAAGCAGAATATGATAATCTGATGTATCCTTCCGAGCCGAAAGCACTTCCGGGCACAACAGCAACGCGGGCAACGAATAATAAATACATTGCCATGTCTATTGAATTATAAATGGAATATTCCCCGGCCGACTTATTAAAAAGAGCCGAGACATTAGGAAAGAGATAGAAGGCACCGCCGGGTTTATAGCATGAGATTCCATTTATAGAAATTAATTCATTGTACACATAATCCCGTCTCTTTACAAAATCTTTTTTCATCTGATCGATAAAATCCTGAGATCCGATCAATGCTTCAGCGGCAGCCGCCTGAGAAATTGAAGATGCATTCGATGTGCTGTGGCTTTGAATCCTGTTCATCGCCTGAATTATATTTTCGGGACCGGCTGCATATCCGATCCGCCAGCCGGTCATAGCATATGACTTTGACAAACCATTTATTACGATTGTCCGATCTTTAATTCTTTCACTAATGGCGGCAAAACTGAAAAACTTATTTTCATCATAAATAATCTTCTCATAAATCTCATCAGAAATTACATAAAAATTATTCTCGTCAACTATCTTCGCGATCTCTTCCAGTTCCTCTTTTGAATATGTTGAGCCGGCCGGGTTGGAGGGATTACAAAGAATAAGAAGTTTTGTCCGTGAAGTAATAGATTTTTTTAAACCTGCCGGTGTTAATTTGAATCCGCTTTCTTCATTTGTCGGAACTACAACCGAAATACCCTGCGCTAACGAAACCATCTCCGGATATGAGACCCAAAAGGGGGCTGAAAAAATCACTTCGTCGCCATCATCAATAATTGATTGAACGGCGTTAAAAATACTCTGCTTGGCTCCGTTAGAAACTATTATCTGATCCGGCGAGTAGGCCAGACCGTTCTCCACCTTTAGCTTTTTGCAAATCGCCTCACGCAACTCTACCATACCGGCATTGATTGTATATTTAGTAAAATTTTGGTCGATTGCCCGCTGAGCAGCTTTTTTTACATTCGGTGGAGTTGAGTAATCTAGTTCGCCTACACTAAGATCGATAACATCTTCTCCCCTGGCCTGCATCTCTTTTACCTGCTGTGCTACTTTCATCGTTGGCGAGATTATGATTCTGCTGATTCTTCTGGACAAAGTCAATCGATCTTCCTTTCAGTTTAATCTGGAATAAATTGGAGTTCAATATAATATCGGGGGTTAAAATTAAAAAGGAGGAATAAAAAAAGGTTCTGCCTGATTTCAGACAGAACCTTAGGAACGAATAAATGTAATGCTATATTCTTTTTGGTCCGGCTTCAATTACTTCTTTTGAACAGCCGTCTTCGAATAATTTGAAATTCTCGATGAACCTTGCGGCAAGTGCGTCATATTTTTTCCAGTATTCATCTTTATTGCCCCAGGAATTTTCGGGATATAGAACATCTTCCGGAACATCCGGACAACTCATCGGCACTTCGAAACCAAACAGTTTATCTTTACGGTATTTGACCTTATCAAGTTTACCATCGAGAGCAGCATTTAAGAGGTTTCTTGTATGACGGATACTGATTCTTTTTCCAACACCGAACCTTCCGCCCACCCAACCGGTATTAACAAGCCATACTGTAGCTTTATGTTTCATTAACCTTTGTTTGAGCATTTCAGAATAATCGAAAGGATGACGAACCATAAACGGCCCTCCAAAGCAGGCCGAGAAAGTTATTTGAGGTTCAATTCCAAGTCCAATTTCGGTTCCGGCTATTTTAGAAGTATAGCCGCTTATAAAATGATACTGCGCCTGTTCGGGAGATAATCTTGCAATCGGAGGCATTACGCCGGATGCATCGCAGGTTAAAAAGATTACATCCTTTGGATGAGTTCTTACATATCCCTCTTCAATTACATTAGGAATAAACTCAATTGGATATGAACAGCGTGTGTTTTCGGTAAGTATGTCATCATCAAGATCGATATTTCTGGAAACCGGATCGAATACAACGTTTTCCAGAATTGTTCCGAATCTATGAGTAGTTGCATAGATTTGCGGCTCATGTTCAGCGGATAGACGGATTACTTTAGCATAGCATCCGCCTTCGAAATTAAATACACCTTGTGAACTCCAGCCGTGTTCATCATCCCCGATCAATCTTCTTTTCGGATCTGCTGATAGAGTAGTCTTTCCCGTACCGCTCAAGCCGAAAAACAGAGCAACATCACCTTTATCCCCGACATTTGCCGAGCAATGCATCGGAAGAACATCCTGATATGTCAGCAGAAAATTCAACACGGTAAAAACTGCTTTCTTAATTTCCCCGGCGTATGATGAATTTGCAATTATAGCTGTCCGCTGATCGAAGTTTAGAATGATTGCGGTTTCTGATCTGGTACCGTCTGTAATAGGATCCACCTTAAAACCCGGAACTGCAATTACCGTAAACTCAGGGACAAATTTCTTTAATTCATCTCTATCGTTAGTTGTAACGAGCATATTTCTAACAAATAGGGAGTGCCAGGCTTTTTCAGTAACAATCCTGACCGGCATTTTATAATCCGGATCCGCGCCTGCGTAAACATCCTGAACAAAAAACTCTTCACCCTGAGCCCATGCCTGTAAACGGCCCATAAGCTGAGACCATTTTGCATGTGCATAAGGACGGTTATAAGTTCCCCACCAGATATCTTTTTCAGTAGATTCCTCGCGGACAACAAATTTATCGGCTGCGGCTCTTGCCGTATGTTTACCTGTATTTACAAGTAGAGCCCCGCCTTTAACAAGTTTACCTTCGTTTCGGAAAATGGCTTCTTCATATAAAGCCTCTTCGGGAAGATTCCAGAAAACCCGATCGAGATATGTTAATCCCTGGTTTTTTAATCGGAAGTCCGATGCAAGTTCCTGTGCCTGTTTGGTTGCCGGTGTATTAAAATCAAGATATTTACTCATGACCAGTCCCTCACTAATTTGCGATCGCCAATATAGAGTTCATTCGGGGAATTCGGATCGAGAGCCCATTTCATTCTTTCTATACCATCTGTAACATCCTTAATAGTTCCGCAATAGCTGAGTCTTAAATGACCATCGAGACCAAATTCTTTTCCCGGTACGGTTAAAACCATTACTTTGTCTATCAGGTAATTAGACAACTTCTGCGAATCCTTTTCGTATGCGCTGAAGTCAGCCAAGCAATAGAATGTTCCATCGGGTACAGTTACTTTTACACCGTCAAATGATTTCAAAAGTCCCATAAGAACATTACGATTATTTTCTAAAGTTACTCTAAGGCTTTCAACGCTCGACTGAATTCCGTTGAGAGCACCTACAGCAGCTTTCTGAAGAAGTACTGAAGGGCCCGAAGTTTGATGACCCTGAATATTAGCCATTGCTTCAATTACTTTTTTGTTACCAACCGCCCAGCCGATTCTGAATCCCGTCATGGCATACTGTTTCGAGACACCATTAATAATAATAATCTTGGATTCTTCGACTGATTTTTTTGTGAAATTGTAAGCACTGAATGGTTTTCTTCCATCAAAGACCAAACGGTGATAAATATCATCCATAATAAGATAGAGATCTTTCTTCTCGCAATATTCAACTATCCCGGCAATAAACTCTTCTGAATACATTGCGCCGGTGGGATTATTCGGACTGTTAATAATAATAGCTTTGGTATAGCTTCCAACTCTCTGTTCAATATCTTTTAAACGGGGATAAAATGTTCCGTCTTCAGGAAGAACTGAAACCGGTAATGCACCGCACAGCTTAGCCATATCAGGATAGCTCACCCAGTAAGGTGCGGGAAAAATAATTTCCTCCTGTGGATTTAGTATTGCCTGCATTGCAACCATAATTGCCTGCTTGGCACCGCCGGAAGCAATTACATTTTCCGGATTTACTTTTCTACCATAGTATTCTTCCGTGTAGCGGATAATCGATTTTTTTAATTCCGGAATTCCATCGGCAGGTGCATATCTTATTTCACCTGTGTTCAATGAATTTACTGCTGCAAGAAGTGCATCCATAGGCGCCCGGCTTTTTGGTTCTCCGCCTCCGAGATGAATAACCGGATCCCCTTTCTCCCTTAATATTGCCGCCTTTTCATTCAATGCGAGGGTTGGAGATGCTTTGATCGATCGTGCGATTTGACTTAGACTCATAATGATTTCCTGTTTAGAATAGACAAAAATTAGAAAAAATTGTGTGTTAAACTTATTGGCATTTAATATGATTCGCAAGTCTATTTAATGGTTTGAAATCCAATAAAGCATTAAAAAAGAAGCGATTTTAAGTATAAACCGGGAAAAACGGATTTATAATTTGTGGAAGGGCAGATAGTCGAACGGCCGCAACACTTTAAAGTATCGCAGCCGTTGAAAAACTATATCAAAAACTATTGTTTCGTGAACTCGAGGCGTACAGGTAGTTCACCGAAAGTCGGTACTTCCAAAACCGTTTCAACTGTCAATTTATTTCCGGTCTTACCGTAAGGAAGCTCCTGTGTTTCTCCAAGCGAACTTTTCAGAGTAAGCTTTCCGTTGGCGACACTCCACGTACCGGAATCTGTAGTAGTACCGTCAGAATCTGTATAAGTTGCCGAAAAGGTTTTATCGCTTTTCATAATAATTGTTGCGCTGTAACCAACCTGCTGCGGTGTTAACTCCGTATTTCCCAGGCTAATAAGAGTAATTTTCGTTAGTACCCAGGTTCCAACAAGTTCATCTCCGGAGGAAGAGGTCGGATCGTCATCTTTATCACATCCGGCAAAGAATAAGGATACAAACAATAAAATGACTAACATCTTACTAAAATGTTTCATCTTTGTCCTTTCAACAATTGGTTTATAAAACATGGTTCAAATCTATCAACAATATCAGAACCAAACAAGCTACAACATCCTTTAGCACAGAGTTTAATCCCGGCATTGATTCAGGTCAAAGTTTTGTAGGGAACGAAAACCTGATAACTTTTGGTTTTACCAGATCAAGAAAATCTTTCAGGGACATCTGAATTAATTCGGTATGAGTTCCGGCATTGAATGCTATCTCGTCATCGTCGAGAAGACTCTGAGCTACATAGACCTCCATATTATATAGATTACCGAACGGCGGCATTGCGCCTACATCGCACTCCGGAAACTTGTCCTTAAATTCCATTTCGTTTGCAAGACGGATATTATCATTGTCAACTGCTTTTTTTAGCAGGTCGAAATCAACTTTGTATGAAGCCGGCAGAACACACATTGCCATTCTGCCGTTAATTTTAATAAGAACAGTCTTGGCAAGTTCTCTCCCTTTGATATGAGCCGACGCCGCAATCTCCTGTGAAGTAAATGCAACCGAATGCTTAATTGTTACATATTTGATTTTATTCTGATCTAAAAATTCTTTTAATTTTTTCGACGGCATATAACCTCCTGTTAAATGTTTTGATTAATATGCTTATGATCGGAGAACGACACTTTTACTTATCAATTTATTTTATCAGGAGAAGATTAATTTTTGCGAGAAAGCGTATTCGAAGAAGAGAACCGGTAATAATTTAGTTACTAATCGGTATTAAATCAATTGCAGAAAATCAATCCTGCGGCAAAGTATATGGATAACCTGTTCTTTTAACTCTTGGCTATTTTGTATATCTTAGTACTTTCTAAAGATCATATCCGAATGAAATATTATTTAGGAATAGACGGAGGAGGCACTAAGACAAAATGTGTGCTTGCCGACGAAAATCTTGGAATCCGGAGTTCTATTACCGGTCCGGCAACTAATCCTTTAGTAGTCGGATTTGAAAATTCCGCTCTTACATTGCTGAAACTGATCAAGAAAGCCGGTTCATCAAAAAAAATCTCTTTTTGTGAAATTGGAATTGCGGGTACAGGATTAAAGAAAAACTCCGACAAACTGAAGAGAATTTTAAGAATTAAGAGCAGAGAGGCCGGTTTCAAACTACCTCCTTTTGAGATCACAACAGATATAAGGATAGCTCTGGAAGGAGCTTTCGCCGGGGCACCCGGTTCTATCCTGATTTCAGGAACCGGATCAATAGCTTTTGCGAAAGACAAAAGGGGTAACCTTCTCCGTGCAGGAGGCTTCGGGAGAATTATCGGTGATGAAGGGAGCGGTTATTCAATAGGAAGAAGAGTTTTATCAATTATTGCCAAATCTCTCGACGGCAGAGAAATCAACAAAAAACTTTTAGATGCTTTCCGGAAAAAATTCGATATAGAAGATTCATTCCAATTTATTTCGTTAGTTCACTCGGAGAAATTCCAGATTGCAGGATTAGCCGAATTTGTAATAACTGAAGCTGAGAATGGGAATATGTCCTGTCGTAAAATCCTTGTCGATGAAGCCGAGGAACTGATAATGCACTTAAAACCGATCAGTAAAAAGTTGGCGGCTGAAAATTTCGGGTTGTGCATGAGCGGCAGTCTGCTGAATAAGAAGAACTATTTTTCAACTCTTGTTCAAGAAAAAATTAAGTCGTATTACCCCGGCATTTTAATTAAAAATCCCGAATATCCTCCGGAGATCGGCGCCGTAATGCTCGCAAAAAAAAATAATCGCAAATTCCTAAAATAATTCCGGTTTGTTATGATTGTTAAAAAGTCTATTCAAGAAAAGAAAACAAAAAATTCTAATCCATGGTCCTGGATTCCCACATTATACTTTGCAGAAGGTCTACCCTATGTAATTGTTATTACTGTCTCGGTTATAATGTACAAGCGGCTCGGAATATCTAACGCCGATATTGCTCTCTATACAAGCTGGCTCTACTTACCCTGGGTTATAAAACCCTTATGGAGTCCTGTCGTAGATCTGCTTCGAACAAAGAGATTCTGGATCACCACCATGCAATTGATAATTGGAGCGGGAATGGCCGGTGTTGCATTCACAATTCCGATCCCTGACTTTTTCCAGTTTACACTTGCATTCTTCTGGCTCCTGGCATTTAGTTCTGCAACTCACGACATCGCGGCTGATGGATTCTATATGCTCGCACTATCGGAGAGTCAGCAGTCCTTCTTTGTCGGAATCAGGAGTACGTTTTACCGGATTGCGATGATTGCCGGACAGGGTCTTTTAGTAATTCTTGCAGGATTTCTTGAAAGCACTTTTTCAATTGGTCCTGCTGAATTTAAAGTGATTTCAAAACCGGGAGCCCAGCTTGAGAATACAATCCAGCTCGATTCATCTGCCATAAAACAGATAGAAGGCAAAATCAAATTGGTTGCGAATCCGCCTGTAGTATATATCGGAACTGAATCTGTTTCAAAAGAATCAGCCGATTTCTTAATTAATTTCGGTAGCAAGTTCAACATAATGAACGGATTCAAACAGGATTTATTGGCTCCTGCCGACACATCATCGGGAGACGAGCTGGCCGGAAATGTCGCCATTCTTAAACTTCATTTATCCAGCAAACCCGATCAGGGTGATGAATATTTTATTGAACTGAATCAGACTGAAGGTTCGGCTGGAATAAATATCATAGAAGGAAGATCGCTTAAATTCACATCCGAGAATTGGAATAAACCGGCATATGTTGTTTTTCAAATCGACCCATCAATTAAAAGCGAAGTCGAAGCTAAATTTTTAGCCCACTCGGAAAAAATACCTCTTGCATGGGTTTTTACATTCGGAGTTGTAGCCATACTTTTTATATTAACTTCTCTTTATCACAGAGTGATTTTACCGAAGCCGGCTCAGGACATTTCGGTATTACGATCGCACAGGTCAAATTCTCTTAATGAATTTTTCAGAACGTTTATAAGATTTTTTGAAAAGGAAAGAATTGTTGTTATTCTCGGTTTTCTATTATTCTACCGTTTCGGGGAATCTCAACTGGTAAAAATGGCCTCTCCTTTCATGCTCGATCCGCGTGAATCCGGCGGACTGGGATTAACTACATCGGAAGTGGGTTTTGTCTACGGGACCGTTGGTATTGTTGCTCTAATTCTGGGTGGAATTTTAGGAGGAATTGTAATTTCAAAAGGTGGATTGAAAAAGTGGCTCTGGTGGATGCTGGTTGCCATCAATCTCCCTAATGCAGTTTATGTTTATTTATCTTTTATTCAGCCTGAATCATTCTTAATAATAAACAGTTGCGTTGCTCTCGAACAGTTCGGTTACGGTTTTGGCTTCACCGCCTATTTAATGTATATGATCTACATTTCGGACGGAGACTATAAAACTTCCCATTATGCAATAGCAACAGGATTTATGGCGCTGGGAATGATGGTCCCGGGAATGTTCAGCGGAATAATTCAGGAATCGATAGGATATAAATATTTCTTCATCTGGGTCTTAGTTGCAACTATTCCGTCGTTCCTGATTGCAAAGTTTGTAAAAATTGATCCGACTTTCGGTAAAAAGAAAGATAGAATTGTTGAGGGATCTTAATTATTCATAAATCAATTTCTTTAAAGATTGATCCGAACAATGAATGTTTACCGGCGTCTAATAAAACAATAATTTGGTGATTATTTGAACTCCGAACGAATAATTGAAGTAAGAGGTCTTACAAAAAAATTTAAAAATATTACTGCGGTTAACAATCTAGATCTCAATGTATACCGCGGTGATGTTTTCGGATTTCTCGGGCCCAACGGTGCAGGCAAAAGTACTACAATCAGGATGCTTCTTTCTCTCATCGCGCCTTCTTCCGGTACAATAAAAATATTCGGCAAACCCTTAAGAGAGAACCGCGAAGAAATTCTAAGCAAGGTTGGGGCAATTGTGGAAAAGCCCGATTTTTACCTTTATCTATCTGCCTATAAGAATCTTGAAATTCTCGGCAAACTTTCCGGTGCAGATGTTTCCAAAAACAAGATTATGGAAATGCTTGAACTTGTTGGGCTGGCAAAGCGTGCTAAAAGCAAAGTAAAGACATATTCACATGGTATGAAGCAGCGGCTCGGAATTGCCCAGGCGCTTTTGCACGATCCGGAACTTATTATTCTTGACGAACCGACAACCGGATTGGACCCCCAGGGAATGAAAGAAATACGGGACCTGATTATTTACCTGAGCAGGACAAAGAATAAAACTATTTTCCTCTCTTCACATATTCTTAGAGAGGTTGAGATTATCGCTTCCAGGATGATAATTATTAATAAAGGATCCACTCAGGTTGAAGGTACAGTAGACGAACTTCTCAATATCGATAAGCTGAGCGTAACGTTTGAGTTAGACAGAATCGATGAAGGCGTGAAAGTATTAGAAGGAACAGAATGGATGGCCAAGCTAACTTCATCCGGCAAGAAGGAATTAAACTTTGCATTATTACAAGATGAAATCGCCCTTCTTAACAAATTTTTTATTGAAAAAGGATTTCTGGTTAGCGCTGTTGTTCCAGTAAGATCGCTTGAAGACTATTTTCTTAAGATTACAGAGGGGAGCGGAAAATGATTACTCTCACCGTCATCGAACTTCAAAAGATCTTTAAGAAATGGAGAACCTATATTGGTTTTATTGCTATTGGGGTTCTTGTTCCAATAGTACAGACAGCTCTCTACTTTGAAGGAGATGCTTATGTAAATGCTATCACAAGAAATTTGCAGGACTCCTTTTTCTTCGTCGGAAATTTGTTAAACGGTTACCTTATTGCCAAGATAGTATTAACCGCTTTATATATACACATCCCGTTTTTAATTGTGCTTGTTGGTGGCGATCTTCTTGCAAGCGAAGCTACAGCCGGTACTTACAGGATGCTTTTAACCCGGCCAATTTCCAGATTCCGGGTTGTAACGGCAAAGTTTTTTGCCGGATTTATCTACGTGTTTCTTCTGCTTGCCTGGCTGGCATTTCTTAGTCTGGGTGTGAGCCTCCTTTTATTCGGTACCGGTGAACTGATCTCTTTTCAAGGGCGGCTGGTTATCTTTGCCGCGGACGACGTACTCTGGAGATTTGCCGGCGCTTATGCATATTCTTTGCTGAGTATGCTAACGGTATTTACACTTGCTTTCTTCTTCTCTTCAATGGTTGAAAATGCAATTGGTCCTATTGTTACAAGCATGGCCGTTATAATTATTCTAATAATTCTTTCCGCACTCCCGATCGACTTCCTGAAAGAAATCTCACCTTACTTTTTTACTTCGCACATGACTCAATGGGATGCATTTTTTAGTGACCCCGTAGATTATTCAGTAATTCTTAATTCCGGGCTGATCCTTTTCGGACATATACTAGTTCTTTATTTAATTACTACTTACCTATTCCTAAAAAAAGATATTTTAAGCTGAGGTTTATTCAGATGAAAAAATCGGTCTTTATTATAATAATTGGTTTTTCCGCGGCAATATTTGCCCAGCAGAAAAATGCTGATAAAATATTAAAGGAAGTAACCGAGAAATTTAATAGAATCAAAGATTATCAGGTTGATGTGCAGATTAAAATTGATTTCAGCATGGTAAAGGTTCCTGATACGAAAGCCACTCTTTATTTCAAGCAGCCGGACAAAGTAAAGGTCGATTCCAAAGGTTTTGCGATGCTACCTAAACAGAGCACTAATTTTTCGCCTCTTCAGTTTATTCAGGGAGATTATACTGCTATTTATGTTAAGTCGGATCAGGTCAGCGGCAACATGCTCGATGTTGTAAAAATAATTCCGAACAGTGATTCTTCCGATGTTATTCTCTCGACTCTCTGGATAGATCAGGATCAGAAGGTAATCCGTAAAATTGAAACAACCGGTAAGAGCTCAGGTACTCTTCACATTGAACTCACATACGAAAATAAAAATCAGGGACTTCCCTCTCAGGTAGTTTTTTCTTTTAATCTGGGTAATATGGAGATTCCGGAAAATGTTACAGACAACAAAAACGATTCTAACAGAGAGAAAGGTTCGGGTAGAAGAAATCTAAAAATGAGCGGGAAAGTGTTTATGACCTATACCAACTATAAGATTAATTCAGGATTACCCGATAGTCTTTTCGAGCAGAAAAGTAAAGAGGAGAAGTAATCAATTACTTCTCCCCGTCGGAATTTAATTTTTATTAGATCCCACAATATTGACACTCACTTCAATATTCTCGGCTACCTTATTCCCAATCAGCTGATTATTAACCCCAAATTCAGAAAGCTTGATATTAAACTTAGCCCGTATTCCAAGCAAGTCGCCGGGCGCGCGCTTTTTTGTCTGTTCGCTTTCTTCCAGATAAGTTGCATCAACATCGGCTAAAATTTCTTTTGTAACTCCGTGAAGAGTAAAATCGCCTTTTGCTTTAAATTCCAGCCTACTGTCTCCCGTCTGTTTCAGACCTGTAACCTGTTTGATTGTAAAAACAATATCGGGATATTTTTCAGCATTAAGCCAGTTAGCCCCGCGAAGGTGTTGATTTCTTAATTCGATACCCGTGTTCATAGAAGCGACTTTAACGGTAATACTCCCTTTCATTGTCCGGGCAAAATCTGCAATATCGAATGTTGCAGTTCCGGAAATTCCGTTGGCTGTTCCTGTGATATCTTCAACCGGAGTAGCGCTGAAAAATGTAACCTGGTTTCTGCCGTTCTTATCTTCAAAGTTGAATGTCTGGGTACCGGATGTTTTTACTCTGAAACCCTGAGCAATTAAGGAACTGAAAAAGAAAAAAAACAAAACCGAAAATTTCATTGATTTATTCATATTCTTCCTTCTTTCTTATTTATTGTAGTTAAATGAAAATTAATCTTTTCTTCTGCGGAATTTGTACATGAGGAAACCACCGGTAAGAAGTGTAACAATAGAAATTATTAGAGTGAGGTCGAGTCCCCAAACAAATTTATCGATCCACTTTTTTTCAGTCCATCCGAATAATTCATCTTTCGATTCAACAAGCACCTCTGTTTTAGTAAAAATTTCTGCACCGGAAATCAACCATATAGTTATAACAGATAGAAGGATCAATCCGGCGGCAAGCAATACAATCTTCTGTTTTTTATTCATAAAACCACATCCCGATCCGTTTGATTATAATTCCAAAACAAAAAAAAGTCGATTACCGTTCACAAAATTGAATCTAATGACGAAATAAATTAATTTTTGAACGCTATTAACCACTAACCAGAAAATTTTATCGGGATAAATCATGAAAATACACGAATATCAGGCTAAAGAAGTTTTGAAAAAATTCGGTGTTCCGGTTCAGGATGGAATTGCAATTAGAAATATCGGTGAGTTCGACCAGGCAATTGCAGAGTTGCAATCTCGCGGTATTAATCAATTTGTTGTTAAATCCCAGATCCACGCCGGCGGAAGAGGTAAAGGAAGATTATATAATCCTTACAATAAACAGGAATTGATTTTAGAAGGAGGCGTGAAGTTTACTACTTCCGTTGATAAAGCGAAGGACTTCGCTTCCAGAATGCTCGGTAATCTGCTCGTAACTCATCAGACGGGCCCCGATGGAAAAATAGTTAAAACATTGTTTATAACTGAGGGATTGGATTATAAGAAAGAGCTTTATTTAGGAATACTTCTGGACAGAAGTGTATCTAAAAATGTAATAATGGCTTCTACAGAAGGCGGTGTCGAAATTGAAAAAGTTGCCGAAGAGACTCCGGAAAAAATAATTAAAGAATGGATTGACCCTTCGGTCGGCATCCAGTCTTACCAGGCAAGAAAACTTGCATTCGGATTAGGATTGGAAGGAAACGCTTTCAAGAGTTTTATTCCTTTCATAATAAAACTGTATAAAGCCTACGAAGCTACCGACGCTTCTCTCCTCGAGATTAATCCTCTCATCATAACAAACGATGATAAGGTTGTTGCTCTTGATGCGAAAATGAATTTCGACGACAATGCTATGTACCGTCACCTCGATATTGCCGCATACCGCGACCTGGACGAGGAAGAACCTCTCGAGATCGAAGCATCGAAGTACAATTTAAATTACATTAAGCTCGACGGTAACGTCGGGTGCATGGTGAACGGTGCAGGACTTGCCATGGCAACTATGGATATTATCAAACTGGCAGGCGGAGAACCTGCTAACTTTCTTGATGTAGGCGGCGGGGCAAATAAAGAAACTGTTGCCAATGGATTCAAGATTATTCTGGCCGATCCGAATGTAAAAGCGATACTGATAAATATTTTCGGAGGTATAGTACGCTGCGACCGTGTTGCACAGGGTGTTATTGATGCCGTTAATGAAATTCATGTGCAGATTCCTGTTGTTGTACGACTTGAAGGAACAAATGCTGAAGAGGCAAAAGTAATGCTCGAAAATTCCGGATTGAATTTTGAAGTTGCTACATCTCTTCAGGATGCTGCACACAAGGTTACATCGGTTTTACACATTGAAGTATAATGAAAGGAATTCCGTAAGGGTGTCGATAATCCCTAAGCGGCAAATAGTATGATAGAAATAAGAATTACAGTTGAAGCAGCTCTTGCGCTTCTATTAGAGCGTATGAAGTTCGAACTTAAGTTCAGGCAGAAGGCCGGAATCATTTCTTCCGGCCTTAAGCTGGATGATCTCTCATTCGAACAGCTAAAAGAAATAGCAGAATATTCAATTTTCGATACTGTTTTTTTACTCCCTTCCGATCTTGTAACGCAGGAAACAAACATTTCATATATCATTTCAGAAACTGTAAAAGCTCTTTCTAAAATTTATAACCATGATGAATTTACGTTATATTCAAACAGAAAAGCGAAATCCCTCATTCAGCCAATAGTAGAGTATCTGTCCAATATTCCTGAAGAAAAAGTATTCCGCAATAATTGACAAACCGCACAATTAATTTTTCCCAATATCTTTTTTCCTAACCAATCATTATGTTGCATTTGAAGTTGGTTCAATTATCTATTCGGAGATTAAGTAATTATTAATTGCTTAGTCGCAGCAAACCTTATAGGAGGGTGCATGAAAAAATTCTTATCACTCCTGTTGCTGATTGGCGTCGCATTTCTATTCAACAGTTCCTCCTGCAAAAAGGATGAAGGTCCAACCGAACCCGAATCTCAGGAAGAGAAGGCAGTTGGAACAATTGGATCGTTACAGAACGGCACAATCAAAACAAATTCAGGTTATCAGATTTCCATTATTCCGGGGGCGGTTCCGGCAAATCAGAACGGTCAAAGCGCTAATGTTACATTCTCAATTGAAACTCCTGTAACTCCTCCAAAGCAGATCTCTTCTTCAGCTGAGAAAAGAGGCGAATACACTAAGTTAGGTCCGGATGGCTTTACTTTCCGCTGGCCGGTCCGGGTTATTTTCCCTTACAAAAACACAACGGATCCTTCCGAACTGAAGTTGCTCTTCTACGATGTCTTATCAGAATCCTGGAAGATTATTCCGATCTCTTCGATCGATAAGGATAACAAACTTATCGGAGCCGATGTAATGCAGCTCGGTTATTTCGTCGTTGCTAAAGTCGGTCAATCTGCTCCTAAAGCAATGGCGGAAGATTCCGACGGCGGTTTTGAATTTATGTCGAGCGACAATACTTATTATTACACATTAACTGTGGCTTCTGTAAGCAACTTTAAATACGCCTGGCAGGCAGCGTCCTGGTACAGCGGCAACATAGTAGGTTCAACCGGTTCAACCGGTTCGAATCCAACCGGCGGGCCCCGGCCTCCAACAAGAATTCATCTTGTTCAGGCTACATATCAGTTATGGGTAACAAGAACAACTCCCGGCACTTTAAGCACGCTTCCGAAGATGTATACTTACAGTGTCCCCGCAACGGGAACAATATCTCAGCCCGTTACATATTCGGGTCCACTCTCATCAGGTTCCGGATGGACTTCGCTCTCAATGCCCGGAGGCGGACAATGGATTGAAGGTCCTCCGACAGGATGGGCCGTTCCCACAGTTACTTACGGCACAGGCGATTTCCAGGCGACTCTAACCTGGGTTAACAATCAGAGTACGAGTTCCGACGTAGATCTTCATCTGTTCGGACCAAATAATATGCACGTCTTCTATAGTTCAAAGTTATCATCCGACGGCTCATTAGAACTTGACAGGGACTGGAGATATACTAGCGGAAACGCTATAGAAAATATTTACAGCCTTAAAACAATGCCGTCCGGCTCTTACAGCGTTAAGATTAACCTTTACGGCGGATCTACAACGAATTACAGGGTTCGTGTTATAAACAAAGGCACGGTAAATACATATACCGGAAGCATTTCTACGGTCAATAGTGGTGATGATCAGGCGAAAATGATTAACATAGTTACGTTTACAAAATAGGATTTAAAAAAGCCGGCTGATTCAGCCGGCTTTTTTTATACCTCCCTTTTTGTTTACCTTTATCTGTAAAAAAATTCTTCCCGGTATGTTAAGTAAAACTTTTTTTTCAATTCTGACTCTATTAACCATCGAGTTGTACTCGCAGCAGATCTTTCTGTGCAGAGGACATACTGAATACGGCGAGCCGATAGATCCTCTCTATCACAAACAGATCCCGGTCAATCAACCCTTAACTATACTACTTGATAATAATGGAAAAATTTTTGAGCAGAATATTCTGTTTCTTACTATTGAAAAATCCGGAAATCAATCCGGAGCCGGGAGAATAAACGAGATGATAAGGACGCCAAAAAAAAATGACTGGATGGTATTTAATCACAGATTCCGGGAGGATGGTGATCACGAAATAAAATTTACTGATTTTAACAGAAGAGTAATCGCAGCGTTGAGAATAACAGTCATCCCGGATAAACGTAAAAAGAGTGCGGAGACAAAAACTCCCGAACTTTCTCCCGGTTTAGGAATTATTTTTTGTGAAAAAATTTTTAATGGAAAGCCCGTTAATCAAAAAAACAAAATCTCACTGAACTTTCAGAATGGCGAGACTTACATCTATTTAAATAATGCGAAACCATTTAATACCGATCTTTTACTGGTAAATATCTGGCGGAATGAATCCGCAGGGGCTGATTACGGGGAATTCGTTGATTCAAAAAAATATTCGATAAATTCCTCCTGGCACGATACATTTTTCCGCTACCGTTTTGAACAGCCCGGATATTATAAGATCAACTTTTTTAATGAAAAGGAAATATTACTCAAAACGGCTTATATTACGGTTGAAAATTAAACACTAACAGTCGGACATTTATATGAAGGGAATAGTATTAGCAGGCGGGTCGGGTTCACGGATGTACCCTATCTCTAAAATCTACAGCAAGCAATTAACCCTGATTTACGATAAACCTCTAATCTACTATCCTCTTTCCGTCCTGATGCTGGCGGGTATAAGAGATATACTAATAATTTCCAACAGTGAAACGATCCCCCTATATCAGAAACTTTTTGACGACGGCTCCTCAATCGGTGTTAATTTCCAGTACGAAATTCAGAAAGCACCTAACGGAATAGCCGAGGCTTTTATAATCGGAGAAAAATTTATTGGCAATGATAACGTATCTCTTATACTGGGTGATAATATTTTTTATGGTAAACTAGATTTCTTTTACAGATCGGTGGAACAATCCAGAAAAGGTGCAACGATCTTTGCTTACAAAGTAAACGATCCTCAGAGATACGGTATAGTTGAATTCGACAGTTCGGGGAAAGCCATAAGCATTGAAGAAAAACCGCAGAATCCTAAATCAGATTACGCCGTTCCAGGTCTTTACGTCTACGATAACCGCGTGGTGGATATTTCTAAAAAATTAAAACCATCGGGCCGCGGCGAACTCGAAATAACTGATGTAAATAAAAAATACCTCGAGATGGGCGAACTTCAAGTAGAAAAAATCGGTAGAGGTGTTGCATGGCTCGATACCGGAACACCCGAAGCCCTTTTGAAAGCGTCTAACTTTTTCGGTGTTATTGAAGACAGACAGGGATTAAAAGTGGCCTGTCTTGAAGAAATTGCTTTTCTAAAAGGATTTATCACGAAAGATGAATTTATTAAACTGGTTAATACACTGCCCGGGTCTCTCTACAGGGAATATCTCGAAAAACTGATTTCCGATTTATAACTGATAAATTAAAATTGAATCCAAAAAAAATTTATAAATATATTTTAATCGGCTTTGGCTGGATCTTCGTCGCCTTAGGAATTATCGGGATCTTTGTACCATTGATGCCGACCACGGTATTTTTCATACTTGCGGCAGGTTCATTCGCCAGGAGTTCGGATCGGTTTTACAGCTGGCTGATCAATCATCCGCGTTTCGGAAAGTTTATTAAGGATTACCGCGAAAAACGAGGAATGCCCCTTAAATCCAAAATAATTGCGGTGGGAATGCTCTACCTGACCATCGGTTCGTCAGCTTATTTTTTTACAGATTCACTCTGGGTAAGATTACTTCTCATATCTATTGCCTTAGGTGTAAGCACATACATTGTATCACTGAAAACAATTAGAGATGAAAGAGACGTTGTTGGAGAAACTGATTAGTCATTCCCGTAAACCGGGAATCATATATTTAATTGAGGCTTATTTTAGTAAAGTTTATTATCTTTAGCCGAAAGCTTAATGAATAAAAGGGGCCGATATTATTCTTCCAACAATCCCTTTTATTAAAACTAACATCTTACAGATCAATTAAGGAGACTCACGCGAATGGGGCTATTCTCATCCAAGACTAAGAGTGAGCTTGAAAAATTAATTGAAGAAAACGACGAACTAAAAAACACACTTCATTCTTTCGTTCAGAAACATCAAAGTCTCAGCGAGCTTGATTCCAAAATAAACGATTCCAGGAAAGAACTTCTTGAGTTATCCCAGAAAAACGAACATCTCAGGAAAGAAATTAAAAACCTGGATGAAGAAATAAATACTAAGAGCGATGCCCTTCAGAACAGCATGATAGCCATCGGTTCCGACAGCCGGGTTTCAGAAGATCTATTAAGAGAAATTGCAGAGAAAAAAGCACATCTGGAGAAATTAACCGATCAGCAGAACTTACTTCAGCAGAATGTGGCTTTTCTGATACAGGAAGAAAACAGAATAAACGAAACTCTTAATAAATTCGGCGGCAATATTGAGGATTCAATTTATAAGGTAAAAGAAGCCGAAGAAGAATTCCAGCAGAAGTTAAACCTCCTTAAATCTGAAGAATCGAAAAAGAACGGTATCATAAAGTCTCTCGACGAAAAGATTAGTCTTAACGAGGATATTAAAGCCAATCTGGAATCAGCAATTGCAGCTCTCGTCGGTCAGCTCGCGGAAAAAGAGAGAGTCTTTACGGAATACTCATTGAAAAGAGATTCGATTATTGATGAGATCCGGTCCCGGCAGAAGGAATTCGACGAATTTGAATACAAATTTAATTATCATAAAGAAGCTGTCTCGAAAATTGAAGAAGAAATAAAAAATCTTTCGGAGAAAAGAAATTTCCTCTCCGATGAAGTAAGAAAATTTGAGATCGTTAAAAGTGAAATACAGGATAAGATTCTTCAACTCCGGAACGAAGAGGAAAAACTGAATGAGGTAATTATTCTTAAACAGAAGACCGCCGAGGATCTGGAGAAAAGAAAATTTGATATAGAAGAGAACCACCTGCAGCTTGAGAACAATCTTTCGCAGGTACTGCTGAAATTCACGGAGGAACTAAGTTCATCAAAAAACAGGCTTACTTCGGTTAAACAGGAAATTTTTGATAAAGAGAAGGAAATTTCCTCCAAAGAGAGAATTCTTCTTGAAAAAACATCCCAGATTGCCGAATACGGAGGTATGACGAAAATTCTTCAGAAGGAACGGAGTACCACAGAACAGATTATAAGCAATCTTAAGGAGCAGCAGAACGAACTGAACGAAGAACTCTCTGCTCTAAAGGATAAATTGAACCGGCAGAAGATTTACTACCAGCAATTAAGATCGGATACTGAAAATTTAGAGAGTAAAAAAGAAATTATCGAAAAGGAATTCCGGTTAGTATTCGCACAGGGAAGTGAAAATTATTCGAACCTGGAGGAGAATAAACAGAGGATTGTCCAGGAGATTATTGAGAACCAGAAAGAGCTTGATGACCTCAGGAACCATGTAGTCCGGCTGCGTAATGAGCTGAGAGACCTTAAACTTGAAACAGCACAGGTGGAATCTCAAAAAGAGGAATTCACGGCAAAGATTTCCGAGCTTATAGCAATGGAGAAGAATCTAAAATTCAGGATCTCCGAACACGAGAAGAAATTGGAAGACCAGCCGCCCCAATAGAAATCTGCAATACAAGGTATTTTAAAAATTGCCTCTATTCTAAAGGTGTGTCCGGCAGCACCTCACATACGAAACTTATTATCCTTTTTGATTTTTTAACGAATAAACTTATTTTGCAAGCGCTTGTCGCACAAAAAATCCTGAAAGAAAGAAAAAGTTCCTTATGTCACGATTTAACAAGCAATCATTTTTAATACTTTTAGCCTTAACCTCTGCCGGCTTATCACCACTATTAGCCCAGAATTCAAAGGACACTTTAAAGTATAAGACCAATCCGAATTACATTCTGCAGCAGAATATGTTCGATATTTATAAGACCCGTCAGGCCGATATTATTATGTTAGGCAATTCGCTTACCGCGGGTGCGTTCTGGAATGAACTTCTAGGCCGGCCTAACGTGGCCGGAAGAGGAATTCCCGGAGATGTTCTTCAGGGATTTTCGGCAAGAATCAATTCTATTATTAAATTGAAACCCAAAATCGTTTTTATACTGGGAGGATTGAACGACATATATGGATGGACTCCGGTTGAAGATATTTTTGCTGAATATGTGAAAATCCTGCAATTGCTGAAATCAAATGGTATAATACCGGTGGTTCAATCAACTCTTTTTGCGGGAAGGGATTGGGCAAAAGACTGGGGAGGGAGCCCCGAAATAAATGCAGGAAGGAATAAAGAGGTTGCAAAATTAAATTCCCTGCTATCGGATTATGTCCGTAAAAATGATATCGATTATATCGATCTGAATTCAAGAATGTCTACAAGAGATAATTTTTTAAGGCCGGAATTAACGTGGGACGGGGTTCACCTTAATTCCGAAGGTTACAAAATCTGGGTAAGAGAAGTGGAAAAAATTCTGAAAAAATATAAACTATAATTAGCTATGAATGAGTACAAAGGAATAAAAATGAATTCTGAAAACAACATTAAGAAACCTCTTTATTTACTTACGATAACAATCCTTCTTCTCTTTGCAATATCTTTTATTAAAATCGATTATGATTTTGCAGGGATAACTTTAAAACAGATCGATCTTTTTTCCGACATTAAAGCCGAAGAAACTTCCGATGAAAACAATTCATTCGATTCATTTCATTCTTTAAATAGAACCAATTATGCAGGAATTAACCTGCTGAGCCCGTTCAGTTCTCTGATCGACTTCTTTTCAGACGGAAGTGCTTTTGCAGGCCAGCTCCCCGCACAGGGAGTTAAAACACCGATTATTGGAAACACAAAGCAGCTTTCGTATTTCTTCGATGCGCTTAAAAATTCGAAATCAAAATCCGTCAGGATTGCCCATTACGGCGACTCCGCAATAGAAGGAGACCTTATAACATCCGATATCCGCGAGGAGCTTCAGAATAAATTCGGCGGGAACGGTGTTGGATGGCTTGGAATTGTTTCGCAGGACATTACATTCCGCACAACAACAAAGCACAGTTTCTCGGATAACTGGGAAAGCGCCTCTCTCTACACAAATAATCCGAAAGGGCTTCCGCTTGGAATAAGCGGCGAAGTTGCTGTGCCGAAAGGAAATTCATGGGTTCAATACGAAACAACAAGGGCACGGCGCTCTTTGAAAGATTTCAGCGTTGTTAAACTCTATTATTCGAACGCAAAAAATTCACAGATACTCTATTCATTTGACGGTAAGGCTAAACAATCCGCAGCATTAAAAACGGGAAGCGGTATTCAGGAGCTGATTCTTAAGCCTTCTGGAAAAGCTAAATCTGTAAGAATCGAATTTCCAACTGTTGATCAAGCTTATTTTTACGGTGTAACACTTGAAAACGAATCGGGTCTCTACATCGATAACCTTCCTCTGAGAGGAAATACCGGCGTGGATATCGGACAGATTTCACAGACTATGCTGAAAGACTTCGCAAAATATCTTGATTATAAACTGATCATACTGGAATTCGGTCTTAACATTGCCGGTTCGAGTAGAACCGACTACTCATGGTACGAACGCGAAATGGTTAAAGTTATAAATCATCTTAAGCAGGCATACCCCAAGACCAGCATTCTAATGATAAGCGTACACGACAAAGCTATGAAGAAGGGATCCAACTTTGTTACCGATCCAACTATATTAAAACTACTCGAGACACAAAAGAATATTGCAAAGCAGGCCGATGTAGCTTTGTGGAGTATGTTCGATGCAATGGGCGGAGAGAATTCGATGCCGAAATGGGTTAATGCCAATCCACCGCTCGCATTCAAGGATTATATCCATTTTAACGATCAGGGCGCAGCCAAGATAGCGCAGCTCTTCCTGGATTCTCTGATAAGCGAATTCAACAAGTATAAATAAGAATCAGATCAATAGTGCGGACGGAATGATGAGCCAGTTTAAATTCAATTTTGACGAAACACCGACCCTCTGGAAACGCTGGAAGCTCAATTCAGAAATGTATCCAGATCGCGACGCGGTTGTTCACTGGGTAGCAGGCGAAGAGCCTTACAGATGGACTTACAAAACTCTGATCGATGCATCAAAAAAATTCTCAGTTCATATTAAGAAGCTCGGAATTAAACCCGGAGAAGTTTGCGCCACCATCATAAGGCATAATCCTAAATTTTATCCGCTCTATCTTGGAATCTCAAGAACGGCCGCACTGCCGGCTGTACTGGCATATCCTAATCCCCGTCTTCATCCGGATAAATTCCGCCAGGGACTCGAAGGGATGGCACAGCGTTCCGGCCTCGATTACATATTAACAGAACGCGAACTAGAGCCGCTCATAAAACCTCTGATCGAAAAACCGGGCAGCACTATTAAAGCAGTTTACTTCCCTCTTGAATGGGATATTGAAAATGAAACCGATCCTGAAATCGATGCGGAGATTGAAAGGATTGCCTCCGGCGTTAAAGATACTGATCCGATTCTGCTTCAGCACTCCTCCGGAACTACAGGCCTTCAGAAACCGGTCGTGCTCTCGCACAGGGCCATTTTAAATCATGTAAAAAACCTGGGCGGCGCTCTTCAATTGAGCGGGAAGGATAAAATTGTAAGCTGGCTTCCTCTGTATCACGACTTCGGATTAATTGCCGCTTACCAGATTCCGCTTGCATACGGAATACCTACAATCCAGATCGATCCTTTCCAGTGGGTGCTGGCACCGGTTCTTCTGCCCGAAGTTATTAGCAAGGAGAAAGCTACTGTTACTTTTTCACCTAACTTCGCCTACAACGTACTCGCTGAGAAAATAGATCCGGATGAATTGGAAGGACTCGACCTTTCGAGCTTACGAATAATCGTAAATGCTGCTGAACCGATTAGACACGACAGTCATGAAAAATTTGTAGAACGTTTCGAGAAATACGGATTCAATCCGCTTGCATTGGCAGGACTGTACGGAATGGCCGAGGTTACGCTCGGTGCCACATTAACACCTCCCGGGAAGCCGATTTCAGAATTGAAAGTCGACAGGAACGAATTATCACGAGGGGTGATGAAGCCTGCCGATGAAAATTCGATTGTAAGAGTCTGCGTCTCTTCCGGAAAGCCGATCAACGAGTGCGACCTTAAAATTGTAGATGAGAACAGAAAAGAAATAGAAGACGGCCTTGTAGGTGAAGTTGCCGTTACGTCGATTTCAATGTTCGACGGTTATAGAAATTATCCGGAAAAGACCGCGGAAGTAGTAGCCGACGGATGGTATTACAGCGGCGACTACGGATTCAGATGGAAAGGCGAATATTATATTATCGGCAGGAAGAAGGATATTATTATCGTTGCAGGCAAGAATATTTATCCCGAAGATATTGAAGACGTGATGAATCAGGTTGAAGGATTAGTGCCGGGAAGGACAATAGCATTCGGCGAAGAGGATCTGAAAATGGGAACAGAATTCGTTGCCGTCGTTGCAGAGACAAAAGCCGAAACTGAAGAAGAAAAAAATCATGTCCGGATGAATATTCTTAAAGCCGGGATGAGTATTGATATAATTATTCATAAAGTATATCTTGTCCCGCCGAGATGGCTCATAAAAAGCTCATCCGGCAAACCGAGCAGAAAAGCTAATAAAGAAAGATTAATTGACGGAACCGATCCACTAGTCTGGAGCAGATAATGATATCAAACGAACTAAAACAGGTTATTCTTAAACAGCTGAACCTGGACGACTTTGATCTGAAGGATGAGACCATAGCGCCTGAAGTACCCGGGTGGGATTCTCTCAATCATATAAATATTATTCTTGCGGTGGAGGAAAAATTCGGCGTTAAATTTAAAAGCTACGAGTTACTCCGTCTTAAATGTGTCGGCGATCTTCAGAAACTTCTCGATTCCAAATTAAACAAATAACGGCGAAGAACTCTTGAATATCGATCTTCAAAAAGTTTTAGATCTGCTAAAATTCAATCCGTACGATCCTCTCATTTTTACAACCGGATTATTCCTTATAATATTCTTTTTCTTCCTTCTGATCTATAATTCATTATTGAAGAAGGCTTCCCTCCGGATCGGGTTTCTTATTCTCTTCTCATTTTATTTCTATTACAAATCGGCGGGTTATTACGCTTCGATACTACTTGTTTCTGCTATTATAAATTTTCTTTTTGCGAAGTGGATCGCGGCAACAGAAAACTTTTCGGTAAAGCGGCTTCACCTTTTTCTTGCAGTACTTATTAACATCGGAATTCTGGCCTACTTCAAGTACACCAATTTTATACTTCAGGTATTCAGCGATATCACCCGGAGTGAATTTAATGCTCTCGATATTTTCCTCCCGATCGGAATTTCATTCTACACATTCAAATCGCTCAATTATGTTTTCGATGTTTACTTCGATACATTAAAGCCGACCGGCAGCTTCCGTAATTTTCTTCTCTATGTTTCTTTCTTTCCCAACATACTTGCCGGACCGATCGACCGGGCTTCGGACTTTTTACCTCAGATAGAGAAAGAGCCGTTCATTTCCAGAGAGGATTTCGGGAAGGCGATTTTCCTGATCTGTCTCGGTCTTATCAAAAAAGTTGTTATCGCTGATTACATAAGCATCAATTTCGTGGACCGTGTATTCGATTTCCCTCTCCGATTCACAGGTGTTGAGAATCTGTTTGCAGTCTACGGTTATGTGCTTCAGATCTACTGCGATTTTTCCGGCTATTCCGATCTCGCAATCGGTGTGGCACTCCTCTTCGGATTTAAACTTATGGATAATTTCAATTATCCATTTAAGGCCACAGGCATAGCGGACTTCTGGCGGCGATGGCACATATCATTATCAAAATGGCTTCTCGATTACCTCTTCAGGCCGATCCAGATGAAATACAGGAACCTGAGAACATTCAGCAATATGATCGCCGTATTCGTTACGTTTTTGATTTGCGGATTATGGCACGGTGCCGGATGGAATTTTATTCTCTGGGGAGCTATTCACGGATTTATGATGTCCTTTGCTATGATTATTCAGAAACCGCGCGTTAAAATTCTTACCGCATTAAAAATCTACAACACAAAATTTCATAAATTCATTCAGGTCTTTGTAACATTTCACCTTGTTGCATTTTCTTTCATGGTTTTCAAGAATCCCGATTTCCAGACTGTTCTAGATATGCTCGATCAGATTGCGACATTTTTCCACAGCGAAGTATTCATTCAGTTTTTAGAGCAGCTCCCGGTTATCTCCGGATTGATCTTTACCGGTTACTTCTTCCATTTTCTTCCCTCCAGACTGGAAGTCCTATCCAGGAATTTCATCACATCTCTACCTCTAGCAGGTAAAGTAATTCTTATGGTTGCGGTGATCTGGATAGCCGCTCAATTCAAATCAGCCGATATACAGCCCTTTATTTATTTCCAGTTTTAAATCACCTGTCTATTTTGAGACGCTATATTAAAGCTCAAATCCCCTTCCAGAGCTTAAAAGAGAATATGCTTAATGGCACAATTTTAAGTATAATATTTGGGCGAATTTTAATAACTTTGTTCCAAGAATAGAGAAAAACGACACTTATTGATGAAGCTCGGTTTTTTAACCTTAATTCTGATTTCACTGTTTACTGCCCTTCCTTTAAAAGCGCAGCCGCAGAGAATTGATTCCGAAGCGCTCAGGAAGACCGCCCTTTCACACATGCAAGCGGGCAGATACGGCGAAGCGATCGATCAGCTCAATAAATTTATCTCCGCTAATCCTCAGAATCCGGAAGGATATAATCTCCGCGGCGTCTGTTTTGAAAAGCGCCAGCAGTATTTCAACGGCCGCCTCGATTACAGAAGAGCAATCGCGCTCGAAACAAGAGATTCCCAGAAAAGATCGGAATACGAACAGAACCTGTCGCGGCTCATCGGAATCTGGTATCCGCTTCTCGAAAAAAAGATTAACGGCCACCAGCGTGAGATCGCTATAAATCCCAACAATGCTTTCAATTATCTTGAAATCGGTAAGTCGTATATGTGGATGGAGATATGGGACAAGGCCGAATTGTGGTACGATGAATATTTAGCGCGCGATGATAATGCCTCCCCCGATGAGATAATAAGATATACCGAAATTCTCGCCAAGACGGGAAGCATAGTTAAAGGTGAACGGATTCTTAAAAAATATGTTGAAAGATATCCGGACGACTGGCGTCTTTGGAGCCGCTATGGATATTTCACTTTGTGGCTCAGCAAATATGCTATCGCAAAAAAAGCGTTTGAGACGGCTCTCGGTTTTAAGCCGTTCTTCAAAGAGGCGCAGGACGGCCTCGATATCGTAAACCGCCAGGGATATCTTAATCAGCAGGATCCGAGAGCTTTCGAAAGAGAATACCCGATCGACAGGTATTACAGACTCGTAAAAAGAAATCCTGCGGATATTGAAACCCGGTTCAAACTCGTTGAGGAGCTCCTCGCGGCAAACAGAATTGAAGAAGCTTACCAGCAGCTTCAGATAATCGGGTTGACTAAAGCCGAAGATACGCGCTATCAGGAAAAGTGGACTTACGTTACGGAGTACAGGACAAAAACCTACCGGGATAATCTTGAAACCGCAAAAGCGAATCTGCAAATTAATCCGACAGATAAAGACGCTCTTAAACTTGTAGCCGAATACTATGAGTACCTTCAGGAATACGACAGCGCAATGGTTATGCTCGACACATACTTTGAAAGTTACCCTGATGAAAAGGACGAGCAGCTTCGTTTCAGGTATGCGAGAATTTCTGCGTGGAGCCGCGAGTTCGATAAAGCCATCGATATCACAGACGATCTGCTTACCGATTATCCTGAGAATCTCGATTACAAACTTTTCCGCGCCCAGGTATCAGTCTGGATAAACAGGGATGTGGAACTGGCTAAGGAATATCTTGAGAGTGTACTTAAAGACCGCCCGAATAATCTTGAAGCTCTTATTTCAATGGGTTCGCTTAAATTACTTGAGCGTGATTTCGACGGTGCGCAGGAATTTGCAGACAAAGCAAAAGGGATCGACCCGGCAAACGACGAGGTTATTAAGCTCCAGTCGAATATCGACTGGCAGTGGCTCAGAGCCGAAGAGGAAAAATTATACGCTATTCTTGAGGAGGGTA
>CAZHHG010000028.1:0-29083 GCA_964532065.1 uncultured Melioribacter sp.
AGGATGTTCCATTAATTTTTATCGGTATGGGGACGTGCGGACTTGCCTCCGGCGCAGACAAAGTTAGAAAAGCAATTGAAGAGGAATTAGAGAAGAATAACATAGCAGCATCGATAATTCCGACCGGCTGTATCGGCTTTTGTGCTAAAGAACCGATTGTAGACGTTAAGCTCCCTGGGCAGGATAGAGTATCATATTGCGAAATATTCGCAAAAGATGTTCCTGAGTTTATAAAGACAACCCTCGTTCAAAAAGGGATCTTTAAAAAGAAATTGCTCGGTAAATACGGAGCAGGGAACGAATCAGTTCCATCCATAAACGATAATCCGTTTTTTAAAAGACAATTAAAAGTTGTTCTTGAGAATTGCGGAATTATCAACCCTAAATCGATTGACGAATATATTGCTAATGGCGGATTCAAAGCACTTGATAAAGCGTTAAGAATTCTTTCACCTGAGAAAGTAGTAAAAGAAATTAAGGAGAGCGGACTGCGGGGCCGCGGCGGTGGAGGATTTTCAACAGGTCTTAAATGGGAAATGGCCCATAATAAAGATTCTGATACGAAGTATATAATCTGCAATGCCGACGAAGGGGATCCCGGCGCTTTTATGGACCGGTCGGTTCTCGAAAGCGATCCTTACAAAGTTGTTGAAGGTATGATTATCGGCGGGTATGCAATCGGCGCTTCTTACGGCTACATTTATTGCCGTGCTGAATATCCTCTTGCAATAGAAAGACTTCAGAATACAATTGAAAAATGCCGTTCATACGGGCTTCTCGGAAAAAATATTCTTAACAGCGATTTTGATTTCGATCTGAAAATCAAAAAAGGGGCTGGTGCTTTTGTATGCGGTGAAGAGACCGCCCTCATTGCTTCAATAGAAGGGAAGAGGGGAATGCCCCGGCCAAGACCTCCATATCCTACAGATGCCGGATTGTGGGGAAAACCGACTGTCATTAATAACGTGGAAACTTTCGCAAATATTACATCAATCATCAATCGCGGATCTGGATGGTTTTCTTCTCTGGGTACCGATAAAAGTAAAGGAACCAAAGTTTTTGCGCTTAGTGGTAAGATTGCTAATAGCGGACTAGTCGAAATTCCGATGGGTATTCCTCTCAGGGATGTAGTATTCGATATCGGCGGTGGAATTCCGGATGGTAAAAAATTTAAAGCTGTACAAATCGGCGGGCCCTCGGGCGGATGCCTTCCTGAATCTGTGGTGGATACAGTTGTTGATTATGAATCTCTTAAGAAAGTCGGAGCCATGATGGGATCGGGCGGTTTTGTTGTGATGGATGAAGATACCTGTATGGTGGATGTTGCGAAATATTTCCTGACGTTTATTCAGAATGAGAGCTGCGGCAAATGTGTTCCTTGCCGCGAGGGTACTAAAAGAATGCTGGAAATAATCGAAAGGATACCTGTCAGCTACGGATCGAATGAAAACAAACTCGATCAGCTTCAACGATTCAAGGGAATCATTCATCTGCAGAGACTTGCCGACGTAATCCGTGATACTTCATTATGCGGATTAGGGCAGAGCGCTCCAAATCCTGTGATCTCGGGTTTAACATATTTCCGCGAAGAATATGAAGAGCATCTGTTCGAACGTAAATGTGAAGCGAAAGTATGTAAAGAGCTTCTTACGTTTCAGATCGATCCTTCGATTTGTAACGGCTGCGGTGCCTGTTTGAGGAAATGTCCGGTTGAAGCTATTGTCGGCGAGAAAAAACAGGCTCATCATATAATTGAATTGAAGTGTACTAAATGTGGAATGTGCTTTGAATCGTGCCGGTTTGAAGCCATTAATATAAACTAATTCTGAAACGGAGATTAGAATGGTTGAGTTGTTAATAAATGAGATTAAGGTAAATGCTGAAGAAGGAATGACAATTCTTGATGCTGCTAAATCTGTCGGAATTCATATCCCTACTCTATGTCATATGAAAGATATGTTCCCGACAGGAGCGTGCAGAATATGCGTTGTTGAAGTTGAAGGAATGAGAGGATTAATTCCAAGTTGTGCGTATCCTGTTGGAAAAGGAATGAAAGTTCAGACAAATTCTCCACGTGTCAGGATCGCCAGAAAAACTATCATAGAACTTCTAGTTGAAAATCACCCGCAGGATTGTCTTATCTGCGTAAGAAATAAGAATTGCGAACTCCAGGATCTTTCGGAAAAATATTCGATCCGGGAACACAGGTATTCAGGTGTTAGAAAGGATCATGCAATAGACATTTCAAGCGCATCTATGGAAAGGGATCCTGCTAAGTGTATCCTTTGCGGCAGATGTGTTAGAACATGTAATGAGGTCCAGAAAATAGGAGCTATCGATTTTACAAACAGGGGATTTATAAGCAATGTTACCACACCTTTTAATAAGGGACTTAACGTTAGCGATTGTATCCTTTGCGGGCAATGTATACTTGTTTGTCCAACCGCAGCTTTAAGAGAGAAAAGTCATTCAAAAGAAGTAATGAATGTATTGAACAACAAAACAAAGTTTACTATCGCACAGATAGCTCCTGCTGTAAGAGCTACTCTTGGCGAAGAGTACAATATGCCCTTGGGTGCGAATGTTACAGGTCAGTTGATCAGCGGTTTAAAACGTCTCGGTTTTAAAAAAGTATTCGATACTAATTTTGCTGCAGATTTAACGATCATGGAAGAAGCAACAGAACTTATTTCAAGAATAAACGGAAATGGTTCTATTCCGATGTTCACAAGCTGCTGTCCCGGATGGGTGAAGTATATTGAACAGAACCGTCCTGAATTGCTCGATCATGTTTCAACATGTAAATCTCCTCATGAAATGGAAGGAGCTATCCTTAAAACATATTATGCAAAAAAGATGGGCTTGAAGCCGGAAGAGATATATGTCGTTTCTATTATGCCCTGTACGGTTAAAAAGTATGAATCGAACCGGCCCGAACTTGCAGAAGAACATCTGCCGGATGTCGATGCTGTTTTAACAACCAGAGAATTGGTTCGTTTATTTAATATGGCAGGGATTGATTTTGATGAATTACCTGAAGAGGAATTCGATAATCCGCTTGGTGAATCCACAGGCGCAGCAGCAATTTTCGGTACAAGCGGCGGTGTTATGGAAGCAGCTCTTAGAACTGCTTATAGTAAGCTTACCGGTACTGAACTAAAGAAACTTGAACTTACTGATATAAGAGGAAACTCTGGAATAAAAGAGAGTTCGGTAAACATTAATGGACTTCAAATTAATGTTGCCGTCGTTAACGGAATAGGCAACGTTAAACCTGTTCTCGACCAGATCTCCAAAGGAGAATCGAAATACCATTTCGTAGAGGTAATGGCTTGTCCCGGCGGATGTATAAACGGCGGTGGTCAGCCGATTCATCAGAAACCCGAAAAAATTAAAAAGCGGGTTCAGGCCCTTTATGATATCGACAGTAAAATGAAAAACAGAAAATCTCACGAAAATGAATCGGTTAAAAAATTATATAAGGAATTTCTTGGGGAACCGAACGGGCACGTCGCTCACGAAATTCTGCATACCAAATATGTCAATAGAAAAAAGGTTCTGGAAGAAGTTTAGTTAGTAAGGTAGAAAGGTCTGTATGTCGCACGGTATAGTTACTACGATTGCTCAGAGATGTAAAAGGTGCTACTCATGTATTAGAGAGTGCCCTGCCAGGGCTATAAGGGTAATTAACGGACAGGCAGTGGTTATTGAAGAAAGATGTATTAGCTGCGGACATTGCGTAAAGGTCTGCTCTCAGAACGCAAAACAGATTTTAAGCGACATCGAGGTAGTTGTTGATGAAATACTTCCGACCGGCAACGCGATTGCGATGATTGCTCCGTCATTCCCGGCTTCTTTTCCGGGGAACTATTATAAAATTGCTTCGGCACTTAGAAAGATCGGTTTTAAAATGGTTACGGAAACGGCATTCGGGGCTGATCTTATCAGCAAATATTACAGTGAGTATTCTGAAAACAACTCCGGTGAAACTATCATAAGCAGCGCTTGTCCGGCGGTTTTCAACTGGATAGAAAAATATTTTGTCGAGATAATCCCGAACGTCGCGAGAGTTGTATCTCCTATGGTTGCTATGGGAAGATATCTTAAGAAGAATTTCGGTAATGATACAAAAGTTGTCTTTATCGGTCCATGCGTTGCAAAGAAAAGTGAATATAAGGAAAGCTCTGTTAGCGATGCGGTTGATGCGGTTCTTACATTTACAGAACTGAAAGAAATATTCGAATACCTCAAAGTAGATATTGACACCCTCGAAGAATCCGAACTTGATCCGCCGCATGCATTTATGGGAAAATCTTTCTCTCTTACAGGCGGACTCCTTAAAACCGCAAATATATCCGGCGATATTCTCGAAAAGGAAATTATTGTTGTAGAAGGGAAAGACCGCGTCGAAGAAATAATCCAGGAAATTGCTGATAAAAAAATAAAATCGAAGTTTGTGGATATATTATTTTGCGAAGGTTGCATAAGCGGTCCTGCTATCGATTCGGATCTTAATTTCTATTCGAGAAGAGAGACGGTTATCAATTACATCAACAGCAATATCAATTCATTTGATAAACATGAATGGAAAAGTACTTTATATAACAGCCGCGATCTTAATCTTAGACGGGATTTTCATGATAAAAACCAGAGACGACCTATGCCGTCCGATGAGGAAATTAGAAGTATCTTATCCAGGACGAATAAGTATTCCAAATCCGATGAATTGAATTGCGGATCATGCGGCTATCCAACTTGCCGCGAATATGCTGTTGCTATCGCAAAAGATCTGGCCGAAGACGATATGTGCCTGCCTTTCTTAATTGATAAACTTGAATCGGCATATAAGGAATTAAAAGAAACACAGGATCAGCTTCACAGCGCGGAAAAACTTGCTTCAATCGGTCAGCTTGCGGCCGGTGTCGCTCATGAAATAAATAATCCGCTCGGCTCTGTCATACTCTATGCTTCAATGCTTCGCAGAAAAATTGAGAAGTTGGATAATGATGCTCAAAGCAGAGAGGATCTAAAAACGATTATTGATGAAGCGAACAGATGTAAGAATATTGTTTCCAATCTTCTGAATTTTGCCCGACAGGGAAATCTTCGCCTAGGACCGGTTAATATCTCCGAAATAATTTCAAACATTGCTAAACAGGTTAAAATTAATCCTGAGTTCAGTGAAGTTTCTATCGAAGTAAATAATCAGATAGGACAGAGTGAAATTAACGGGGATTCAGATCAGCTGAAACAGGTATTCTTAAACATAATTACAAATGCCTGCGAAGCGTTAGAGAATTCTTCCAATAAAAAAGTTACAATTAATATTAACCTGAATGCAGAAAACCTTTTTATCGAGGTAATCGACTCAGGATGCGGTATCCCGAATGAGAATATCGGAAAAGTATTCACTCCTTTTTTTACAACTAAAAAAATGGGAAAGGGAACCGGACTCGGATTGGCAATCTCTTATGGAATAATAAAAATGCACAGAGGAGAGATTAAAGTGAGCAGTACAGAAGGAATAGGTACTGTATTTATCATCTCTCTCCCGGCTAAATCAAATTTTATCAACTCAACTATGAACTAATGGAATAGTAATGATTACAGAAAAAGTAAAAAAGATACTGCTGGTGGACGATGACTTGGATTTGCTTGAACAGAACAAAATTCTGCTCGAAACTAAGGGCTTTAAAGTTGTTACAGCCGAATCTGCTGAAGAAGGATTCAAATTATTCCAGCAGGAAAAACCCGATGCAGCTATTGTAGATTTAATTATGGAACAGATGGACTCAGGATTTATTCTTTGCTATAAAATGAAAAAAACAGAACATGGCAAAAAAATACCTGTATTTATGCTCACTTCCGCAACCTATGAAACAGGTTTCAAATTCAGTACTTCCAGCAAGGAAGAGAAGGAATGGATTAAATGCGACGGCATATTGAATAAACCTGTTGTTGTTGACGAGTTAATCTCTAAACTGGAAAATTTTATCTCTTAAATACTAATTGATATTTGACCTTTAAGAAATGGACGTGTATAAAGGAAATATTTTAATAGTCGATGACGAAAAAGGTCTCCGGCTCGGAACTCAAAGACTTCTTGAGGAAGAAGGCTATAATGTGTCCGCTGCAGAAAACGGGACAGAAGGATTAAAACTTAGTACCAGTACCGAATTCGATGTAGCAATTATCGACCTAAAAATGCCGGATATAGACGGTCTGGATGTGCTAAAAGAAATTAAACGGATTCATCCCAATACAGTCTGTTTTATTGCAACCGCCTTTGCAAGTTACGACACTGCCATTCAATCGACCCGGCTCGGGGCTTTCGGGTATATCCAGAAACCGTATTCCCCTGAGGAACTGATCTATCAGATTGAACTTGGAATTAAACAGCGGAAACTGATTCTTGACGCCGAACGCCATGAGAAAGAAAGAGAACAAAACCTTCTTGAACTGGCTTCGGAAAAATCGAGACTTAATGCAATTATAAAATCGATTAGTGAAGGTGTTATTGTAATTAATGTGAACGGGGATGTTGTATACCATAATTATTCAGCTCTTAAAATGCTTAATCTGTCCAATCTTAATATTGGCGAAAATATTATCAGCAAACTTCCAGTACAGATAGTCGATATCGTAAAGAAAATATTTTCATCAGAGAAATTTCTATTAAAAAGCTATACGACAGAATATTTTCAAAAAGTCGGCGGTGATCTTTTTATTGAGGCTGCGTGTACTCCAATTCCGCATCCTGATGGAAGCCTTGCAGGTGTTGTGGTTGTCCTTAGCAATATAACAGAATACAAACGGATTGAAATACTTAAGAATCAGTTTGTATCGATGGTTGCTCACGAGTTAAAAACACCGCTTGCTGCTGTCCGGGGATTTATAAATATCATACTGGACGGATCAATCAAACTTACACCTGAAAAAGAACTTGATTATTTGAACCGGTCGAACAGTCGGCTGAAAAGTCTGACAGATCTTGTAAACGATCTGCTCGATATTTCAAGAATGGAACTTAAAACCAAAGAACGTGAGATTACTGAAGTAAATATTGCTGATGTTGTAAGTTCAACTCTGCATATGCTGGAACTGGAAATATCACGCAGAGATTTGAATCTGATATATGAGGTGGATTCTGATCTTCCGCTAATAAAAGCCGACTACAATGAAATTACAAGGATTGTTACTAACCTGATCAGTAATGCTGTTAAATACAATAAGGACAAAGGGAAGATTGAAATAAGTCTTACTTCTTCAGGTGGTTATGTTATTCTTAAAGTCAAGGATACCGGAATTGGTATGAAGACAGAGGAAAAGAAAAAATTGTTTACTGAATTCTACAGGGCGAAGAATGAAAGAACACGTGGAATAAGCGGAACAGGATTGGGACTTAGCATTGTAAAGAGAATAGTCGATTCGTACTATGGACTTATTGAGATCGAATCGGAATTTGGAAAAGGATCAACATTCACAATTAATTTACCAATAAATCTAACTTAACAAACAGGAGAAGTATATGGCACTAATTGCTATTATTGATGATGATCCCGATATCCTTGATGCGAGTTCTCTGGTGCTGAAATCCAAAGGTCACGATGTTATTACAGCCGGTAATCCTACCGATGGTTACAAAATTGTTAAATCGAAAAAACCTGCTCTCATTATTCTCGATGTAATGATGGATGAACCGGACGATGGATTTTATCTTGCTCAAAAATTCCGAAAGGAAGGGATTAAAACTCCGATTCTTATGTACACATCGGTTTCTAAAGCAATCGGTCTCGATTTCGGCAAAAGCGAAATAGTTCCGGTTGACGATTTTGTAGAAAAACCGATCTCACCCGAAGAACTCGTTCAGAAAGTTGAAAACCTTTTGAAGATTAAGGAGGTGAAGTAAGATGCTTGTACTTGAAAAAAACGCTATGACAGACGAAATTGAACAACTCGTTGAAAAATACGGCAAAGAACGCTCCTCTCTTATTCCGATTCTTCAGGTCATTCAGAGAAAACACAATCATATTCCCGATTTTGCGCAACAGGAAGTTGCACGGCTCCTCGATATTCATCCGGTGGAAGTCTTTAGCGTTATCTCCTTTTATTCTTTCCTTAATACTGTTCCCAAGGGGAAATATATCGTAAGACTTTGCCAGACAATTTCGTGCGATATGCAGGGCAAGAAAATGGTTGCCTCTGCAATAGAACGCGAACTCGGAATAAAATTCGGTGAGACTACAAAAGACTTTAAGTTCACACTTGAATATGCGAATTGTGTCGGTATGTGCGATCAGGGTCCGGCTATGATCGTTAATGAACGGGTCTATTACAAGCTTACTCCGGAAAAAGCTGTTCAAATTCTTAATGAGCTTAAGTGAGGCCGGACATGGAAAAGAAAAAAAGAAAAGGTGAAGTAATATTTTCAAAATATATCCGTGGCGAAGCGGTTAAGAAAATCCTTAATCTCTCACGGGAGGATGTTCTGTTTGAGTTGCGCGACTCTAAACTGAAAGGAAGAGGCGGCGCCGGGTTCCCTACAGCTACAAAATGGACTATAGTCGCAGCCGCTCTGGCCGATCAGAAGTATATTATTTGTAATGCAGATGAAGGTGAACCGGGCACATTTAAAGACCGTGTCCTGTTGCTTGAATATCCTGAACTGGTTTTCGAAGGTATGGTGATTGCCGGTTATACTATCGGAGCCACAAAGGGTATCGTATATCTGAGAGGCGAGTATGAGTATATGTTGAAATCACTTGAGGACTATCTCGACGTGATGAGAAAAGATAACCAATTGGGAAAAAGTATTTTGAATAAAGCTGGATTTGATTTCGACATCCAGATACGCCTCGGTTCAGGTGCTTATGTATGCGGTGAAGAAACTGCTCTTATAGAATCTCTTGAAGGAAACAGAGGTGAAGCACGTAACCGTCCGCCTTACCCTGTCAATACCGGATTTATGGGAAAGCCGACAGTTGTTAATAATGTTGAGACTCTCGCCTCCATTCCACATATCGTAACAAAAGGAGGAGAGTGGTTCAGAAAACACGGGACAGACAAATCATCCGGTTCAAAATTATTTTCAGTTTCGGGGGATTGTGAAAAACCCGGAGTCTATGAATTGCCATGGGGCACTAAAATATCGGAGTTACTATCTCTCGTAGGTGCAAAAAACACTAAAGCAGTTCAGGTTGGCGGCGCATCCGGAGTCTGTATACCCAGATCGCAGTTCGACAGAACTCTTGCATATGAGGATGTCTCTACAGGCGGCTCTATTATGATATTTAACGATTCGAGAAATATGCTTCACGTACTTAAAAACTTTATGGAATTCTTTGTAGAGGAATCTTGCGGACAGTGTACTCCATGCAGAATTGGAAATGTTAAACTCCTTGAAGGTGTTGAAATGATTGAAAAAGGGGAATATCGTTTCGGATATGTCAATCAGTTGAAAGAACTCGGTAAGACTATGCAGGTTGCTTCGAAATGCGGATTAGGACAGTCAAGCCCGAATGCATTTTTATCAATTCTCGAAAATTTCAAAGAAGAAATATTTAACGGAAACGGAGGTGCAAATGGAAAGTAAAGGTGATTTTAGAGCACCGGTTAGTCAAACTCCTCATACTATAGAAAAACCGAAAGATACTTCGGCTATAGGAGGTATGATTACAGTCGAAATTAATGAAAAGAAAATCTCTGTTCCGTTGGGTACAACCATTCTTGAAGCATGTAGACAGGCGGGAATTACAATACCTACATTATGCCATCACGAAGACCTTTGTGTTGCCGGTGTATGCCGTGTTTGCGTCGTAGAAGTTGAAGGAATGAGAACACTCCAGGCCTCCTGCGCATTTCCGATTACAGCCCCTATCAAAATTAAAACTTCTACACCAATGGTAAGGAAAGCAAGAAAACATGTTATAGACCTTCTTCTTAGCGAACATTACGGTGAGTGCTATTCCTGTTTTAGAAACGGAAACTGCGAACTTCAGTCCTTAGCTAAAGAATACGGAATCGATCATTATACATTCGGACACGTTGAAGAACCGAAATACGAGATTGACAATTCATCATATTCTGTAATACGTGATATGAGTAAATGTATTCTTTGTAAAAGGTGTGTAAGAACCTGTATCGATTTGCAGGAAGTTGGTGTTCTTGAAGCCGTTGAAAGAGGCGATAAAACTCATATCGGAACATTTCTGGAAAAACCTCTGGCAGATGTAATCTGTATAAATTGCGGGCAGTGTATTAATAGATGTCCCACTGCAGCTTTACGCGCTAACGATCCTTCTGATGAAATATGGGCCGCTATTGATGATCCTAAAAAGCATGTAGTTATTCAAACCGCTCCATCACCTCGCGCTGCAATTGGCGAGGAGTTCGGTCTTGGTGCGGGACATTCTATGACTCGTGAGTTAAATACGGCTTTAAGAAGAATCGGTTTTAATAAAGTGTTCGATACTAATTTTACTGCTGACCTAACAATAATCGAGGAAGGCACTGAACTGATACTCAGATTATATAAAGCACTCGTTAAGAAAGAACAGGTCGCTCTGCCGCAGTTTACTTCATGCTCGCCGGGATGGGTTAAATTTATTGAGCACTATTATCCTGAATATCTCGATAATCTCAGTTCGGCAAAATCCCCGCAACAGATGTTCGGCGCGTTGATAAAAACATTTTATGCGCAGAAAGCCGGTATCGATCCCGCAGATATTGTTTCTGTTGCCGTTATGCCTTGTTCTGCAAAGAAATTCGAATGCAACCGCCCGGAAATGAATGATAGCGGTTACAAGGATGTCGATTACGGCCTTACAACACGGGAAATGGCCAGAATGATTAAAGAAGCCGGTATTAACCTTCCGGAAATGCCCAAAAGCGATTTCGATTCACCGTTTGGAGAGGCCTCCGGTGCAGGACTTATATTCGGTGCTACTGGCGGTGTAATGGAAGCAGCAATTAGATCGGTTGTTGAATTTGTACTTGGTAAAAAAGCCGAAGATATATTCGAGAAAGCTAACATTATTCCTCTCCGCGGATTTGATGGCGTAAAATACATGGAAATACCAGTTGGTAACGTGGTTGGACCTGTTCCCGAAATATTAAAATCACTCGTGCCGGATTGGGACTGGTTGAAGGGAGCTACTCTTAAAGTTGCTGTTGCTCACGGTACTGCCAATGCAAAGAAAATTATGGATGATATAAAAGCAGGCGGTAAGTTCTCTGAATGTCATTTCATAGAATTCATGGCCTGTCCCGGCGGATGTCTGGGAGGCGGCGGTCAACCAATTCCTACAACTCCGGAAATAAGAGCATTACGTGCAAAAGCTATTTATGCCGAGGATGAATCGCTTGAATTGAGAAAATCCCATGAGAATCCGCATGTTGTTAAAATCTACCAGGAGTTTTTGACTGAAGGGCCGTGTTCACACTTATCGCATAAACTGCTTCATACGCATTACATGAAACGTGGTAGATATATTGTATGAGTCAATCTTTCAGAGCCGTCAACAGGCGGCTCTGAAATTTACTTTGTTGTTCCTATTGTCTATTTTGCATTTGGAAAGATTTGATCAGTATATTCATAATTGAAGAGTGATCATGATTTCTCTCATCCCCGACTGGGCACATCACTACGGAGAATTCTGGCGTGCAATAAGAATTCGAAACCTCTGGTTTATCCGTCTCAGGTATTTCGCGGTTGTAATGCTTGTAGCATTTGTAGTTTTAGGTGAGTTGCTAGCAAACTTCCAGCTTACACGATCACAAATAATTGCCACTCTTACAATTTCATTTTTAATTCTTTTATACAATGTAACAATTCATTATACACGAAGATTTGTCGGTTGTGAAGCGGGTAGTTTTAATTGCCTTCACCTTTCTTTAATTCAAATGGGTCTCGACCTGATTGCGTTAATGTACCTTGTATATTATACCGGATTGATTGAGTCGCCGCTTCATCTATTCTTTATTTTCCACATGATTATCGGCAGTCTGGTTCTCCCCGGTAAGATTGTTTATCTTGCAGCCGGACTGGTAAGTGCTTCATTCGGAATTCTTGCTATGTTTCAGAGATATGAGATTGTAGGCAGACATTTTATTCACGGTTTATATACTAATGTGCGGCCGCAGACTCTGATATATGACATACTATTTATCATTGTTTTCTCTTTCATGCTTTTTGTGAGCGTTTACATTGCAAATAAAATCAGCAAACAATTATACAAGAGGGAACAGCAGCTTAGAGCAACACTCGAAAAATTGAATGAAGCGGAAATTGCAAAACAGAAATACCTGATTGGAGTAGTACACGAAATTAAAACCCCGGTTGCTGCAACTTATTCCATACTTGATCTTATTATAAAAAAATTTGTGGGACCGGTAGATTCTGAAGTAGAACGGAAATTGTTCAGAGCCAAACAGAGGACGGAAGAAACTATCTCCTTGCTGAATGATCTATTGAGGATTTCAAAACTGAAAATTCTTGATGTCCGTTCCACAGAGGATATTGATGTAAAAATCTTAATAGAATCTTTAATAGATAAACAGCTCGAAGCAATCAGGTCCAAATCGATTACTCTTAATTTTATTGATAAAAGAGAGGTAAATAAAAAAATCAAATCCGATTCGGTTCTGCTGGAATTGGCCATCTCTAATTTGCTCTCAAATGCTATTAAATATGTCAATCAGAATGGTCTGGTTGAAATAGTGATTTATGAAAGTGAAAATCGTTTTATGCTTGCATTCAATGATAATGGGATTGGAATACCCAAAGAATCACAATCACGAATATTTAATCAATTTTACAGGGCTACTAATGTTGATAAATCGAAACATGAAGGAACAGGGATGGGTCTGGCTATAGTTAAGGAAATAATCGAAATGTTCGGCGGGACTATTAACGTAATTAGTCCTTCGAAAATTGGTACGGAAAACAATCCAGGTACAACATTCGAAATCAATTTACCGTATCATTTTAAACCGAATAATTATGACATTTTCGAAGTTAATAATCAGGAATATTTACACGACAAAAATAATTTTTAGGTAGAACATTAACAGCTTTTTTAGCATCAGCTTCTGTTTTAAATATCCCATAGACTGAAGACCCGCTCCCTGAAAGTAACGCAAACAGAGCCCCGCACCTGTACAATTCTTCCTTAATCCTGCCAATTTCTGGATGCCTGGTGTATACATAAGATTCAAAATCATTTGTGGCAGATACTTTCATTAATTCATAGTCCGGTTTACCATTTTTTATAAATGAAAAAAAGTCTATTCCGGCATTTCCCGGAGATATATTGTTAAATGCTTCTTTAGTAGAAATATTTATTCCCGGATTAACTACGAGAATAAAATCCTCAATTTCAAGCTCCACCTGCTCTAATATTTCACCTCGCGAAGTACCGATAGCCGGTTTGGATTTAATAAAGAAAGGAACATCGGAACCAAGAGTTAAAGATAAATCGATTAATTGTTGGGTTGTTAAGGGAAGGTCAAACAACTCTTTGATCGATAATAAAGTTGCGGCTGCATCAGAACTTCCGCCTCCGAGTCCACCGCCTGATGGAATATTTTTACTCAATTCTATACTTATATTAAATTTCCTTTCGAATCTCTGTTCAAGCAGCCTTACAGCTCTTACGACAAGATTTCCCTCATCTAGTGGGAGTGCAGAATCTGAGCAATGGAATGAGAATTGATCGGATTTCCTGAAGGTCAGTTCATCATAAATATCGTTAAGAGGATAGAAGAGAGTTGAGAGGTTATGATATCCGTCGCTCCTCTTGTTAAGAATCTTTAAGCCGATATTTATTTTCGCAGGTGCTTTTATTTCAATATAGTTCATCAATCAGCTCCTTCAGCCTAGCAGTGTGCAGTGGAGAAGAACCGCAGCACGAACCAAGAAACAGTGTGTCCGGACGAATAAAGTCACTAATAGTATTAGCGTAGGTTCCTGGTTCGATGCAGGAAGAAATCATATTATCTGCTACGTTGCTCAATCCGCAATTCAAATAAAATCCGGATGGATATTCAATTTTGATTTGCGAAGTAACTTTTTGGAAAGTAAGGGGACTAACGCAATTGAAGCTTATTGCAAGAGGTTTGTAATCCCTAATAAATTCAATTACTTCGCTTAACTCCTCTCCGCTAAGTATTTTAAGGTTCTCATTGAAATATAAAGATACTATATAAGGAAGATTATTATCGCAGCAGAATTTGCAGATTATCTCAATTTCATCGCGATGACTTAGAGTTTCATTAAGTATGAAATCAGCACCGGCGTTCCAGAGCATTTCGATATGTTTTTTATGATTGTATTCAAGCTCTAGCAATGATATTGTCCGTTCAGCCTGGTAGCAATCTTCCGCGGGAGCGTTCGAACCTGCTATGATGATCCTTTCCTCTCCAATAGCATCAGCGGCAATTTCCACACTTCTTTTTACAAGTTCAAAATTTGTTACACCGATATTAGATTTTTTAACAGCTTCTGGGTTGGTTCTGAATGTATTGGTAGTAATAATTCCTGCCCCTGCGTTAATGTATTCAGTATGCATTTTTTTTACTGATTCGGGATCATAAATATTTAAATGTGAATACCACAAGTAAGGGTGAGAGAGAAATCCTTTCTGTGATAAATATGTCCCTGATGCTCCATCTAATACAAACGGTTTGGTTTGTTTCTCCTCTTGAAAAAATATTTTACTTCTTTGGCTGTTCAAACCTTTCCCCGTCGAAGTATTTTACAGTTTCAGATACAATCTTTTCCAGGTCGATCATTTGAATACATTCCAGGTTATAAGGGCATTCTTTTTTCCAGCAGGGGGCGCAGAAAAGGTCTTTAGGAAACAATTTAACACCTCTTCCGTAAAGTTCTATTTCGGTCCAGCAGCTTAATCCAAACCATGCTATTACGTATTTTTTAAGCGCGATTGCCAGATGCATTCCGAATGAATCACCGGTTATTATAACCTGTGGAATACTTTCATAACATGCGCCTTTTCTAACTCCGCTATTTGTAGGAGTATTAATAACTTTACCATTAAAGTTGGATGCAATAATTCTGTTTCTTTCTTCGTCTTCCGGACCGCCGAGAAGCATAATTTTGAAACGATTGAATGAAAGAAACTTTTCTATCAGCGCAACAAGCTGATCAATAGTCATTTTTTTATTTGGGAAGAGGAGGGAGCAGCCTGTATTAAATCCAATAATTTCATCTTTTTCATTAATTCCGTTAGCTAATTTATAATCCTCAATAAAACTGAGTTCGTTATCAGTAAACCTGAAAGTATAATCATCCAATTTGTAATCCAGTTCGAAAGTCTCTGCGAGATAATCCTGACCGGTTCTCTGATTGATTTTGAATTTAAGATTGTCATCCATACCGAGCCGGTAATTATAAAAAGCCCCTTTATTCAATGGTATTATCTTCAGATTCTCATTCAATCCGAAACCGAGCTTTTTCTTGGCATTTAGTTTCATTGTAAGCGCGCCTGATCTTTGAGATTTATCAACATTCATAATGAGATCAAATTCCATCATACTTAGAACCAATTCAGTTTCATATTCAAAAGGCAATACTCTATCTATGTAGGGGTTATTCTGAAGGAGGCCGACTGCATTTTTTAATGTTACCCAGTATATGGTTGATTCAGGATACTTTCTTTTAATACCCGGTAATTGGGCTGTAGTCATTAAAACATCGCCCATTGCATCGAGGTTGATAATAAGAATCTTTGTGGCTATGGGAGAATGGTTTTTACATCCCTGTTCCCAGCAATTATGGTCGGGGAAGCAGGGTTTGTAACCGGTAAAGTTTTTACAGTTGTAAACTTTCGGATCATCAGGATGTTTTTGATTTGAACTCATAAAAGTATTTCTCAAAAAATGGGACAAATTTTTCATTTACTGTTTCGAAAGATACATTTTCTAAATTAGGTTCGCCTGTAATAATGGCTTCGAAAGGGGATCCATATGGATGCCAGATTAGATCGTTTGTATTGTACTTAACATATAAACCGAACATAGGAATCCTGAATGCAGAAGCTAAATGTACTATAGATGTGTCCGGTGTGAACAAAAGGTCAAGCTTCTTTACCATTGCCGCGAATTCATCAAACCTGGGCCTGTAGAAAATAGGAATTTCTCTCCCGGCAATTTCCCACGCAGACTTCAAATCTCTTTCCAGACAAAGCAGGACGATGTTTATACCATATTCGCTAATGCTGTTTATAAGCTCTTTAAATCTTGCGATTCCCCAGAATCTAGCGTCGCTTCCTGCGGAAATATTAATACCAACCAGGAAATTATTTTCCTTAAAATGCTTTTTTATAAATTCTTCTGCAATGTGCATTGAATCCTGGAGGGGATTATAAATAATATTTACTTTTCTTAAATCGGAATCAATGTTTAAAGCTTCAGTAAATTTCATTATTCTTTCAACCACATGATGATTTGACGGATCGGGCTTTTCTATGCAAAGAGAATAAAGATTATCATTCCCTTTACTTAAACCTATTTTATTCCGGCACCTGGCAAATGCAATAATGTAGCTGACTGTAGTAGAAATATCATCGTGAAGATCTATTATCGCGTCATATTTCTTCTCATTTATAAAACTGACTAGCGATGAAATGCTTTTTACCTTTTTATCAAATACAATTACTTCATCAGCAAGTGAGGGATTGTTGAAAATAAAATAATTATGCCTGCTGGCTAAAATAGAAACATGACAATTCAGGTTTTTTTTTACTTCATATAATAATGGAGTAGAAACGAGTGCATCACCAATTCTGTTCAATCTGATAAAAAGAATTCTTGAATTGCTATTTAAACTTGCCGGCCCAGTTTTATCCGGTTTTTTTTTGATTAGCAGAAGCAGGTTCAGTAATAAACGCCTGAAAATAATCTCAAGTTTTTTCAATTCTTTTCGAGCAGTCTGTTTTTATTTATAAGGTTTTCAACTTTTTCTAAAACGCGGCTTAAAGGTAAATCTCGAAAACATTCATGGTTCCGGGGACATTCTAGCAAATTACAGGTTATACAATCAAGCTCGCTTAGATTAATCCATTCGTGTTTGTCGCCGTAAGGACCCTGGTGATAAGGATTAGTTGGCCCGTGAAGGCTCAATACGGGAGTTCCAACCGCAGTAGAGATATGCATCGGACCGCTGTCATTGGCTATCATAAAAAGTCCGTTTGCGATCAAAGTAGCCATCTGTCTTATAGTCGTTGCCGGAGCAAGAAATTTTGATCCTTCAATTAATTCGAAGATTTTCCCAGCATCCTGAAAATCTTCCGGGCCCCAAACCGTTAGTACAGGAAGATTATACTTTTTCTGAACCGCGTTAGCTATCTCAGCAAATTTCTCGGGTTGGCATTTTTTTGACGGCCAGCCCCCGGAAGGAGATACTATGAAATAGGATTTAGAACTTAATCTATTACTCTCTAACCAGCTGTTTACAAACGAGATATCGTTATTACTTATATAATAATAAAGATTATTATAGCTGTTTGTTAAGCCGATAGATTTCAAAAACTCGATGTGCAGAAGAGCTGAATGATAACGGTCTCTTTCAGCAGGACCATAAAGGTTGTACGCCCATTTCCGTCCTTGATACGGGAAACCTGCCTTATATATTGCTCCACTAAGGGCTGTTAATTGCGCTGTAGTTGGATTTGAAAAAAGATCCAGGATCAGGTCATATCCTGATTTTCTAATAGAATAAAAAAGTTTAATCCTTCCGACCAAATCTCTCGGAAAAACTATAACTGAATTAACCTGTTCAAGACCTTCCAAACCGGGTCTGGAAGGATTATCGGAGAGGTAATCGATTTTAGCATCGGGGAAATCCGTTCTGAGGTTATCTAAAACAATCGTAGATAAAACAACATCGCCTATTCCGCGTAACTTGATTATAAGTATTTTTTTAACTTTTTCTTTATTAATCATATCAATACTTAATGATAATTCGATCCCTCTTTAGTAATTTAGTTACGAAAAATCTATTCTAAATTACAAATATAATAGTCTGCTTCAAAAAGAATAATGAGGTGAAAAATGTTCTTAATAGGGAAGGGAGCTATCGTTACAGGTGGCGCAATGGGGATTGGCTTTGAGACTGCCATATTACTTGCAAAAGAAGGAGCCACAGTTACTATATGGGATATTAATCACGAGCAATTGCAGAAATCCAAAGTTGAAATCGAAAAATACGGCGGTAAGGTATTTGCCTATATATGTGATGTAACGGATAAGTCTAAGGTTGAAGAATTAAAAAATAGAGCATTGCTTGATATGGGTAGTATCGATATTCTTGTGAATAATGCCGGTTATGTTAAAGGTGGAAGTCTGATTGATCGTTCTATTGAAGAATGGGAAAAAACTATAGCTGTTAATTTTACTTCAATGATATATACAATCAGATGCGTATTTAATGAGATGCTGGATAAGAACTCTGGTTTTATAATTAATATTTCATCTGCATCTTCATTTCTGGGAGTAGCGGACCTTTCTGTATATACAGCCACTAAATGGGCGGTCCATGGATTAACGGAATCTCTGCGATTCGAAGCGTGGAATTCAAACAAGAAAGGAGTTCATATAGCTACAGTTCACCCCTATTATATAAAAACCGGGATGTTCTCCGGTGCCAAACTAAACATACTCGGAAGTATACTCGTTCCTCTTGTAAAGTCACATTCAGTTATTGCCAGGGCAATTGTTTATGGCGCAATCAAAAAAAGAAAAACAATTGTAAGAAGACCGGTTACCCTTCGGTTGGTAGGTATTTTCAGAGGAATTTTACCAGACATCGTCTTTCAGAAATTTATGGTACTATTCGGAGTCTCAAGTAGTATGAAAACCTGGCAGGGCAGGAAAGATTAATTCGGGTCATCGGTAATCTGTATTACATCCTTAGGAATTTCGGGCTCTACAAGGACAACTTCTTCTTTCAAGAGTATCACCTGACCCGGATCAAGATTCTTTTTCTTTGTTACATATTTTCTAAATGTATATGAAACCGGAACGAGTCCGGAAGTTTTAGCTTTACTGTAAAAAGCGGCAACGGATGCGGCTTTTTTAATTATGCTTTTTGGTACAGGCTCCTTTGTATTCACGACTCTTAGAATTACGTGTGAACCGGGAACACTTCTGGCATGAAACCAGAGATCATTCTGTTTGGCAAATCTGGTAGTTAACAGGTCGTTGTTTTTACTGTCTTTTCCCACATAAATATCATACTTATTATCAATTTGATAATGTCTGAAATTGATCTTTTCTTCTTCAGTTTTAGAATTCATATGACTTCTTATTTTAAGTTTGTTTTTAATCTCTAATAATTCCTGTATCGAAAGTTGAGTATTAAGACTTTCTCTTATATTTATCAAATTGAAATATTCATGTTCTGTTGATTTATATAACTCTACCGACTTATTAAAATTTATCCTTTCATTTTTTGACTTCTCGAAGAATCTGTCAACATTTTGAGAGGGGGATAATTTTTCATCGAGAGGGATTCTAACAGTGGTTATACCATCCAGATCTTTTACTTCAATATTTTTCAGACCTTTTTTAAGCAAGTGAATATTACCTAACAAAAGATGGGCCTTTTCCGAATATTCATTTTCCTTAGATCCAGTATCGACCCTGGCTTTCAGGTCGTTTAGTTTGCCGGCTATTTTTTCGATCCTTTGATTTAAGTGTTTATCAATTTCTGATTTGATGGCGGAAATATTCCCTTGCGAGCCGCTTATCGAATTATATTTATTAATTGCTTCAAAATAGCTTTCAAAAATCAGATGCTCTTCGGTTTGAGGGATTGAATTAAAACTGGTTGGTTTGAACGATTTTATTTTTCTTAATGTATCGAAATCAATTCTAATTGAGTCATAAACTATTTCGTTAAAAATAGAGGTTATTTGAGTTTCCTTGTTTCTGCTCCTAAACTCAAATTCATTTAAAATATCTTTATCAACAAACCGGTATTTCTTTAATATCTCATCCTTGTTCATTTTTCTAAGAACGCTTAGTAATTGTTCAAAAGAACTGATGAACTTCAGATTGCTTAATTCATCTCCTAAAATCTTTAGATCTGATGAAGATATTTTTTTGAAAGGGGAATAGCGGCCATCACGTAAAAAGATTACGTTCGATTTGGAACCTCTTATTAAAAAATAGAGATAGGAAGAATCAAGTTCGATTCGTATAACTCTGTCGGAATCCGCTATTGAAATGCCGGTGATTTTATCCGGCAGAAAATCCGACCAGAAATTTCTTGTATTCTTTTTAGCTTTTGCAATATTATACTTTGTCGTAATAAATGAATCATTGTGTGTAGTGGATAGAATAATATGAAAGATTTCCTTGTCTTGAGTAAGAATGCAAAGAAATAGTTTATCCTTTTCCTGGGTATATACTTCCATTAGCCGGCAATTTTTTAGAATCGGCTCTAATTCAGTAATTCCTCTAAGCAGGTATAGATAGTTTTTATACATTTTAAATGGCTGAAAGGGAAGTGAATCAACCTTTCCTTTCAGAGGAAGTCAATTCGAATATACGATCCAGCAATGCCGATTCACTTCCGGTTAGGTTGATATTTCTTCTGCCCATTACAATTGCAGCGACCTCTTTAGATTTGGATAAATTATAGGTCCGTAACCATTCTGATCCACCCCATGTGAAAGAAGGAATGTATCTTGGAGGAAATCCTGCGCCAAATATATTACATGAAACACCAACTATAGTACCGGTATTAAACATCGTATTGATTGCAGTCTTCGAATGATCGCCCATAATTAGTCCTACAAATTGCAAACCGCTGCTAACAGATTTTCCATTAACATGGAGGTCTATTATTCCGTAATTATTTTTCAGGTCGCTGTTATTTGTACCGGCTCCAAGATTAATCCAGCTGCCGAGGTATGAATGGCCAAGAAAACCATCGTGCTGTTTGTTTGAAAAAGAATGGATAATCGAATTCTCCACTTCTCCGCCAACTTTACAGACTTTACCGATACTGGTATTGTGATAGAGCGTTGCATTCGATTTTATTATCGAATAATCGCCTATATATGCAGGTCCCTGAATATAAACATGGGGCATTATGTGAACGTTTTTGCCGATGTATATCGGACCATCCGAAGCGTCCAGAACAACAAATGGATCAATTGCAGAATCCTTATGCGTAAAAATGTGTCTACGGTTTTTTACAACCGAAAACTTATTCAATGTGATTTGCTGTTTCGATTTTTTTGTGAGCAAATTAAAATCATTTTGCAGTTCAGAACCATTTAGATTTATAAGTTCCCAAGGATATTTAATTAAAGTGGCCTTTATATTTTCCTTAGGCAGAAAATCAAGTTTTTTCAGGTCTAATAATCCTTCTTCGCATAAAAGACTAGCGGAATTATACTTCCTGCTCAATTTCAATGCGATAATTCCGTTTTCATTCTGTAAAACTAAATCCTCGGGAAGTTTTGAAATTATTTTTGCGACTGAATCATTTATTACAAGTCTGCCGTTAATGAATAGTATAGATTCACCGCTTAAATCGTTAACCTTAAGTTCCGTGTTCCTTTCTCTTAATACATCAGCAAGATAATCTCTTGAATGAAGTACAATCTTTGATTTAGGGAATCTCATCTTTACCTTTTCCCGTAAAGAGAGAATTCCACAATTAAGATCATATACCGGACGGGTATAAGTTAAGGGTAATAGTCCGGTGTATTCTTTATCTTCAAAAAGGCAAATTATTTGATTCATGGTAAACTGTATTTTGTTTCGAAGACAAACTAAACAAAAAATATTCTATTGGCAAAAGGCTATGGAGATACATTCTTTTGATTTAATATTTTTGTAGAATAATTAATGGTTACATATATTTAAGACATGAAAAAAATACCTCGAAAATATTTTGTATTTCCGGCAGTTCTGATTGTTAGCAGCCTTATTATTCTTCTTCTGTTAGATAATTTTATACTTCCTTATTATGTAAGTGCCGATGAGTTATCTGTTCCCAATGTAATAGGTAAAGATAAAGATGAGGCAATTAGAATTCTGACCGACCTTAATCTGAATCCCATTATTCAAACTTCCAGGTACGATGAAAGATTTAAGAAAAACGAGGTTATTTTTCAGAAACCTCTCGCAAATACTAAGGTTAAGGAAAACCGGAGAATCTACCTTACGGTAAGCGGTGGAGTTCAGACAGTTCAAATGCCATTTCTTATAAATAAAACTGTTAGAGATGCCCGTATCAACCTGGAGAGAATGGGACTTGTTCTCGATAGTGTGGCAGAGGTTGAATCGGAATTACCACCGGACTTCATAGTTGAACAGCAATATCTTGAGGGGAAAGAAGTTCCGATGGGTACAAAAGTCTGGATTAAAGTCAGCGTTGGACCCAAGATCGGCATGGTTAGAGTCCCGAATATTCTTGGCAAATCGCTTATTGAGGCAGAAAATATTTTAAGAGGCGTATCCCTTAAAATCGGGATGAGGACATATATTCATTCTACTACATTGCTCCCGAATACCGTTGTTGATCAACAACCAACTGAAAGCACTCTGGTTTCAATAGGCGACAGTGTAAATGTTGTAATCACTTTGAATAAATGATCATGAAAAATTCAAAATTAATTGCTCCTTCAGTCTTATCGGCAGATTTTGCTAATCTTACTCAGCAGATTAGAAATACGGAAATCGGCGGGGCCGATTGGATTCATTGCGATATAATGGACGGCAAGTTCGTACCAAATTTAACGTTCGGACCAATTGTAGTAGAAGCGATAAGAAGAATTACAAAACTCCCGATCGATACTCACCTGATGATAAAAGACCCTGATCAACTGATCAAAAATTTTATAGATGCCGGAAGCAACTTTATTACCGTTCATCAGGAGGAGGTTGTTCATCTTAATCGAACAATAAACAGAATTAAAGAACTTGGCGCCAAAGCTGGTGTTTCAATTAATCCTTCTACACCCGTTTCCTTCCTTGGTGAAATACTTGGAATTGTTGACCTCGTTCTTGTTATGTCAGTTAATCCTGGATTCGGCGGACAGAAGTTTATTCCCGGATCACTGAAGAAGATTTCGGATCTGGCAGCAATAAGGAGTGAGAAGGGATATAATTTTCTTATCGAAATTGACGGCGGAATTAATGCTGAAAATATTAAAAATATTGCAGATGCCGGGTGTGACGTGTTTGTAGCCGGATGGTCAATATTCGGAAAAGATAATATAACCGCCGCCACAATGGAATTGAAGAACCTGGCTAATAAATAATTGTTTCCGAATTCTGCTTCACTTCCTAAAAAAATTGTAAATTGCCTCAACTATTTTTAGAATATTTACCAGGTTATATTCTCTGTTAAATTATCAGGTGCTTATTTGGTAGTTCAGCTAGTCGATATATTCTACTCAAATGTCTTTAAGAGGTATAGTATTAAATACAATATCTTCAGGGACCTCTATGAAAAAGATATGACAGCACTCGAAATACGGGATATTAATTACAAGTTTTCTCAAAAACTTAAAAAAATTATTTTATCGAATCGGGAAATCTGCTATACAACAGATCAGAATAATAATCAGAATGTTGACCTGCTTGTACTTGGTTCTCTGGGAGTCTTTAAACAGCTCTCCAAAGAGATTATTGCATTGGGAAATGAAGACCTTGGTTTTAAGATAAATAAAACTTTAAAAAACATTTCTGATTACGACACTTGTAAGCTCCAAATCGGAAATAAGTCTTTTGACTTCAGCAGATCATATTTGATGGGGATTATTAATGTTACACCCGATTCATTTTCGGATGGTGGAAAGTACCTTAATACCGAAGCTGCTGTTGAACACGGAATCAGGTTAATCGAAAACGGTGCTTCTTTTCTTGACGTCGGGGGAGAATCGTCACGTCCTGGTTCTGAACCGGTGGAAGTTGATGTTGAGTTATCCCGTGTAATTCCGGTTATTGAAGGAATACTGAAGAATAAAAAAGACGCGATTGTTTCAATCGATACACAGAAATCAAAAGTTGCAGCCGAAGCACTTGCAAGGGGTGTGAAAATTGTAAATGATATAAGCGCTGGTTCCGGAGATCCAGAAATGCTTGATATCGTTAAAAAATTTGATGCATCATTTATAATTATGCATATGAAAGGTAATCCTAAAACAATGCAATCAAATCCGGAATATGAAGATGTTGTTTCGGAAGTCTATGATTTTTTACTACAGAAAATAGAGAGAGTCCGGAAACACCATATTAAAAATATCATAATTGATCCGGGTATTGGATTCGGCAAAAGAGTAATGGATAATTATGAACTGATAAAGAGATTGAGCGAATTCAAAGGTTTAGGTGCTCCAATAATGGTAGGAGTATCCAAAAAGTCATTTTTAGGAAGGTCGTTTAACCTAAATGTTGATGAAAGGGATGATCCTACGCTTGTTGCAGAGACAATCGCTGTTAAAAACGGTGCTAAAATTATTAGGACTCATGATGTTAAAAGAGCAGATTATTCGGTCAAATTAAATCATTACCTTGATAATCCGGAAGCTCTACTAAATGTTTGAACTATTTAAAATAGGATTCTTGTCTGTTACGTTTCTCGATCTGATCGATATACTTCTTGTTGCTTTCATTTTCTACAAGCTCTATTCGGTGATATCAGGGACTATAGCAGCGCAAATATTTTATGGACTCTTAATCGTACTCTTTCTATCCTTTATTGCACAGGCGGCAAATTTCAAAGCCCTCGGATGGTTACTGAAATTAATTTCAGAAGTATGGGTAATTGCGTTTATTATTTTGTTTCAGCCTGAAATCAGAAGAATGCTTGTACTGATAGGGAAGAGTCCGATTGTTCGGATCTTCTTGAAAGGCGATGAGAGTGATGTAGCAGACGTTGTTGCAGATGCTGCATTTGAACTTGCACAGCATCAGCACGGAGCTCTTATAGTTCTTGTAAAATCGGTCGGAATCAAAGGTGTTGCTGAAACAGGTGAAGCAATTAATTCTAAAGTTACGAAAAGCCTTTTAAGAGCTATCTTTTTTCCCAGGTCGCCTCTTCATGATGGTGCAGTAATTATAAGGAATGATAATATTGAAGCGGCTAGATGCACACTCCCGCTTTCAAGCGAAACATCTAAGGACGGTATTACTCTTGGAATGCGCCATAGGGCCGGACTCGGAATTTCTGAACAGGCCGATGTCATTAGCGTGATTGTGTCGGAAGAATCCGGAAGTATTTCAGTTGCGGAGAATGGTCTGTTAAAAAGAGGTTTATCAAAAGAATCATTGCGCAATTACCTCAGAAATGGGCTTAGAGTTACTAAAGTTAGAGGATTTAAGGGGATTCTGAATCATTTAAAGAAAAATTCAGTTATCAATCAGTGATGTTTTCGGCTATCAAAATAATCAGGTTCAGCAGTTTAGTTATTATGATAATTACAATTAATTCGCTATGATAAGAAATTTAGGAATTCACAATAGACTATAGAGGATGAAAATGAAACTAAGATATTTTTCACATTCAGCCTTTCAGATTACAACAAAAAACAATAAAAGGATTTTAATTGATCCGTTCCTTGATGATAACCCAACGTCACCGGCTAAATCATCGGAGGTTAGTGCCGATTATATTATACTTACACATGCTCATGGAGATCATATCGGCGATGCATTTAAAATAGCTAAAAGAACTGGTTCAACATTTATTTGCGTAAATGAACTGGCAAATTATTGTGCTTCTCACGGCTTTAAAGCACATAATATGCATATCGGCGGAAGTCATAATTTTGATTTTGGTAAAATAAAATTCACAATAGCTCATCATGGATCTCTCACACCCGATAATCATTACGGTGGTGAACCGTCCGGAGTTATTTTGAGTATTGAAGGAATTAACATCTACCATACCGGAGATACCGGCCTTTTCTACGATATGAAGCTTATTGGTGAGATGACATCAATAGATTATATGCTTTTACCTATCGGTGATAATTTTACTATGGGGATAACCGATGCTGTGAAAGCAGTTGAATTGACGAATCCCAAAGTCTCAATTCCGATGCACTACAATACATTCCCTTTGATTAATGCAGACCCGAACTTGTTCAAACAAAAAGTTGAGAGTTTGGGAAAGAAATGTATTGTAATGGAATTCGGTCAGGAAATTGAATTGTAAACAAATATACTTATATGGCAAAAAAAATAGTTATTGCAAATCAGAAAGGCGGAGTCGGTAAAACTACAACGGCTATTAATCTCTCTGCTTCAGTTGCTGCGGCAGAATACAGAACATTATTGATTGATATTGATCCACAGGCTAATTCAACTTCAGGTATCGGTATCGAAAAAAATGAGAAATCTGTGTACCAGGTGCTAGTAGGTCTAGAAAAAGCGGAGGATTGTATTGTTAATTCCTATATGCCATTTCTGGATATTCTACCTTCCACAATTAATCTTGTTGGTGCAGAAGTTGAACTTGTTTCAATGGAATCAAGAGAGTATCTTCTCAAAAACGCACTTAATTCAATTGAAGATAAATATGATTTTATTTTTATCGATTGCCCTCCGTCCCTGGGTCTTCTAACGCTTAATTCTCTTACATGCGCGGATTCAGTATTAATCCCGGTTCAATGCGAATACTTTGCTCTTGAGGGGCTTGGACAGTTGCTTAATACAATTAATATTGTCAAAAAAAATCTGAATGAAAATCTGAGCATTGAAGGTGTTTTGTTAACAATGTTCGATACAAGATTACGTTTATCTCATCAGGTTGTTGAAGAAGTGAAAAAGTATTTTGGTGAAAAAGTATATAACACCGTTATTCATAGAAATGTCAGGTTGTCGGAAGCTCCCAGCTACTCTAAACCTGTAATATTATATGATGCAAGTTCAGTCGGTGCTCAAAATTATATATCACTTGCCTCCGAGTTACTTAAAAGAAGCAACCTTGAACCAAAGAGAGTGAGGGAATAAAAATGAAATCACCTTTAGGCAGGGGATTGGATGCACTAATAAATCCGCAGATTAAAGATAAAATAGATGCACCTGTTGCAATATCAAGTAAAGAAATTGGAAAAGATGATGGTAAATCATTCGATATTCTTGCCAAAATCCCGGTTGAGTTTATTTCCCCCAATCCATATCAACCCAGAACATATTTTGATCAGGATTCACATGATGAGCTTAAAAAATCGATTCTTGAAAACGGACTCATTCAACCTGTAACAGTCAGACGCCTGGACTTAAACAGATATGAATTGATTTCAGGAGAAAGAAGACTTAGAGCCTGCAAGGATATTGGAATTAAGGAAATACCAGCGTATATAATAAAAGTTGAAACAAAAGAGGCAATTCTTGCTCTTTCTCTCATCGAGAATATTCAGAGAGAAAAATTAAATCCGATTGAAATAGCTGTTGCGTATAAACGACTTCTAGATGAATGTAATCTTACACATGAAGAAATTGCGGTTAAGGTAGGCAAAGACCGGACTACTATTACAAATTTTATCCGTCTCTTAAAGCTGCCGGAAAAGATTCAAAACAGCCTGGCTAAGGATGAGATTACAACAGGGCATGCAAGGGCACTTATCAACCTCCCGAACGATATAATGCAAATTGAGATCCTCGATAAAATAATTAAGAAAGGTTTATCGGTCCGCAAAGTTGAAGATATTGTAAGAAAACTGACTGAAGAACAGAATGGTAAAAAGAAAAAATTAGCAGTTAACGGTAAATCCGAAATCTCTAAACTTTCACAAAAAAATTTAGAAGAGCGGATTCAAGGAATACTTGGTACTAAAGTACATTGCAAAGTTAAGAAAAATGGTTCGGGTGAGTTGATAATAGAATTTTACTCACATGATGAACTCGATCGATTATTAGAGCTTTTTGAAATCATTGGCAAAGAATTTAACTAAAATATTCTTCACGGCACTCCTAATCTTCACGATTAGTGTCAATATTTATGGACAGTCGGAACAGTTGCAAACGGAAAGCGTCCAATCCGATACATCCAAATTCGATATGAGTAAATCCCCATGGGGAGCGGTCTTGAGAAGCGCAATTATACCAGGACTTGGTCAATTTTATAATGAATCTTATTGGAAAATTCCTGTCGTATGGGGTGCAATAGGTTATTTAGGATATCTCTGGTTTGATAGTAATTCGAACTATAAAAAGTACAGGGATCTATACTTGAGCAATAGTAGTAATCAGAATTACTTAAACCTCCGGGAATTTTATAGAGACCAGAGAGATCTGAATGCAGTTTTTATCGGTTTAGCCTATTTCCTCAACCTTGTTGATGCATTCGTTGATGCTCATCTATTCGATTTTGATGTTTCTGAGAATGTTGATAACTCACTAATTCTATCAGTAAAAATTAAATTCTAAATTGAAAAACTTTCTTACATGCAGTAGTTGCAATTCTTCAAATCCGTTATTTGCCTATACTTGTGTTAATTGTAATGCTTTTTTAAGGGCCAGAATATCCAACATCGATTTCTGGTCAGTTCTTGCGAAGCTAATTGAGTCTCCTGTTAAAGCTGCGGAAATTATTATACAGTCCGATCATAAAAATTTTATTTCACTCATATTATTTCTTTCGGGCTTAAAATTCGTAATGAATTTATGGATCTTAAATAATGCGTTCTCGATTGACGAAAATATTTCGGATAATTTTATTGGTTCAATATTTACCGGATTCTTATTTTTTGTTGTCGGACTTGTTTTTATGGCATTATTGTTTACTGTAGTGATGCGTCACTTAAAAATAAAAACGAGATTTAAAGATAATTTAGCACTATACACATACTCCTTTTTACCATTTACTGCAACATTGCTGGTATTATCACCGGTACAGATTGCATTGTTCGGTTTTTACTGGTTCACTTTTAATCCATCACCAATCATTATAAAAGAGTTAGCATCATATGTTATTATTTTCATCGAAGGATTATTTATAATATGGAGTTTTGTGATATTGATAATATCCGATTATGTTCAGACGAGGAACGTAATTGTATCACTGTTCTTTGCAATAGTGCAGGGAACCGTTTTGGTC
>CAZHHG010000029.1:0-29006 GCA_964532065.1 uncultured Melioribacter sp.
ATGATAATAGAACGATCGGCCGGAATTTTATTGCATCCTACTTCACTGCCAGGCAGGTTCGGGATCGGAGATCTTGGCCCGGAAGCATATTCATTTACAGATTTTTTGAAAAGTGCCGGACAAACATTATGGCAGGTCTTCCCTCTCGGTCCAACGGGATACGGTGATTCTCCATATCAGTCATTTTCTGCATTTGCAGGGAATCCGCTTTTAATCAGCCCGGAATTATTATACCGGGATGACCTCCTTGATAAATCCGACATCGATCATACACCTCATTTCAATTCTCATAAAATCGATTTCGGAAATCTGATAGACTATAAAACCGCCTTGCTTAAAAAAAGTTTTTCAAGATTCTTAAGTATGGAAAAAAAGTTTGAAGAGGAATTAAATAAATTCTCTGAGATGAATAATTACTGGCTGGATGATTTTTCACTTTTTATGGCGGCGAAAGAATTTCATAACGGCGTTGTCTGGTCTCAATGGGATAATGAAATAGCATTCAGAAAAGGTGACGCGGTTGAAAAGTGGAGACAAAAATTGTCCGGGGAAGTAAAGTATTTCAGATTTGTTCAATTCATTTTTGACAGGCAATGGAGAAATCTGAAAGAATATGTTCACAAATCAGGAATTAAAATCATCGGCGACCTTCCGATTTTTATAGCATACGACAGCGCCGACCTCTGGTCGAACAGAGATCAATTCACAGTTAAAGAGGACGGTTCTCTGGAATTTAAAGCCGGCGTTCCACCAGATTATTTCAGTGCTACAGGACAGTTATGGGGAAATCCGTTGTACAGATGGAAAGTAATGAAGAAAGATAATTTCAAATGGTGGCAGAGAAGAATTTCGAAATTACTTGAACTGGTTGATATTATCCGTATCGATCATTTCCGTGGATTTGATGCCTACTGGGAGATTTCCGGCGATGCCGAAACGGCTATCAACGGAAGGTGGGTAAAAGCACCCGGAGAGGAACTCTTTTCAACAATAAAGAAAAACCTTGGAGAACTTCCCATAATAGCCGAAGACCTAGGCGTTATTACTCCATCGGTCGAAGAGCTCCGGGATAAGTTTCAATTTCCTGGCATCAAAATTCTCCAGTTCGCTTTCGGCGAGAATATGGAGAAGAAGTTCCTGCCTCACAATCATATTCCGAATTGCGTTATTCATACCGGTTCTCATGACAATGAAACAACTAGAGGATTTTTTGAATCTGAGAAGAAAAAGAATTCGGGTATTTATGAATGGGCACAGAAATATCTTAATTACTACGGGAATGATATTGTATTTGAATTAATAAAACGATCCTACTCTTCTGTGTCGAATATAGTTGTAATTCCGATGCAGGATATATTAAATCTGGGAAACGAGGCCCGAATGAATGTACCTTCAACACTCGGTGGAAACTGGACCTGGCGTTTTACCTGGGATCAAATTGATCATTCACTTGCTGAAAGATATAAAGAGATGACCGTTATGTACGAACGGCCGAAATTAAAAAGAGACGAAGCTGTAAAAATTGATGTTGAAGAGGAATAAAAAACATGAGGGACGTTTAAAGAAACGTCCCTCCTTATAACCTATTACTTAGAAAGATATTTTTCAATTTCAGATGTTAATTCTTCGCTTTCAGGTTTTACTTTACTTCTGAAACGGCCGACAATTTCACCGTCTTTAGAGATCAAAAACTTTTCGAAGTTCCATTTCACGTCACCTTTTTCAACCGATTCGGAATTTATCAAACGTTCATAAAGAGGTTCTCTATCAGAGCCAAGGACTTTTACCTTGTCAAATAGTTTAAAACTGACACCATAGTTTGAAGTACAGAATTCCTTTATTTCTTCATTGGTACCAGGTTCCTGACCTTTAAAATCATTACATGGGAATGCCAGAATTTCGAATCCTTTTTCTTTATACTCTTCATAGATTTTCTGTAAACCTTCGTATTGGGGAGTATACCCGCATTTACTGGCAACATTAACTATCAGTAATACTTTGCCTTTATAGTCGGATAATTTCACATCCTTCCCGTCAATATCCTTAACAACAAGATCAAAAATATTCCCTTTCACATTATCTCCTCTATTAATTAATTGTTCAGTTGCGGAATTGACTGCTGAAGAATGAAACAGAACCAGTATAATCACAAATAATAAATTTGAGATTTTCATTGCTACTCCATTTGTTTTATTTCCAAACTGAAAAAAAGGAGGATAAGTTCAAAACAAAGGGCGGTAGAAACCGCCCTCATTAAGTTGGAATTTTAATCAGCCATGAGACAAGCGATCGCGGCTGTATTAACAATATCTTCAACGCTGCATCCGCGGCTCAGATCGAAAAACGGTTTTTTCACTCCCTGGTTAACAGGACCAACCGCCTCGGCTTTACCAAGTCTTTGAGCAATTTTATAACCGATATTTCCCGAATTAAGATCTGGGAAGACAAGAATATTTGCTCTTCCGGCAACATCACTACCGGGTGCTTTCTTTTTACCTACGCCTTCAACAATAGCAGCATCAAACTGAAGTTCACCATCAACTTTAAGATCGGGTCTTCTATCTTTTACAAATTTAGTAGCTTGTCTAACCTTATCGATAAGCTCATGTTCAGCACTTCCTTTCGTTGAAAAGGAAAGCATAGCGATAAACGGTTCTTCCCCTGTCAGTTTTCTGTGATTATCGGCTGTAGAAATTGCAATGTCGGCCAACTGTGATGCGTCTGGACTCGGATTAACGGCGCAATCAGCAAAGCTGTAAACCTTATCGGGATAAGCCATAAGGAAGAAGCTCGAAAGAATAGAAATGCCCTCTTTAAGCCCGACGCAGAATATAGCAGCTCTCGTAACATCGGCTGTTGTAGCAAACGAACCGGCAACGCTTCCATCGGCCAGGCCTTCAGTTACCATCATACCGGCAAAGAAGAGGTCGCGTTTTATTGTATCCCTCGCCTGTTCGATTGTAACACCTTTGTGTTTTCTTTTATTATAAAAAATGTTTGAAAAGTCGCTCAGTTTATCGGACTTTTCCGGATCAATTATTCTAACACCCTGAAGGTCGATTCCAAATTTCTGTGCATCGGCTCTTATTTTTTCTTCATTACCCAAAGTAATTATTGATGCAACTTTTTCTTTTGTAAGGATTTCAGCTGCGCGTAGAACTCTTTCATCGTGAGATTCAGGCAGAACAATTGTTTTTCTCCTTTGAGAAGCTTTTTCTCTGATCTGATTAAGCAGTTTAATATCAGCCATTTTTTTTACCATATTTATTGAAAATTACTCGGTAAATATAGGTAATTCTTTCCTTTTGATAACCGACAGAAATAGACCCGTTTCTAAATTAGATTGATTATTTATCAATAATTAGGAATATTAGAACGGCAAATTGGCAGGAACGATGACCTTATCAGAAAAACAATTCGGTTTAATAAAAAAAATTACGATGATTATCGTCTGTCTGATAATATTTATTTATTTATCATTTTTACTTGCCGAAATAATCGCAATGCTTGTTGTATCACTTCTGATTGCGATGATATTCAATCCTGTAGTTGATTTTCTTGAAAGGAGAGGTCTACCCCGCTTCGTTTCCGTCCTAGCGGTTTTTGTCTTGTCAGGATTGCTTATTTTCAGCGCCCTGTCGTTTTTAATGCCAAAGATTGTAAATCAATTCAATTCACTCGGTATCGCGCTCACTCCGCAAAATATGCAAGCGGTTATTAAAGACCTGGAGGAAACACTAAAATCTTTTTTCCCGTTTCTGAATTCAGTCAATTTTGCTGACAGAATAATAACGTTTATTCAAAATATAATTTACGGCTGGGTAAATAATCTGAGCAATATTCTATACAGTCTTGTTTCAATTATTGCGATTCTTGTAATCGTGCCTTTCATGACTTTTTTCCTGCTGAAGGATAATACAAGGATAACTAAGGGAATAGTAAATATTATGCCGAATAAATATTTCGAAGTCTCCTATTCGGTAATCCGAAAAATCTCAAATGAATTAAGCAGGTTTGTGAGAGGATGGATACTCGACGCATTTTTAGTAGGACTTATGAGTGGAGTAGGACTGGCTCTATTAGGAATTGAGAATGCGGCTTCCATCGGATTTATAGCTGGTGTTGGACATTTAATTCCCTACTTCGGCCCGGTAATTGGAGGAATTCCTGCAATTGTTATATCAATTATTCAATTCGGAAATTTTGCGATGCTTCCGAATATACTGCTCCTCTTTATTATTGTTTATACTCTTGACAACGGATTCTTTCAGCCAAACATCTTCTCGAAGAATACTGACCTTCACCCTTTAGTAATTATTATTTTAATTTTGATCGGAAGCAAAGCGCTTGGAATTTTCGGAATGCTGCTTGCAGTTCCTGCTGCAACCGTAATTAAGACAGCCGCCCGTGAAATTTACTTCGGATACAAAAAGTATCGAATAATCCGGTCATAGAATCCTGCCAGTATGATTATTCGTAAATTGTTGATACAGAATTTATTTTTGAATCGAATTCAATCCGGAGGAATCGGTAAATGGAAATACAATTTATAGGAGCCGCAAGAACTGTTACCGGGTCGATGCATCTTATCCGGACGAACAATTCCACATTCCTACTCGATTGCGGATTATATCAGGGTAAGAGGAAAGAAGCATTTGAGATTAACCGTCGATTCGAATTTTTTGATCCGGCTGAAATTGATTTCGTAATCCTGTCTCATGCCCACATTGATCATGCCGGGAATATTCCAACACTTGTTAAAAACGGATTTAAAGGGGAAATATTTTCAACTTTTGCCACTTACGATTTATGCAGTATTATGCTTAAAGACAGCGCGCATGTTCAGGAGAAAGATGTTGAGTTTGTAAATAAAAAGAGGAAGAAGAAGAAACAGAATCCATTTGAATTATTATATGACCAGAAGGATGTAATAAAATCCTTAAACCAGTTTGTAGGTGTTAACTATCATCACCAGATAGAAATAAGACCCGGAATAAAACTGACGTTTTACGACGCAGGCCATATACTCGGTTCATCAATTATTTTTCTATCGATCAAGGAGAATGGAACGATTACAAACCTCAGCTTTTCCGGAGATCTTGGTAGACCGAATCTGCCGATTTTGAGAGATCCCGAAAAAATTCCCAACCCTGAATATTTTATCTGCGAAAGCACTTACGGAGGAAGAGATCACGATAATCCGAAGAATGCGGAGGATAATTTGGCTTCGGTTGTATCAAGAGGAATAAAGAGGAAATCCAAAGTAATTATTCCCGCTTTCAGCGTCGGGCGGACGCAGGAAATCGTTTATGCGCTTAACAGAATATTTGAATCGAATAAAGCCGAAAGAATCCCGGTTTTTGTGGACAGCCCGCTTGCAGTTAACGCTACTGAAATATTCAGACAACATCCCGAATGCTTTGATCTGGAAATCAGCAGATTCCTTATTCAAAATGAGGATCCTTTCGGTTTTAATAAACTAAAGTATATCACATCTGCCGAAGACTCTAAAAAATTGAATGATATGCCGGGACCCTGCATAATTATATCAAGTTCCGGAATGTGTGAGGCGGGAAGAATACAGCACCATCTCGTGAATAATATTGAAAATCCCGATAACATAATATTGATGGTAGGCTATTCAGCTGTTAACACGCTCGGCAGGAAGATAATTGACAGGCTGGAAACCGTTAATATTTTCGGGGATGAGTATAAGCTTAATGCCGAGGTAATCACGATGGATTCTTTCAGTGCGCATGCCGACAGACAGGAATTACTCGAATATTGTTCAGAGTTGGATAAGAGTCGTATGCAGAATATTTTTCTGGTTCACGGAGATCTGGATCAACAGGAAATGTTTAAATCCGGATTGCATAGCTGCGGTTTTAATAACGTAACCATTCCGGTACCTGGAGAAACGATTACTATTTAGGTGTTTTTAGGAAAAGTTATTAATAAATTGTTTTTATTAACTCATCACTAAACGCAATCAAATTTGTCTAAACTCCGGACATATTTCCTTCTCTTAATTTTTCCTGCAGCATTAACGGCTCAGATGGAAAGGGATAGTCTTCACTATTCTTTAAAAACATTTTCAATAAAAGACTTTAACATAAATCTCGACAAGCAGCTTAATACATATAATTTTACTACAAGGCTCAGACATTTCTACACAAACGACCGTTTATTTCTGGGGATAAATGAAAATTTTAACTCAACTATTATCAAAAGCGTAAACAACAATATAAAAGACGAACAATATCTCCGGTTATTCGGTCAATATGATATATCAGGTCTACTCAAATTCGGTTTACTTCTGAATAGTACTATTTTCTCCGACGACAGACAGGTTGCAATAAATAAAACATCCATATTAAACTCTTCAGCTTTTGTGAAATTTAAGCCTTCTTCAAATATAGAGATCACACCGTACGGAGGTTTTTCGAACAACAATCAGATTGGTGAAAAAGACAACGGATTTTTGTACGGTACTGAAGCCGGACTCGATCAAATGATTATGGGTGATTTTGAAATCTCCTCGTTATTAAAATTTCAGAATGAGGACATCTCTCCCAGAAAAAACACTTTCAGATATATGAATGTTGACATCAAAAGCGATATTGATCTTAATTTCAGCAACACCATTTCTGCCTTATTTGCACACCAGCGAAAGGATTTTTATTTTGCTGCTGACCAGCCTACAATTGACGAATTCGGGATTGATAATAATATTCAGAGCCGTCTTGAAACAAATTATTTAATACAGGACAGAATAAGATTTCTTCCGACCGACTCCCCACTATCAATCGATGTATATTCAAAAGTAGTATGGCGGGATATAGAAAGGATAACCAGGTACGCAAGCATAAAGAATCCCTCTTCAACAGCATTCGACTCCCGTATTCAGGAGTTCAAGTTGGAACTCGCTACTTCGGCAGAATACAGAACAGAGGATCTAGATCTGGCTTTCAGATTCTCATTCTCCGAAAGAGATGAAAAACATCAGCCGAGGAAAATAGAAGGTTTAAGCCCGATAATAATTAATGAACGAGAGTTAAACGAGGCACAGAAAAACAACTCATCAAAGCTTGCTATTGTCTCATTATCAGGTTTATGGAAACTGACAGACAGGGATCTTTTTCAGATCAGCATATTTCATAGAAAACTGGTTTACGATACTCCAAGTTCCTTAAATTTTGACGACCGCGATGAGTTGCTAAGTATAGGACGAATACAATATGAGAGAGTTTTTAATCCATACTTCAAGGCATTTATGAACTTAGAAGGAAGTTTGAATAAAATAGTTTACATCTTTTCCGCACGCAGTTCAAATAATAATATAAAAAGGATACTGAAGCTGGCTTCCGGAGGCACATTTACGTCAGGGAAATTAACATCTTCTAATTCGGCTGAAGTAATGGCAAATTATACCGTTTTCGATTACGAAGAACTGAATCCGAATTTCAGGAGTTATTCTTTCAGGCAGTTTGTATTCAGGGATTCAACAAATTATATACCTTTCAAAAAATTCCGGTTTTTTATAACAGGTTACTTAAAACTTTCTGAGCAGGGGGATTTCAGCTGGTCTTCTTTTTCAAGCAAGCCGCAGAGATATCTTAATGAGACCTATACAGAACCAAAAATCTTCTATGAATTGCCGGGAATCAATATTGGGGTCGGAGTAAGGTTTTTTTCTTTGACGACTTTTGATATATTGAACGGGAAAGAGAAGAAAAAAATATCCTGGTACGAAAGCATGGGACCCGCTGCAGAAATAAATATCGATTTAGACGGAGAATTGTCATTTAAAACTTACGGATGGTATGAATTTATTAATGCCGACAATACAAGAAGAGAGATGATTTCATTTAACCTGAAATTGATCTATCGGTTTTAATTCAAATTTGATTTCCGTCACTTAAAGTATTGCACCATTAAAAATCTAATTATATTTTTCATTGTAATAATATGGAGTTAATCTTGCCAGATAGAACTTACATAAAGGAAGTTTCAAGCGATGCCGATTTATTACCCGAATTGGACCATTTCATAATTAATATAGCTAAAGAGGCAGGATTACCTGAGGATAAATTTAATAATCTCTCACTTTCATTCTCAGAAGCTGTTTCCAACAGCATTGTCCATGGCAACAAGAATAATTCTGATAAAAAAGTAAAGATTACCGTCAACATCGATCCGGAAAGAATGACTATAATCATTAAGGATCAAGGGAATGGATTTGATCTTGCATCAGTACCCGACCCGACCAAACCTGAAAATATCCTTAAAGATAGCGGACGGGGAATACATATCATGAAATCTTTTCTCGATAATCTCAGCTACAGATTTACACCCGAGGGAACCGAGACAATTCTTACAATCTCCTTAAGCGAATAAATAAAAGACACTCCGTAGCTTTAATGAATTTTCTTTGTGTCATTTTAGATTAATCTTCCTATATTTTATCTGAAAATCTTTTTAATAAAACAAGTGGAGAAATTATGTCAAGAAAAAAGATTGCCTTAATAGGCGGAGGACAAATAGGCGGTGTACTCACCCAATTGATTGCGATGAAACAACTGGGTGATGTAGTATTATATGATATAGTTGAAGATCTTCCTCAGGGGAAAGGCCTCGATATTGCTGAAGCTTCCCGTATCGATCAGTTCGACGTAGCAGTGAAAGGGACAAATGATTATAAGGATATTGAAGGTTCGGATCTCGTTATAATTACGGCCGGCTTACCCCGCAAACCCGGTATGAGCAGAGATGATCTTCTTGTTACTAACGCAAAGATTATGCAGACTGTCGCAGAGAATGTTAAAAAGTATGCACCTAATTCGATTGTAATTGTAATCTCCAATCCGCTTGACGCTATGGTTACACTCTGTCAGAAGATTACAGGCTTCCCGACTCATAAAGTAATAGGACAGGCAGGCGTACTCGATTCCTCCAGATTCTCAACTTTTATAGCATGGGAATTGGGTGTCTCTGTAAAAGATGTTAACGCACTGGTTCTGGGCGGACATGGCGACACCATGGTTCCCCTAGTAAGATATGCCAATGTAAATGGCATACCGGTAATGGAACTTCTGGAAAGAAAATACAACGACAAAACAAAAGCTAAAGAAGTTATGGATGCTATGGTAAACAGGACTAAAATGGCCGGCGGTGAAGTTGTGAAATTACTGAAGACAGGATCCGCTTTTTATTCTCCTGCCTCAGCGGCAATTGCGATGGCTGAAGCAATTATTTACGACGAGAAACGTGTATTACCTACTTGCGCATTTCTGAACGGCGAGTTCGGTATAAATGGTTATTACGTCGGTGTACCTGCAGTCCTGGGTTCTGGCGGTGCTGAAAAAATTGTTGAACTAACACTTAATGACGAAGAGAAGAGCCTAATGGATAATTCGGTTAAAGCTGTTAAAGAGCTTGTTGCGGATATGGAAAGACTCGGTTTCTAATCTATAATCATGTATTTAAAATAAAAAAACCCTCCTGACCAGGAGGGTTTTTTTAAGCATAAAAATTACGCGTTGGTTTCGTATACGCTGATGAATTTCCTGTCGTTCTTCTTTCTTTCAAATTTTACAAATCCATCAACAACAGCAAATAATGAATGATCGCCGGCTTTCTTTACATTTTTTCCGGGATGAAAGTTGGTTCCCTTCTGTCTGACCAGAATTGAACCGGCAGAAACTTTTTCGCCGCCATATGCTTTTACACCAAGATACTGGGGATTACTGTCTCTACCATTACGTGACGAACCTTGACCTTTTTTATGTGCCATTTATAAACCTCCGGCAACTAAGATATCTTAGTTACTTCTATTCTTGTTAAAAATTGTCTGTGTCCTCTTGTACGTTTATAAGAAATAATTCTTTTCTTCTTGAAAACAATTACTTTATCATCTTTAAGATGCTCGAGAACTTTTGCATGTACTTTCGCCCCTTTAACAGAGGGAGTACCTATTTTCGTAGTTTTATCATCATTTAACAATAAAACATTGTCGAATACTACTTCCGTATCGGGTGCTGCTTCAAGTCTGGGAACATAGTACTTCTTGTTTTCGGTTACCTTGAACTGTTGCCCGGCAATATCTACAACAGCAAACATCCATACCTCCAATTATTCAAAATTTGAGCGGTAAATATAGGAATTGAACCGATTGAAGTCAATAAAAGCGATAATGTAAATAAACAAAAGGATATTCTTTAAAAACCTTGAAAAAACTACTTTTTTAGGGAAAAAGAGAAAGTAGTACCCTCGCCTAATCTGCTTACAACATCAATTTTAGCCCCGTGAGCTTCAATAATATGCTTGGAGATTGCCAACCCGAGGCCGGTACCTCCCTGCTGCCGGGACCTGTCCCTATCAACTCTATAAAACCTTTCAAATATTCTGCTCAAATCGGAATCAGAGATTCCGATGCCGGTATCCTTGACATAGATTTTTCCTCTTTTACCTTCATCAATAATTCCAATTTCGACCCGGCCTTTTTCTGTATACTTAATGGCATTCATCACCAGGTTGACCATTACCTGCTTAATCTTTTCTTTATCCCCGAAGACTTTTGAATTACCGGGATCCCGGTGGAAAATCAAACTTATCTCCTTATTATCTGCAAGAGGTTTCATTTCAGAAATTATAGCAGCGATAAATTCATTGACGTCAAAGTATCTGAAACTCATTCTCATCTGACCGGATTCTATCATAGAAATATCGATCAGATCATTAAGCAGATTGTTAAGGTTCTGTGTATGTTGATTCGCTTTCTGAAGAAAAGTTCGGTTTACTTTATTATCGTATAAAGCACCATCCAATAGAGTTTCTAAAAAACCCTGAATAGCAAAAATAGGTGTTCGCAATTCATGGGATACATTCCCTAGAAACTCGGTACGAACCTGTTCGAGCTTTTTAAGATTGGAGATATCATTCTTGGTTCTAAAAAACATTCCCCTTATTTCATTTTCCAGCTGCGAGAGATGTTTACCAAGTTTTATTTCATCGGGATTATTATAAGAGTTTTCACGGATCCCTTTGATGATGTTACTGATTTTAGTCAGCTCATTTTTTCTTTTTGAACCGATGATAAGTAAGATTATAAATGTAAACGATGATGAGAAAAGAAACGAAATAAGGAATAGGCCTGTATCAAATCCATTAAAAAAATAAAATGCTGAAAGGAATAGAATATCAATTAGGATAATTACAGGTGCGTACATCCATGAGAAGGAAAGTATATTCCAAATCTCACTCAATGTTCTTGAAACGATAACCGACTCCCTTAATTGTTTCTATTAGATTGGAATGCTTACCTAGTTTTTCCCTTATCTTCCGTATATGAACATCAACCGTTCTTTCAACAACGAAAATATCTTTGCCCCAGACATCCGAGAGTATTTTATCGCGATGATAAACTTTACCGGGATTAGCGGCCAGGAAAGCCAGGATTTCAAATTCCTTTCGCGGAAGAATTATTAATTTACCTTCAAGACTGACCGTATAATTCTCCCGATTAATTAGTAAAGGACCGATATTAATCTCTCTTTCGAAACGTTTATCAGCCGAGGAGGAATCACTTTTGCGAAGGTTGGATTTAACACGCGCTATTAATTTTTTAGGAGAGATCGGTTTACGTATAAAATCATCGGCACCAAGATTCAGGCCTTTAATCTCATCAACCTCGGCCGATTTTGCTGTCAAAAAAATCACGGGAACATTTTTAAATTCACTTAGACTGCGGATTTTCTGGCATGTTTCGAAACCATCCATCTTCGGCATCAATATGTCCAGTATAATCAGGTCGGGCTTGTGTCTCAATTTTTCAATAGCTTCCAGTCCGTCATAAGCCGAAATAACTTCGAACCCTTCCTGATGAAGATTATACTCAAGAAATTCAACTATATCCTTTTCGTCGTCAACCAGTAATATTCTCATAGTTTAGAGTTTTATTTCCTTCTGATGCTCTGCAGATTTGTATAGGGCTTCGAGTAATTTCATTCTTGTAAGTGATTCTTCAACTGAGGAGATAACCGATGCCCCTTCTCTAACGGCACCAATAAAATGCCTCAACTCGTTTTCATACGATTTACGGAAAAGGTTCTGAATGTTTGAATTCTTATTCGGAGAATAGTCGATATGATTTGACTCAGTTTTTTTGAATATGCGGAGAGGATTAAGGCACGCCGTACCTTTAGTTCCATGTACAGTAAGATTGAAGCTATCCGTACTAGAATAGAGTTCCCAGCTCACTTCAAAATTTATCACTTTCCCGTTCTGGAACCGGATCATACCGATAGCGGAATCTTCTATTTTATCTTTAGAATGATCAAATTTCTGAACAGAAACCGATTCAATCTGATCCTGGCCCATCATCCAGAGAGCAAGATCGAGTATTACAATACCGAGATCGATTATAACGCCGCCGCCGGAAAGGTTTTTATTAACAAACCACTTTTGTGCACTACTTTTCCGTCTGAGCCAACTGCAATTTATATAAAAAAGATCACCAAGTTCACCGCTGTTTATAATACTGCGCAAAAGCATAGTATCTGGACGGAAGCGGGAATTCATCCCTACCATTGCAACTTTTTTTACTTTTTTTGCCGCTTGTGCAATTTCTTTTGCCTCTTTAAAATTCCTGGCAGCCGGTTTTTCAATCAGAACATTTACTTTACTTTCAAGACATGCCAGGGCAATTTCTTCATGAGTATCGGTCGGTGTTGAAATTATGACCGCGTCCAGATCCTCATTCGAAATCATCTCCTTAAAATCGGTATACGGACGAACTCCCGAATATTTTTCACTTGCAGTCTTAAGCCTGTTCTTATTAATCTCCGAAACGGAAACCAGTTTAACGGTTTCGAGCCTGGAAATTATTGGAAGGTGAACAAGCTGTGCAATACCTCCTAATCCAATCACACCAATTTTGGTCTTTTCCATCAGGTGAACACCTCTTTTTTCGCACCGAGATTATTACAAAATTCACTTATTTTCAGAGAAATTCCTTCCGGATCAATTCCAATTATTTTATGAAGTTCCTCCTGTGTTCCGTGATCTATGAAATAATCGGGCAATCCGATTCTAAGAATATTGTTTTTAAAATTTTTATCCGTAAAATATTCTGCGACTGCCGAGCCAAATCCCCCGATAATACTGTTCTCTTCAATTGTAATAATTTTATCGAATCGCGAAGCTATTTCATCCAGACGGTTTGAATCAAGAGGCTTTACAAATCTCATATTAATTATTTCGGGATTAATCTCCTTCTCACTAAGCAGCTGAGCAGCTTTTTTGGCATACTCAACCATATTTCCGACAGCAAGAATCGCAATATCGTCCCCGCTTTTAATCAGTTCACTTTTAGCTATTGGTAATTCTTCAAATCCGTCTTTTAATGGGACTCCGAGAGCAGATCCGCGAGGATACCTGATTGCAACAGGACCTTTTTTATAATTAACGGCAGTATAGAGCATATCACGCAATTCAGCTTCGTCTTTAGGAGACATAATAACCATACCGGGTATCATACGGAGATAGGAAAGGTCGAAGGTTCCGTGATGAGTAGGACCATCGGCACCAACAAGTCCGGCTCTATCAAGTATAAAAACTACATGAAGCTTTTGTAATGCCACATCGTGAATTATCTGGTCAAATCCTCTTTGAAGGAAAGTAGAATAAATTGCCACAACCGGAATAATACCCTGTGTAGCCATACCCGCAGCGAATGTAACCGCATGCTCTTCGGCAATTCCAACATCATAATAACGATCCGGCAATTCTTTCTGGAGAATATCGAGCCCGGTACCATCCGGCATTGCTGCTGTTATTCCGATAACCTTCGGATTGTTCCTTGCGACTTCAACAAGAGCATTTCCGAAAATAGATGTATACGACTGAGGCGCACTTCCTTTTTTAATTGCCTGACCGGTAATTTTATCAAATGGTGTAGAAGCGTGGAGTCTTTGAGAATGTCCTTCGGCTGGTTTATATCCTTTCCCTTTTTCGCTTAGAACATGAACCAGGATCGGCCCGTTTAATTCTTTTACCTGTTCAAATAGTTTAACAAGTTGATTTATGTTATGGCCATTAACCGGTCCGAAATACCGGAATCCGAGAGCTTCGAAAAGCATTCCCGGAGTTACAATAGCTTTAATACCATGCTCAACTCTAACAGCGACTTTTCGGATCCGGTCGCCGAAGTTATCGAGTTTTCCTGTAAGATCCCAGATAGCGCCTTTGAATCTGTTGTATTCAGGATGCGAAATCATTTCGGTAAAATATTTGGATACCTGCCAGACATTCGGTGCAATAGACATCTGGTTATCATTCAGAACAACAATAAGATTGCTTTTAAGCATACCGGAATTATTCATCGCTTCGTATGCCATACCGCCAGTCATCGCGCCGTCGCCTATTACGGCAACAACTTTTTTATTCGTCTTGTTTATATCGCTGGCAACGGCCATTCCAAGAGCGGCAGAAATTGATGTTGAAGCATGGCCTGCACCGAATGAGTCGTATTCGCTCTCAGAGCGTTTTAGAAATCCGCTTATTCCGTTCAATCGTCTTATTGTTCCAAGTTGATCCCGTCTTCCGGTCACTATTTTATGGGGATAAGCCTGGTGACCGGTATCCCAAACTATCTGATCTTCCGGAGTATTGAAGACCCGATGAAGAGCAACGGTAAGTTCTACAGTTCCCAATCCTCCGCCGAAGTGTCCGCCAATCTGCGAAATTACATCCACCATATACTCCCTTATCTCGGAGCAGAGAGTTTTTAATTCGGGAAGCGCTAATTTCCTTATATCTGAAGGAGAATCGATATTAAACAGAACTTTGTATTTGGACTTATCTAATTCCACGTTTATTCCTCTTAAAATTATTCCTTTAATCCGGATTCAAGTTGCTTTTTTATTTCGGTAACCTTTAACTCGGCATCCTTTAATGTACCATAACAAATTTTAGCTAAATTAATTCCCTCCTCATATAATTTTATTGATTCTTCAAGACCAACCTCACCTTTTTCAAGGAGGTCGGATATTTCCTGTAATCTTTGGAGTGAATTTTCGAATGATGTATCTTTTTTCTTAGACATATTAAATTTTAACCTCGCCATCGAAAAATTCAATTTCCGATGATTTATTGACTTCAAAATTCTTTTTACGCGGAATGATATTACCCTGCTGCCTTACTATAGCAAAACCTCTTTTAAGCGTTCCCTTTACATTATATGCTTCCAACCTACTTTCCAGTAAAAGAAGTTTATTTTTCGAGTTTGATAACCTGCTATCATAATGATTTTGAAACCGGAAAATTAAATTATCCAGAAATTGAATTTGATTCTTAATGAAATCCTGAGGATACCTGAAACCGTAAGACGAGATCGATCTACGAACATCTTCTTTCAGATCAGAGATTATTTCTGTGATTTTTTGCGTGAAATAATAGGAAAATTCGTCTATAAAGGCAAAGAGTTCCTCTTTATTCGGAGTTGCCAATTCCATAGCTGCAGATGGTGTAGGCGCCCTGAGATCTGCAACAAAATCAGAAATAGTAAAATCAATTTCATGACCCACACCGCTAATAACGGGAATTCTGGAATTAAAAATTGCACGGGCTACTGTTTCCTCATTAAATGCCCAGAGGTCTTCAAGTGAACCTCCTCCCCTGCCGATAATCAGTAAATCAATATCCTTGAAACTATTAAGAAGTTTAATACTTTCAGCTATTTCCGCTGCAGCGCCTTCCCCCTGTACCTTACAAGATGCGATTATAATCTCAGCAACAGGATACCTTCTGGAAGCGATATTTTTCATGTCCTGAAATGCAGCACCATCTATTGCAGTTACAACTCCGATTTTTCGGGGAAATTTCGGAATCGGCTTTTTATACTTTTCGTCGAACAATCCTTCGTCGGCAAGTTTCTGTTTCAGCTTTTCGAATGCCGCCTGCAATTCACCAACACCTGCCGGTTTCATAGAACGGACATCAATCTGGTAATTGCCTCTCGGCGGATAAACAGTGATCCTTCCACGAATAATTACTTTAATTCCATCCTGCGGAGTGAAGAATACATAATTATTCACCCCTTTCCACATTGTACAGCTTATCTGCGCATTGGAGTCCTTCAATGTAAAATACCAATGACCGGAGATGTGAGCCTTAAAATTGGATATCTCACCAATTACGGAGATATCCCCGAATTCTTCTTCGAGTGCGGCCTTGATCTGACCGGTCAGCTCACTTACAGAGATGATATTTTCTTTATTCTCCATCAATTCCGGTTAAGCAAAAAGTAGTAATTATTAAAATCGCATGATTCTGTTTTCAAATTTATTAACAACCGCCCTCTCTATTTTAAATTACAGATTTAGCGAAAAGAAATTGGAGTAGAGTCCGATCGAAAATTCATGAAAATCCCTGCCGCCGCTCTTCAACTGGAAATTATAACGGTAACGCGCAAATAAAGTGAATACGTTCTGAATTTTAAATAGTCCCGCAGAAAACTCCGGACTGATTCCGTTATATCCGCTGAAATCAGTAAAAAAATTGAATCCTGTTGAAATATATTCGATGAAACCGACCTGGAAAATTTGTTTATATCCGATCCTTGCAAAATTTTTTCTGTCGGAATTGAAAATATGAGCGTAATCGATTCCGATATATCCAAATGGATAATTGTAACCGCCGGAATAAAATGAAAAGAGGGGTATTTCCTTTGTTAGACTGAAATACTTTCCGCCCTCTTTAAACACGAGTGTCGGCGAAGGTAACCCAAAAATGATCCCGCCGAAACAGCAGATCTGCAGAAGACCCGATTGATTCTGATCGGCTGTAATTATAGTTTCCGGGAATTCAACTTCATACAACTGACTCCTCGATTCATTACCTGATTTATCACGGACAGAAATAAAATATCTGATGACTCTGAATTTGATTAAGGATTGATTTACAGTAATCTCAATTTTATGATTATCAGAATATTCTTCCGAGACTATATATTCGTCATCCTTTAGTATTGAAACCTTTGATTTAACACTGTCACTTGTAAAAAAAGAGAGAGAAAATTTAAATGGTTCTTCCGGCGATATAAAAGAATCGATTACAAAAATATCGATATCGCCGTATGCTGTCGAATCTACCTGAGCATTCGAAACATTGAGCGCATATATAGTGAAAATGAAGATCAGTATTCTGGATTTCATCAATAGTTAAGTTTTTACAAGGACAAATTAAGATTTTTCCGGGACAAGATTGAGGGATTATTTAATAATACTATTCCCATCATGAAATTCCTTCAATATTTAACCCGATTGGTTGCATGTAATTTGATTATATTTACTACCTAATTTTGTGCTTTTAATACATTAAGGATGAAAAATTGAAAATACTGATATCAAACGACGACGGAATTGATTCCCCCGGAATTGCAGCACTTGCTAAGGAGATGAAAAAGATAGGAGAAGTTACTGTAATTGCACCCCGGACAGAGCAGAGTGCAGTTGGGCATGCGATTACTATGAAAATTCCACTCAGGATTACTGAATATTTTAAAAACGGAGATTTCTTCGGGTATGCAATTGACGGTACTCCTGCCGATTGTCTTAAGATCGGAATCCGGAATATTCTTAAAACCAAACCGGATATAGTTCTATCCGGCATTAATAACGGCTCTAATACTGCTATAAATATAATTTATTCGGGTACTGTTTCGGCAGCAAGAGAAGCTGCGATTATGGACCTCCCGGCAATCGCAATTTCTCAGACAAGTCATGATTCTAAGGATTTCAGTTATTCAGCAAAGGTAGCCGCGAAACTTACTAAGCTGGTTTTAGAAAAAGGGCTTCCGAACGGAACCCTCCTTAATGTTAACGTTCCGAATCTGCCTGAAAATGAAATTGCTGGTATAATGCTGACAAAGCAGGGAAAATCCAAATGGGACGATGTTTATGAGGAAAGGATCGATCCATACGGCAAGAAATATTACTGGCTTACAGGAAGTCTGATGGAGACCGACGAAAAACCTGATTCCGATCAGTTTGCTACAAAAAAGAATTATGTTTCAATTACACCGATACATTTCGACCTTACTGATTACCCTACTTACGACTCGATGCAAAACTGGAAAATAGAAAACCTTATGAAGTAGTTTCAGATGGAAGGAATAAACAGCTTTAACATCTCGTTCAACTCAAGTCCCGTTTTTATTCTGATTGCCGTTATTTTACTGATAGTCTATTCATGGTTCATTTATAGGTTCACGATTCCCGCTGTTTCAATTTATATGAGAACTTTTCTATTCCTGATCAGGTCTCTCATAATTATCCTGCTACTTCTTTTAATTCTTGAACCGAGGATTTCCATAAAATATAATGAGAAGGAAGAACCGGTCAATTTTCTTTTTATCGACAATTCAGCTTCCCTCTCAGTCAAGGACAGTCTAATCAGAGCCGGACAACTAAGAGACTTGGCTGCTAAAGTTCAGAGTGAGTTTAGTACTAATCTGAAGAGTTATTTATTCGGTATTAAACCTGTTGAGTATGATGCAGAGAAAGGAACGGATATCAATTTCAAAGAACCTCTGACGAATTTTTACAAGATATTCAAGCTGATCGATTCACTTAAAGTGAAAAGAGGATCGGTTATTATTGCTAGCGACGGAATAGTTTCGGACGGGAATGAACCGGTCTACGAAGCAGAAAAAACAGCGTTGCCGGTCTTTACTATCGGTATCGGTGATACTACACCGGTAAAAGATCTTATAGTGAAAGACGTTTCATACAATCAGTTCATATATTCCGGAACTCCTACGGTTATTGAAACAACCTTACTGAACGAAGGTTACTTTGACGGGAGAACAAAGCTCTCATTGTACGAGGATGACCGGCTTATACAGTCGAAGGATGCTCTGCTTTCACCGGGAGGATTAAACAGGATCGGTTTCGATTATTTTCCCGAAACACCCGGCGAAAAAAAAATGAGAGTTACAGCATCCGATATGACGGATGAATCGAATATAGCAAACAACACCAGAACGTTTTTTCTGAATGTGTTGAAGAATAAGATCAAAATAGCACTTGTTGCAGGGAGCCCTTCGCCAGATCTTTCCGCAATCAGCACAATTTTAAATACAAATAAAAATTTATCGGTTGATAAAATTGTCCAGGTCGGACCAGAAAAGTACTGGGAAAGATTAAATCTGACTGTGATCGATTCTGCGGATATCCTGTTACTGGTTGATTTTCCATCAAGAAACACACCGGCAGAGTTAAGCAGCAAAGTCTTTTCATCTATTCAAAAGAAAAAACCATATTTAATAATTGTAACACCAGATACCGAACTTTCAAAACTGAAGCAGTACGAGAACGGGCTTCCGTTTACAATAAGAAAGATCATCGAAGAGAGAATTCCTGTTCAGCCTGAATTAATACCCGGAAATTTTAATCAGATTTTTTCGGGATTATCGTCCAGGCAGGACTTGTGGAGAACACTTGCCCCCGTATCCAGAACCGGTTCTGAAATAATTGCCAAGGACGGAAGTGAGGTGCTGCTTAATTCTATTGTAAGAACCGTTCAAACCAATTCCCCGCTGATGGTTTCCAGAAATATTGCCGGTTACAGATCAATAGCATTTTTAGCGGGCGAATTATGGCGCTGGCAATTGGGAATGTCCAATGATAATCCCCTCTTTTTACAGGGATTTTTTAATGACATCATCAAATGGCTCAATATTTCGGGTACAAAGAATCAGTTTACGATCAGAACTGATAAGAAAGTATATTCAAGAGGTGAGCGTGCAGAATTTACTGCGGAATTATACGACCAGACATTTTCACCCGTCAACTCTGCTGAAATAAATCTGATTCTTAAAAGCGGCAGAAATGATTCGGATATTAAATTAACAAGAGCTAATAATGGTGTTTACAGAGGTTCTATAGAATTAAACGAGGACGGTGATTATTCATTCGACGCAATAGCATTTTATGACGGGGTAGAAATAAATAGTGACAGAGGAAGATTCAGCGTTAACACCGGCGAAACTGAATTGTTAAACACAAAGATGAATTCCAACTTATTAAAAAGCCTTTCATCTGTTTCCGGCGGAGAATATTACCCTATAAATAGTTATGACGGAATTTTTGAGAAGTTAAAAACTATTAACTCCGCAAGTCAATTAGAAAAACCGGTGTACCGTGAATATTCATTGTGGACGAATGAGTGGATTATGGCAATAATAATTTGTTTATTTGCCCTTGAGTGGTTTTTACGGAAACGATCAGGAATGTTATAACAATCAAGAGATAGATTATGCCGTTCGTCGAATTTACAGATGAAGAGAAAGTAAACATCGAAGCAATTGACAAGCAGCACAGCGATATTGCCGTTATAATCAATAAAGTCCACTCGGATTTTAAAGCCGGAAACAGGGCACCGATTATCGATCATCTGAAGCTACTGATTGATGAAATCGAAAAGCATTTTGAGACGGAAGAAGTATATATGAAGCAGTATCATTTCCCCGGCTACATTTCCCACAAACTTGAACACGATCGATTTTACAATCAATGGGTAACTCGTTTCGAAAAAATTAGAAGTGATAATAAAACCATGGTCGATATGGAGCAGATCGACGGACTTAAAAGATGGTTTTTTAATCATCTCCAGTTAAGCGATAAAAAAGTTGGCGAGTTTCTAAATTCAAAAGGGATAAAATAGAAGTGGATGTTTTTATTTAATCACTTTTTTGATTTTTTTCTCCCCAGATTCTGTCTTTCCTGCAACTGCAAACTAAATCCGGATACCACTTATATCTGCGAAGGATGCTTCAACCTGATCCAGAGAGCGGATAAAAAAAGAATAGAACACGAATTCATAAAGAAATTTGGATCCGATAAAATAATTTCAGGATTTAATTCGGCATTTGTTTTTGAAAAAGAGAAACCGCTTCAGCATCTTATTCACTCTCTTAAATACATGGAAAATTTTCGAATAGGAATATTTCTGGGTAAAATGTCCGGCACAGTATTAAAGGAAGAGTTAATGAGCTGGAAAGGTGATCTTTTGATTCCCGTACCTCTGCACAGGTTAAAGAAAGCAGAGAGAGGATATAATCAATCGTATTATATTGCCAAAGGAATCAGTTCTGTATTAAAGATTCCGGTTGAAGAATCGGTTATTAAGCGGAAAAGATTCACTGAGACACAAACAGAACTCACGCTTGAAGAGAGAAAGAACAACATTAAAGGTGCTTTCGCGGTATCGGGTAATAAAAAAATATCCGGAAAAAATATAATCCTTGTGGATGATGTTATAACTACCGGGGCAACTATCTCGGAATGCGGAGGTGTGCTGAAAGAGAACAGCGCCGCTGAAATATTCGCGATATCTGTCGCGGTCGCAGATTGATACTACATTTTCTCCGGCGCACTAACTCCTAGAATCGAAAGCCCGTTCTTAATAACATATTTAACAGCCACGATTAAAGCGAGTCTTGCTTCTGCCAGTTTCGTCTCGCTTCCAATAATTCTGCAAACCGTATAGAACTTATGGAACAATGAGGCAAGTTCTTCGAGGTATGAAGATATTTTATGCGGTTCAAAATTTTCGGATGAATAGAGAATCTCATCAGGAAATTCATAGAGCTTCTTAAGCAGATTCTGCTCTTCAGGCATTGTAAGAAAAACCAGGTTATCAAGTGAATAATTCAGATTCTCTTCAGCGGCCATTCTCAAAATCGAAGCTATTCTTGCATGAGCATACTGCAGGTAGAAAACAGGGTTTTCATCCGATTGTTTTTTTGCCAGGTCCAGATCGAAATTAAGATGACTGTTCATGCTGCGCATGATAAAGAAATAACGGACTACATCGCTTCCTACTTCACCGGTTAATTCATCAAGGGTTATATAATTTGCTTTGCGGGTCGACATTTTAACTATCTCCCCTTTCTGCATAATCGTAACAAACTGATGGATCAGTACTTTTATTTTTCCGGAATCATATCCCAAAGCTTTTAGTCCGGCAAGAACATCCGGATAAGTCGCAGTATGGTCCGATCCGAAGAGATCGACCATAAGATCGTAACCGCGTTCAAATTTTGTTATATGATACGCAATATCAGGTAGGCGATACGTCGGCTCACCCGTCGATTTTACAATTACTTTATCGGCTTCATTGCCGAGGTCGGAGAGTTTAAGCCACGTAGCACCGTCTTTAGTGTAAGACAAATCCTTTTTACTGAAGAGGTCGAGAAGAGAATTAATTCTTCCTTCTTCATATAGAGTATGTTCGTTATAATACTTCTGGAAACCGATTCCAAGATTCGATAAGGTTTTGTTAATATCGGCAAAGATCTCCTGTTCAGCTCTTTTCTTAAAAATTCCCTCGGCATCTTCATTTGTCAGTGAATCACCGTATTCCAAGTGAAGATTCAGAGCAATCTCTTTAATATACTCTCCCTGGTAATAATCCTCCGGGAATTCAATTTTGTTACCCATTGTTTCAAGATACCGGAGTCTAACCGAATCGCCAAGCACACGCATCTGCCGACCGGCGTTATTAAAATAATATTCCCTATCAACATCGTAACCGATCCATTTCAGCATATTGGCAACGGTATCGCCTATAACCGCGTTCCTGCCGTGACCAACAGTCAAAGGCCCTGTGGGATTCGCAGAAACAAATTCTACCAGGGCTTTTTTCCCGGAATACTTAGATGATTTCCCGAAATTTTCTTTTTCAGAAAGTACTTTGTTTAAAATTTGCGGAACATATGCCGGAGAGAAGAAAAAATTTATAAAACCGGGGCCGGCAATTTCTATTTTCTCAATTATTGACCTGTTGTAATTAAGATTATTTATAATTTCACCGGCAACATCGCGCGGGCTTCTTTTCAATTTCTTTGATAAAATAAGAGCGATGTTGATTGAATAGTCGCCATAATTCTGCTGATTCGGTATAGTAAAAATCATTTCAGCATCTTTAAGGTATTCCAGACGGGAAGAAGCTTCGAGGAACAGATCCGATAAGTATTTTTTCAATTACCGCTCCGTAACAGATTTTTTAGTTTTTGTTTTAGGTGATTTTACAGGCGCTTCCTCATCCTTAACTTCAATAACAGGAGCGTCGCCCCAGAATTTTTCGAGGTTATAATAGTTTCTGGCTTCGGCTTTGAACACGTGAAGTATTACGTCGAAATAATCGAGAAGGATCCAGTTCATTGTTTCATAACCCTCGCGGTTAGAGCATTTAATATGCTGCTCGGAGAGTTTTTCGTCCACTTCATCAGCAATTGCTTTTACCTGACGTTCAGAATCGGCCGAGCAGATCACAAAAAAGTCGGCTATTGATGAGAGTTTTCTGAGGTCAAGAATTTTAATATCGTAACCTTTTTTATTTTTAACTAATTCGGCAATCAGTTTTGCAAAGTTTAATGAAGTCACATTTACCTCATTTAAGTGGTTGTAAAGTATAATAATCGCGTCCGATAACTATCGAGACATCCAGGAAATAATCGTCATTCAGCTGTTGAATAACATTCTCTTTTTTTACGCCGAGGGAAGAGGCAACTGCGAGGGCATTTGCCTTGTTGCCTGTACGGTCGATTATAATTGTTTCATCCATATCAAAGCGGATGTAATTTCCCATATTAACTACATCGAACCTGTTATTCCGGAGAAAGTCGGTGAATCTATCGGCAATTCCTCCAACACCGCAGCCGTTCAATACTTCAACCTGAATAATCTCGGCCGCCTGCTGGTTATTTGTAACACCCGAATCACTTCCGCCCGGTTTAGTGACTTTTAAGTAGATTGAATAGAGCATGAATAGAATTACCGCAAATAGAACAAATATAGCTATGTTAAGAAAAAGGTTGTTGGTTGAGGACGTTAAATCAACGGGTCTCTTTGCAGATTTCTTAGAATTATTCTTTTCCAATTCTCTCAGAAATAATATACAGGGAAATATTTGGGAGGAAATTTAATAAAATTCTATCTCTCTTTCTCATCCCACATATCATCATACCAGTAGGAACGGTAATAGGAAGGATAGCCGTACATATACGGTGAGTAGTAACCGGCCGGAATATTTCTGTATTGGAGAATGATATTCATATTTTCCGACGGTTTATAATTGAGCTGAGCGCGGCTCAGGTAAAATCCGTTTATCTGTTTTGCGAAGTTCTTATCGAAAGAATTATAAGGTGAATTTACCAAGCTGACATCGGCCTGAATATTAAGTTGATCGTTGAATTTATAGAACATGCTGTTAGTATAAGTCGTTAGGGCCAGATTTCCGGCACCGAATGACTGGAATGAGAGGTCGAAAGTATGACTCATTTTGAAATTATTCGGATTGAAGATGCCCAGAAAATTTCCCGATTCATTACTTAATATTCCGCTTTTAACATCGACAGGTTTATTAAGATCCTCTCTGAACTGTGCAACCAAAGAGGTAGTGAAGGCAAGAAGAAATATTATAGTCAGTTTTTTCATATTCAATCCGATTTTTCCGGTTTAACAATCTATCGGGAAAAAAGGTTTCTCCCGATAGACCTGTGCAATTTTAGAACATCCTGAAACAAGTATCAAGTCAAATCAGTATTCTATTTAAGCTGGACAGTCATTTCAATTTCAACAGGAGCATTCATCGGTAATTCGCTGACACCGACCGCACTTCTGGCGTGTTTACCGGCATCTCCGAAAATTTCAACCATCAATTCGGACGCACCGTTAGCGATTTTGGGTTGAGCATGGAATCCAATGGCAGAGCTTACAAAAACCGTAAGTTTAACAATTCTGTCAATCTTATCGAGATCATGGATAACCGATTTAACAGCAGAGAGACAGTTGATAGCAGACTGCCTGGCGCACTCAATCCCCTTTTCCTCCGAAACATCATAACCTACTTTACCTTCAAAAATCAGTTTCCCTTCCCTGAAAGGAAGTTGCCCCGCTGTCATTACCAGGTTGCCCGATTGAATTGCAGGTACATAAGCTGCAAGAGGTTTGGGAGCGTTCGGAAGGTCATGACCAATTAACGATTTAATTTTTTCTTCAATCATAAATTCTCCGTAATTGTTTGATACAAATATACCAAATTTGAACCTGATCTCTATTTGTATTGAAACACCATTCTCTTATTTTTACAAACAAAAAAGGGATAGCAGATGACAGGCCAGAAATTTCAGGAACTCGCAGAGATTATGAATAGACTTCGAAAAGAGTGTCCCTGGGACAGGGAACAGACGCACGATTCAATTAAAGGCGCTACAATAGAAGAGACGTACGAATTGATTGAGGCGATTGATCTTAAAAATTTTGATGAAATGAAATCCGAACTCGGTGATCTTCTGCTTCACATACTGTTCCATTCAGTAATGGCAGAAGAATTGAATAAATTCAATATTAATGATGTTATTGATTCGATTAAAGATAAACTGATAAGAAGGCATCCCCATGTATTCGGTGATGTAAAAGTAAACGGGACTGATGAAATAGTTAAGAACTGGGAGGAGATAAAATTATCGGAAGGAAGAGAATCCGTTCTTGAAGGAGTTCCGAAGAATTTGCCAAGCCTGGCAAGAGCATATCGTCTGCAGGAAAAAGCTTCGAAAGTAGGATTCGACTGGGATAATAAATCCGACGTATGGAAAAAAGTAGTTGAAGAGATGGAAGAGATGCACGAAATGGAAAGGAGCGGCGACAAAGTGAAATTAGAAGAGGAGCTAGGAGATCTTTTCTTCGCACTTACAAATTACGCAAGATTCCTGGGAATAAATCCCGAAAACGCTCTACGATTCACAAACGAGAAATTTATCTCCAGATTTTCATATGTTGAAAAGAAGATAAAAGAATCGGGCAGGAAAATGACCGAGAGTACATTGGAAGAGATGGATAAATTCTGGGAAGAGAGTAAGTTAAGAAAGTCCGATAAATAACAGATTAATTCAGGTTGATTTTTTCCTCTCCTTAACCGCACCGTTATCATTATAATGCTTCTCGTAAGCATCTATAATATCCTTAACGAGTTTATGCCGGACAACATCGCCTTTATCGAAGTAGACAAATCCGACACCGTCAACGTGCTTCAGAATTTCCTTTACCTGAACCAATCCGCTCTGTGAATAAGTAGGGAGATCTATCTGTGTAATATCGCCGGTAATGATGGCTTTAGAATTGGGACCGAGGCGGGTAAGGAACATTTTCATCTGCATCCCGGTGGCGTTTTGAGCTTCATCTAAAATTACATATGCGTTATTAAGTGTTCTACCGCGCATAAACGCAAGCGGTACAATTTCAATAACACCCTTCTCTATATAATTCCGGAGTTGTTCGGACGGAAGCATTTCCTCGAGAGCATCGTATAGAGGACGCAGATAGGGATCAATTTTCTCCCTGAAATCGCCGGGAAGAAATCCAAGACTCTCCCCCGCTTCAACAGCGGGACGAGCGAGGACAATTTTCTTAACAATATTTTTTTTCAATGCAGCGACTGCAAAAGCGACTGCAAGGAAAGTCTTGCCGGTTCCTGCAGGACCGATAGCAAAGCAGATATCGTTTTCCCGGACCGCCTTGATATATTCTACCTGATTTGATGTTTTGGCTTTGATAGCATCTTTCTTGGAGTATAATACAATATTCTCATATTCATCATTATTGATAATCTCTTTACCCTGAATGGTCAGATCAATAATAGTTTCAACATCCTTCGATTGAAGTTTTCCGGTAGTATTAAGAACATAGACCATTTCTTTCAATACCTTTTCAACAGCATCCACTTCTTCTTTAACGCCCTGAATTATTACATTATCGCCCCGGACAGTAACATTAGCAGAGAAGCGCTCAGTAAGCGGTTTCAGATTAGAATCGTTGTAACCAAGCAGGAGAAGCAGATTAACATTTTCCAGTCTTATCAGTTTTTCGGTTTGCGTAACATCCTCCCTATAGAAAAAGCCCTTTTCGTAAATCGAAAAGGGCTCTATTCAATTATACTATTTCATAATTGTAAAACGCCGGCAGATTATTGAGCAGTCTGTGCAGGAGGAGCCGGTTTATAATTTCTTCTGATTTTATCGTATTTAGATTTTTCCTCTTCAGTCAAATTAGGAATCTTGAAGATCTGTTTCGGATAGATCAGGTCAGGATTCTTAATCTGGTCTCTGTTAGCTCTATAAATAATAGGCCAAGCGAACGGGTTATCGTAATGTTCTTTTTTCTTAGAGATACCCCAGAGATGGTCTCCTTTAACCACAGTGTAGTTAATTTCCTTAGGAGCTTCTTCCCAGGCATCTAATTTTCTCTGCAGCTGGTTATGAACTTTATCGAAAAATTCAGGAAGAGCGGAAATTTTATTTTTCTTCATAGCATCGAGTTCAGCCTGACGATCGGCTTTAGGGGCTTCACGGCCGTCAATTTTCTTAGTAAGAGCATTCAACTGATTCCTGAAATTATCCACATCAGCTTTAGTAGCGCCAAGCATAGCATAGAGTTCGTTTATACAATCATCGTAGGCCTGCATCTTATCGCGTGTAGCTTTAAGAGCAGCGATTTCGGATTTCAATGCATTCAGTTCGGTAGTAAGGGCAACTTTCTGTTCGGTCAAACGATTGATCTCATTCTGCCATTCTTCTTTTGTCATATCTTCGGTTCTATTCTCCTGAGCGACAGTAATAACGGAGAGAAGCAGAACCAAAGTTAAAGCATAAAGATATTTGTAAACTTTCATTATTTCCTCCTTTGAATTAAACCGGCTGATTACAAGCCTAATTTTTCAAGATTTTTTTTGGTTTCTGCTTTTTGTTTTGCACATTCATCAAGTTTTGCATTTTTTTCTGCAATTTCTCTTTCAAGAGCAGCTTTTTCACTCTTCAAAGAATTTACTTCTTTTTCCAAAGCTTTAACTTCGGAGCGCAGCGCTTCCAATTCAGCTACCTGTTCTTTGGAGATGCCGCTACAACCTGTAACACCAAGCATACCAACAAACAAAGCAACCACCAGCCAGGTGCCAAGTATTCTCTTTACTTTTACCATAATCGACCTCCTTTATAATTTGGTGAATTCAATTTATCGTTGCAAAATATAATAATTTTTTTCGGGAAATGAATTAAAATCCGAACAAATCCTTCATATTCCCATTTAAATTACCCTTTTTTCAACCAGACTGGTATACTTGTTCCCGGCAACAATAATATGATCGAAGACCTGTATATCCAAAAGTTTACCTGCGTCAACCATTTTTCTGGTCAAATTGATGTCCTCGCTGCTCGGTTCAGGGTTACCGCTCGGATGATTATGAATAAGAATAATATTAGCTGAATTATTCTCAATTGCAACTTTGAAAACCTCTCTCGGGTGAACGATACTGGAACTAAGACTGCCAACGCTGATTTTTTCGTACCTGATTATTTTATTGGCAGAATTAAGACAGACTACAAGAAAAGTTTCTTTCACTTCGTCTCTTAACAAGGGGATAAAAATATCAGCAATATCGGAAGGTGAGGATATTTTTTTATTTGAGAGCCATTTTTTTTCTGAATCAGCTCTTCTGCTCAGTTCAAATGCAGCTACTAGAGTAACGGCTTTATCCTTTTTAATACCGGGATTTGTTTTAAGCGAGGAGACATTCTGTGTAGCCAGCAGGTTCAGGTTACCGTATTTTCTAATCAGGTCCTGTGCTAATTGAACTACATTCCTTCCTTTTATTCCGGTTCTAAGAAGGATGGCCAGGAGTTCTGCATCGGATAAACTCTGCGGGCCACGCAGGGTAAGTTTTTCACGCGGTCTGTCGTCTACAGGAAGTTCTTTTACCTTCAGGATAATTACCTCCCATCAAATATTTTATTCCCATTCGATAGTGGAGGGCGGTTTAGAACTTATATCGTATACAACTCTGTTAATTCCCCTAACTGAACGGGTAATTTTATTTGATATATTTTCTAATAATGAATGATCGAAACGGTACCAGTCTGCGGTCATACCGTCGCTTGATGTAACAGCTCT
>CAZHHG010000030.1:0-28936 GCA_964532065.1 uncultured Melioribacter sp.
ATAGACCTACTTCCAAAACTAAAGGAACACTATACTCTCTGCCTTCTCTCTAATACGAATGAGATTCATAAAGAATACGGTTATCAGCATCATGAGTTCTTAAATTACTTTGACAAATTATTTCTTTCCCATGAAGTCGGCGCAATCAAACCCGAAGAAAAAATCTACAGAGCAGTAGAGAAGTTTACGGGAAAGCCGTCCGGCGAGCACTTGTTTATTGACGATATTCAGGAATATATTGACGGCGCGAAAGCATGCGGCTGGGATGGTATTCAATTTAATTCCTATGGAGAACTGCTTACAGAATTTAACGCGAGAAGAATATTGCTTAACAGCCGTTAATCCGCTTCTTCAATCCATTTTTTCCAGATTTCCGGCTCGTATCCTACAGTAGCATTACTGCCGTTTCTTACAATCGGTGTTTTAAGAAGAAGCGGATCATTCAATAATTCTTCTTCAATATTAAAACGCATGTATTGCATGTTCCTCTTTTTAAACTGTTTACCTTCCCGGTCAATTAATTCTTCAAGAGGATATTTTCTTGAAATATTATCGAGCTCACCTTTAGCCAGTCCTTTTTCGTTCAGGTCCCTGAAATGATATGGAATCCGTCTTTCCTTAAAATACCGCTCGGCTTTTCGGGTATCGCTGCAGTTTTTTGTCCCGATTATTTGAATATTCATGGCAAATCCGAAGTAATGGATAATTCATTGTTTAGCTTTATCAAAAATTATATTTTGCACGGCCTAATTTAATCATTAGAAAACATTTTGGAAGCGTTATGAAAAGAACAGCATCCTTATTAATTATTTTATTATCAGGGTTATTTATTATGAACTGCTCACAGGAACAGAAGCAAGACGATTTTAAGTATGTTGCCGAACAATTTGCTGATCTGCGGCTTCAGCGTTACAGAGTTCCGGGATTCGAGGATTTATCGCTGCGTCAGAAAACACTTCTCTATTATCTCTATCAGGCCGCGCTTTCCGGAAGAGATATTATATGGGATCAGAACTACAAACACAATTTATATATCAGGAGAACTCTGGAAGGGATTGTATCAACATACAGCGGCGATAGAACAGCGCCCGAGTTCGCTAAGTTTTTAGAATACACAAAACGCGTCTGGTTCTCAAACGGAATTCATCATCATTATTCGAATAAGAAGTTTACTCCCGGTTTTTCCGAAGAATATTTCCGTCAGTTAATTTCCGGAACAGACGAGTATTCACTTCCGCTTCAAAGCGGGGAAATGATAGACGACCTGATTAATAAGCTGATACCGATCCTTTTTAACCCGGATATAGATCCTTATAAGGTCAACCAGGATCCGAAAGCGGATCTCGTCAGAACCTCTGCGGTTAATTTTTATGAAGGCGTTACGCAAAAGGAAGTTGAGAATTACTATAAAAGAATTGCCGAACCCGAGGACCCGCGGCCTGTTTCTTACGGCTTGAATTCAAAACTATTAAAAGAAAACGGGGAAGTTGTAGAACAGACCTGGAAACTTGGGGGGATGTATAATAACGCAATAAGGCAGATTCTCTTCTGGTTGAATAAGGCTGTCGGAGTTGCCGAAAACGATCATCAGAAAAAAACTCTTGAACTGCTTATTGAGTATTATAAAACAGGCGACCTTAAAAAATGGGATGAGTATAATATCGAATGGGTTAAAGATACACTTTCAGTAATCGATATTGTAAACGGCTTCATTGAAACATATAATGATCCGCTCGGATACAGGGCTAATTACGAATCCGTTGTTTCATTCAAGGATCCGGAGGCAACAAAGCGGATTAAAGCGATTAGCGATAATGCTCAATGGTTCGAGGATAATTCAACAATAATGCCCGAGCACAAGAAAAAAAATGTGACTGGAATTTCCGCAAAGGTAATAACTGTCGTAGTTGAGTCGGGCGATGCCTCTCCTTCAACCCCGATCGGAATAAATCTGCCGAATGCTGAATGGATACGAAAAGAGCACGGATCCAAATCTGTAAACCTCGGAAACATTGTTTACTCGTATAACAAAGCCGCGGAGTCGAGCGGATTACTCGAAGAGTTTGCCTATTCGAAAGAGGAAATCGAACGCGCAAGACAATACGGATCTCTTGCAAGCGATCTTCATACAGATATGCACGAAGTAATAGGTCACGGCTCGGGCCAGCTTAATCCGGGAGTTGGACAGCCGAACGAAACTCTAAAAAATTATGCCTCCGTGCTGGAAGAAACACGCGCAGATCTTGTTGCACTCTATTTTATTCTGGACACTAAGCTTGTTGACATCGGCGTGATGCCTTCTCTCGAAGCCGGTAAAGCCGAATATGATGCTTATATCAGGAACGGATTGATGACGCAGCTTTCCAGGATTGAACCCGGAGATAATATTGAACAGGCTCATATGAGGAACAGGCAGGCTATTTCGAAATGGGTTTATGAAAAAGGGAAAAGCGAAAACATAATTGAGAAAAAGACAAAAGACGGCAAAACATTTTTTGTAATTAACGATTATGAAAAACTGAGGAACCTGTTCGGACAGATGCTGCGTGAAGTTCAGAGAATTAAATCGGAAGGGGATTTCGAAGCAGGAAAAAATCTGATTGAAACTTACGGAGTTAAGGTAGACCGTGAAATTCACGATGAAGTTTTAGCAAGATATAAAAAGCTGAACATTGCTCCTTATGCCGGATTTATAAACCCGCGGTTGGTTCCGGTAATGGAAGGAGAGGAAATTATTGATGTGAAGATTGAGTATCCGGAGGATTTTACAGAACAGATGCTCTATTATGCGAAAGAGTATTCTTTTTTACTGACGTATAATTAAAATAATTAATCGGCCCTTCCGTTCAAGCGGAAGGGCTTTTTAATTTTTAATTTAACCCGCACATTCCGCTGGCGCATCCGCCGTAAGATGGAACACCGCAGCTACCGTCGGAACATGAAGAACTGCTGTCGAAACCGGACGAGCTTCCGGTTGAAGCGCTGAATGACGAGAGTAATTTTTTATGGTTCTTTGACTGGCAGTCGGGACAAATCACCTCTTCCAGGTTTGCAGATGATTTATGCAGAACATCGAATTTTTTTCCGCAGTCGTTGCATTTGTATTCAAAGATTGGCATTAGTTACTCCTTATTTATTTAATTACGTTAGTCGATATTGAAGCGATATTTTCGATTGATGCTTCGATTGAATCACCGGGAACCACGCGTCCAACACCTTCCGGCGTTCCGGTAAAAACGAGATCACCCTTTTCCAGTTTCATTCGCGCAGAGATATATTTCACAATTTCGACAGGCGAGAAGATCATATTCTTAACCTGTGAATTCTGTTTCTCTACACCGTTTACTGAAAGAGAGATCTTTTCATTCCCATTTAAATAATAATCTTTTTTTAATACAACCTCCGAGAGAACAGCCGCTGTATCAAAGCATTTGGATAATGTCCAGGGCTCCCCCTTTTTTTTGAATTGGGATTGCAAGTCCCGAAGAGTCATATCGAGTCCAACCGTGTATCCCGCTATTGCCTCCGGGGCGGATTGATCATCGGCATTCTTTACATCTGTTCCGATATATAAAACCAGTTCAACTTCATGATGCATGTCGCTGGAATATTCGGGATGGACGACCGGCTCTCCCGTGAAGATCACGTTTGAAGCGGGTTTTAGAAATATTAAAGGGAAATCAGGAACCTCATTTCCAAGTTCTCTGGCGTGTTCGGCATAATTTCTTCCTACACAAACAATTTTGCCGATCGGGACTTTTTCGCTGCTGTTTTTGAATTTTAGATATTTCATACCGCCTCATTAGATAAAATATTTCTGAAAAGGATTCAGAGGGAAATTATAATTTTCTAAGTTTTTTGTTCCTTTTTTTTCGCTGCAGGAAATAAAATATTATTCAATATCAGTCTGTATCCGGGAGAGTTTTTAAATAAACTTAAGTCGGTTGGCGGGTCCCCCACCGCATGCTGATAATCCTCGGGATCGTGTCCGCCGTAAAATGTAAAAGTCCCTCTTCCGAAATTTCCGTGAATATATTTAATCTGATCTGTACCGGCCCTTTCGGCAAGCACATAGACCGAGTTTTTTATCAGGTTTCTGCGGTACATAGTTGTCTGCCCCATGAATCCGGGAATTATGTTAACATGATTCTGAATCAGCATTGTCGGAACCGGATCGTATTTAGCGGAGAAATCAAATAGTGTGAAATAATCGTTTCGCTGGTCGCCGATCTCAATGGGCTGAATATCGATATCACTGTATTCGTAAATAAGCGGATTCATTTCCAGCTTAAAATTCTCGAATGCAAACGTGTTTGAAAAATCGAGATTTTTCTCGGCTCCGGGATCCGGAGGGTCTCCGTCATACATCCTGTCAACAATATCTATATTCATGGCAGAAAGCGTAATGTCAAATGAGTCGGTTGCCGAACACATTGCAAATAGAAATCCTCCCTGACCGACGTAATCTTTGATCATCGCCACAACTGCTTTTTCCATATCAGATACTTTTTTGAAACCGAGCTTTTTAGCTTCCGTTTCATACAGCAGCTGCTGTTCAACATACCACGCAGCTCCACTGAACGAAGCATAAAATTTTCCAAACTGTCCCGTGAAGTCTTCGTGATGTGAGTGGAGCCAGTCATACTTATCCAGATCTCCTCTAAGAATTTCATCCACCCAAATTTTATCATATTTTACTTCAGCATAATCGAGGGCGAGCATTACTGCGTCATCCCACGGCTGAAATCCCGGCGGAACATAAACAGCTATCTTCGGAGCTTTTTCAAGACGGACAATATCCATATTCTGGTCTTCACTCTGGACAAAGGAATAAATCTGAATTGCTTCTTCATTTGAAAGAGGTGAAAAGGAAACCCCTTTCAGCCTGCATTGGAAAGCTAGCTGATCCGTATAATCGAACATAAAAGACCCGCCCCGGTAGTTTAATAGCCAGTCGCCCGTCGACCCGCTCTCCAGAGCGTTAAACGCAATACCGTATGCCTTCAAATGATCAGACTGCTGAAGGTCCATATTTATAAGAAGCTTGGACTGTGCAAAAGTCGAGATAAAACAGATTAATAACGGGGCGATAAATTTCATCTTAAGTATTATATGTGTGGGACAAAAATAAAACGGGCTTAACCGTAATTCAAATATTTGACCGATTAAGCCCCTAAAATCCGGAAATTACTTTAAGCCGTTTTTCTGTCGCTTTCTATGTAGAGGGGTTTTTCTCCTTTGGTTACAACGTCACGCGTTACTAAACACTTATCAATATTTTCCTGTGTGGGTAGTTCGTACATAATATCGAGCAGAATTCCTTCAACAATCGATCTGAGCGCGCGGGCACCGGTTTTGCGTTCGAATGCCTTCCTGACAATTTCGTCGAGTGCGAGCTGATCAAATTCCAGTTCTACACCCTCCATCATAAATAATTTCTTGTACTGTTTAATTATTGCATTCTTAGGTTCGGTTAGAATATTCTTTAATGCCTTGTTGTTGAGTGAATGGAGAGGCGCAATAATCGGTAATCTTCCTACAAGCTCGGGAATCAAACCGTATTTCGTAAGATCCTCCGGTTGAATCTGTGTTACAAGATTATCTTTATCCATAACCTCGTTGTTAGAAAGATCCGTATCAAAACCGATTGTATTCCGGTTGATTCTGGAAGCAACAACATTTTCGATTCCTTCAAAAGCGCCGCCGCAAATAAAAAGAATATTTTTTGTGTTTATGTTGATGAGGCTCTGTTCGGGATGTTTCCTGCCTCCGCGCGGCGGAACACCGGCAACGGTTCCTTCCAGTATTTTAAGGAGCGCCTGCTGAACTCCCTCGCCGGAAACATCACGTGTAATAGAAACCGATTCGCTCTTACGAGCGATCTTATCGATCTCATCGATGTAGACAATTCCTTTCTGAGCTTTTTCTAAATTGTAATCCGCTGCCTGAAGCAACCGGACCAGGACAGTTTCAACATCGTCTCCGACATAACCGGCTTCGGTTAATGTAGTTGCGTCGGCAATTGCAAAAGGAACATCGAGTATCCGCGCGAGAGTCTGAGCAAGAAGTGTCTTACCGACTCCGGTCGGTCCGATTAACAAAATATTGCTCTTCTCAATTTCAATTTCATCCATATCGAAAAGAGAAGTTGAAGCGTTAATTCTTTTATAGTGGTTATATACCGCAACGGCAAGGATTTTTTTAGCAAGCTCCTGATCGATTACATATTCATCAAGACTTTTTTTAATCAGGTCGGGTGTTAAAGTAGAATTGTAGGTTTCTTTTTTTGTAAAAGAGGCGACATTATTTTTAAGTATATCCACACTCGTTTTAATACAAATATCGCAAATGTAAACATCCGGGCCTGCCACCATGCTGGTAACTTCGCTACCGTCTCTGCCGCAGAAAGAGCATTTAACGCTTTTTGGTTCTCTGGAATCTGTCATTTATTTCCGTTTTTTATGGATATTGAGTTTAAGTATTCTCTTGCTGTGTCAAAATATAAGGAGTTGGGGAATTTTTCAAGCAATTTCTGGTAAATTAACGCACTTTGCTGCGGGTCGTTCAAACCGAATTGATAGGTCATTCCGAGCAATAAAGTTGATTTATCGGCAAAAATCGCAGCTTTTGACTCATCTGAGAGCTCTTCCAGGATTTTAACGGCCTCAAGAAAATTTTCCTCGTAAATTAAAATTTCGGCCAGTTTATATTTCGCGAACTCGTTTATTACAAACAAATTAGAGTTATCAGCTAAAGTTTTGAATTCAATCGCAGATTCTTTCGGCTTATTTTGAAACAAAAGTTTGTCCGCTTTTGCATAGATCATAAGGTTTAAGGAATCTTTTCTTGCCAGTGTAATAAGTGAGGAATATTCTATCGCATCGTTTGCTGGATCCGAATTCAGATTCTGAAGGAGTTCTTTCAGGATATTTATTGAACTGTTGAAATCACCTTTCCAGAAATAGACAAATCCAAGATATAGTTTCGCCTGAGCGACCACATCCGGTTCCGCATTACTGAATCTTCCACCTTGAATCAGTAAATTAACTGCATCATCAATGCGATCGAGTTTCATCGCAATCGCTCCTTTACCCAGATATGATAATGAAGTGTATCTGGAGTATGGAGATTTACTAATAACCAGGTTGTATAGGCTGTCAGCTTTGTGAAACTCATTTAACTTGCGGAAATAAATTTCAGCCATTCTGAAAGTCGCCTCAATGAACGAAGCATTATCCGGATAAATTTTTGCGAGACGTTCATATGAACCGATCACAGTTAAATATTCTTTTTCAAATCGCTTTACGTCGTGGTTGTAGGGTTTCCAGTCGGAAAAATTATTTTTTGCTTTCAGGTTAACATTTTCTTCGAGTGTTCTAACCAATCCGATTTCGGCTATCTGAACAAGAGGGGTCTGTGCATAATTTTCAATTATATATCTATATCCTTTCGAGGCGATATCATACTGTCTGTTCCTGTATGCTTCCTGTACAAAAGCAAAGATATAATTCCCGCCGCCGTTTATACCGCGGTCGTACTCTATAATATTTTCAAATGCCTCTTCGTACATTCCGGAAAGCGAGTATGCAAATGAAAGCAGTTCATAGAAAACCGGGAGATTATTCCTATCGGCAAACTCTTTAATAACTTTAATAGTGCTTTCGGCAGCACCTGGTTTTCCGAAATAATTTTGAAATCGTGATTTAACAATTCCAGCCTGTTCCGGTTTAACAGACACAAGTGAGCAGTACTCCCCGGCGGCTTCTTCAAACCGCATGTTTAATGAATAGATATTTGCCAGATCAAAAGAGAATATTACAGGATCGCCGGAAAAAGATTTCCCCCGTCTAAGAATTTCTATCGCCTTATCGAATAGTCGGTTTTCAATTGCATAATTGGCAATAACACGATAAGGAACATAGGTGTTCGGATTTATATTGATACCGCGTTCCCAGGATTCGTATGCCTTCTGAATGTTGTCCATCATGTAATATGTGGTTCCGAGCATTCCGTAGAGTGAAACATCGGCCGGTATTTCTTTAATTTTATTTTCGAGGAGCAGAATCGATTCGTCGTATTTTTTCTGTTTAACCAGGATTTTGTTCAATGCATCCAGATAGATCTGATTCCATGTCTCAAGAGACTGAAGCTCCCTGTAGATTGTTTCGGCTTTTTCAAACTGTCCGGCCTGTTCGTAGCTTAGTGCAAGCCGGTATTTATTCTCGATATCCTGCCGGTCTGCCTGGGCATGAATTAGAAGCGGAGAAAAAAACAAAAGTAATAGAATCGAAAGCCGTTGTAATTTAATCAAGAAATTTTTCCTCAAAAATATTCCCGATCGATAAAATTTTATTCGGATCGAATGCCAGTTTCAACAGAGCCATTTTACGAACTACATCCTCGCCGTACATTTTAATAAGGTATTCACGTTTTGCTTTGCCAATGCCGTGTTCGGCAGATACCGTCCCCTTGAAACCAACGGCCAGACTACACAACTCCGAATAAACTTTTTTAGCAAGTTGAAACTGTGCAGGGTTTTCCGGAAGCATATTCAAATGGAGGTGACAATTACCCGCATGGCCATATATAACGTACTTAAGCCCGTTCCCTTCCACTTTCTGTTTTGATAACCTGTAAAACTCTTTAAAATACTTCTCCGGTACTGCTGTATCAGTTCCGACCTTTTTCAATCCTTTCTGGGTTAGATATTCATTTACTTTCCATGCGATTGCATGACGGAATTCTTTAAATGCTTCTTCATCAGAATGACTTAAAGCAAGCCAGGATTCATCGATGATGCAATTGTGCTTTTCAAGGATCTCAAGCCAGAGATTTTCGATTGTACTATATTCTTTTTCTGTTTCCTGTTCAAACCAGACTGCCGCTTCTGCGGTATCCGGAATCTTTGTGTAAGCATCTTTGAGAAAATTGATTCCATTCTTATCAAAAAATTCCAGACCTCTTGCTGATAATTTAATGTTAACCGCTGACCGGCTATCTCCCGATAGAAAACGGGCGTGTTCAATAAAATTAAGCGCGTCTTCTTCGCTCGTGAAAAATGCCACCGACGAAAATACACTCTCCGGAAGTTCGATAAGCTTAAGTTTGATTTGTGTGATTACGCCGAGAGTACCCTCCGATCCGATAAAGAGATCTATGAGATCCATATTTTCTTTACAGTAGTAGCCGGCCGCGTTTTTCGTCTCCGGCATTTCATAACGAGGAAGGTTAAAAGACAATATTTTTCCGCTTTCTGTATACAACATGGCATCGTAACCTTCAGCTCTAAACTGGTCTCTTGAGATATTTATTATTTCTCCGTCTGAAAGTATGATCCTTAGAGATAGAACATAATCTCTTGTCGGTCCGTATTTAAATGTCCGGGCTCCGGATGAGTTTGTTGCAACGGTAGCTCCGATAAAGCAGTTTCTTTCGGTCGGGTCGGGTGGATAGAACAGATTGCGGGATTCCACTTCGTCCTGGAAATCTTTTAAAAGAACACCCGGTTCTACGATTGCGTACTTTTCCGATTCATTTACTTCGATGATTCTATTCATCTTTTCGACAGAAAGAACAACACCGCCTTCGGGAACACGTGCGCCGGTTAGTCCGGTTCCGTTGCCAGAAATTGTTATCCGTTTTTTCTCATCAAAAGATTTTTTTAACAGAGTTGCTACATCATTTTCGTTTTCGGGAAAATAGACAGCTTCGCAGCTTCCCGAATAATTTGAAGCGTCCGATAAATAGTTCTGTATTTCGTCACTGTTTTGTTTGATTATCATGGTGGGGAAATAGTAAACACAGTTGCTTCATTCTACAGGTTTATTATGCCGTATCATTATTTCTTTCCAGGCATCATAGTCGAGTATTTCCGATTCCTCTATAAGCATTATTGGGATATCATCTTCAATCCTGTAACGGCGTCTGCTCCCTTTATCGACTGAAACAAGAAAGTTTCCGTCCAGCACAAGATCGGCTTTGGTTTCGGGACAGCAGAGAATATCAAGTAATTCTTTTGAAATCATTTTAGCTCCGCACCGCTGTTGTTCATATAATTTGTTAAATTTGCCTTCAATTGTAATAAAAAATGAGAACAATTTTAAGATAATTGTGCATGACCGGATCGTTTAATTCAAATAATATTAAAGAAGTACCCCGGCTTGAGACCGATCGGCTGATATTAAGAGGATTCTCCCCAAATGATAAGGATGATATTTTTGAGTATGCATCTGTTCCTTCTGTTACCGAATATCTGCCGTGGGAATTCCATAAAAGCCTGGATGATACCGCAGCGTTTTTAAAACTGTCGGCTGAAATGTTCGAGTCGCAGGACAATATCGACTTTGCTGTTGAATTAAAGTTGGAGAAAAAAGTTATCGGAGGAATATCAATAAGAAAATGGAACGATCAAAACCGATGCGCCGATATTGGATACGTCCTTTCTCCCAAATATTGGAATAGAGGGTTTATAACTGAAGCAATTAAAAGAGTAATCAGATTTGGCTTCGAAGTTTTGAATGTAAATCGCATAGAAGCACATTGCGACGAAGAGAATATTCCATCCTTCAGGGCAATGGAAAAAGCAGGGATGAGGTATGAAGGAACGTTAAGGGGGAAAGTCTTTTTGAAGGGAAAATTTGTCAACATTAAGTTTTATTCGATTTTGAAAGAGGAATTTTAGGAATGACCCGAATCAAAGTCTGCTGCATCTCCAGCATCGAAGAAGCAATGCTCGCGGTTAAATACGGCGCCTCTGCGATCGGACTTGTATCGAGCATGCCGAGCGGACCCGGTGTAATTGATGAGATACTGATTGCCGAAATAGCAGAAGCGGTTCCTCCGGGAATTTCTACTTTTTTATTGACATCAAAGCAATCTGCTGATGAAATTATCGAACAGCAGAAAAGGTGCGGAACAAATACCATTCAGCTTTGCGACCGGCTTAAATACGGAACTCATAAAACATTGAGAGATGAACTGCCGGAAATTAAAATTGTTCAGGTGGTTCACGTTACCGGCAGGGAATCGGTTGAGGAAGCTGTTGATGCCGCCAGGTATGTTGATGCTATATTGTTAGACAGCGGAAATCAAAACCTGAAAATAAAAGAACTCGGCGGAACAGGGAGAACACACGATTGGTCCGTAAGCAGAATCATAAGAGAAAGTGTTAACGTACCTGTATTCCTGGCCGGCGGTCTAAACTCCTCAAATGTTTCCGAGGCCGTAAAAATTGTGAGACCGTATGGACTCGATCTTTGCTCGGGCGTTAGAACCGGAAACCGGCTGGATGAAAACAAATTAAAATCATTTGTAGAAAAAGTTTTTGAGGCGGATAAAATAATTGAAAGACTTAGCTGAGCTGACTTATAAAAAAATATTGATATTCTGGCTTCCCCTCCTGGCTACCTGGCTGATGATGTCTATTGAAGGGCCTTTCTTAACCGCGTTAATCGCACGTTTAGCAGATCCGGAGTTTAATCTGGCCTCGTACGGAGTCGCATTTTCATTTGCGCTTATTATAGAATCTCCTGTGATTATGATGCTGAGCGCGTCAACCGCTCTTGTTGACGGGAAATTATCTTTCTTAAAACTCAGAAGCTTTGTCTATATTGTTAATCTCGCATTAATTGTACTAATGCTAATAGTAATATATCCGCCGGTATTCGATTTTATATCGATCGACGTCTTAAACCTTCCCGTACGTGTTGCTCATTTAACTCATATGGCCGTCGCAATCCTGATTCCATGGGCTCCGGCAATAGGCTACAGACGGTTCTATCAGGGTATCATGATTAGAAATAATATGACAAGGATGGTCGCCTTAGGGACAATTGTGCGTCTCGCGGCAATGTCGCTTACGGCAATCCTTCTCTTTGGAGTAAAAGGTGTGCACGGAGTGATTGTTGGCGCCTCGGCTCTATCGGCCGGAGTTATTGCCGAAGCTGTTGCAACACGTTTAATGTCCTCCGGAATAATTAAAAAGATCATTATCAGTACAGAGTCCGGAAGCGGGCTTACCTACGGCGAGATCGTAAAGTTTTATTATCCTCTTGTGCTTACTTCTTTTATCTCGCTCGGTATTCATCCCGTTGTAACATTCTTCCTGGGTCAGAGCCGCATGGCTCTTGAATCACTCGCTGTACTCCCGGTCTTAAACTCGCTCGTATTTATTTTCAGAGCTTTCGGTTTGTCATATCAGGAAGTCGGAATTGCTTTAATTAAGAAGAAAGATGATTTCATAAAGCTCAGAAATTTTGCCTCGGCTATGGCGCTGTTCGTTTTTGCGGGACTCTCTTTGATTTCATTTACACCGCTAAGCGATGTATGGCTTATAAGCGTATCGGGTCTGTCGGAGCATCTCGCCAGTTTTGCCGCGCTACCCCTGATGATCTACACATTCTTTCCGATTACGACCGTCTGGATAAATTTTCAGAGATCCCTTCTAGTAAATGTCAGGATTACAAAACCGATAACATATGCAACGATAATAGAAGTATCCGCCGTTGTTCTGCTTCTTCTCGTGACAATTAAATATTTTGATATGACGGGTGTAACAGCCGCGATAATCTCTTATACTATAGGAAGGCTTGCTGCAAATATTTATCTGGTTAATCCGTTCAGAAATGCGAGATCAAAAATATCCGGTTCTTGAATTTCAGTCCGGCTCAGTTTACAATCAGCTTGAAACCGGAACCATGAACGTTTACGATCTGGATTGACGGATCACCCTTAAGATAAGACCGGAGTTTGGTTATATATACGTCCATACTTCTCGATGTGAAATAACTATCGTCTTTCCAGATTTTGCGTAAGGCTTCGCCCCGTTCCAGCAATTCGTTTTGTTTCTGGCAGAGAAGTTTTAAGAGTTCTGCTTCCCTTGAAGTGAGCTTCTGCTCTTTCCTGTCAAGGCAAAGAGAGCGTGTATCGAAGTTGAAAAGATATTTACCGATCTCAAATTCCGAATGCCCGCGAATTCCTTCGCTACGATCATTACGTTTTATTACCGCATTTATACGCAGGATCAGTTCCTCCATGCTGAAAGGTTTTGTTATGTAATCGTCCGCTCCGAGTTTAAAACCTACGATCTTATCCTCCAGCATCGATTTTGCCGTTACGAAAATAAATGGAACAGGAGAAATTTCTTTAATCTTTCCGGCCAGCGTAAATCCGTCCATTTTCGGCATCATCACATCAATTATACAGATATCGAATCTGTTCCGGCTGAAGGTCCTGTATCCCTCATCGCCGTTAAGACAGTGGACAACCTCAAATCCTTTTACGCCCAGATATTCTTTGAGTATGGTTCCGAGATTAAGATCATCTTCTACCAATAATATTCTGGTTAATGAAGTTGTCATTTTGCTATTGTTCCCGGAAGTTTTATATCAAAACGGCTTCCTTCACCCGGAGCGCTGCTTACGGTAATTAATCCGGAATGGGCGTCTAATATTTTTTTCGAATAACTGAGCCCTATCCCGTTTCCTCTTACATTATGAATATTTCCCGTTGGTACCCTGTAAAATGTCTCGAATATTTTTTCCAGATGATCTTTGTTAATCCCGATTCCATTATCAGATATTTTTAATGTTATTTCACCCTCATTGTACTCAGTTGAAATTCTGATTACAGGTTCCCGGTCGTTGTATTTAATCGCATTGTCGATCAGGTTGCTTATAACATTTGTTATATGGAATTTGTCGGCGTTGCATATCAGGTTTTCATTCGAAAGGTCGAGTTCAATCTTGCCGTTCTGCTTTTTCAGAACTTCATCGAATGAGTCGGCCGCTTTAATAACCGCATCGTTCAGATTGAATTCCTCTTTGCTTATATGAACGGAGCCTTTTTCGAAAGCCGCCGTGTTGAGCAGAGTTTCAACCATCATACTCAGCCGTTCATTCTCCTCCTTAATAATCGACCTGTATCTTTCAACCGAAGATTGTTCTTTTACAAGATCGGGTTCCTTTAACGCCTCGCATGCAACAGAGATTGTTGAAATCGGTGTTTTGAACTCATGTGTTATATTGTTTATAAGATCGTTCTTAATCTCAGTAATCTTTTTCTGCTGGATAAACATTTGAATGGTTTTATAAAAAAGCAGGGATATAATTGAAATGAGAATTATGGAAAGAACCAGCATCCCGGAAACAGAAGTAAGAAGATATCTGTTCTTATCCGGAAAATAGACCACCAGTTGATTCGGCCTGTTAAAAATTTCGTCAGGGAAAAGAAGTGTCCTGGCTGTCGATTTTTTGAGCTCATTAATATCGGTTCCCTCTTTTATAAGAACGATAGTATCCCGAGCCGGTTTTTCAACACCAAAATAAAAATCGGTTTCAATTCCGTTTTTCTTCAGTTCTTCAAACAGAAAATTCTCAAGCCGGGTATCGTTTATCCGCTCTTCAATTTTCTTTCCAGTGTTAATCTTTATTATGTCTGTTACTACATCTTCAACAAGCTGAGACCGTTTAACCACAAAGGAATCTATTTTCTGTTTCCATGAGACTCTATTGCCAATCATAATTTTGTTCCGGGACGAGGAGTCAACCCGGAACAAACGAATTTCAGCGGTGTCCTTCCCTTCAGCAAAATAATCAAACCGGAAATTCAGATCCCGCTCTTTTGAACTGTCTGCTGTTACAAGTGCGATACTATAAATTGAATCCCTAATCACTACACCCGATTTTGGTTTTTTTACCGGTTTAAAATTGTCCGGTTGCCGGTTAGAATGTTCAATTTTTCTCATCACGCCTTGCGTGGCTTCATCCCGGTCAATTTTTTCTGCTACTCCCCGAAGGGCATCATTAACCTTTCTGTCGAACCGCTCCTCTTCAATCCTAATAACATTTATCAGCCAGAAAACCTGGATTGCAATCAGCCCGATAACAGAAAGTGTTACAATCGATACAATTATTTTTATCCGTCTCTCTTTCATGGCAGCAAATTTAATTCATACCGGGATATATTTCCTGTATTTAACATTTTTTAACATTCTTTTAAGAATCCGTTAACATAATTCAATTGTAAGATAGTATAATTTTCGACCTAAAAAGGAGGGGAAATCATGACCGATATTAATTCAAGAAAAATTTTAGTAATCGTAATTTTCTTTTTACTTGGGATTTTTAGTCTTACACTTTTTGCCCAGGATAAAAAAGACGAAACAGATTCCAAACTGGATCAACTTAAAGGTAAAGTTGAAAAACTGACTGTAAAAGTTGATGGTAAGGATGTTGTCTTTGAGGGCAAGGAAGCAGAAAAACTCGTAAAAAAACTGAGAGCATTCGGTAAAACGCCGGAGATGATCTGGCTCTCTGATGAAGATGAAGAATTTGAACACGAAGGCGGGAAAGTAATGATGTTCAAATATGATTCGAAGGATAAAGATTTTACAGTGTCCGATAAAGATGATATGGACAGAAAAGTTGAGGTTAGGATTGTTGACGGCGATAAGAAAGTGACCGTTACTACAATGAAGGACGGTAAGGAAGAGACAAAAACTTACGAAGGTGAAGAAGCTGAGAAATATTTAAATGACAATAAGAAATCGGGCAGCTTCAGAATAATGATCGATAAGGATAAAAAAGCCGGCGATCATATTATTTACTTTGACCGGAAGAATGATGACGACTCCTGCAAAGGACGAATGATAATAGTTGGCCGCAGGGCACCCGATAAAGTAAAAAAGATAATTATCGAAAAAATAGACAAAAGTGAAAAAGAAGAGAAAAAATCCAACAAGTAAATTTCACTGAATAGGTTGAGGAGCCGGGATTACCGGCTCTTTAATTAAAAAAAGTTCTCCCCGTCTTTTCTAAGTAGATTTCATTTCTTAAATTCCACATAGAATCAATAACCATAATGGAACTCCCAATGAAGCTAAAACTACCGCATTCATCTCAGAACTGGATCTCCTTAGTCGGAGCTACAATAGCACTTATCAGCTTCTTTATGATTGTATTCCTTTTTGTCATAAGCCTAACACTCGATCAGGGGAATTCATACCTTGGAATTGTAATTTACATTGCGCTCCCGTCTATCCTGGTTATCGGCCTGTTGCTCATTCCTCTCGGTATGTGGTGGAAGATCAGGAAAGAAAAAAAATCTGCTGCCGGAAGCGAGAAAGATTTCCCGGTAATCGATTTTAATGACATCCGCCACAGAAACGCTTTTATGGTCTTCGCCGTTGGAACCGCCATCTTTCTGCTTGCAAGTGCTGTAGGAAGTTACGAAGCGTTCCATTATACCGAATCTGTTGAGTTCTGCGGAACAGTATGCCACTCGGTTATGAAACCCGAATACGTTGCCTATCAGAATTCTCCGCATGCCAGAGTAGCATGTGTTGAATGCCATATCGGCGGCGGCGCCGACTGGTATATGAAGTCGAAACTCTCTGGGTTACGCCAGGTCTATGCAGTTATTGCCAACGATTTCTCGCGTCCTATTCCAACACCGATAAAAGATCTTCGCCCTGCCAGGGAGACCTGCGAGGAATGCCACTGGCCTCAAAAGTTCTATTCACGCAAACTCCGCCTCGAAAGGCATTACCTTAATGACGAGAACAACACAGAATGGGATATCACTCTTACTATGAAGATCGGTTCAAGTCTCAGCGCGTTAGGACTTGAAGAGGGGATTCACTGGCATATTAATCCGAATGTGAAAATTGAATACAAACATACCGATGAGAAGAGGCAGAATATTCCGTGGGTTAGATATACTAATACTAAAACCGGCGAAGTTTTTATTTATGAAGATAAAAATCAGAACGTGGATCAAAAATTACTCGACAGCCTCGAAGTCCGCCACATGGACTGTATGGATTGCCATACCCGTCCCTCTCATAATTATCAGCCGCCTGCTTTCTTTATAAACAATGCAATTACTTCAGGAGCGATTCCAAAGGATCTAACGCTTATTAAATTCGCCGCTCTCGAAGTTATCGGAAAAGAATTTGCTACTACCGAAGAAGCAATGAAAGGGATAGAAGATCATATCACTAAGTTTTATAGCGATAATTATCCGGATCTGTTCAAGAACAAAAATGATCTTATTAAGAAAGCAATTACCGGAATACAGAATGAATATAACAAGAATATCTTTCCTGAGATGAAAGTAAGATGGGATGCTTATCCGAATAATATCGGCCATCTCGAATTCATGGGATGCTTCCGTTGCCATAACGATCAGCATACCACCGTTCAGAAAAAAGTTATCTCTAAGGATTGCAATATCTGTCACGTTATAAATGCACAGGGAACACCGGATAATATGCAGGTGGCCGCCGTTAATTCTTTCCTCGAGTTCAGACACCCGGGCAGTGCGGTTACAACAGAATGGAAGGAAATGATGTGCGTTGAATGCCATACGGGACTGAATCCGTAATATAATTAAGCGGGCGTCTGATACGGCGCCCGTTCAAATTCACATCGCTTAACTCCGTATTCTTTTTTATATTTCAACCGACTTTTTCAATGAAAATCGAATGATCGAAATAATCGGACTTCACAAAAGCTTCGGGAAAAATCACGTCTTAAGAGGAGTAAACCTGCTTATAAGTACCGGCCAATCGCTTGCTATAATCGGAAGAAGCGGTTGCGGCAAAAGTGTACTGCTTAAGCATATTGTCGGACTTCTAAAACCGGACGACGGCGTGGTGAAAGTAGACGGTGAAATAATTAGTGAAGTAGAGAAAAAGAATCTTTATAAGATCAGAAGAAAATTCGGATTCCTTTTCCAGGGGGCAGCTCTTTTCGATTCTATGACAGTATATGAGAATGTGAGCCTTCCGCTGGTTGAGAATAACTCCGGTTTTTCGAAAAGTGAAATTGATGATGCCGTTTCCGAAAAATTGGAGCTTGTCGGTCTTCCGGGTACTCAGAATCTTAAACCGGCCGAGTTATCGGGCGGAATGAAAAAAAGAGTGGGTCTGGCCCGAGCCCTTATTACTAATCCCGAATATGTTTTGTACGATGAGCCCACTACCGGCCTCGATCCGGTTATGTCCGATGCAATAGACGATCTTATTAAAGAACTTAATGAAAAGCTTAATGTTACATCGATAATCGTGACTCATGATATGTTCAGTGTTAAAAACACGGCCGAAAAAATCTCTATGATGCACGAGGGTAAAATCTATTTTACCGGTACTCCCCGGCAGATACTTGAAAGCGAGGATCCGATAATTAAAAAATTCATTCAGCGGACCGGCTTCTGAAAAAGCATCTTATAAAAATTATGTTAATTACAAGTGAATAAATTATAGTATGTCGAAACACAAAATAAAATATATCTGTTCGAATTGCGGACACGAATCCTTGAAATGGTTCGGTAAATGTCCGTCGTGCGATAGCTGGAATACGTTTACTGAAGAGTTTATAGAAGAGAAAAAATCCTTACGCAAAAAAATTAATGTTGAACCAAAACTTAATTCACTCTCATTTGATGAACCCCGCGATGAAAATCGTATTAAGACTAATATAGAAGAGTTCGATCGGGTTCTCGGCGGTGGATTAGTCCCCGGCTCGGTTGTCCTTGTAGGCGGCGACCCCGGGATAGGGAAATCGACTCTCGTAATGCAGGCGGCTTCCGGAATAAACGGTACCGTCCTTTATGTTACGGGCGAGGAATCTGCTAATCAGATTAATATGCGGGCGCGGAGATTGAATATCCGCTCGGAGTCGATTTTTGTTCTGACGGAAACCGATCTCGATCTGATCCTCAATTCAATCGAAAAGAACGATCCGAAAGTTGTTATTATAGATTCGATTCAGACCACTTACAGGGCGGATCTCGATAATACGCCCGGCACAATAACACAGATAAGAGAATGTACCGTTGAACTTATGCAGGCTGCAAAGAAACGGCACTGCTCTGTAATTCTGATCGGCCATGTTACAAAGGATGGTATGATCGCCGGTCCAAAAATTCTTGAACACATTGTTGATACCGTTCTTCAGTTTGAAGGAGAGAGAAGTTATTCATATCGTATCCTTCGCTCCCAGAAAAACCGTTTCGGAAGTACAAATGAAATCGGCATCTTCGAAATGCACGACGACGGATTGCACGAGGTTAAAAATCCGAGCCAGATCTTTTTAAGCGAACGCGACAAAGAAGTTACCGGATCGGTAGTAACGTCGAGCATTGAAGGATCCCGGCCGATACTTCTTGAAGTCCAATCGCTTGTTACACCTTCGGCATATGGAAATCCGCAGCGTGTTGCAACAGGTTTCGATTACAGGCGCCTTTCAATTCTCCTCGCTGTTCTTGAGAAGCGGGCCGGTCTGCGGCTTTCCAACCAGAATGTCTTTCTGAATATGGCCGGCGGTCTCAGAATTGACGAACCGGCTGTTGACCTCGCCGTCTGCTGCGCTATTGCTTCGAGCTACAGCGATAAGCCGGCAAAAAAGAATACCGTTGTTATTGGAGAGGTCGGATTGAGCGGTGAAGTAAGGAGTGTGGGACATATTGACAAGAGGATTCAGGAAGCAATCAAACTCGGATTTCAGAGAATTTTAATTCCCGGTAATAATCTAAAATCAGTGAAAGTAAAAGGCTCTATCCAAATTATTGGCGTGGATGATATAAAATCGGCAATTGAAAAAATATTTTAATAATTCCTCCAAAAAATTCTATCAATCATATGATTCCCAGATTTAAATTTAATATTGAACTTCTACTCCGGATAATATTAGGTATTACATTTCTTATTTCAGCTTATTCGAAAATTATTTCACCGGGCAGCGTTGAAGTGATACTGATTGATCAGGCGATTGTACCGGATAGAGAACTTGCCGGACTGATTGTACGGATATTTATAGGGCTAGAGTTTGCAATCGGACTATTGTTTCTGCAGCCGTATTACCTGAAACGGTTCACTATACCATTAACTTGGTTATTGCTTTTTGTGTTTACGGCATACCTGGCATATTCAGGTTTTGTTCTGGGCGATAAGGAGAATTGCGGTTGCTTCGGGGATATGATAAAAATGACCCCGGTTGAATCGATCTTCAAAAATATTCTCCTGGTTCTTCTTTCTATTATTTTGTTCAGAAAGGGAAATGATGAAAATGGGAGAGTTTATGTTCCGCTTGTTATAATACTAATTTCGCTGGCCGCGGTGTTTCTTATTTCACCCGTTAAAAAGATTGAAGATTTCCAGTTCGGCAAATATATTTATTTTGAAGACGCGGGCAGGGTGGACCTGGCTGAAGGGGATAAACTGCTTGCGGTAGCCAGCCTCGATTGCGAACATTGCCAGATGACAGCGAAAGATCTTGCAGAACTTAAAAAAGCATTTGACTATCTGCCGGATCTATATTTTCTCTTTTTCAGGGAAGGTGATACAACGGTCGATTCATTCAGGTCGATCACGAATTCAGACTTTCCATATCACATGATTGATGTCGGTGATTTTTTTGACCTGATCGGATCCGCACCGCCCAGAATTTACTGGCTTCAAAACGGCAGGATTGAAAAATACTGGGACGATCAGTTCGTAAAAAATATTATGCTGGAGTTTAAGAAGTGATTTATCCCTCTCCCTCCGGCCAGCGGACCGAAGGGAGTGGTGTTCAATTTTAGAGTTGTAATTTTTTCTTTGCTTCTTCTGCAATTTCCGAGGAAACGAGTATTCTTCCGCATGATTCACATGAGAAGATTCTTTTACTCTGCCTTATTTCTATCTGTCTCTGCGGTGGTACAACGTTATGGCAACCGGAACACGCGGAACGGTTTATGGTTACAACGGCTTTACCGTTCAGAGCTTTCCGGATTCTCATATAAGTGTTGTAATCGGGCTTTTTCACTCTTGATGCAATCTTTTCCCGCTTATCCATCAATTTTGCTTCTTCGCGCTCGTTGGCTTTCACAATCTGTTTCAGCTCGCTCTCTTTTTCTTTCAGATCTTTCTGAAGAGTATCAATTTGAGGTTCAAGTTCGTTAATCTCATTTTTTAATTTTTGTATCAGGTCTTCGAGTGCAACGCTTTCATTGTCAAGTTTTGTAATCTGCTCTTCGGAATGATCTATTTCCTTCGTAAGAGCGTCGTACTCTTTATTGTTTCTTACCTGATAAAGCTGAGATTTGAATTTTTTCAGATTCGCTTTAAGCCGGTCAACTTCGTTGTCGTTTTCTTTCCGCTTGCTCAAAGATTTCTTCTTCTCAGATTCTTTATCTTCCATCTGCTGTTCCAGCGTCTGAATCTGGGAAGAAAGTTCGTTTACAGCTGCTGGAAGGTCGCCGCGAAGCTCTTCGAGATCGTCTAGCTGATCATCAATTAATTGCAGCTCGTATAAAACTGAAAGTCTTTCTATCAATTTATGTTACTCCTTAATGTTAATAAAACTTTACCGGATTAGTGTTGCCGGAATATTTATAAACTTTTATTGCTTCTCTATTCATTAAAAATTTTTCAATTTTTCTTTTAACAACATTTAATGAACCGATTTCGGTTTCATAATGACCTGCATCAATAAGAAGAATTTTTCCCTGCGCATCATGATATGAGTGATACCTTATGTCGGCTGTTATAAAAGCATCCGCACCGCAATTTATTGCTGCATCGGTCAGGTCGGAACCCGAACCGCCGCAGACGGCAACTTTCTTAATCTTTTTGCCTGTACCGCCGCAATATTTAAGCCGACCGGTTTTTAAAGAAGAAACGGTGTGTTTTAAGAATTCTTTTTCGCTCATTTCATTTTCAAGATAACCGACTGCCCCGGCGCCAAAGTTGGCGTTCCGGTTTTTCAAAGGATATATATCGTATGCCGGTTCTTCGTAAGGATGATATTTCCTGATGGCAGAGATTACCCGGCTAAGTTTCCATGCGTCTGCAATCAGTTCGAGGCGGACTTCTTTAACTATTTCAAACTCTCCTTTTTTGCCGACAGACGGATTAGATTTTTGATTCCCCTGAAAAGTACCTTCGCCGTTTAACCTGAAACTGCATTTTTCATAATTGCCGATTATTCCGGCCCCGACTTCAAAAATGGATTCCGAGAAAGATTCCAGATTTTCCGACGGAACAAACACAACAACTTTGAATTGATTACCTTCTTCATTCTGAAGGAAGGAGATGTTATTCAATTTTAGCATTCTGGCAAGTTCGAAAGAAACACCATCTATGGTGAAATCGAGATTTGTATGCGCGGAGTAGAGTGAAATATTATTTTTTATTAAACGGGCTATAAGGTTTGACTGTTTATCTTTTTGAAAGTCTAATTTTTTAATTGGTTTGAATATCAGCGGGTGATGTGAGAAGATTAAGTTGCATTTCTTATTGATTGCTTCTTTCAGGACTTCTTCGTCAACCTCAAGGCAGAGCAGAATGTTCTTGAGTTTATCCCGCCTCGAGCCGACTTGAAGTCCGACGTTGTCTTTCTCCCAAGCCGCTCCCGGGGGTGCCCAGTCCTCCAAAAAATTAATCAGTTCTCCAACATTCATATATATAAAAAAAATGCACGCCTGATATTTAAGGAGTGCATTGTTAACCAGAAAACTTAACTGTATAACCTGGTTTTTTTCTAATTATTGTTTTATCGTGTAAGAATATTTCCATATAACTGGCCTAAATATATAACAATGGAAAGTTATTCTCAACAGATTAATCTTTCAAATTTCGGCCAAATCGATCCACTTACCGTCGTCCCTTATAAGATTTATCAGTTCGTCTAGGGCGTTTTCCGAATTTATGCTTCGTTTTACTATTTCTTTTCCCTTATAAAGTGTGATTTTTCCGGGTCCGGAGCCGACATACCCGTAATCAGCATCGGCCATTTCACCCGGTCCATTAACAATACACCCCATAATCGCTATTTTTACCCCCTTCAGATGTTCTGTCTTTTTCCGGATCATATTTGTTACTTCTACCAGATCAAAGAGTGTTCTTCCGCACGACGGACAGGCAATATATTCGGTTTTGGAAATCCTTGTCCTGGCGGCCTGAAGAATTCCGAAGATTGTCCTGTTTATAAATGCCGGCTCGAACGATGAACCGTTCCGGTCTTTTCCGCCAAGCCATATTCCGTCACCTATACCGTCTATTAATAACGCACCGAAATCTGTGGAACTGTATAACCGTAAATGATCTTCGTCCGTATCGCAATACTCTCTCTTTAAAATAACCGGGTTTTTAATTCCAGTCCTAATTAATTCAAAAACAGCACGCCGCTGTTCTGCCATTCCGTGCAAATTAGTAGTTGTAAGAATTAGAACGATGGTCGGATTATTTTTTAATTCGTCGAAGGTTTTATCAAATAGATCATTTATATCAAGCTGAACAAAATTCATTACAAACGATAAAGAGGCTTTCTTTTTAAAATCGTCAAAGGTTAAGAGAGGAAATCCTTTTGTTCTATCCTCCAGACCGGACCAGTGCTTATAGTCGTAAATAATTTTCAGATTATTCGGCGAATCGAAGGGGAGTGTATTGCCGGCAAGATAAATGAAATCGCTTGCCTGGTCGCTCATGTTCCACTTATCGGTGACAGGATCGTAACTATAACCGATTTTTTTCAGAGATGAAGGACCATCAATTTTTTCGCTACTGAGATCGATTACCACTTTTGGAACTGTCCCGCCGCCAAGCCCGGAAACCTCGAAAGATTCTCTTCGCGTATAAACGAAAGGATCGATTGGAGAATTGTCGATCGGAATAATTTCTTTATGAATCTCTCTTCCGGAATAACGCCGCGCAAGGGAAATGGCAACCGGGGCTTCATACTCCGGTTCTTCCGTTAGAGAAACGCGAATTGTATCGCCGATACCGTCTTCCAGTAATGTTCCTATTCCGACTGCGGATTTAATTCTTCCATCCTCACCGTCACCGGCTTCAGTCACTCCGAGGTGGAGAGGATAGTTCATTTTTTCTTCACCCATCTTCTGAATAAGAAGACGGTATGCCTGAACCATTACCTGCGGATTACTTGCCTTCATCGAAAGGACAACGCTGTAATAATTATTCTCCTCGCAGATACGCAGAAATTCTAGGGCGGATTCAACCATTCCGAGAGGTGTATCGCCGTACCGGCTCATAATTCTATCGGACAGTGATCCGTGATTAGTACCGATACGCATTGCGGTTCCGTATTCTTTACAGATTTTTACCAGGGGTGTAAACCGCTCTCTTATTCTTTCGATCTCCTCGGCATATTCGGCATCGGTATATTCTATTGTTTGAAATTTTTTCTTATCTATATAATTGCCGGGATTGACGCGCACTTTTTCAACAATCCGTGCTGCAAGTTCGGCAGCGTTAGGAGTGAAATGGATATCCGCAATCAATGGCGCACTGTAACCGCGCTTCCGCAATTCATCCTTTATGTTTTTCAGATTTTGAGCTTCATTAAGACTTGGAGCGGTTATTCGGATATACTCGCAGCCCGCATTAATCATTCTTATCGACTGTTCAACGGTTGCGATCGTATTCATCGTATCGGTAGTAGTCATTGATTGGATTCTGACGGGATTAGATCCTCCGAGAGGTACATCACCTATAAAAACCTCCCTGGTTTTAAACCTTGAATACCGGGTTAGACTATTACAATATTTTTTGATGCCTTCTATCATACTTTTTATACTCTAAACGATAGCGGCCTTCGGTAAGTTCTATTCAAATTAATTTTCAGCCAATTCATGTAAAAAGAGCTTAATAAACTCGGAAGCCGCTGTGGGATCCTTGGCGGTAATAACATTATTTGTAATTACTACAGGGCTTTCCCGGTATTCAATTCCTTCGCGTTCAAGCTCTTTCCTGTCGTCCGGGAAACAGGTAGCACATTCAGATACAATACCGGCCCGCGCCAGGATTATTGGCGCTCCGCATATTGCCCCTACAGGCTTTTTACTGTTATGAAATTTACGGGCAATCTGCTGAAGCTGACGGTTGTTCCAATAGTCTCTTACACCGTTCCCGCCAATAAAAACAATACCGCCGAAATTACTTTCGTGTATGTTATAAATCTGAATATCATTTTTAACTTTTAAACCGTTCGAACCGGTACATAAAGCGTAAGCATCCGAAGCGATAAAGACACTTATACGAGATCTTTCCAGAGCGTTTAGAATTACCAGGTATTCCTGCTCGTTAAAATCTTTTGAAGGGAGGATTAATAAAACATTTTTCTTGATCAAATCTTGTTTACTCAGTCAATTTCTGCTATCCAAAATACAAATATTGATTCTGATCGGCAATTAAGTACAGGTTTGGTTTGAGCAATAAAATCTATAATTTCGCTTGTGGAATGATTCCAATATTTAAATAGAGAGCTGCAAGTTAAATGAGAATACCGGAACAGAAGATTGAAGAGATTAGAAATGCCGCGGATATTGTTGATATTATTTCCGGTTTCGTTCAATTGAAAAAACGGGGCAGGAATTTTATTGGGCTATGTCCCTTTCATCAGGAAAAGACCCCCTCTTTTACGGTGAGTCAGGACAAACAGATATACCACTGTTTCGGATGCGGTAACGGAGGCAACGCGTTCAAATTCCTTATGGAATTTAAGAGCATTTCTTTCGTTGAGGCCGTTGAGGAAATTGCGGATCATGTAGGAATTAAAATCCAATATGATAAAGAGGTTAATGACGCACAGCAGAATGAACTTGAAGAATTGTATGAAATAAATCTTGTTGCCGCGCGCTTCTTTTCTGAAAGCCTTCTAAAAAGCACCGAAGGAGAAGAGGCCCGGGATTATCTCAAAAACAGATCGATAAAACTTCAGACACAAAGAACATTCGGAATCGGTTATGCGCCATACGGATGGGATAACTTCCTTCTTCATGCGAAAGACAATTCAGTCGATCTCCAAAAAGCAAAAGCACTCGGGCTTATCGATGTTAATGAAAAAGGGGAGTATTACGACAAATTCCGGCACAGAATAATTTTTCCGATCTTTTCACCCAACGGAAGGGTAATTGCTTTCGGAGGAAGGATACTTGAAAAGCGGACCGATATGGCAAAGTATCTTAACTCGCCGGAGTCACAGGTCTATTCGAAAAGGAGATCCCTCTACGGTTTGTTTCATTCGAAAGAGGAGATACGCAAACTCGACCGCGCTATTCTTGTAGAAGGCTATATGGATCTTATCTCTCTCTATCAGGCGGGCGTTAAAAACGTTGTTGCTTCGTCGGGTACTTCTCTTACTGAAGAACAGGTTCAACTCCTTTCGAGATTTACAAAGAATATCATAATCCTTTTCGATGCCGATCCTGCCGGACAAAAAGCGTCGGTCCGCTCAATCGAGATTTTGCTTAAACAGAACTTTGAAGTAAAAGTAATTACTTTGCCGAAAGGGGAGGACCCGGATTCATATATTGTAAAGAACGGCAAGGAGCAATTCGATCAGCTGGTTCATTCGGCAAAAAATTTTCTTGAGTATCAAACCGCTCAATTTGAAGAAGCTGGAATGTTTGAAGATCCGGCACGTGCGACCGACGCGATACGCGAGCTTGTTAAATCCCTTTCTCTGGTTGATGACGAATTGAAACGCAACCTGCTTTTAAAAACAATCTCTAAGAAATTCAACCTCAGAGAAAAACTGATCGAAACCGAACTGAACACATTCCTTAACCAGCAGAAACAGAGAACACCATTTCCGGATCGATCCTCCCAGAAGAATATTAAAGTCGACGAAAACCTTAATTCCGTTGGCGTTGCTCAATCTGAAAATCCGTACGAGAAGGAGCTTGTCCGGCTTCTCTTCAGCGGTAATGAAGAAATAATGGGGCATATACTCGATAGGGTTAGTCCCGAATTATTCTCCGATCTGCGATATAGAAAACTTGCCGGTATTGCGCTCGAGGGATTCAATCAGCAGAAATTTTCCCCGGCCTATCTTATTGATAGAGTTGAAAACGAGGAGCTCCGCAATTTCATTTTTAAAATAGCCCTTACCGATGAAACTATAAGCAAGAAATGGGATGAAATTTCCTACAATGGTAAAATTGAAAAGGATACGCTTGAATATGCTATGAATACGGTTACCGTTTTTCTGGTAAATCAGATCGAAGACCAGATAAGGACAAATAATAAAATTATTTCCGAATCGAAAGACGAACGCCTCCACCTTGAATTGCTAAAAAGAAATATTGAATTGCTTGAAGAGAAAAAATCTCTTCTTAATTCGAAAACGAATAGATGACCCATATGAGTTATAATCCTTCTATATACGAAATTAACACGAGGGTATTTTTAAAAAAATTCGGCTCCAATGCCCGAATAGATCAAATACCGGATGAGTATCTGGACTATCTCTCGCAGCTGAAAATTGATTATGTCTGGTTTATGGGAATCTGGAAAACGTGTCCCTCATCGGTTGAAAAATATTGTTTCGAAGAAGGCCTTGTAAGAAATTACAGCCGGGCACTTAAAAACTGGCAGAAGGATGATGTTATAGGCTCTCCTTTTGCTGTTGACCTTTACGAAATTAACGAAACACTCGGAAGTCATGAAGATTTGATCAATCTTAAATCGCGGCTTAACAGGCGCGGAATTGGATTGATTCTTGATTTCGTACCAAATCACTTTAATGCTGAATCCAATCTACTAAAAACAAATCCGGATATTTTTCTTCATGTTGATAAAGAGTTCTACGATCGGGACCCGCATACTTACTTCAGGTCGGGCGCGGATGGTGAAAAATATTTTGCCCACGGCCGCGATCCTTTTTTCCCGGCGTGGCAGGATACTGTTCAGGTTAACTTTTTCAGCAGGCAGGCAAGAGATTTTTTATCTGACACCGTGCTTAATCTTACCGGGATATGCGACGGGGTAAGATGCGATATGGCTATGCTTGCGCTTAACAATGTTTTTAAGAATACATGGTCTGGAGTCTTGGCCAGGTCAAATCAAATTGAAATGAAGGAGGAATTCTGGTCGGAAACTATCCGGAAAGTTAAAAACACACGTCCCGATTTTTTATTTATTGCTGAAGCATACTGGGATCTCGAATGGGAACTGCAGCAGCTCGGATTCGATTATACGTACGATAAGAGTTTTACGGACAGACTAAGAAGCGATTATGTCGGTGTTATTAAAGAACATCTCCATGCGGAGGATGAATATCAGAGAAAATCACTCAGGTTTATTGAAAATCACGATGAAGAAAGAGCTGTTACTGAATTCGGAAAAGAGAAATCGAAAGCCGCGGCAATTATAATTAGTACTGTTCAGGGAATGAGGTTTTATAACGAAGGACAATTCGAAGGGAAGAAAATTAAGCTCCCTGTTCAATTAGGTAGGGAACCAGAGGAAAATATTAACCCGGAATTCACAGATTTCTATAATAGACTATTAGCAGTAACCTCTCACCGTGTATTTAAAGAAGGGAAATGGCTGATGCTCGAACCCGGTACTTCATGGGAAGGAAATCATACTTTCCTTAATATCCTGGCCTGGAGCTGGAGTCTTGAGGGGGAAAAACGATTGGTCGTTGTTAATTACTCAAATGTTATTTCAACATGCAGGTTGATATTTGATTTAAGCGGTTTCCCGGAAGAATTGGAGCTGAGAGACTTACTTAACAATCAGAATTATCTTAGATCCGCCGAAGAGATTCATAGTGCCGGGCTGTTTATTGAGCTGAAACCCTGGCAGGCTCATATATTCAAATATTAGAATGGTGGATATAGATTTTTAATGAATCCCCTCCTAATGAGGGGATTCTTTTTATCTGATTAAAAAGTAAAAGTAACTCCGAATTTAAATGTCTCGTATGTTAATGGGGTTTCCGAATTAAACGGCCAGTTCATTTTCTCTTTCTTTAAAGTATAGAAGAGATAGTTGTAACCGTTCTTAAGAAGAAAATTAACAATAGGCGCGGCTGCGGGAGAAGCATCCAGAACTTCATCAACAAAATGATCGAGAGCATTTAGGCCGGCTGCTTCGATGGCGTAACTGCCGATATGTTTCCAGAAGACATATCGAGGAAATATTACGGTC
>CAZHHG010000031.1:0-27852 GCA_964532065.1 uncultured Melioribacter sp.
GAAAAATCGGGATTATAAGTCGCGTCCATAATTAAATCCGAAGTTATACCGTATTTCATGGTAACGCTAAGATCCTTTGTTACTTTCTCGCTTTTAAGTTCTCCCTGCCTGTCGATAAATCTTTCACCGTAAGTTATTGCGGGAAGAATTTCGAAGAGGGTATAATGTTCGATATCGTAATAGAACATCGGCTGCATCTGAGTAAGGAAAGCGTATCCCTTTGCCGGGTCCATTGCAGGGAAACTTCCCTGTTCGGCTCTTCGGCTGATTTTTCTTTCGAAGAATACAGACATTTGAACAGGATTAGTATTGGAGTAGCGCAAGCTCTTGAGCGGAAGTTTTATTTCAATTGTATAGCCGTCGGGATCAATCCTGCCCGCGCTATACCATACAAGATCAATTCCGGCATCCTCGGTATTACCGGTGAAACGGCTGTCCTCCTGAATGCCGAGCGGATTAACGTAAAGTGCGTAAAGACTCTGCTGATCGTTAAAGGAATCTAAATTGATGCAGATCCAATCCTCTGCTCTAATGTTATCTCTGGAAGTAACGGTTCCCCTTATTTTATCCGGCTCCCGGTCGTAACACTTATATGCGAAGTAGAGGTTCTCTTTATCGTATGCCATGTAAACCGTTGTCTTTTCCGAAAGATCTTTTCCGAAATCCGGCGCAAATGTTTTAAAGTCTGAAACTGTCGGCGCGGATCTCCAGATTTCATCATCCAGACGGGCATCAATTACGGGAGGATTTTCTGTGAATAAAGGTTTTAGCGGTTCTCTGGTCTGAGCAATAATTAAACTCGTAAGAAGAAGGAAAAAAAGAAGTGATTTGGTATTAGTGAAATCGCAAATTTTTGTAAAAAGCATATACCCCGGTCTGCTTTTACTTATCGATTAAATTTATTACTGAAACTAAAAATATAAGAATTGGAATTTGCTGAAGTCAAAATAAGGATTGTATTTATATAAAAAAAGTATGGTCGTGAATTTTTTTAACGACCAAACTTCTGGAATTTTAGTGCGATATTTGAACCGGATAAATTGAAGAAAAATTTATTAACGGAATCTTTTTTTCCTTTCTTTTTTATTACCAGCGGATGAATCATCCCGCCTTCTTTCACGCCGGTTATCTCTTCCCTCCCTTTTTCCGCCTTTCGCCCGGGATTTATCATTTCTTTTGCTTTCTTTCCAATCCTTCCTGTTTTTCCAGCCTTCGCCCCCCTTCTTACTATCGCTTCGTCCCTTAGATGAAGCCGGTTCCAGAACAATAGCTCTTTTCTTATAGCTTTTATCTTTGAATGCATTTAATACAGTTTGTGCAAAGTCGGAATCTACTTCGAAGAACGAGAAATTCTTCAACAGCTCGATCTTACCGATTTCAATATTATCGATACCGGTAAATTCGTTTATAAGCCCCATCAGCGTATTCGGTTTTAAATCATCCGTTCTTCCAAGGTTAATAAAGAAGCGGGAAAATCCGGAAGCAGCCCCTTTCTCTTTTCCGGTCTTACCGAATTCTCTAGGAGAATTAAGATCGGCAGCTTTTTTATAATATTCGAGGAAGCGGTTGAATTCAACAGAAACAAATTTTTTTATTAGCTCTTCACGGTCAAGCCATTCAAGTTTTCTGAAAATGTCGGGAAGCAGCGGATCGATCTGGGAATAATCGACTTCAACTTTTTCAACACGATCGATTAAATGAAATAACTGCCTCTCGCATATTTCTTTACCCGATGGAACCTGAATGAATGAAAATTTCTTTTTCAGTTGTTTTTCAATCTGCTGAATTTTCCCCTTCTCTTTTTGACCGGCAATTACAATCGATATTCCTTTTCGTCCGGCACGTCCTGTCCGCCCACTTCTGTGTGTGTAAATATCGAGTTCTTCGGGTAGGTTGTAATTAATTATATGCGTTAGGTAATCTACGTCTAGTCCCCTTGCGGCAACATCGGTGGCCACTAAAAGCTGAAGGTGCCTTATCCGGAACTTATTCATAACAATATCGCGCTGTGCCTGTGAAAGATCGCCGTGAAGCGCATCTGCATTGTAACCGTCTTTCATAAGTAGATCCGCAACTTCCTGTGTTTCTTTTCTTGTTCTGCAGAAAATGATACCGTAAATATCAGGATTAAAATCCACGATTCTTTTTAATGCAAGGTAACGGTCCTTAGCGTTGATCAGATAGCAGAAGTGTTCAACACTCTCCGCTCCTGCATTACGTGTGCCTACTGCGATTTCTAGCGGGTCGGTCATATATTTTTTGGTGAGGGCAGCAACCTCTTTAGGCATTGTTGCGGAGAAAAGGAGTGTATTCTTCTGTTCAGGGGTAACATTCAGAATTGCTTCTAGATCATCCCGGAAACCCATGCTTAACATTTCATCGGCTTCATCCAGAACAACTGTTTTAAGTGATTTAAGATTTACAATTCTACGGTTTATTAGATCCACCAGCCGGCCCGGTGTGGCGGAGACAATATGAACACCTTTCTGAATCTTCTGGATCTGCCGTTCGATACTTGCCCCCCCGAATACAGCCGCAATTTTAATTTCGGGCATATACTTGGCAAAGCTTGCAAGGTCGTCCGAAATTTGAAGACAGAGTTCTCTTGTCGGACTAAGAATCAGATACTGAATTTTATTTATTGACGGATCTGTTTTTTCAATAATTGGAACACCGAATGCGGCGGTTTTGCCTGTTCCGGTCTGAGCAAGCGCAACAATATCCCTGTAATCCGATTCCATCAGATGAGGTATTACCTTTTGCTGAATCGGCATCGGATTCTCGAAACCGAGTTCTTTCAATGCATCAAGAATATTTCTGCGGATCCCCATTTCTTCAAATGTATTCATTCATTTTTCCATAAAATTGATGTTCAAAGATATGCTTTAATTGAATTATAAGGGGAATAATTATTTATGATTAAAAGTGAAGTTGAATTGAGAGAAAGTTAAAACGGATAAAAAAGGCGACCGGAACCCGGCCGCCGGTTTAATTCTAATGTTTAGTCGGCTGATCCTGCCGCAGATCCACGGGCTTTACTTCTTTCAATTGATTGTAATGCGAGGTAACGGTCACCGAACTTTTCAAGGTTTTCGGTTTCTACATCGTACTGATCGAAGTGACGCTCTTCATCGGCAACCAGTGCTTCAAATAAATGTTTTGAAACAGAATCGGCATTTGCGGAACATTCATTTGCCCAGACATTATATTCTTTTGCGCTTTCGTGTTCCATTTGAGCGGCTTTCTTCAGCATCTCTTTTACATCGCGAATCTTATCAACAGGATATGCCGGAACCATTTCAACTTCGCCTTTGAGAAAGAGAATTCTCTCAGCGAGTTTTTCGACGTGAATCATCTCTTCGATAGCTGTTTTCTTGAATAGATTTGCAAGAAGATCATATCCCTGATCGTCGCAATGAAAATGAAAATACATATACTGATGAACGGCGTGTAATTCGTCTGCGATGGCTTTGTTCAATAGAACCTGACTTTTTTCGTGCATTGATATCTCCTTGTAAGTGTTTTAATACTTTCTATGCGAAAATAAGAAATAGTAATCAAATAAATTCTTTACTCGCCGTTATTCTCCATATCCTATTTTTTTCCGAATTCAAGATTGCCGGCGCCGGGATATTTAACAACAACCGTATCCCCGTTCTCATATTTATTCATAAGCAGAACCGACGACAGAGGATTAACCAAATATCGCTGAATGGTTCTTTTAAGCGGGCGGGCCCCGAATGTAACATCGTATCCGTGCTGAAGGAGAAACTCTTTTACTCCCTCTTCAATTTCAAGTTGTAATCCTTTCTCGGCAAGCAGCTTTCCTACTCTCTGCAATTGCAGGTCGATTATCTTTTCAATTTCATTTTTAAGGAGAGGTTTGAAAAGGACAACTTCATCAATCCGGTTCAGGAATTCGGGACGAATGGTCTTTCTTAATAATTCCGACAGGGAGAGTCTCAGTTCCCCCATCGTATTATCGAAATTGTTTTCATCAATACCCGAAAGTTTATCCTGAATCAAATGAGATCCGAGGTTTGACGTCATAATGATAATTGTGTTTTTGAAATCGACCGTTCTTCCCTGGTTGTCAGTTAACCGGCCGTCATCGAGGACCTGAAGAAGAACATTGAATACATCGTGATGCGCTTTCTCGATCTCATCAAGAAGGACTACAGAATATGGCTTTCTTCTAACGGCTTCCGTGAGTTGTCCGCCCTCGTCGTATCCGACATAACCGGGAGGCGCCCCGATTAGGCGCGATACGGAGAACTTCTCCATATACTCGCTCATATCGATTCTTATCATCGCGTGTTCATCGTTGAAGAGGAATTCGGCAAGCGCTCTGGCGAGCTCCGTTTTACCCACACCGGTTGTGCCGATGAATATAAACGATCCGATCGGCCGGTTTGAATCCTGAAGTCCTGCGCGGGATCTGCGGATCGCATTGGAAACTGCTGCTACGGCATCGTCCTGACCGACTATACGTCTATGGAGTTCTTCTTCCAGTCGAATCAGTTTACTCCGTTCACTTTCGAGCATACGGCTTACGGGAATACCTGTCCACTTCGCAACAATTTCAGCAACATCTTCTGCATCCACTTCCTCCTTAAGCATTTTACTTCCCTTCTGAATGAGAGCGAGATCTTCCGATTCATTTTTCATTCTGCGCTCAAGTTCGTTAATAACACCATAACGAAGCTCGGCAACCTTACCCAGGTTCCCTTCCCTTTCAAACCGGTCGGCATCGTTCTTAGCTTTTTCAATCTCGCTCTTCATTTTCCGTATCGACTGAATCTTTTCTTTTTCAAGAAGCCAGTGACTTTTAAGCCGGGTTCTTTCTTCCAATAATTCGTTTAATTCGTTTTGCAGATCTTCGAGCCGTGAAACGGAGTCGGAATCCTTCTCTCTTTTCAATGCCTCCCTTTCAATCTCGAGCTGTTTAACTTTTCTTTCTACTGCATCAAGCTCTTCCGGCATAGAATCGATTTCAATCCTTAGTTTGGAAGCCGATTCATCAATCAGGTCGATCGCTTTATCGGGCAGGAACCGGTCGGTTATGTATCTGTTCGAAAGCTGCACCGCAGCTACTATGGCACCGTCCGTAATTCTCACACCGTGATGGACCTCGTATCGTTCTTTAAGTCCGCGGAGAATTGAGATTGAGTCCTCTTCGTCCGGTTCGCTTACAAGGACAGGCTGAAATCTTCTTTCGAGCGCGGCATCTTTCTCGATGTATTTCCGGTATTCGTCCAGAGTTGTAGCGCCGATTGCATGAAGTTCACCTCTCGATAGAGCCGGTTTAAGAATATTTGCGGCGTCCATGGCTCCGTCTGTTTTACCGGCGCCTACAAGCAGATGGAGCTCATCTATAAACAGAATTATTTCTCCCTCCGATTCCTGAACTTCTTTAACAACAGCTTTCAGCCGTTCCTCGAACTGTCCGCGGAATTGTGTCCCGGCTACAAGCGCTCCCATATCGAGTCCGACTATTCTTTTTGTACGAAGAGTTTCCGGTACATCACCGGCTACAATTCTGTGTGCGATACCCTCGGCGATAGCGGTTTTACCGACGCCGGGCTCACCGATGAGAACAGGATTGTTTTTTGTCCTTCGCGATAAGACCTGAAGGACTCTTCTAATTTCCTCATCGCGGCCGATAACAGGATCGAGTTTATTAGACCGTGCAAGTTCATTAAGATCGCGGCCGTATTTTTTTAACGCCTGATAAGTGTCTTCCGGATTCTGTGAAGTAACCCTCTGATTCCCGCGGATATCTTTTAGAGCGGCGAGTATAACATCCCTGCCGATACCGTATTCGTTTAAAAGTTTTCCCGCCGTAGATTTATCATCGCTCAATGCGAGAAGTATATGTTCGTTCGAAACATATTCGTCTTTAAGCTTGCGGGCTTCTTCGGCAGAATTGTCGAATATACGGGCAGTGTTCAATGAAAGCTGCTGGTTACCGATTCCGGCGCCGGTTACTTTCGGAAGTTTTTCGAGCAGCTCACCCGTTCTTATGCGCATCTGATTTATGTTGCCGCCGGCTTTCTGAATTATTGAATGCGCGACATTCTGCTGATCCTGAAGCATTGCGGCAAGTAGATGTTCCGGCTCTACAATCTGATTGTTGTAATTCTGTGCGATCTCAATTCCGTTCTGAATTGTATCCTGTGCTTTGACTGTAAACTTGTTGAAATTATATGCCATTTCTTTCACCAGAATTTTACTTTGTAAATTTAACTTTCATACAAAATAGTTTCTTAAAAAGTTTCATAACTAATCTATATAATTATGATAGATAAAATAATAATTTATAGTATCTGTATTTGAATGATAACAGGAACCCAATGTTTCCTTGTTAGTGCAATTCTATTATTATAATTTTGAATTCTTCTTGAGAGAAATTATGACCCATATATTATCACAGAACGAAGATACAATTATTGCGCTCGCGACTCCACCGGGTATCGGCGCGATCTCTATTATTCGTATAAGCGGACCGGACAGTATTACCGTAGCGGATAAACTTTTCAACGGAAAGAAGCCGTTAATAAACTCGCCGGGCTACACAATCCATTACGGAAAGATCTTTGATAAAGAGATGTTAATTGATGATGTACTCGTTTCAGTTTTCCGCGCTCCGAATTCATATACCGGCGAAGATTCAATAGAGATTAGCACGCACGGCAGCCCCCTTATAGTTCAGAAAATAATCTCTTTGATTGTTGAAAATGATGTCCGATTGGCAGAACCCGGTGAATTTACAAAACGGGCTTTTCTGAACGGAAGAATCGACCTGGCCCAGGCAGAAGCCGTTGCCGATATAATTAATTCGAGCACCGAAGCTTCACTTCGGGGCGCCAGAAATCAGCTTGACGGATTATTATCCCAGAAAGTAGATCAACTGCGGGAGCTGCTTATAAATACATCATCGTTGATTGAACTTGAGCTCGATTTTGCCGAAGAAGATCTCGAATTCATGTCATTAAAAGAGATTCTTAATAACATCGATATCATAGAAGAGGAAATTGATAAACTTCTTTCGAGTTACTCATTCGGGCGGATTATACGTGACGGTGTAAACGTTGCCCTTGTTGGAAAACCGAATGTGGGGAAGTCATATCTACTTAATTACCTGTTGAAAGAGGCCAGAGCAATTGTTAGCGATATTCCCTGTACAACACGCGATATTATTCGCGAAGAACTTACAATCGACGGAATCCTGTTCCGGTTATTCGATACGGCCGGTATCCGTAAGTCTGTCGACGTAATTGAAGTAGAAGGTGTCAACAGGAGCCGAGCTGCCGTTCAGAATGCCGATATTGTACTTTTTTTAAATGATGCGACAATCGGATTCAGCGATGATCTCTATTCAGAGTTATTACAATTAACAAGCTCGGATAAAATATTAAGTGTTGTAAACAAAATTGATATTGCAGATTATATGGCAGGGAAATTTGATGCCGGAATTTCTGCAAAAACCGGAAAGGGGATTGATCAATTATTCAGGAAATTGAAGGAAAGGGCAATAGGGACTCATAGTTATTCGGAAAAATCGGCTGTAGTTTCCAATCTCCGCCATTTCAATTCTCTTAAGAAAGCCCGGTTTCATCTGGAAGGGGCAAGAAAATCGATCGAAGGAAAATTGACCGGTGAATTTATTGCTGTAGATCTTAGAAATGCAGAGAGCTCTTTAGGAGAAATAATCGGGATAGTGACTTCCGATGATATTTTGAACAATATTTTTTCCAAATTCTGCATCGGCAAATAGATGTTTCATGTGAAACTCTGGAAAATCCAGGTTTCTTTGGTCGCGGACAGACACACTTGAATTCTATCAATCATTAAATTGTTATTTGTTTCATGTGAAACAGAAAGAATTATATGAAGGAATATGATGTAATAGTTGTTGGTGGCGGACATGCTGGCATAGAGGCCGCAATAGCGGCAGCCCGGATCGGCTCCTCTGTGGCTGTAGTAACTATGGATAAAGATGCTTTCGGACGGTTATCCTGTAACCCGGCTATCGGAGGAAGCGCTAAAGGCCACTTAGTACACGAAATCGACTCTCTCGGCGGAGTAATGGGACTTATTGCCGATCAATCCGGGATTCAATTCAGAACCTTGAATAAGTCGAAAGGTCCCGCCGTCTGGGCCGGCCGGAGTCAGAACGACCGGAAAGTCTATACTAAAATTGCAGGCGAGTTCGTTAAATCGACTCCAAATGTGGATATCATCGAAGATTCCATAATCGAAGCTATTGAGGAAGATAAAAAAATTGCCGGAGTAAGAACTCTAAAAGGTTCAGAAATAAAATGTAAAGCTCTTATCGTCTGCTCGGGTACTTTTTTAAATGGATTAATGCATACCGGAATGGAATCGGTTTCCGGAGGTAGATACGGTGAACAACCGTCCGTCGGTCTTACCGATTCACTCATAAAAATGGGATTTGAAGCGGGCAGACTTAAAACCGGCACACCTCCAAGGCTTCACAAAGATTCAATTAACTGGGATCTACTCGAAGAGCAACCGGGGGATAATCCTCCATTACCTTTTTCTAGAAGAACTTTTAAAGAAAATTTTCCGGTTCTTAAGCAGGTCAGCTGCCATATCACATATACCGATCTTTCCGTTCATGGAATTCTCCGGAAAGGGTTCGACCGTTCACCCCTGTTTACAGGACTTATTCACGGAGTCGGTCCGCGTTACTGTCCGTCGATAGAGGATAAGATTAATCGTTTTTCGGATAAGGAGAAGCATCAGTTATTTCTTGAACCGGAAGGATTGGATTCGGATCTGATCTATATAAACGGTTTTTCTACATCTCTTCCTTCAGAGATTCAATTTGAAGCCCTTAGAAAAATTAAAGGACTTGAAAATGTTGAGATGGTACGGCCCGGCTATGCGGTTGAATATGATTATTTTCCTCCTTACCAGGTCGATCTTACACTTGAAACTAAATTAGTAGAAGGACTCTATTTTGCAGGACAGGTAAACGGAACATCAGGATATGAAGAGGCTGCGGGGCAGGGATTGATTGCGGGAATTAACGCGGCTCTGAAAATTCAGGGAAGAAAAGAATTCGTTCTTAAAAGAAGCGAAGCTTATATAGGTGTTCTGATTGATGACCTTGTAGGGAAATCCACTAACGAACCATACAGGATGTTTACTTCCAGAGCAGAACACAGATTGATTCTCCGGCAGGACAATGCCGATAGACGTTTAATGAAATACGGTTACGAGTTCGGATTAATTCCCGAAGATCTTTATAAGGAGGTTTCAAAGAGAGAAGCACAGATTGTAAAATCGAAGGAGTTGATCAGTAAAACTAAAATTACTCCAAACCAGATCAATTCATATCTAACCCGGATTAATTCACCTGAAATCAATAACTCCGAGACAATTGAAAAAATTATCAAGCGTCCGGAAGTTGCTCTTCGCGATACTCTCGAATGCGCTGATAACAGCCCGGGCATCTTCAATGAACTTCTAAACGACGGAAAAGCGCTCGAACAGATAGAGATTGAAATAAAGTACGATGGATATATCCAGAGACAGTTTGAACTGATAAACAAGATGGACCGGCTTGAGGACATGTTGATACCATTAAATTTCAATTACTCTAATTTGAATTCAATTTCTACCGAGGGAAGGGAAAAATTAAGTAAAGTGAAGCCGCGTTCGATCGGTCAGGCTTCCAGAATCTCCGGTGTAACGCCTTCAGATATTTCTGTTTTATTAGTATATTTGAAAAGCTAATTTTTAGAGGGTTTGTTGGATCTTCAAGAGCAGTATTTACGCGAGCTAAAGATGCTCTTCTGGGAAAATAGTCTTAATCCCGATGAATATCAGCTTGACCGACTTGCCAGTTTTGCAAATTTAGTAACACAGAAAAACTCTAAAGTCAACCTTATCTCACGCAGAGATATCCCCAAAATAATCGAAAACCACGTTTTCCTATCGGCTTTTGTTTCCGAGTTTATTCCTCCCAAAGCCACAAAATTTCTCGACGTCGGTACAGGCGGCGGGTTTCCCGGTATTCCTCTGGCCATTACCCGGCCGATGCTGAGAGGAGTCCTTGTTGATTCAACCGCTAAAAAAATAGAAGCCGTTCAGGAGTTTATAAGCAAACTTAAATTGAATAATGTTACCGCAGAGAATTACAGGGTCGAAAGCGATGAGTTCAAAGAGAAGTATGCTAATTCATTCGATATAATTGTAAGCCGCGCTACCGTTCCTCTCATCATTCTTTTCAGATATGCTCTTCCGCTGATTAAAGAGAAGGGTTATATTATTTCGATGAAGGGGGGAGACCTTACTGACGAATTCAAAACGGCCGAGCTTAAGTATAAAGCCAACCTTAAAAAATCGACAGTGTTCGAACTCGCTTACAAACCGAATAATGTCAGAAACGAAAAAGGGAAGAAGCTGATTCTTATAGAGCTTGTTAAATAATCTGAACGATCCCGATTTCAATCGATAAACTCCTCCAGGCATTCAACGGTTGAGTCTGCTGTTAAAGTTTTTATCCAGTTAAATTTTTATTTTGCAGATAAATTAAATGCCGGCTAAATGAAAAAAGAAAAATTTCTTCAGTATCAGCTCCAGCGCGATGTTATATTTGTTCTCGGGGCCGGCGCTTCAAGACCGGACGGAGTTCCGCTTCAGAGAGATACGCTTCCCCTTATAATATCTGGTAAGATTGAAGAGATTGAAAATTCCGAGATCGGCAGGATTGTTACTGAATTTATAAAAGACAATTTTGAATTTAATATCAATACAAACAAATTCCCGCAGCTCGAAGCAGTATTCGGTTTCCTCGACTATTTTATTCAGCAGAACGAAAGCCTCAGCATTAAATATCCGAATCAGAAACTCCGTGAGATTAAAGAATATTTAATCAAACTGATCCATTACGTTGTTAATCTTCAGACAGACAAAACAAGTCATTTCTATCAGCTCTTCTGGAATTCGATTACTGAAATCAATCCCAATACTTCGATAATAACATTAAACTACGATACTCTTCTGGAACAGGCATTCGATCATCTCTATAAAAAATCCGGTTATATCGATTATTCAATTCCCTTTATGAATTACGAAAAACTTCCAGTGATGAAACAATATAACTTCTGGATCAATCCGAAAGAACCTGTCCTCGTAGAAGAGGACGAGAATCCTCTCCCTTTCAAAATTCTGAAACTTCACGGAAGCCTCAACTGGAAATACTGCAACTGCTGCAACCAGACACTACTTACGCCCTGGGACAGGAGGATCGATCTCAAACGGGGAAAATTCCTCGGATACACTTATCCCGACAAACTTGAATATGAATACACATGTCCGATCGACGGAACCGATTTTCAGACTCTCATAGTTCCTCCGAGTTATCTTAAAATCTTAAGCCACCCGATTATATCCCAGCTGATGACCGAAGCATCGCGCGAAATCAGAATTGCGCGGAAGATCGTCTTCGTCGGCTATTCTCTCTCGGATGCAGACATCCATGTAAAAGCACTCTTGAAAAAACAGATGAACGGAAACAAAGAGGTTATAGTTGTAAACCCGAAGAAGAAGGAAAGCCTCGAACTTAACTACAGATCACTCAGCCGGAATGCACGATTCATCGACATGAGTTTCGAAGAATTTGTCAGCGACCCGGCACAACTCAAATCTATTTTATCCTAGATTTCGATTGACTCATTCAGTTTTGTCCTCTATTTTTAGACTACTTTATTTTAATAGCGGATTTATTTAGAATGCTCTCAAAATTAGCAACCTTGATACTTGGTATTCTTTCGGAGAAAGAGAGAAATCCTTACGAAATTACAAAGATGCTCGAATACCTGAATACTAAAAAATGGCTCCCGCTCGCCGACTCAACAGTCTATGCAACGATTAACAATCTGAAGAAGAGGGGATTGATAAGCGGCCGGATCGAGAAGTTGAGCAACCTTCCCGAAAAAACAATCTATAATATTACGCCCGAAGGGGAGTTCGAACTTCAGGAATCGATTACCGGATTTTTATCCGAGGATAATTACCAGCCGACTAACTTTGATATCGGCATACTTCTAATGAATAACCTGAGTAAAGCCGAAATACTTATTAAGCTGAAGAAGAAGCTCGAACGGCTCGAATCAAACGCTTTCGATATAAGGAAACAGGTCTTCGCTTTCGAAAGAGATGCGAACAAGATTGCATTCACGAGCCTCTCGATGCTTAAACACCGGCTCCATATTAGCGAGGCGGAAATTAAAACCATTAAAGAGCTGATAAAAGAATTGAATATTAGAATGGAAACACCGGAACTCTCACCGTTCGATATGCGAATGGTCGATTCCTGAAAACCGGTTTCTTCTCATAAAAAATTTTTGATTCGCCGAAATTACTAATATATATACGGCAAATTCATTCCGTCAAAAACGATCCGCTAAAATGAAACGAAATTTATTCTTCTTATCATCACTCCTCTTTATCATTCTTGTCCTCTCATGTTCCGGTTTATCTTCGGTTTCTGTTGTCGGGACAACCGAGAACCGGAGTCTTGTAATTGACAATATCAATGTTGCTGCGGGTGTTCCGGCCGACCGGGATTCAACCGACGATTATATTATCATCCGTCCGCAATACGTGTTGAGCTACAATCCTGTTCGGAACGTTCCCAACTGGGTAAGCTGGAATCTTGACAGCTCATGGTTCGGCGATGCATCCAGATACAGAGGCGCGTTCATTGCCGATACAACTCTTCCCGATTCATTCTACCGGGTGAGGCATTCAGATTATACCGGCTCGGGTTACGACCGCGGACATATGGTAAGAAGCGAGGAGAGAACCAGAAACACCGAAGACAACAAATCGACATTCATACTCTCGAATATTCTCCCGCAGCGCCCAGATCTCAACAGGGGAGTCTGGCTCAACCTCGAATACTTCTGCGAGGACCTCTGTAAAAATCAAAAGAAGGAATTATTCATAATCGCAGGCGGAATATTCCGGACGGAGAACAGGATAAAAGAAAAGATTGCGATTCCCGACAGCTGCTTTAAAATAATTGTCGTTCTGAACGAAGGTGACTCTGTTGAATCCGTCACAGATACAACAAGCGTTATTGCCGTTGTAATGCCGAATGTAAACGGAATAAGAAATATTCCGTGGAGTAATTATTTAACAACCGTCCGCCGTATCGAATCTTCTACCGGTTATGATTTTCTCTCTAACGTAAGCAGTTCTGCTCAGGAGATTATAGAGAACAGAATTTATATCTTCAGGAATAATGATTGAATTTCAATCCGGTTACACCTACTGATTCTCAAGCTCCCGGTAAGCCGCTCTAACCGATGGGCCTTTAACATAATAATCGAACAAAACTTTTTTCAGTTTGGAATCGCCCGCAAACAAAAGTTCATACTCCTTAAGATTAACCGTGGCCAGAGTTTCATCGAGCGATTTACCAGAAGTTATAGCTTCCCTGGTCTGATAGGTTATTGATTCAAAGAGCAATTCCATGCTGCGGATAAATAAATCATCGTGCATTACTTTGCCGTGACCAGGCACAATAATTCCGGCATTGAGAGAGCGTAAGTTCTTAAGAGCGGAGCTCCAGCCGGATATATGCGACTGATCGCTTCCTACAAGCGGAACAGGCGAAACTACAAGATCTCCCGTAAAAAGTATTTTCTCCCCGGGTAGAAACACGGCAATATCGCCGGCTGTATGCCCGCTGCCCGGTTTAACCAGCTTGATCTTTCTGTCTCCGCAATCGAGTGTTAGTGAGTCGCTGAAAGTTATTGTCGGCAGGATGAACTCTGTCTTCGGAACTATATCGAGATAATGTTCCACAAGTTTAATATCACTCAGGTAGCTCTCCTTTTCTTCCTCGGTAATTGCTCCGCCACCGAAGCTTTCATTTTTTTCAAGTAATGATTTCAAATATGCAACACCGCCCGGCGCGCTCCGGATCATATTGTTCCTGTTGGCAAGCCCTTCGACCGGCAGGTAATCTTTAACACTTTTATGCGCAATAAAATCCACTCCGGGGTATGCATCCCTGTAATACTGGTTGCCGGTTATATGATCATCGTGCCAGTGTGTGTTAATTACATACCTTACGGGCTTATCGGTTATCTTTTTCAGAACCGCAATAATTTCCCTTGCTGCTTCGGGCGCATCTATTACAACAACGTCCTTTTCGTTTATTATAAAACCGCTGTTACCGTCGCACATCAATCCGGGAGGATCCTTCCGGATAACTCCGTAGACATTCTCCGCGAGCTTCTTCAATCCAAAATTTGATGCTGCGCTTTGCGCTTCAATTGTTACAACACTGAGGAAAAGAAAGAAAGTTAAAACTGCGGGACATTTATATCGGGCCATATTATGTTCCATTCTTTTTTTATGAAGGATAGGACGCCGCAAAACCGCTCCGGTTTGAAAAAACTACTCTAAAAATATTTCTCTATTGCTGAATGTCATTATCAGCGAATAGTTTTGATTTAACGGATTGAACTGAATATTAACAAGTATATTGATGGGGCTGTTTAACAATCCTTTCTCATTCTCCGCGGATAATTTGTATTTTCCATCTCACAAAATCAAACATTTTATAATGCCCCGTAAAAAACATATTAAGATTTCCAAAGTAAAAAATTTCAGCAATGTCTTCGGCTACAAAGACGAGAACGTATTTCAGAATATCTGCGGTTACTTCGGCCATAAATCGGGATTTACATTAGAGCTTGGATGCGGACAGGGTGATTACACCATCAGCCTTGCGCAGCTTCATCCGCGTAAAAATTTAATTGGAGTCGACCGGAAACCCTCGCGCATCTATAACGGCGCCAAACATGCTAACGAAATGAATCTTAAGAATGCCGGATTCCTTGTTGGATATGCTGAACTACTTGGAGAAATTTTTCCGGAATCGAGTGTAGACGAGATCTGGATTACATTCCCGGATCCCTATCCGCGCCGCAGCAGTATGAAGAGACGTTTAACCCACCCGCGGTTCTTAGAGAACTATAAGAAGATTCTGAAAAGCGGGGGAACGGTAAATCTTAAAACGGACGACGATACACTCTATTCTTATACGCTGAAAGTTGTTGAAGAGGAAGGACTTAAACTCATTAAAGAAAGCAACGATCTCTACAGCGGCGGCAGACTCACCGACGAAGAAAAGATACTCACCAAGTATGAGCGTCAGCATCTCGCCGACGGTAAGAAGATAAAGCTCGTCCGCTTTGCGTTCTGATTATCAATATAGATGCTGATAGAACGCTGATTCCGCGGATTTGGCGGATTAACACGGATGTAAGACAATCCGCATAAATCAGAATCTACACATAATAGAATTGTTTTACGATTAGATCCTGAATTAAACCTACCTGCGGTAGTCAGGTTCAGGATGACAAACGCAGTTTCACTCTGATCATTTCCCGATATGCGGCGGACAATCACGGATTAAAACTATCCGCGAAAATCTGCCCGATCCGCTCAATCCGTGTTCTATCAGAACTTATACTCCACCACCGGATTACGGATAGGCCTGCCGGAAGAATCGTGTATTATTAGAAGTGCTTTATCGCTTATACCATGTGCCGACTTGAGGTAATTCTTTAGAGCCGTAAGATCGAACGAAGCCGTTTTTGTTAAATACGCTTCGCACATATCGCCGTTGCCGTTGTGCGAAAGCATTAGTGTCGCCTGCGCCGGACTCGTTTTCTGTATCTCCTTAAACGCATAGAGTTCGATAGAATGATCCCTGCACCCGCCGGAATACGAAACATTGAACACGAGCTTATCCCCGTTAAGAGAGAACGAATTCACTTCGATGGGGTCCCGCTTGATTAGGTCCGTATTACTCCCCTCAATCAGTTTTACAGGCACGGTGCTATTGGTTCCGCCTGCTGCGGGTTTGATAACTAAGTCCACGCTGTATTCATCCGGCTTTATCTGTTGATCCGACCGGCGCGATGGATTGAGAGACTTAAGCTCTATAACGAACTCATCGAACCGGTAACTCCGCGGCTCCAGAAGCGTGTTGATAGTAAACTCCTTCTTCTCGCGCTCTGCCTTCAGACTCATTTTAACCTCGCCGTTGCCGGGCCATACACAGATTGCGTCGATAGGGCAGCGTGAGTCGCTCGCCACGCCTTCGAACTTTAACATCGCGTAATTGTTGATAAGAATCTCTTTGCCGTATTCGAGACGGACTGTTACCGAATCGAAACTCCGGTTTAATAGAAGCGCCCGGTGATCGGGGCCTGTCGGCTCGTTGTTTGTGCATTGAACGATGAGCGAAACTATGATTACAAAGAGTAAGCCGTATCTATGTTTCATTTTTAATTCCATTTATAACCGCCGCAAATTTAACTTATTGGACGCGCAAAAGAAGTGATAAAATTTTGTTATACCCCTTTATGCTCAGTTTTACCCGCATGATAGTGCGGGCTGTTAGAAAACCTTAAGGTCTTATTGTGAGCTTTTATTAATAAATTCTTAAAAAAATATTTTCCGCCGTAAAAATAATTTCATTAGTTTGTTCCCCGTCATTCAATTATAAGGAGGGCAAATGGAAGGTGCGCAGATTCATATAAATTACCTCGCGGTGTTCGTTGCCGCGCTTCTCGGTTTTATTATCGGGGGACTCTGGTACGGACCTCTTTTCGGAAAGCAGTGGATGAAAGAGATGAACTTTACGGAAGAGAGTCTGAAAAACGCGAACATGGCTAAGATCTTCGGATTCTCGTTCGTCCTGTCGCTCGTAATATCGTTCAACCTCGCAGCGTTCCTCGGCGATAAAGCGGATCTAACATGGGGACTAACAGCCGGCGCTCTCGCGGGTATCGGGTGGGTTGCAGCTTCAATCGGTATTACATACCTCTTCGGCAGAAAATCTCTCAAACTGTTTTTAATTGATGCCGGCTACCAGGCAGTCACATATACATTGATGGGCGGTCTACTCGGCGTATGGAAGTAATTTTTTTAGCATCCGGGGGCGCACTGCGCCCTCCGGTTTGTTGCGTGAGAATAGAAGAGTGATCGGTAATCAGTGATCTGTAATCTGTAACGGGTAACAAGTGTCCACAACCCTCTACAACAACCAAGAACTAAGAACGAAGAACTACGAACTAAGAACAAACCTGTTGTTTTTTAATTACTGAAATTTTAATTTACCCCCGCATTCAGAGGGGTTCTTAATGCCATACACTTCTTCCGCGTACCGGCTTACATATGGAATTTCTTATAATATCTCGTGTTATTGCTTATCATTTAACGAAGCTTACTTAGTAACTCAGCATAAACGGCAAATAAATTTTTTAGAATTGAATTATAAAATAAGCTGCTGGATTTATTGATAGTTATACCGGAAATAAATCGTGATAACAGTTTTTGAAAATGTATGTTATCAGGAAAGTTTTCTTTGTTTTAGTAATATTTTTCAATAATTAAGTCGTGATAAACGACAGTTAATGAGGAATTTATCACGATAATTTTTCGGCTTTTTATCCAGATCAGGGATAGAAGCCATTCTTGATAAATATATGTTAGCCAATATTAAAAGGAGTAATATATGCCAAAAGCAAATATCGACTTACCAAATGGCACAAAGGTAGTTATTGAAGGGACTATAGAAGAAATTTCAAATATTTTGAAGCTGTATCAGACTCCTACAACCCTTACACAACCTCAAAAAGAACATAAGCCTAAACCGTCAAAACCTCGTTCAAGAAAATCAAATCATGGCCCCAAGCAGTATTTAATGGAGATTAAAGATGAGGGATTTTTTGATAAAAAGAGAACTCTAAACGATATTCAAAAAAAGCTTGAAGAAAATGGACATATACTTCCCCAAACTCATTTAGGCACTCCCTTGCGCAGACTTGTTAAGCAAAAGGAATTGAGACGCATTAAAGAAGATGGAAATTGGAATTACGTAAAACCATAGGTGAATTATGAGTGTAAGTATTTTAGATGGATTTCGTGCTCTTGATAATGAAGAAAAAGAATCTTTAGCAGATATAGATTCACCACTTAAATTATCCCTAGCGATACTTAGAATTGCAAAAGATAAATTTGGTTATGAGTATTTAACAGTCGAGGCTATACTTGCTTGTTTAGAGGCAATTGATATTTCAATAAAACAATTAAAAATTACTAGAGCATTAGCGGGTGCTGGGAATAAAATAAACAGAAAAGTATTTGATCGTGATATAAAATATAAAATTACTATCCATGGCCGTAGATATATAGAAGAAATAAGTTCTAATAACAAACTAAGTCTATTATATATAGAAGCTAACACTCCAAGAACTGCTCGCAAAAAACTTGACGATTTATTAAAAAGTTTTAAGGGTGTTGTAAGAGTTTGTGATCCTTATTATGGAATTCGAACATTTGACACCTTAGAATTATTTCCAAAGTCATGTTCTGTCTTATTTTTAACCGGCATTACTACTGATAATCAAAGTAAGCTTAATAATGTGATCAAGGATTACAAGAAAGAACGCCCTAAAACTGAAATCAGAATTGTCGCTAATGTAAAAGATTTACATGATAGATATATCCTAAGTGATGATAGCTTCATGATTATTGGTCATGGAATTAAAGACATTGGAAATAAAGATTCATTTATAATTAAAATCGATAAATCATTAACTCCGGACTTATTGCTTCAAGTGAAAAATAATTTTGATAACCGATGGAAAAGTGGTTCTATTTTATAGATAGTCATTGGCTAACAAGCGTCTCAAGCGGAACGCTGAGGTTGGTCGCGGTATTTGTAGTTACAGGTTGAGTTTGTTTATTAGGCATTAGTGTAACTGAATTACATAATCAATAAATCAAATAATTAGTTGCGGAATCCTTTTAGCGTCCGCTTAAACGCAACGCCGTTAGCTTTCTTGGATAGGTAAATGGCTATATCAGAAAAAGACATTAAAAAATTGTGGGGACTTGCTGCCGGGCGTTGCTCAAAACCTGGTTGTGAAGATGAATGTGTTAAATTTTTAGATGCTAATGACCCAACAATAATTGGTGAGATGGCGCATATTATTGCTAAGAAGCCAGATGGTCCGAGAGGAAACGCAAGTGGTGGAGAAGATACTTACGATAATTTAATACTATTATGCCCTACTCATCATACTGAGGTTGATAAAGCACCAGAAGGTGTATTCACCGTAGAGGAATTAAATAGATGGAAATCTCAACACGAACAAAATGTGACAAACTCTTTTAAAAGTCCTAAATATTCAACTAAGGAAGAAATGGCAAAAGCAATAAATATATTACTTTCACAAAATTTTACTATCTGGAAGAATTATGGTCCAGAATCTTCTGAAGCCTCAAGGAATCCGCTAAGTAATTTGGTTGAATTTTGGAATTTTAGAAAACTTGATACTATTGTTCCCAATAATAGAAAAATTATCAATATCATTAAACGGAATAGTGAATTGTTTGAATCGAAAGACTTACAATATAGTTTTGAATTTATTGAACACGCCGAAGGTTTTGAGAGAAATTGTTATGAAAGAACCGAAGGCATATTACGATTTCCAACAAAATTTCAAGAGGTTATAAACAATTATGGCATATAATAATTGGGGTGTTTCATACGGTTCAATTACTTTTTTTGAAAAAGCATTAAGTGGTCATCCTATGGTGAAAAGCTTTGAAAGAAAAGAAGATATTAGATTCTCAATCATATTGAACAATTCAACTGAAATTGATGTGCTGCTTGTCGATGAATATTGTTTAGGTCTTGCCGCAATTTATAGAGCTTTAGATGAGTTTAATGGCATTGGATATATAGTTACTTGTGCAAATTGGAATGGCTACACAAGAGAAGCAAAAGATTTTGGAAAAGAGAATAATTTGGGAGTTTTTAACTTAGGCGAATTTATAGGGGCACTTTACAGCAAAAATCCAAAAAAATATGTCAAAAAAGATTCTGATGGAAATCATGTATATGCCTATAAAGTTGCCTAAAAATACTAGAATATATGTTTTTGGATCATATTTGAATGTAGATAATCCGAATGATTTAGACATACTAATTGGGTATGATCCTAAGTTTGTAAATCCGGCAATCGCATATAAGAAATATAAAAAGTTAATGAATCCACTTAGAACTCAGATCAAATTAGATCTTGATCTGACTCTATTAACATTTAAAGAACTCGAAGAAATAAAGTTTCTTAATAAATCTAAGGCAGTTGATATAAAAGATATTCCGGAATTCTCTGATTTTTATGAATCAATTTTGTAACGAAAGCAAACAAGTGTTGCAAGCGGAATGCTTCAGCCGGTCGTAACATTGGCAGTTCATCATGGTTTTGTTTTCATAAGGTGGGAAGTAGTTAACTAACATAAACAATAAAACGTAATATTTGGCGGCGTAAACGCTTGGGCATCCGCTTAAACACAACGCCGTTATGTGCTTTGATTATGAAAGCAAAAGATTATTTCGACAATCAGGTGAAGGGAATATTATCGCAAATTCAAGTCTTAGATATTTATTTCCTGAATCTAATTAATATTATTCGAAAACAACCAGCTGAGTCAGGGGCCATCAAGAATATAATTGATGCATCACTTATAAGTGGTTATAATTTGTTAGAAACGCTATACACACAAGAGGAGTTTGAATACTTTGAAAAAAACGAAAAAATAAAATATGCTGGTCAACATATTCTTTATTCAATTTATACAGCTATTGAAAATTATTTCATCGAAAAATTCCGAGAGTATTTTATTTATAAACTGGCCAATACTGATAATAAATTAACTGAGAGAATTTTGAAAAATATTTCATTTAGAAGTCTCAAAGAAATAAAAAACAATTATTCGGATTACTTGGATATCCATTTACCCTTCTTTGATGTTGACTATTTAACCCAAGCCAAATGTAATTTTCACCCTAAGAATTCATGGGAAGGACTATTGCTTCTTTCCGATATTAGAAACGATGTTGCTCATAATGGTATGACAGATAAATATAAAATATCAACTTTGATGGATTGTTGGTATCCTTTTGAATTTGTTCGGAATTATATAATGTATTTTGATACTAGTTTCGATGAATTATTTTATCAAGGAAGAAAAACGAGATTAATTCAATTGTATCAAGAGAATATTAATAAACGCATATAACCCGCATCTAACGAATCGATCGATTGGTTCTTCGGGTTTAGCTCCCACCAAAATGACGTCGGGTAAATTTCAAAGTAAGTTGTTCTTAAAAATGTGATTGCAATAAGAAACTGATTTATAAAATAACTGTTGCGTTGATAATTGCTACATTATTGTTCTGGGCGGCCGGTTAGCTGTAACTCCGTTATCCTCACCATCAAACACAGACATGCCCAATACGTCTAACTTTCCGCAATAATTTATAAAAGGAATTATATGAAAGCAGTCCTCTGCTCAAAGTACGGTCCGCCCGAAGTTCTTCAGATCCGGGAAGTCGAAAAACCCGCGCCCAAACCAAATGAAGTCCTTATCAAAATTTTAGCAACAACGGCACACATAGGTGATACAAAGATCCGCCGATTTGAACCCGGATTAGGACCTGTTAAAGATATTTTCTTCAAACCAGTAATGCGGTTAATTCTAGGTTTTAAAAGACCAAGAAAAAAAATATTAGGAATGGAACTCTCCGGCGAGATTGAATCAATAGGAAAAGATGTTACACGCTTTAAAGTTGGCGACCCGGTTTTTGCTTCTACGGAATTCAGGTTCGGCACTTACGCACAGTATTGCTGCATACCGGAAAATGGAATACTTGCAATCAAACCGGCTAACATGACACACGAAGATGCCGCTCCTGTATCCAACGGCGGAATAACCGCGTTGATCCACCTAAGAAGAGCGAACATAAGCCGGGGCGATAAAGTTTTGATCTACGGCGCTTCGGGGAGTGTAGGTACTTATGCAATTCAGATCGCAAAAAATTACGGCGCCGAAGTTACGGCCGTATGCAGCACATCGAACATCGGACTGGTGAAATCACTCGGAGCGGATAAAGTAATTGACTACACTAAAGAGGACTTTACACAGAACGGCGGAACATACGACGTAATCTATGATGCAGTAGGGAAGATTGAACCCTCGAAAAGGAGGAAGTCCCTCTCGGCAAACGGCCGCTATATTAATGTTCTTACAGCATCCGGAAATATCAAATTGAACGTGAATGACCTTTACTCATTAAAGGACCTCTGCGATGCGGGGAAATTGAAAACGGTTATTGATAGAGTCTATCCGCTGGATCAGATAGTAGAAGCGCACAGGTATGTGGACAAAGGCCATAAGAAGGGGAACGTGGTTATAACCGTTCCGCATATTGATTAGCGGCAAGAGTTGTGTCATTCTTTGTCCTGTAAAGGGGGCCGAAGAATCTATTTGGAAAAAGTTAAATTGAGATTCTCCCGAAGGGATGCCTTTGGCATTCACCTCACTTCGTCCGGTTCAGAATGATAGGCCTCATATTTCTATTGCGGTTATGTGATGCGGAGAAAATTCTAAGTTGTTATATTTCACCGTTACTTAAATCAAATGGAGTTTTAGAATTCTATTGAAAACAGTTTTAAGTGTAAAATCGATCGTAAAAACATTCGGTAATCTTACTGCTGTAAACAATCTTTCTTTCGATGTAATGAAAGGGGAGATCTTCGCTTTGCTCGGCCCTAACGGTGCCGGTAAAACCACTACCGTTAGAATGCTTATGAATATTATTAAACCGGATGAAGGAAAAATTGAATTCTACCTTAATAGTTCGGGTCTGCCTCAGGATCCCGATTCTTCACAACTGGGATATCTGCCGGAGGAACGCGGACTTTACCAGGAGATCCCGATCATTAAGACTCTGGAGTTTATGGGTATAATAAGAGGGCTCGAAAAAACCGAAGCGCGGAAATCATCAGAGGAATGGCTGGCTAAACTTAATCTGCTCGATAGAAAGAATGAAAAGCTTAGTGTTCTGTCGAAAGGGAATCAGCAGAAAATTCAGTTTATTTCTTCCGTACTTCACAATCCGTCGTTTGCAATTCTGGACGAACCCTTCGCCGGCTTCGACCCGATTAATCAGGAATCGTTTTTAGAAATAATAAATGAACTGCGGCATAAAGGAACTACAATACTTTTAAGTGCACACCAGATGCACCTGGTGGAAAAAATTGCCGACAAAGTTCTATTGATAAATAATGGAAAGAATATTGCATACGGGACGGTTGAGGATGTAAAACGGGAAAGTTCCTCCGGCGAGATTCTGATCCTTACATTTGAAGGGAATCCGGAGTTGTCTTTTCTTCAGAATGATGATGCGGTTGAAAAATTTGAATTAATTAAAGACGGCGGAATAAAAATTCATCTCAGGCAGAACAGATCCTTATCGGGTCTGCTCGGTAAAGCAGCTTCACAACTTAATATAACTTCCGTGAAAACAGAACAGATTTCTCTACACGATGTTTTTATCGATAAAGTCGGCAGGGATAAAAAGGGGAACAATGAATAATAAGAATGAAAAAAATATAAAGCTGGTTCTTCAGGTTGCGGGCTGGGAATTCCGCCGATGGTACAAATTAAAGGAACAAGTAATTACATTATTTATCGGCGCGCTGATTAGCTTATTGATCTTCGGCGGAAAACACATTATGGAAAAATTATCCGCCGATGAAATTGAGATTGCTGTAATTAATAAATCAAATCTCAAGCTGGATTTCCTGAGTAAGAGCGGAATCAAGTTTAATTTAGTCGAATTAAATGAAGTCGATTCACTTAAGAAATTATTGGCAGATGAATTAATTGACGGGGTGCTTGTAATAAACGATCCCGATAACGTTGAACTTACCATAAATAAAGAACCATTCTGGCTCGGGACATTAAAAGAGGTTCTGAACACCGAGCGTCAGCAGATTAAAATTGAACAGTCAAATATATCGGCAGAGCAGCTCGAGGAGATTTTTAAACAGGTTGATATAAAATTGTATTATACCGTCGCACAAAAAAAGAAGAGCACTGCGGGAGAAAAATATGCTGCTGGCATATTTATGGGTCTTATGCTTGTAGGAATTTTCCTTGGACTTGCATATCAGTTCGTCGCAATAACCGGGGAAAAGCAATTAAGGATAACCGAAGTTATTGTATCTGCAATCAGTCCGCAATCCTGGATTGACGGTAAGATATTAGGCATTTCATTTCTATCGCTGGCAATGTTAGTCACCTATTCAATAACAACCCTGGTTTTTGTTTTTATCTCTTCGTTTTTCGGTAGCGGATGGTCTTTACCGGTCGCAGCAACAGACCCGTTATTAATTGCGGGATTATTTCTTTTTTCACTTGCCGGATTTTTCTTCTGGAATACATTTTTTTCCGCGATAGCGGCAACAATTAACGATCCGAACACCTCGGCGAGGGGATCGCTAATGATGGTTCCGGCTATTCCGGTTGCGATCGCTTTTTTTGCATTCGGAAATCCCGACTCCATTGCAATGAAAATATTATCACTGTTTCCCTTAACCTCCGCACCGGTTATTTCAGCAAGGATGGTATTGACGGATGTCTCTTATATTGAAACGGCAATTTCATTTTTATTATTGATTTTATCTACATGGTATTTGAGAAAAGCAGCCGGAAGAATTTTTTCGTTATCGGTTTTAATGTACGGAAAGGAACCATCCTGGAAAGAAATATCCAGATGGTTTAGAGAATCGGGGAAATAAGTTAAATGGACACCCTCCACTTCAAAACATTATCCGCATGGCATAACTGGCTTAAGAAAAATCATTCAAAGTCGGAAGGCGTCTGGCTCCTCTTTTATAATAAAAAGTCGGGGAAACCGGCAATAGATTACGAGCCGGCTGTAGAAGAAGCATTGTGTTACGGATGGATCGACAGTATTATAAAAAAGATAGACGGCGAGAGGTACGTGCGCAAATTCACTCCGCGCAATGATAAAAGTGTCTGGTCGCCTCTTAACAAGAAGAGAGCTTTAAAACTTATTGCTTCTAAACGGATGACCGCTGCGGGTCTGGCAAAAATAAATATCGCAAAACAGAACGGTGAGTGGGAAAGGGAGTCGGGCGCAAAGATTGATTTAATTCTACCCGGTCAATTTCTCGCGGCATTAAAAAAGGATAAACGGGCAAAAGAGAATTTCGATAAGCTGGCGCCTACCTACCGTAAAAGGTTCATCGGGTGGATTCTTACTGCTAAGCAGGATTCGACGAGGGATAGACGGATTAGAGAATGTGTGGAACTCCTCGCTGAGGGAAAGAAACTCGGATTGAAATAAAGTGTTGAAAGCTGAGTTGCGGCACACTGTTATTCTGATCCTGTCCTGACGAAAGCCGGGAGTAAATCAGCATCCGCACAATATAGAATTGCTGTAGGCTTAGATTCCGGCATTCGCCTGCCTGCGGCAGGCTAGCCGGAATGACAAAGTGTAATTGTCATTCTGATGACAATCAGAATCTACACATAATAGTATTGTTGTACGAACAGATTCCGGCGCAGGGCCGGAATGACACATAACGGGGGGAAAGATGAAAAAATATTACGTCTATATGATGACCAACCATTCAAAAACGCTCTACACCGGTGTAACCAATGATCTGAAACGGAGAGTATATGAGCACAAGAACAAACTCGTTAAGGGATTCACAATGAGATACAATATTAAAAAGCTAGTTTATTTTGAACAGACTAATAGTATTCATTCAGCACTACAAAGAGAGAAGCAGTTAAAGAATTGGCATCGTCAATGGAAAATCGTCCTGATAGAAAGTGTTAATAAAGATTGGGACGACTTAGCAGAAGGATGGTATACTTAGATGCCGGGTCAAGCCCGGCATGACAAGCGCAATGTCATTCTGACGAAAGTCAGAATCTGAGTATAAAAAGAACGTAGTACGATCAGATTCCGGCATTCGCCTGCCTGCGGCAGGCTAGCCGGAATGACAAAGTGTAATTGTCATTCTGATCTTGACTGCAGTAGGCAGGTTCAGGATGACAAGCGCGGTGTTATGCTGAAATTTATTCAGCATCTGCGGTTAAAAAGAAGTTGTTACAATCAGGTCCCGGAATGACGCGCATATTGCTACTTCATCAGTATCATTTTCTTAACAGAAGAAAACCCGCCCGCACTCAACTTATAGAAATAGACGCCGCTTGAAAGATTCAATTCTCCCGGACTGAAACGGTAATTGTAATTACCCGCCGGTTTGTATTCATTTATTAATATAGCAACTTCCCGTCCGGTAATATCATAAATTTTCAGTTCAACATTGCCCGGTGTGCCGATAGAAAAATTTATTGTGGTTGAAGGATTAAACGGATTAGGGTAATTCTGACTCAGCTCAAATTTCGAAGGTAGTTCATCCCCATCGACAGATGTCGGATCCAAAGGCCTGTAATTGAATCCGTAAACCCTTCCGGCGAAAAGTTTATTATCCACTACAAGAGCGCTTAAGACATCAACACCCCTCTGGTCATCAAAGAGATTCCATGTTTTACCCTCATCATCCGATCTGATCCATAAAGTTCTTCCGGCCCCTTTTGTAAAATGTGCATAAATCTTATTGTTATGAAGGGCAAAATTCGATTCGTTAATGCTTCCTGCTCCGGGATTGAAATAATTCCAGTTTACCTCGTCGCTGCTTGTGTAGATTCCGTAGGAAGCCGCAATTATAAACCGGTCACCGATTTTGATAATATCGAAAACATTGTTCGGCTCTCCCCACATTTCGCCGAAAACAACTTCTTCCCAGAGTCCGGAGTTCACTTTATTTTTATAGTAGGAAGAATTTCCGCCCGCGCCTGCGTAAAGTGTCCCGTCTATATTTTTGATCGAGTTGATGTTGTAGGAAATAGTAAATGAAAGCCCGTCGCTGAAATTATTCCAGTGCGAGAGACTGTTCAGATCCATTACAAAAACACCCGCGCCGTATGTTCCGGCATATAGGTTTGATCCTCTAACTGCAAATCCCGATATAGTCTGAGCACCCAAACCGTTCAATCCAGTATTCAGACTGTTCCATGTTATTCCTTCGTCGGACGAATAAAAGACACCATGATTGTAAGTACCTACAAAAATTTTATTATCATGTTTGATTAGCGCGCTTATAAAATCAACATCGGGAGAGATGATATTGGATTCTATCCAGCTAATACCGCTATCGGAGCTGCGGTAGATCCTGTTATCGGAACCGGCGTAAATTAGTCCGTCTTTAAGGAAGAGAGAAGGAGCGGGACGGGCGTCGCTTATTATATCGATCTTCATCCACTGTGCTTCGGAATCGGCGAATAATAGTATTAGAAAAAGCAGTGAAGCTTTTATAGTGTAAAAACGTTTCATCGTTTTCCTTTCAATCTGAATTTTGAAATTTGATCAGAGTGTTAGACGGATTTTATTCAGAAGAGTTTATTTATAACCGGAAAAAAATGCGGTAATCCCTTTCCATCAACTTAAAAACAAAAATAAAAGAATTATTTCTATTTCCAAACCGTAGTGGTGATGAGGTGAAATTATTCAGAGAGATGAAACGATTCCTTTGTCGTTTTAGAATGTGATCTGCAATTGAAAAAATTTTTCAAAATGCAGATTCCTGCTTGCCGCAAGGCGGGGTAAACAGGGCCGGAATGACAAGCGCAGTGTTATGCTGATATTTATTCAGCATCTGCGGTTAGTATGAAGTTGTTACAATCAGGTCCCGGAATGACACGCATATTGCTACTTCATCAGTATCATTTTCTTAACAGAAGAAAACCCTCCCGCGCTCAACTTGTAGAAATAAACGCCGCTCGTTAAATTCATTTCCGCAGCATTGATGGAATAACTGTAGTAACCTGCCG
>CAZHHG010000032.1:0-242 GCA_964532065.1 uncultured Melioribacter sp.
AACTGTTGGAGATCATTAGGTTGCAGTTGTCGGGCAAATTCTTTATCAAGGTATGGATTATCACCGGCTCATAAAAAATCGATTGATTATCAAAAAGCTGTGTCTTGAGATCATTCAGCTTATTGTTTAGTTCTGCAATCGGCCTCAACCAATCTTTATTTACCTTATAATCTTTTAACAGCAGGTTTGCGGAATTGAACAATTTCAACGGACTAATCCTGATCAGTTTTTTTGCCGATAGA
>CAZHHG010000032.1:252-27374 GCA_964532065.1 uncultured Melioribacter sp.
GATAGAGACGGGTCGTTTCTGTCGCCGTATTCATTAATAAGAATCTTTTCCGCTTTGCTGGATTTAATAAAATCGTGTACCGGATTCGATGTTGCCGCTCCGCCAACCTGAAGAATTAATTCCGGATCAAATTTTTTCAGGAATAAATCAGACCTGATCAAAGCATTGAAGTTTTCAATTATGTTCGATTTTGAATGCGGGCCGTTTCTTAAACCGGAAGTACCGTCTGCAAAAATCGGATAGCCGGATTTAAAGGAGAACTTAATTAGAGAAGAAATAAATTCTATTCCATAATTATTAAAACCGCAGATAATTATCCCTTTCCTCTTCCTCTTTACAGTATCTGCGAAAGATTGAATTGCTTCAGTATTATTTTGCTTTATTGTTATTTCTTTATGATCTGTTGCTTTAAACTCTTTTAGAAGATCTGATGAAACCGTATCTGTATAAGAGTCCGGCTCAAATGGTTTTTCAAACGGGAAATTGATGTGGACCGGGCCGGGATTAACAAATCTGCTGATTCTTATTGCCCGCCCTGTTATACTTTTCAACCGTTTCAGCCCCGAATGTTTTAATTGGGGAAGTCCGGCATCAGCAAAATACCTTATGTGGTTTCCGTAAATATTCTCCTGGTTAATTGTTTGATTTGCTCCCTGATTCCTTAAATACGCGGGACGATCTGCCGTACAGATAATCAATGGCACTCTCTGGTAGTAAGCTTCGATGATGGCCGGATATAATTCCGCAACGGCTGTGCCGGATGTGGTTATTACAAGTGTTGGAGTATTAGATGATTTGGCAAGCCCCAATGCAAAGAATCCGGATGAACGTTCATCTACTATCGGGAAAATCTTGAAAAATTTATTGCGCGAAAAAGCGAGTGTAAGAGGCGTGCTTCTGGAACCGGGCGAAATACAAACATTCCTTATGCCGCATTCGGCAATGTGATTTGCAAAGACTTCGCACCAGAGAGTATTACGATTAATTTTTTGTTTCATTCCGAAAGAGGGATAATATCGATTTTAGTTTAAGTTCTGTTTCATAAAATTCTTTTTCAGCATTTGAACCCTCAACTATACCGCATCCTGCAAATAAAATCAATTTATTGTTTTTAATTAGAGCAGATCTAATTGCAACTGCAACCGTTCCTGCGCCTTTCTTATTGTACCATCCAAGAACACCGGCAAATAAACCCCGGTCGAAATCCTCCAGTTTTTGAATCACGTTAATAGCTTCTTCTTTTGGCACACCGCATACGGCAGGAGTAGGATGAAGACTTTTTAATACCGGGGAGAATGAAATTCCGGAATTAAGTTTTGCCGTAATCTGTGTCCATAAATGTTGAATATATTTCAGTTTCTTGATGCCTGTTGAGCTAATTGTTATCTCATAAGCAATTCCTCTTAAACCGTCGACAATAAAATCAATAACGCTTTGATGTTCTGCGAGTTCTTTCCTGTCGTTCGAAAGAATCGTTTCATTTAGCCTCTCCTTTTCGTCATCGTCGCCGCGTTCTATAGTACCTGCCAGAGCTTCTGTCCGGAGAATATTCCCTTCTATTACGAATAATTTTTCAGGAGTTGCGCCAAAGAAGATGGATGATTTGCATCTATAAATAAATATATATCCTGTTGAATAGTTCTCCAGCAATTCTGAAATAATTATTCTGAAGTCAGGCAATCCTTCGATTCTGAACTCTACCCGCCGGGCAAGCACAACTTTTTTTATTGAGCCGTTTCTGATTTTATCTAAAGCGGCATGAATTATTTTTTCCCACTTTTCTATTGAAGTATCATTAATAAGAGTCGGATTGAAAAGTTCGCGCCGGTTCTTGTCTTTAGTTGTCAAGGAGTCTAAAAGTGAGCCGACTTCATCCAGGTATTGATTGGCCGGAAGAGAAATTCCCTGGATATAATATGCAACGAAGTAATAATTATCATGGCTGTTAAAAAAAAGAAATTTCGGAATGAACCGGTTTGAAGAATCAAATTCATTCCACTCATTTGTTTTTTCCTCACCTGGAAATTTTGTCGAAATGAGAATGTCGGGTATCCGTTCTGTCCAGGAATCCTGAAGATTTGAAATAAAGTTGAACCTTTGCAGTTCTTCTTCATTTTGCAGTGAATACAATTGATCAATTCCCCAGAATCTTTCTTTTTTTGAAGGATCGTTCCAGTAGAAAAAATTTTCCTTTTCATAAAGAAGATCAAATGATTTTTCAAACAGTTCTTTGTCAATTGCGCAGATAAACTTGCCGGGGTTAAGATTACCGGAACTATCCTTTATTGGATTCAGATTATTTACAAAATCAGCAATTATTCTAATTATTTTCAGCAATTTGATACAATAAAATTATTTGAATGTAAAATATATATTTTGATTGTGAGGTTTCAAATTAAGTTAGATGAGATATTCTGCAACTAGGTCAAACTGTTAAAAAGTAAATTTCACTAAAATTTTTACTTCCCAATTAAAAATTAATTCTTTAAGTTTATAACCAGAACTCAACAAATCATTAGGAGTCCATAAGGGAAAAAATTCTTCAACAAAAATAGGAGAAACTACTGATGCAAAGCCAAAAAGCTGAAACTGCCCTCCAGCTTTGGGAAAGGCTTTCAAAAGCGCACGATAAGTTCCGTAAAGTGCAAGCAAAGCAAATGTTCGGTGAAAAACTTACCGCACCTCAATTCGGCGTCCTCGAGGTTATCTACAAACTGGGACCGGTCCCCCTCAAAAAGATTAGTGAAGAAACAATGGTAACAGGCGCAAATATTACTTGCGTTGTGGATAATCTGGAAGAAATGGGATTTGTTAAAAGAGTTCACTCAAAAGAGGATAGGAGAGTAATTACTGCCGAGCTGACCAATTCAGGAAAGTCTAAACTTGAAAAAATTCTGCCTTCTTATTATGAAAATATTGCTTCTCTGGTTACAAAACTTTCCGACAATGAGCAGAAGCAAATTCTCAATATTCTGGGCAAGTTGTTGTAATTATTCTTTTACGAAGACGAGAGCGATCCAATCTCCTAACTGCATCTGCTCGATTGCTCTAAACCGGTTCAAAGAATACTTCTCCGAAACCTCTTTTTCATCGGTTTGAAGAAGGCCGGAAAGGATCAACTTTCCGGCCGGCTTAATTTTAGTTGACAGCAATGGAGCGATCTCAAGCAGAATATGTTTATTAATATTCGCAACTATCAGGTCAAAATTACTTTCTTCAATCTGATTTATTTCCGAAAGCCGGATTTCCACCTTATCTTCAAGTGAATTAAGGTTAACATTCTCCCTGCCGTTTAGCAGGCACCACTCATCATTATCGATGCCGATTGCTTTAGAAGCACCGAGCATTACTGCCGCAATTGCCAGAACAGCGGTCCCCGAACCGACATCAAGCACGTAATCATCCGGGCGGACATATTTTTCAATAAGTCTAAGAACAAGTTTTGTAGTCTCGTGTTCGCCGGTACCGAAAGACATTTTCGGATCTATTGTAATAATCAGACGACCATCCCCGGAATCATACTCTTTGAACGACGGTTTGATTACAAGTCTATCACTAACTTTAACAACTTTAACATTCTTTTCATACTCTTCATTCCAGTTCCGGTCCTCAATTAAGTCTGAAGTTATTATATAATCATAAATAAATCCCTCTCCCTTTGCCGATTCAAGTACTATTGAAATTTCCTCTTCTGTAACAGGAGAATCCGGATTTACAAAGAGATTCAAACCGTTATCGGTTTCTGTAATACCGGCTAAATCAAATTGCCAGAGCATTCCGCTTATCAACTCATTATTCACCGGAGTCGTAACTATTTTATACTGCTTATATTTTTTCATGTATCAATAACTGTAAATTAATTCGCAAATTTTATCCTGAATTTCTCTTGCGGTTTTGGATGAGCCCGTAAAATTCTGAATCATAATTGTGAATGCAATGAGATGATTAGACTTATTCGTAATAAAACCGCTGAGATTACTTACACCGCTGATTGTGCCGGTCTTACCACTTACCTTTTTATATGCAAAAGATTTTTTCATCCGGTCCTTTAGAGTTCCGTCGACCCCCGCAACGGATAATGAGTTTAATAGTTTATTAAACAAGTCACTCCCTTTATTGTAAACATATTTCAGAGTTTCGTTAAGGAGCTCGGCAGAAACCAGGTTGTAAAAAGAGAGACCGGAGCCGTCCGCAATTCGGAAATTCTCAGGATTCAAACCAGTAAGAGTAATTAAGCTGTCGATCAGCTTAATTCCGTTTGAAGCTGAAGCGGGCTTTCCATAATACTTCAGAGCCAATGCCCTTAGAAGCATTTCGGCGCTGAGATTATTGCTTTCTTTATTTGCGCTTACAATCACGGAATCGGGCAATCGTTCGAGCGAAAAAATTTCTTTTAATCCAGCAGGCGCCGGTGCGGTTTTAATTTCCCCGTTGAAATTAATTCGGTTAGCGGCGAGCCGTTCTTTGAATAACTGTAAAAAATATTCCGCGGGATTGTATATGTTGAGCAGCAGATCATCCGGCTTATCATTTAAAGCTATATCACCCTTAACGATGATATTGTTTTTTCTGTTGATCCAGTCCCGGGTAATAAGAAAAGGAATATTTTTCTGTTCGGTAGTAACAGAGTTGTTAATCACTTCAACAAAACCTGTTTTTGGTTCGATATTGATAAGAGCAGGTTTTCCTTTGATATTCGGTGCGTACTGAATCTTTATAGCATTACCGTTTATATTCAGAGCAGACAGGTAGGGTGAATTTGGGTCGGGATCGTCGTCCCACATCCAGCCGTTTCCCCACATTAGCGAATCTATTGAAGAAAGGTCGGCATAAATATTTCCGCGAATCTCATTTATACCTGAATTTTTAATCACTTTAACTAGTGAATCCAGGTCATTTAATGAAAAATCAGGATCGAGTCCGCCTACTATGTAGATATCACCGTTGCAGATAAAATTTTCGGTAATACCTCTCTGATAAATAGAGGTTTTGAATTTGAAATCATCAAGAAATATGAGAGACGCGCTTGTTGTAAGCAATTTAATAGTGGAGGCCGGATGAAACAAGAGCTTTTCATTTTTTCGATAGAGCGATTTATTTGATGTAAGATCAAAAACATCAATAGCAATCTGACTGCTATTTAAAAAATCCGAAGTTAGAACTTTATTTATCCGGTTCTGGAGGCCCGAACTTTTTCCCTGTGGATAAATGGAAACTGTAAAAAGCAGGAGGATGCAGAGTAACTTCAATTTCATGAATAATCCTTTAAAAATATTCTCTCTCTCTGAAATCAACGCCGATCTTATCAGTCACGAATTTTTTAGCCGCTTCGGAATCAACTTCGCTTAAACCGACGATCGACATAACGACGTGAGTATATTCCTTCGCCTTTTTTGCGAAGTCGAGCATTTCAGCATGAAGAGATGAATCAACCCGCATCAAAGCTGCGTATTGCTCGGGGTCAACAGAATTAAGGCTGATAGAAACGGTATCAATCAATCCTTTCAATTCCGGTGTAATATCCCGTTTGTTTATAAAGTTTCCGTGTCCGTCTGTATTCATCCTTGTCCTACCGCCGTTCTCTTTTACGTATCGGGCAATCTGTTTTACAATATCCCACCTGATAGTTGGTTCACCGTAACCGCAGAATACAATTTCTTTAAAACGCTTAGGGTCCCCGATCTCTTTAATATAAACATCAGCATCTGGTTCTTCCGACTTTGTCATTTTCAAATTGTAACCGTTTATAACTGCCTCTCCCTTACGGTCGCAGAAAACGCAATCGGCATTACATCTGTTCGTAACATTGATGTAGAGTGAACTGCCGATCTGATAAGTATAACTTAATGATGGTTTCATACCGATACCGAATAATTTATAGGCGTTATAAGAGGTAGTTCTAGCAACATCTTCAACAGAAAGATTATGAACCTCGGCAATTTTTTGGGCAACCAGTTTAACTAATGCCGGTTCGTTCCTTTCTCCTCGGTGAGGTATGGGAGTCATAAAAGGGGAGTCTGTTTCAAGAAGGAGATTTTCAACGGCAATCCTGCTTAAGACTTTCCTGAGGTTATCCGCTTTTTTAAAAGTTATGTTGCCGGGAAAAGAGATGTAATGATGCATCTCCACAAGTTCTCTTGCATCCTCAACGGAACCTGCAAAGCAGTGATACTGTGCTTTAAGCCCCGTTCCTTTATATCTCCGGGCAAAAGCCATTATATCATCGTTCGATTCCCTGTTGTGGATTATAACGGGCAGGTTGAGTCTAAGTGCAAGTTCAATCTGTGCTTCGAACGCTTTCAGTTGAATATCCCGCGGCGAGAAATCGTAATAGTAATCGAGGCCGATTTCCCCGATTGCCACCACCTTTTCATGCCCGGCGATTTTTTCAAGCATCGGAATCAGATCGTCACTCCACTCTCTTGTATCATGAGGGTGGATTCCGACTGTAGCATAAATCTGCTTGTATTTCTCGGCCAGTTCAATAGCTCTGGCGGAAGATGCCAGATCTGTAGCGGGTACAATTATATAATCAACTCCAGCAGTGGCTGCACGTTCCAGTACCTGGTCGAGTTCACCGTTGAAATTCGGATAAAATAAATGTGCATGCGTATCTATGAACATATAATCCTTTCTTAAAAAATTTAACCGCGAGGGGAATCGAAACCGGAATTTTAATTAATTACTTCTCCGATTATAATTCCGGGCTCACCAAGTGCCGAAGCGACATCGAGCGCCTGATCAACATTATTTCTGTCAACAATGGCAATTAATCCGATGCCGAGATTAAATACTTTTCTCATCTCTTTTATATCTATGTTGCCTGTACTTTTAATCAGTTCGAATAGAGGTGGAATTTCCCATCCTTCCCAGTTAATCTTTAATGAAAGATTCTTTGGAATAACCCGCACGGTGTTACCAATAATTCCTCCGCCGGTAATATGTGAAAAAGCTTTTACAGAAATTTTTTCTTTCATTCCGCCTATTAATTTTAAATACGACTTATGAACTCTCAAGAGTTCCTCTCCAAGAGTATTTTGAAAACCTGCGGGAATTTCATTAATACTGAATTTGTCCAGCAATACTTTTCTTGCGAGTGAATAACCGTTTGTGTGAAGTCCATTGGATTTGAAGCCGATCATCAGGTCCCCGGCAATTACATTTTTGCCGTCTATTATTTTATCTCGTTCAACAATGCCTACGATAGTTCCCGAGATATCGTACTCGTTCTCAGTATAAAATCCTGGCATCTCGGCAGTTTCACCTCCAATAAGAGCTACATTATTTTCTCTGCAGGCAATAGAAAAACCCTTAATAATTTCTGCGGCTTTTTCGGGAATCAGTTTACCTACGGCAAGGTAATCCATAAAATATTGCGGTTCAGCCCCGCAGACGGCAATATCATTTACACAGTGATTTACGAGGTCCTGTCCGACTGTGTCGTGCTTATCAGCTTCAAATGCAATTTTTAGTTTTGTACCAACACCGTCCACACTCGATACCAGAACCGGATTTTTAAATTTCTGAAGATCGATCCGGTAGAAAGCCCCGAAATGGCCGATCCCGGAGAGAACATTCTCATTGAATGTTGACGCAGCCAGTTTTTTAATCTTTTCAACGGTCCTGTCACCGGCATCAATATCGACACCGGCGCTTTTATAGGTATTATCGGAATTCATCAGATTCAATTTTTTGTTTTCACAAATATAATCATTATTGAGGAACTGAAACTTTTTCGACTCAAAAATTGTCTTCCGTGTTAACATAATTACCTGTAAACCCTGGAAATGAAAAATTGCCTAATTTTTAATAACTTTGAGCCCATTGCTCTTAAGAATTTACTAAAATATGTCAGGATATCATTTAAACGAGAGAGAAAAAGCAATTTTGCGGTTTATTATTCACCAGTTTATTCTTACCGCAAACCCGGTCGGTTCACGGAATATTTCAAAAAAATATGATGTTGGACTATCGCCGGCCTCTATCCGTAATATAATGTCGGACCTCGAAGATCTCGGCTATCTCAATCATCCTCATACATCGGCCGGAAGAGTCCCGACAGATATGGGGTACCGTGTTTATGTTGATTCATTAATGGATCCTCCCAAACTCGGCTCGGATGCCAGAAGTATGGTGGATAGTAATCTGAGCCAGGCAGCATCGGAAACAGAAGATCTTTTAAGGATAACGTCTTCAATACTGAGCAATCTTACGAACCAGCTGGCTCTGGTAACTTACCCGAAATTTGAGCAGGCCATCCTGGAAAGAATTCAAATAGTTCAGCTTTCATCAGTCCGGATTCTCGTTGTTGTAACAGTTCAATCCGGACTTATAAGAACTATAACGCTTGAGATCAATGCAGAGGTTAATGAAAATAATATTGCCGTAGTTCAGCAACTCCTTAACGAAAAGCTTTCGGGCTTACGTTTTTCGGAAATCAGGTCTACGTTGAATGACAGGATCAGAGATTTTAATAGTGATTCCGTAAAACCGATTATAAGGGTGTTCGTTGATTCAGTTGACAAAATCTTTAATGATATTGGAAGCGAAAAGACAATTATTTCCGGCGCAAAAAATATTCTCTCTCAGCCGGAGTTCGAAGATCATGAACAGCTGCAGAGCGTTATTGAACTGATTGAAAATAAAGATGTTATAATCCATATTCTCGATAAAAAATTGACCGACAGTACCGATCTCAATATCACGATCGGTAAAGAGAACCGGGATGAAAAATTTTCTGATTATAGTTTGATTACAAAGGAATACAAAGTAGGTGAATTAAAAGGCACTCTTGGAATTATGGGTCCGAAAAGAATGGATTATTCCAGGATTATAGCCGCTGTAGTTTATATAGCAGAACAATTAACCCGCGAATTAACAAAACAAAGATAGGTGTCATGAAGAAAAAGAAAGATGTTAATGAAGAATTAAACAGTCAGCAGGGTGAAATGGAATCGAGTCAAACATTAAAACAGGAGATAAACGAAGAAGATACTTCAATTGAAATTGAAGGAAAACCTGTTGCAGATGATAAATCGGAAGATCTGAAAACGGCGCTTCAGAAAATTTCGGAGCTTGATGAAAAAGTTAAACAACTTCAGGATTCTCTCCTTAGAAAAGCTGCCGAATTTGAAAATTATAAAAGAAGGACCGAGAATGATCAGATTAACCTGCTAAAATATGCGGCAGAGCCTATTATAAAAAACATTCTGATTGTTTATGACGATATGGAAAGATCGATAAATCACATAAACGACAATAACAACTTCGATTCTCTTAAGAAAGGAATGGAGCTTGTATTCGAAAAGTTTACAAAAATTCTGAATTCTCAGGGTGTAAAAAAGATTGATGCAACGGGAAAACCTTTCGACGTCAATTATCACGAAGCTTTAATGCAGCAGCCTGTCAACTCTGTCCCACCCAATACTGTGATTCAGGTTGTTGAAGAAGGCTATATGTATAAAGACAAAGTTATTCGTCATTCAAAAGTAATTGTCAGTTCGGAAGCTGAAGATCAGACTCAAAATACGTCCGGTTCTAATGAGACCGCCGGAACAGATTCTAATCTCGAAGGATAAAGGCTAAATGGCTAAAAAAGATTATTATGAAATTCTGGGTGTATCCAAGTCGGCTACACAGGATGAAATAAAAAAAGCTTACAGAAAACTTGCGATGCAGTATCATCCGGATAGAAACCCCGGAAACAAAGAAGCCGAAGAAAATTTCAAAGAAGCGGCGGAAGCTTACGAGGTCCTCAGCAACGATGAGAAGAGAGCAAAGTACGACCGTTACGGTCACAGCGGTTTAAGAGGAGGACAGGATTTCCACAGCTACCAGAATGTAAACGATATATTCAGTCATTTCTCGGATATATTCGGCGGCGCGTTCGGCGGTTCTTCTATTTTCGACGATTTCTTCGGCGGTTCTGCTCAAAGAGGAAAACAGAAGCAAACGGGTACTCCCGGCGCGGATCTTAAAATAACTCTAAAACTTACTCTTGAGGAAGTTGCTACCGGTACAACCAAAAAAGTAAAAATTAAAAAATATAACAGGTGCGACGAATGTAACGGTAGCGGCGCTAAATCGTCCGGTAGTTTCAAAACCTGTTCATCATGTAACGGTACAGGTGAAATAAGGCAGGTCTCAAGGTCAATTTTCGGTCAGTTCGTTAACATCGCACCCTGTAATAATTGTAACGGAACCGGAAAAATTATTTCCGATCCTTGTGTTAAATGTTCGGGTGACGGCCGGATTCATTCCGAATCCACTATTAAAATCAATGTGCCGGCCGGAGTGTTCGACGGAAGCTATATGACTCTCCGCTCCGAAGGGAATTCCGGGAAAAACGGAGGACCCGCTGGAGACATTATTGTTGTCTTCGAAGAAATTCAGCATGAGCATTTCCTCCGCGACGGAGATAATATTATTTACGAACTTAATATCAGTTATCCCGAAGCTGTTATGGGTACCGAAGTTGAAGTCCCTACTTTAAACGGTAAAGCGAAGCTAAAAATTGACCCCGGCACACAATCGGGCAAGTTCCTTAAAATGAGGGAGAAAGGGATTCAGCACCTGAATAAACACGGTGCGGGAGATCAGCTTGTTAAGATTAATATTCACGTTCCTAAAAACGTAACTTCAAAAGAGAAGGATCTCTTAAAGGAGCTTCAGAAACTTCCGAACATTAAACCGGGCAGATAAATTATTCCGTTCTTTCTGATTCAATGTGCAGTTAATTCTGACTATCATTAAGTCTACTTATTTATGGGGGAAAAGTAGATGAAAATTATTTCCAGAGTATCCCGCAAATTTGGTTTCACCGAGACAGAATCCAAAATCATTTTTTTCCTTTTAATAACTCTCTTCGTAGGAATTATTATTCACCTTATAAAAAGTGAAACAGAGAATCCATTTCTTTTAGAGTTCGATTATTCAAATGAGGATAGCAGGTTCTATCAGGAGGAAAGTCCTTTAAATGTTGGCGATAGTACTGAAAAATTTACTGAAAAAAGGGTTGAATCTAAGCCTGAACTTTCAGATTTTAGAACAGAGAAAAAAGAAGGAAACAAGGGTATTGTCTCCTTCTCTCCGTTAAATAAACTCGATATTAACGGGGCAGGGGCCGATCAGCTTACATCACTGCCCGGTATCGGATTAAAAACGGCTCAGAATATTGTCGACTATAGAACGAAAAACGGAAGATTCAAAAGTATCGACGAATTGCTCTTTGTTAAAGGTATTGGAAAATCTAAATTCGAAAAAATTAAAAATCTTATTTCAGTTAATTAAGAATTTAAAAACCTCTGGAGGAAAAAAATGTCAAAAGGTGAACCCTGGTATGTTCATTTTATTATGTATGCTGTTATTGCAGTCCTTGTTTTTGTATTAATAAAAGTTGCATACCTTGATCCGAATGAAGTGATTGAACAAGAAAAATATTTCAAGCAGGAATCCAGACTCAGAATGTCGAATCTCCGTGCCGCCGAAAGATTGTGGCAGGAAAAGTTCGGAAAATTCACTGACAACATGGACAGCTTAATCACATTCATTAAAACCGATGCCGGTATTAAGAAAGTAATGGAAGGCGTTGATACCGTTACTAAAAAATCTACTAATCCGTTTGTTAATTTAACCTCCGGGTTGTTTACGCCCGATTCTCTCTTCTTCAGTCCTAAATCCGGCCAGAAATTCCTTCTTCAGGTTGATACTTCTGAAGTTGCCGATACCGTGATTGATAGACGCGGCCGAATTCTCAAGATCGATAGAATGAGAACAATTGGTCAGAGATACTTTATCAGCTGCCCGGACGGATTCGGAACCATAGGGGATCTGAGAAGCGATGCAATGAAAAACACCGCATCTTGGGAATAAAATAATAACTTGAATGCCATTATTTCATAATCATGTTGGAATAAACTTAACTGAAACTAAATTACAGCTCGTTGAAATAAGTTATAAAGAAAATCTCTTTTGCCTGGAGAATATTGATCAGCTGGTATTTAAAGATTCTTTAAATCCCGCAGTAAAAGATTCAGATCTGATCAGGATTCTCCAGGAATCCTTAGACAGAATCACCCGCAAAAAACTGATCACATCAAATTTCATTTCGTTTACTCTACCGAATAATTTCTTTAATATTTTTGAAATTCCTTACGATGATACACTTACAAGAAAAGATCTTGTTGAACATATCCGCTGGGAACTTTCTGTCTCTTTTCCGATGTACGACAGCAGGGATTTTCTGATTCAGTACGTCGAAGTGAATAAGTCGTCTGTCCGGCAGGAAAATAAATTAATCGTTTTTGCTGTTAGCAAGGGAATTGTAGCAGCTATTAACAATTTCTGTAAACAGAATAAATTTGAGCTGAAATATGTTGATAACGCACACCTCGCGTCAAATGCATTCCTCCACCTCGATAAGACGTTATCCAGGGAGAGGATAACATTTAGTTTTTATATCGATCAGCGCTTTTCTTCTCTCGCTGTATTCGAGGGGCTGTATCCGTTTTATTTCAAGATTTTTAATCAGGACGGTGCTGATTTTTTTGAACAGTTAAAAAACGTACTGGAAACTTTATCAACTATAAATATAGGTCCGGAAAATATAAGCAGGGCTTCTATGTGCGGTCAGACTGTTACTGCGGAATTTGCAGAAAACATCTCGAAAGCGATTGGTAAACCCTTAGTGCGAATTAATCCGTTTGAATTCCTTAGAGTTGAGGAAAGCGTTAAAGCCAATCCTCTCTATTCAACACAATTTAATTCATTTACGGCGGCAACCGGAATTGCTATAAGAATTGTCTGATGAGAATAATCGGCGGAATTTATAAGGGAAGGACAGTCAGATTTCCAAAATCCAAACTGGTTCGACCTACAACCGACAAGACGAAAGAATCGATCTTTAATTATCTGATTCATACTATCGATTTTGAAGGAATCCTCGTATGCGATTTATATGCCGGGTCCGGTTCACTTGGGCTCGAAGCTCTCAGCAGAGGCGCATCACAAGTACATTTTGTTGAGAAAGATTTTAATGTCTCGCGCGTCTTGAAGGAAAACATTACCTCTCTTAAAGCCGACGACATGTGTAAAGTATTTAAAATGGATGCTGTAAGATTCACAAAAATTGAAGATCACACACAATACAGTCTTATACTTGCCGATCCTCCTTTTTTTAAAGACGATATTTACAAAGTGGTTGAGAATATTCTTTCGGGAGATTTCCTGGTGGAGGGCGGTTTAATGATTGTTGAGAGATCAGTTCAGACTAAAGAGAATGATATTGATAATTTTAAATGCGAGCCGTTCAAAAAATTGGGCGATAGTCTTATTTATCAATTCGTCAGGTAGATAAAAATTGATTGGTTTTTAAGTTGAAGGGGATTATTTTTTAATCATAAGAAATTGGAGCCGGTACTATGGCAAAGGTGATTTACCCGGGCACATTCGATCCTGTTACAAACGGTCATATCGACATTATTAAAAGGGCGGTTGAATTATTCGAAGAAGTGATTGTTACTGTTGCTAAAAATCCGTCCAAGACCTGCCTCTTTACCGTAGAGGAGCGGGTTGAAATGCTGAGGGAAAGTTTGAAAGGATTTGACAGGGTGAAGATCGACTGGTTCGACGGACTCGTTGTAGAACACGCAAGACGTTCCGGAGCTATCGGAATTATAAGAGGGCTTCGCGCGGTTAGTGATTTTGAATATGAATTCCAGATGGCTCTCATGAACCGTAAACTAGCTGATGATATAACTACTATCCTGTTGATGCCCCACGCTCGTTATACGTATCTGAATTCGACTATTGTTAGGAATCTTTCGCAATTCCACGGGAACGTCTCAGAGTTTGTTCCGCCGATAGTTAATGCCAAGTTAAAAGCCAAGTTCAATACAAAATAAAACCCCGCTTGTGCGGGGCTTTATCTGACATAAAAGAAAAGTTCATCCGGTTGTATTACATCTCCTTTTCGGCAGTTAGAATTTTTCCTTCCTGAAACTGCCCAATCAGTTTATGTTCCTGGCTTATATAGACAACACCGGGCTCATCATGAGGTTTACCAATTTTAGAATGAAAGGATTTCAATCCGCCTAAATATTTTCTTTTATCACATACATAAACCAGGTCGCCTTCTTCTGCTTCCATTTTCTTCAAATCAGCTTGAGAGAGGTTGACGTAATCCTCATTATCATTCCTCAATTTCCAGTTTACACTTACAATTTCTCCCTCGCGCTCATTTATTTTGGCACCCTTAAAAATTTCCTTAGCCCTGTGAAGAGACCAGGCGGTTAGTCCGTCTGTATGAACTTTTGGATCAAAGTGAATGTAATATTGAGCAGTAAGAGAAACGAGGACTGTCATAACAAAAGTTGCAGTGAGCAGCAGATACATCCCGCCGATGTTGAACCAGACCATTATTAAGGTTCCGACGATGACGGCAAAGAAAACTTTCATAAGGTTGTTATGCGAATCTAGTTTCCTAAGTCTATTTACAATTTTCTTCTGCCAGCTGAATGTAAGTGTTATTACTACTGCAACAGCAACGCAGACAAAAGTATTATATAATGCGCTTATATAAGTATAAGGATGAACAGGATCGAGCGGAGTTCCATGTGCAAAAGGAGTAATCAGAATTCCAGGGTATCTCGCCCCGAGAATCATTAATGAGGATCCGCCTAAAAATGTTGCAAGCACACCTGCCGGTGTAAATTTCCTCCAGAAAATTCCAAGGAATATTGCCGTTACAAGCGGGGGTGTTAATGTTGAATGAAAATATCCGTGAGCTTCATAGACCGTTGGATACTGGCTGAAAGGAATTGTGGCCAGTACACCTATAGCTGTAATTACTATAGACGCAATTCTTGCCGCACCCAGTTCCTGTTTTGCCTCCTCCTCGGCCGATTTAACTTTTTTCTTAAAATACTTTTTAATCGGATGATGGACATCATTCATATAAACAGCGGCAATTGCGTTAATCAATGAATCAACCGTCGATAGCAATGTTGCCGTCAGAGCTGCTATTACAAATCCGAATATTCCCTTTGACGCAATTATATGTGTTACCGCAATAAACACTTCGTCCGGATTGACATTTGGACTTAATTCAGGAGAAACCATTCCCGCCATTGCTTTGCCGATCCATCCCGCATTGCCGACTACAATTGCCGATAACGGGAGCATAAACAAAACATTAAATACTGCGGCCTTTCTTCCCTCGTCTACACTTTTGGCCGACATAAACCTCATTATCAAACCCATGTTCATAAACAGGAATCCAACCGATCCGGCAACACCATCCTGCCAGAATATCCCCACAAAATTAAAATCCGGTGGTGTATTGAAATCTGCTAACGGTAACCTCCAATCTACCGGAAGTAAATGCCAGAAGGATTCAAATCCCCCGACATAATTAATACCCATCAGGAAGATCAGGAATCCGGCAAAAAGTAAGATCAACCCCTGCAATAAGTCCGTAAAAATAACCGCGGTCTGTCCGCCGAACGTTGTATATGTTCCTGTAATAATCGCAATTGTAATTATAACTCCCATTAACGAAACCGGTATTGATAGGCCGAGCAGATTAATCTCGGCTGGTAATAGCGGTGTGAATACTTTTCCAAGAGTAAGTAATCCAATTCCAAGATAACCGATCAGATAGAGAAGCTGGAATACAGTTGCAATTCTCCTGACGGAAGGACTGAATCTCTTTTCAAAGTATTCGGGAATTGAACGGATCTTGGTATATACCACAATCGGAAGCCAGCCGAATAAAAAGAACGGTACAAAAAACCAATCGTTCATATATGTCATTGTTGAAGATATCCCGTGTTCAAATCCTTTAGCGGAATATTTAACAAAGCTATGACTTCCAACTCCGGTTGCAACGATTGAAACGGTAATTAACCACCAGGCGAACCGTCTTCCTCCAAAAAAGAAATCCGTTGTTGTTCTGTTATATTTTGCAAAGTAACTTCCGAAGAGCATTATACCGAAGAAGTAAACAAACATTACTATCCAGTCGGTGGCGCTTCCTAAACCGTGTAATGATTCCATATATTATTTCACCAGTAGATTGCGGCTATTATTAAAATGGCGTGAATTATCATAAAGTAAAAGAAACCGAAGTAGAGTACTTTTCTCCACCACCGGTTCTTTTTCAATCTAAGATCCAGACTGTTACTTTTATGAATTATATACATCCCGGTAAAGAATATAATTCCTCCGCAGACGTACAGATAGATGAAAGGTAACCATGAATGACTAAAAGATGGCATACAAATTCCATTTTTTTGGTTTCTAAGTTAGTCTTGATGAATTATATACGCAAATAAAATCGGTTCAATTTGTCATACCGGTGAAACTGTCGTTTTTGCAACAAAAAATCCGTAAAAACCGGTATACCGGCTTTCGCGTTAAAAGAAAATACGGATTGCATTTGAGCCCTCTTGTATCTAAATTAAGCGCCTAAATTTTCATTTTTTCTTAATTGGAGGTCGTATTATATGGCTATGATGGCCAAGATGAGGAGTTTAGCTCCGTGGTTTATTCTGCTTGTTGGTGGATTATTTGTATTGTTTATGGTCATTTCAGACTCAGGTGTTCTCGATTTCGTCCAGCAGCAAAAGCAATATATCGGTTCTATTAACGGTGAGGATATTACATATCAGGAATATTCAAATCTTATTGATCGAGCCAAACAAAACCAGGAACAGGCAACAGGTCAGGCAATTGATGAATCGCAGATGGATTTCTTCCGCGACCAGGTTTGGGACGCCCTTATAACCCAAAAAATGATTGATGAAAAAGTAAAAGAATTTGGTATAGTGGTTACCGATGAAGAAATAAAAAATGAATTGATGGGGCCTAATCCGCCAATTATGCTCAGACAACAATTTACCGATTCAACCGGAAATTTCAATCGTCAGCTTTACGAACAGGCAATGCGAGATCCAAGAAATAAAGAAATTGTAATTGCCGTTGAAGATCAGATCCGTCAGCAGCTTGTTCAGCAGAAACTTCAGAACTATCTTTTCGCTTCAATTACAGTAAGCGACGAAGAAGCTAAAGACCGTTTTATTCAGCAGAATATTAAAATGAAAGCCGATTATATTATGATCGATCCTAATACTATTCCTCAGGATCAGTATACGGTTACAGACGAAGATCTGAAGAAATATTATGATGAGAATATTGAGAATTATAAAATCGAGCCATCGAGAAAAATTAAATATGTCCTTTTCAGACGCCAGGCATCTCGTGACGATTCCGTTGGTGTTAAAAAGAATCTGGAAGCTATTGTCGCGAAACTGAAATCCGATACAGCTTCATTCAAATCGTATGTTGATATTTATTCTGAACAGCCCTATTCAAAAGATACAATTTCTTTATCCTCCCTGCCGGCCGAAGCAAAAGACGCATTAACAAAAGCCAATAAAGGAGATGTTGTTGGCCCCGTCTCATCCTTTGATGGATATATTGTTTACCGTTTTATCGATAAAATTAAATCGAAACAGGAATCTGTAAGAGCTTCCCATATTCTGGTACGGACCACAGGAAATGATAACGAAGATCAAAAGAAAGCAAACGACATTTATAACGAGATAATGAAAGGCGCTAACTTCGAAGCTACCGCAAAAGCCAAATCTGATGACGGAAGCGGAAGCAACGGCGGTGATCTCGGATGGGCAACAAGAGGTCAATGGGTTAAAGAATTTGAAGATGCCGCATTCAACGGAAAAATTGGAGTGGTTCAGAAACCCGTTAAATCCGTTTTCGGTTATCATATTATAAAAGTAACTGGAAAGTCGAATGAGGATTTTGTTGTAGAAAAAATAACTAATAAAGTACAGATCTCTGCTACGACCAATGATAATCTTTATCAGGCAGCTTCCGATTTTGCGTATGTAGCAGCCGATAACGGTTTTGAAGCCGAAGCAAAAATTTTGAATTATAATGTAATTGAAACTCCTCCTTTTACAAGTGAAACCATGGCTATTCCGGGTGTTGGTATAAACCAGGCTTTGGTTAAATGGGCGTTTGATAACAATATTGGCAGTGTAAGCGAAGTCTTCCGGGTTGCTTCCGGCTACGTAGTAGCAACTGTCTCCGATGTTATAAAAGCCGGTTTCAAGAGTTTTGACGATGTTAAGAATCTGATTAAGAATGATGTTATGCGTGAGAAGAGCTTTATTAAAGCTTCCGAGCTGATTACACAGATCCGTAAAAGTATCGGAGAAAACGGAGATTCTAAGGCTGCTAAAAATATCTGGTATGCGGCTAAGGTTGATACTACAGGCGAATTTACTTCGATCGGAAATATTACCGGAATCGGAAGAGAGCTTGCTATCGCTGAATACGCAGGTAAAGCTGAGTTTAATAAATGGTCCCAGCCGGTTAAAGGTAATATCGGTGTTTATCTTATCAACCTCAGATCTCGCACAAACTTCGATAAGTCCCAGTTTGATGCCCAGAAACAGGTTCTTAGAAGAAACATTATGGATCAGAAAAGAAATAATTACTTCAACATCTGGCTGCAGGATTTAAAGAAGGAAGCCGATATTGTTGATAACAGGTACCTCTTTTTCCGCTAAATAAAATTTATCAGCCTTGAAAGGGACACACCTCTTTCAAGGCTGTATTCCTTTTTTTACACTTTGATTTTCCCCCCTATTTTCTATATTGCCGGTGCCATTTATGAAACAGCGGATCTTTCATATAATCATTTTACTTCTCCTTTTTCCTGGAGCCTGTCTTTCACAGTATAACGGAAAGAATTTCAGCCTTTCCGCCGGATTTAATTACATCACCACTTCAAAGATCTATCTGCAGCCGAATTCCGCCGATCCGTTTTTTAGATCCACACACGACAATCTTGAGGATATTTACAGTGTTTCGTTTGAATTCAGGTACACGGTTCTGGATGAATTGATTATCGGTATTGGTGCGGAATATTTGTCTAAAACTCATACAAACAGAAATTTTTTCCTGGCGGGAAACAGAATTGAAATAGAGGACGGTTACAGTGTTATCCCGATCGAAATAAGCGGATATTATCTGGTTCCGTTTTCAACAGAGAATTTTAAATTCTTTATGGGAGGTGGTGCCGGTATTTATCTGGGCCGCCATATCCGTCGGTTTGGAAACGCTGAATTTAATCCGGATGGAAATGAAATTGGTTACGGGATTCATGTTGCTATCGGAATGGAATATTTATTAAATGAATATTTTTCTGTTCGCGGACAAATGCGTTTCAGAGACCCGGAATTCAATATGAAGAGTCGTTATTCGAGTAAGGAAGTAAACTATAAAGGAAACATTTATCCGCTCCCGGCGGGAAGTATTAGTTCAAAAGTTAATATCGATGGCATAACGTTTAATATTGGTGTCTCATTTAATTTTTAATCTCTTTTTATATCAGACCGCTTAACTTCAGCTTTATATTAATTATATTACATTTCAAAAACAGAAAGTCGATTTTAAATTGGATCAGAAGAGAATTTATTTAACCGGTTTTATGACGAGCGGCAAGAGTACTCTCGGTCCTATAATTGCCAACGTTATCGGTTTCGATTTCTACGACCTGGATAAGGAAATTGAAAAGGAAGAAAATCTTTCTGTAATTGAAATCTTTGAAAAAAAGGGGGAGTCTTATTTCCGGGAAATTGAAAGCAGAATTCTACGGGATTTATCAGACGGAAACCGTGTGGTTATATCGCTTGGAGGCGGAACAATTACCAATTTTGAAAACTATGAATTAATGAAGCGGACCGGAAAGATTGTCTATCTTAAAGTATCCCCTTCAAACCTATATAAGCGTCTGAAAAACAAAATCGACAGGCCGCTCTTCCGGGATCTTGTGCTGGGTGAAAACCCGCAGGAAGACTTCATTCACAGAATAAAAGAATTACTCGATAAAAGAAAAGTCTTTTATGAAAAGGCCGATCTTACTATCGATACGGATCTTAGCCCAATCGGTATTACGGTGGATAAAATTGCAAAGAAAATTTTGGATCTCTTTCATGAAAAAAATTAATGTCAGGTTACCCGATAAAGAATACCCTGTTTATGCCGGTAAGAATATTTTTGGCAGACTTAACGGATTGATAAATAAACACAAACTTTTCGGGAATATATTTATAATAATTGATGAGAACGTGTTAAGCCTTCACACAGAAAAGATTGAAAAATTCATAAGCGGTATAGACAGGAAAACATATCTTTACAGCATTAACGCAGCAGAGCGGAATAAATCCGCCGATCAGCTTTCGGATATTTATTCGGCATTAATTGAAAACGGATTCGGTAGAGATACGCTCATTATTGCAATAGGCGGGGGAATTACAGGTGATATAGCCGCTTACGCAGCATCAACTTATACAAGAGGTGTAGAGATTGTTCACGTACCTACTACTTTACTGGCCATGGTAGACAGTTCAATCGGCGGAAAGACAGGTATAAACTTTAAATCGACAAAAAACATTATCGGCACATTTTATCAGCCGGAATTTGTTCTTATAGATACCGGCTTTCTCGGAACTTTACCTGAAGAGGAAATTCTATGCGGATTCGGCGAGGTACTTAAGTACTCGCTCCTGATCGGAAATGATTTCCTCAGCTTCGTAAGTAAGAACCAGAATAAAATACTTAATCTGGATCCTGAAAAACTCCTTAAGGTTATTTCTGTATGCGTTAAGTTCAAATCCGGAATTGTTGAAAAAGATGAAACTGAAAAGCTGGGATTGAGAAAAATACTTAACCTCGGCCACACTTTTGCACATGCTATTGAGATTGAACAGAATCACCGGATTAAACACGGACAGGCAGTAATAATCGGTCTTGTATGCGCATTACACTTATCCAATAAGTTGGGGATTTTAGAAAACACTTTTTATAAAAAATATCTTTCGCTTCTTTTAAAGAGTGCGGGAAAAGTCCAAATTAAAATTTTCTATCCAATGAAGATTTACGAAATAATGAAGAGGGATAAAAAATCTATTCAGGATGGAATCAGGTTTGTATTATTAAAAAAAGCCGGAAATTTAATTATTGATGTGGAAGCCGGGATGATCGATGTGATGGATTCTATAAACAAAGGTCTTCAGTATTTTATTTATGAAAAAAAATAAGTGAATTATGTTTCGATTTCCATTTGCACAAAAACTATTATTTTTTTCGATTCTGTGGCTGTCCGTCTATAATAATATTATCAATGCTCAGGTGGACAGGGAAACAAGGGGAGTGTGGGTTGCAACTAATTTCCGTCTCGACTGGCCGCCTCCCACATACGATCAGGAAAAACAGAAACAGGCTCTGATAAAAATTTTTGAGGATATAAAATCGAAAAACCTGAATACAGTTTATTTTCAGGTACGAAGTAACGGTGTAGTCTTATTCAATTCGTCTTTCGAAGCACTTTCTCCATATATCACCGGGGAAGTAGGTGCGAACGCTTCTTACGATCCTCTGAAGTTTGCTGTTGAACAGGCCCACAGTCACGGACTTGAAATTCACGCTTGGGTAAATGTAGTAAGATGTTTCTCAGGAACTGAAGCGGCTACATTCAACAATCCGGCTCACATATCTCAACGAAAACCCGAATGGATTGTTGAGGACGTAAGGGAAGGCGCAAAATCATACTGGCTCGATCCGGGGCTCCCCGAAGTTCGGGAATATCTATCGGACCTCTTTGCTGAAATGGCTTCCGGATATGATATTGACGGAATTCACCTCGACTTTATCCGATACCCCGGAAAAAATTTTGATGACGCTTTTTCATACAATGTTTACGGCAATGGTGTACCTGTTGACGACTGGAGAAGAAGTAATATCACATCTCTTGTCGAATCGATCAGCCGGAAAGTAAAATCGGTTAAAAGAAATATTAAAGTCGGGGCGGCTCCTATCGGTGTTTACAAGAACCAGAAAGGAATGTACGGATGGGAATCGTATAATGAGATTTACCAGGATTCACGCGAATGGCTCAAGCGTGGATTAGTGGATTATCTGGCGCCTCAGATCTACTGGTCCCTATCCGATAATACCCGATTCGATCTTCTGGCTAAAGAGTGGGTTGAAAATTCATTCGGCCGGCATATTATTTTAGGTATCGGTGCATATAAGGATAATGTTAAGCCGGATATCGGCAAGATGATCGATTATTCCAGAAGTATCGGAGCCGAAGGTGTTGCATTCTTCAGATACTCCAGCATTTCCGGGTACCGGATTGAAAAATTTCCTTATAAAACTCTTCCATCGTTAATGACCTGGATGGGGGGGATCTATCCCGAACCTCCGTCGAATCTAAGGGCGGAAATTTTATCAACCGGCAGCAGGGAAATTGAATTCGAATGGCGGATAAATAATAAAAGTAAAGGTGATTCGATCAGTTATTTTGCACTCTATAATTTGCCTAATCCGGGAGCCGAGCTGCTGCCCGATTATCTGCTCGATGTTGTCCCCGTGGATGTAAGTAATTATAAACTGATTATTGATAAACCGGAACGCATTAATTATTATTTCGTTGTTAACTCAGTAAGCAAGTTGTGGAATGAAAGTATCGAATCCTCAAACGTGGTTCAGGTCCGGATTACAGAATTAAGTGATCTTCTCTATTCTGAAAAAAACCGTTTTGCCAATCCTGTTCTTGTTAAAGAGAATAATCTCACATATAAAATTCTACTTTATTCTGATGTGGAAGAGAAGATTGAAATTATCGGAATGAAAAAGGGGGAAAAAGAAAAAGTAGAGAGCAGGTTGCTGTCGAAAGGTAAAAATATTATAAGTATTGAAAATGAAATTACCGGATCGGAGATATTGAAAATCAGGTATCCGGACAGAAACAAGGAAGTAGAATTAAAACTCTAATCCTTCAGATATTTTTTAAACCAATCCTTCCGTTTATCATTAACTTCTTTTCTGTTTGATTTTAAAAAGTGATCACCGTTTTCATAGAGTATAAGCTCGTGCGGATAATTCAGATCTTTTAGCTTTTCCGAAAGGTCGATTGAATCGTGTACAAGAACTCTGTCGTCTGCTGTCCCGTGTAATAAGAGAAGAGGCGTGTTCTTAGAGAGCTTTTCCGGGAAGTTTATAATCGATCTCGATTCACAGCTACTCCTGAAATTATCTGTATCTGCTTTTCCCATTGAAATTTCATAGAGCCGTTTCATGAACTTACTTTCTTCCGAATTGCATCTTAAGTTGGCAATTCCGCCGATTACGATCGCAGCTTTGAAAATACCGGTCCGTGTAAGCGAAAGATATGTCATCATACCGCCCCGGCTCCAGCCTTCAATTCCCCAGATTGTGGTATTTGCAGATTCAATTTCGTCTGCTAATGGAATTAGATTGAGTACATCGTTCACATCCCGGCCGCCGAATTCGTCTTTACCTTCACCCCCTGCATTACCACGGTATTGTGAAGCAAGGACTACAAAACCCCAGCTTGCGATCTGACCGAATATTCCGCTTGCGTTAAACTGATCAATAGCGCCCGCATTTCCAATACCGCCACGGCACCAGATAATACACGGATATTTCTCCGACTGGTCTTTAGGATAAGCAAGATAGCCTTTAACTCTTAAACCGTCGGATAAATATGTGATCTGTTCAACAATAGTATCTTCAACACTCCGTTCACCCCATCCGCTTTTAATCATCTTCTGCTGGATTGGATTCAATTCTATAATTCTTCTTTCAATTATTCCCGGCTGCATTTAATACTCCGAAAAATTCTTAAATTTCATATGCAACTTTGCAAGTATTCAGAGAGTAGAAAAGTGTAAACTATGCCGACTAATTTAAGGTGGTTAAATGACTAAACAAAAAGTTAAAAAAAGTAAAAGCGGCGAAAGGAAGAAAAATCTGTTCGTGCAGATTACCGTAGTTGTTTTGCTTCTTGGATTCGTAATATATTTTGTCCTTTCAAATTTTATACTCAATAAGCCGTCGGAAACAAATAGCGATTTAGAGAGAGCAATGAAAAATAAAACACCATACACATTTCAAAAAGAAGGCGAACTCGTCTTTACCGGCGACAAAGGCGAAACTATTTCCAGAATAGATATTGAGATTGCAGACGACGATCAGCAGAGAGAGCTCGGATTAATGATGCGCCGGACTATGAAGGAGGATAACGGAATGCTCTTCATTTTTCCTTACGAAACTATACAGGCTTTCTGGATGAAGAATACAATTCTCTCGCTGGATATTCTTTATGTCAATTCACAGAACGAGATAGTAAAGATTTACAAGAATACAGAGCCGTACTCTGAAATTTCCCTCCCTTCCGGTAAACCTTCAATTTACGTAGTTGAAGTAATCGGGGGCTATACGGATAAGTATGGTATTAAAGAGGGTGATAAAATAATCTGGAAGAGGGACTGACGGATTGTAAAATGTGAGTCGGATGAAAATAAAAACGGGAGGCCGGAAATTAAAATTCGAGCCTCCCGCTGATTATTCGATTACCTTTTTTTGCTGCTTTTTTTCTTACCTGCTTTTTTAACAACTGCTTTCCTGGCAATTTTTTTGACCGGTTTTCGGATTGTTTTCTTTGCCGGTTTTTTCAGTGCGGTTTTCTTTCTCGGTTTTACACTTTTCTTTGTACTCTTCTTCTTAACAGTTTTTCCTACTTTTTTCACTTTCCTCTTTTCTTTAACAACTTTCTTTTTAGCAGGCGACTTTTTCTTAACAACTTTCTTTTTCATGCTGGCAGCAATAAGATTCAACGCGCCGCCGGCTTTGAACCATTCTATCTGTCCCGCATTGAATGAATGATTGAGCAAAATTTCGTCGGTTGAGCCGTCGATATGTTTAACAACCATCTTCAATTGTTTACCGGGGGCAAATTGTTTCAATCCAACCAGGTCGAAAGTATCATCCTCCTGTATTTTATCGTAATCGTTCGGATCTGCAAATGTTAAAGGAAGCATACCCTGTTTTTTAAGGTTTGTTTCATGGATACGAGCGAAAGACTTTGTAATAATTGCCTTACCTCCTAAGAATCTCGGCTCCATAGCAGCATGTTCACGTGATGAACCTTCGCCGTAATTTTCGTCGCCAACTACAATCCATGCGATTGCTTGTTCTTTATACTCTCTTGCAACTTCGTGAACGGGCTGATAAAATTCTGTAAGCTGATTTTTTGCTTCGCCGGCATTTCCGTTAAATGCGTTTATGGCACCGAGAAACATATTCTTTGAAATGTTATCCAGGTGTCCGCGGTATTTAAGCCAGCTTCCTGCGGGGGAAATATGGTCTGTTGTGCATTTCCCTTTTACCTTTAAGAGTAAAGCTAAAGATGTAAAATCTTTACCGTCCCAGGGCTTAAATGGTTCAAGAAACTGAAGACGTTCGCTGCCCGGATCGATCTTAACTTCTGTTTTGAATCCATCTTTAACGGGTGCGAGGAAGCCTTTTGTATCCTTTTCAAATCCTCTCATCGGAAGTTCGTCGCCGAAAGGAGGATCGAGTTTAACCTGTTCTCCTTTTTCGTTAACTAAATAATCTGTTTCCGGATTGAACGATAATGAACCGGATATAGCAAGGGCTGTTACGATTTCCGGGCTCGCAACAAATGATAGTGTTTCCGGATTGTTATCGTTTCTCTTAGCAAAATTTCTGTTGAATGAATTAATAATTGTATTACGCTCGCCGGTTTTAATATCCATTCTTTTCCACATACCGATGCACGGGCCGCACGCGTTTGCTAAAACCTGTCCGCCGAATTCAGTAAGGGTCTGAAGCTGTCCGTCTCTCTGAATAGTAGCACGTACCTGTTCCGACCCCGGTGTAATAGTGAATTGGGCTTTTGCTTTCAGTCCTTTAGATAATGCCTGACGCGCAATATTCGCTGAGCGGTCGATATCTTCGTAGCTTGAGTTTGTACAGCTTCCGATCAACGCTACGCTTATCTTATCCGGGTAATTATTCTGAACGACAGCCTCTTTCATTCTGGAAACCGGGTGAGCGAGGTCCGGTGTAAACGGGCCGTTAATGTGAGGTTCCAATTCATTGAGGTTGATTTCTATGAGCTGGTCGAAGTAGAGTTCCGGATTTGCATATACTTCATCATCTGCTTTTAGTACGTCTGCTAATTTCTCCGCGAGTTCCGCAACATCGGCCCGGTCTGTTTTTCTTAGGTAACGGGACATGCTTTCATCGAAAGCGAAGATTGAAGTGGTTGCGCCGATCTCGGCACCCATGTTGCAAATTGTCCCTTTGCCAGTACAAGAAATTGATTTTGCCCCGTCTCCAAAATATTCAACTATGGCACCGGTTCCGCCTTTAACGGTCAGCAATCCGGCAACTTTTAGAATTACATCTTTCGGGGAAGTCCATCCGGAAAGTTTTCCTGTCAGTTTCACACCGATCAGCTTTGGCCATTTCAATTCCCAAGGCATTCCGGCCATAACATCTACAACGTCCGCACCGCCTACTCCAACTGCAATCATTCCCAGTCCGCCGGCATTAGGAGTATGCGAATCGGAACCGATCATCATTCCGCCCGGGAAAGCATAATTCTCTAATATAACCTGATGAATGATACCCGCACCCGGCCGCCAGAACCCGACACCGTATTTTTTACAGATGCTTTCAAGAAATTCATAAACCTCTTTGTTCTCTTCAATCGCTCTCTTTAAATCCTCTTCCGATCCGCTTTGAGCAACGATAAGGTGATCGGCATGAGCGGTGGCGGGAACAGCGGAATTTTTTCTTCCGGCATGCATAAACTGTAATAATGCCATTTGCGCAGTTGCATCCTGCATTGCAACACGGTCGAGCCTGAAGTCCGCAAAGTCTTTTCCTCTTTGCATTGGTGATTTAGCCGGATCCCATAGATGTGCATATAAAACTTTTTCTGCGTAAGTCATCGGACGCCCTACAACCTTACGCGCATTCTCGATTATCTTACGGATTTGTGAGTAAACTCCCTTTATCATGTCGAAATTTGCAGTCATGGTATTGTACCTAAGTTTATTAATATTCAATGCTAAAATAAAAAAATAGTATAGATTTTTATAGATGCGGCGAAGAGATTTTAAATACTCAACGAGATTAGATAAAACCGGTTACCAAACCCTAATTGAATATTTCCCTTTCCACAATCTCGCAGATAATAT
>CAZHHG010000033.1:0-26955 GCA_964532065.1 uncultured Melioribacter sp.
ATATTCTTTGCCGGCTCTTATATGCGATTTCTTAAATTCGATCTGAGATAGGAGAAAACAAAATGCTGAGACTTTTAATAGAGAAGGAATTAAAAAATATTATTCAAAGCCCGAAGTTTGTAGCAACATTCATAACATGTTCAGTACTGATTCTGCTGAGCTTCGGAATCGGCATAAACGAGTATTCGGGCATGGTTGAACAGTACAACACGGCGCAGAATCTTCTGAAATCGGAAATGTCGCAGGCGCGATCCTGGATGGGTCTTTCATCAAAAGCATTCAGGCCGCCGGATCCGATGCAGATTTTCTCTTCGGGTGTAAATTATGATATTGGCCGCTATTCACTTGTTAACAGCAGGTTCGATGTAAAGCTGCAGAACAGTGTTTATTCCGATGATCCGATCTTTGCAATCTTCCGCTATTTCGATTTCACATTTGTTGTTACAATCGTCTTTTCCCTCTTTGCAATACTTTTCACTTTCAACACAATAAATGGTGAACGTGAGGGAGGTACGATGCGTCTGGTTTTTTCGAACTCAGTCCCCCGCTCCACCTATATTACGTCAAAATTTATCGGTTCCTGGCTCGGATTGGTTGTTCCGCTTCTCCTTCCGATTCTTATAGGACTTTTGATGGTTATCCTTCTTAATGTTCCTTTAGCATCCGGCCACTGGATAAAGATTATCTTCTTAATACTGTTATCAGTTATTTACCTAACTTTTTTCATCGCATTCGGAATTTTTATTTCATCTGTCACAAAATATTCCTCTGCATCATTTTTGATTCTGCTTGTTGCGTGGATTGCATTTGTATTCATAGTACCGCGCGCGGGTATAATGACCGCTTCACAATTTATTAATGTCCCGACTATAGCAGAACTTGAGAGTCAGAAGGATGCATTCTCCAAAGCCGCATGGGAAAAACATTTTAGAGAGATGGAGCCGGTCTGGCGGGAAAGGAATCAGGCTATGGCCGGGATGAGCCAGGCCGAACAGGAGGCATACAGAGAGGAGAATGAATATAAATGGTTTGAAGAGGATGACAGGATGAGAAACAATGTTCAGAAAGAAATAACCGATTACTCTTTCAAACTGAATGAAGAGGTTAGAAACAAACGGAATATGCTGGAGAATCTCGGATTGAATTTTTCAAGGATTTCACCTGCCTCATGCTACCAGCTTGCATCTATGAACCTGGCGGGAACCAATATTGATCTGAAATCCAGATATGAAAAACAGATTGAAGATTACAGGAACAATTTCAGAGAGTATACTGAGAAGAAACAGAAAGAGAGTGGAGGACAATCCGGCATGTTCCGTATCTCTCTCGATTCGCAAACCGGAGTTAAGATAGGCGGCGGCCGGGAGGAAAGCTCTCTCGACCTGAGTGAAATACCAAAATTTGTTGAGCCGCAATATGCATTCGCGCAGGCATTTTCACCCGCTATAATAGACGTTGGTATAATTGTGCTTTTTACGTTGATGGCCTACGCCGGTGCTTATATAGCATTCTCGAAATATGATCTTCGTTAACTGCCTTCCGTTAGGCAAACAGGGTTAGGGGCTGTACTTACAGGCAGCCTCTTTCCTATTTTGAACCGGAATAGACCTGCTTCGTCTAAAATCATAAAAAAACTATGACTAAATTTTTACTCTGGCTGATCCTTCTTTTTATTTGCTGGCCTCTGGCTATAGCAGCTTTATTCCTTTATCCGATAATCTGGTTAATTCTCCTGCCATTTAAACTTGCCGGAATTGCAGTAGAGGGAGTATTCGGATTAATTAAAGCGCTCTTTACACTCCCTGCAAGGATAATAAGAGGAATTTAGATTAACTCAGGATTTCGACGGCGCCCACCCTGTTAGAAACTCGAGTATCTTTTCCCTGCTGTAGGATTTATCCTTTTCAAGAAGTCCTGTATCCTGAGAATGAAGAAATTTTCCGTCCTTTTCGAGAACGAACATGTGAGGATATCCCTTAATCTTCGGGAACTGTGATAGAAACTTTTCATTTTTATTTTCAGGACTGAAGTTCACTTTAATTACAATATAATTCCCGGTTAAGAAATTTTTTATTTCTTCATCACTTTCAATAAAAGCATCCAGTCTATGGCACCAGATACACCACTCCCCTCCCACATCCAGAATAATTCTCTTATTTTCTTTACCGGCTTTTTCAACCGCGGTTTTTAAGTCGTTGAAAGGATCTTTCGAAGGATCGAATTTTTCCCTTTTCGATTCGGTATTGGTCTGAGCAATTAAAGATGCAGTGTAGAGAAAGATCATTAAAAGCGGGAAAAGATGGGATTTTTTCATTTTCGGATACCTCGTAAAATTTTTTAATCAAGAGTAAAAATCATAATAATGATTTTATTTACCGGCAAATATATATATTGTTACGGAAGAAAATCAGGTCTGAATTTTTAGAAAATGGCGAAGCGCGACCAATTAAAATATCTGATCTCTCTCGTTGATGATGATACATCCGAGGTACGGGAGGAGGTTTTCAAAGAGCTGGGAAGCTACGGAATGGCTCTCGAAGAGGATATTCAGGAATATTCCAATATCCTTACGGATCAGCAGTTAAGTCTTTTACAGCCGCTGATTTATCAGAACAGAAGAATCCAGCTTAGACAATACTGGGGAACGTGGTTCAATGCATCAGACGAAACAGAAAAGATTGAAAGAGCCATTACACTTATATCTTGTTATCATTACGGATACCGGGACATATACGAATTACCGAATCTTCTGGAGGATCTCTCCGAGGAATTTCTGATCAAGCGGCCCTACGGCGACGAGCTCGATCTTGCAAACTTCCTCTTTCAGGAAAAGGGATTGAGAGGAGCAAAAGAGAACTATTACAATCCATTCCACAGCAATCCTCTCTACACAATCAAAGAGAAAAAAGGATTACCCATTACGCTCGCAATTATTTATATACTTACCGGCAACCGACTGGGATACGATATAAGAGGATGCAATTTCCCGGGCCACTTCCTTGCAAAATTCCGGAGCGAGAAAGAAACAATTCTTGTCGATTGTTTTAACGGCGGTAAATTTTTTTATGAAAAGGATCTGGATTTAACGATTCCCGATTCGAAAGAGAACTTTGAAAAAATCATTCATCAGGACGCTTCGGCATTCGATATAGTTCGTAGGGTATTAAAAAATCTGATCGGCGCATATTCATTCATAAACGAAATCGATAATCTGAATTTCTTTAAGGAACTCCTCGAGGCAACCCCCCGCTAAACTTCCAACTTGATATTATTTTTATTAGTTTCATTCAATCAAAATCTACTTAGAGGGGAAAAATGTCCTTCGGCGAATTCATTTTTTTGCTTGTAGTTGCGGCGATATGCGGCGGAATAGGTCAGAGTATTTCCGGATATTCCCTGGGTGGCTGCTTTGTATCAATAATTGTGGGATTCATCGGCGCGTGGATCGGCCCGATGATAGCCGACGAGCTCGATTTACCCCGATTCTATACAATGACAATCGGAGGTAAAGAGTTTCCCGTTGTCTGGTCGATAATCGGCTCTGCTATTGTCTCACTGGTTCTCGGATGGATAACTAAAGGGATAAAAGGAAACGGGGATTAATATTTTTCTGTTGCTGATTCAGAATTAATCTCTACCATCAATATCCCAGACCGGAAGAAAATTTTTATGACTAAACCGAACCGTTTGATAAACGAAACAAGTCCTTATCTCTTACAGCACGCCCATAATCCTGTTGACTGGTTTCCATGGTCCAAAGAAGCATTTGAAAAAGCACGGCTGGAAGAGAAACCGGTATTCCTTTCGATCGGTTATTCTACGTGTCACTGGTGCCACGTGATGGAGAAGGAATCGTTTGAGGATGAAGAAGTTGCCGCATTAATGAACAGGGTCTTCGTCTCAATAAAAGTCGATAGGGAGGAACGTCCCGATATCGATAACATCTATATGATGGTCTGCCAGATGATGAACGGAAACGGGGGCTGGCCCCTTTCTATAGTAATGACACCGGACCGGAAGCCGTTCTTTTCCGGAACATATTTTCCAAAAGAGAACCGTTACGGCAGAATCGGATTCAAGGAACTGATACTTGGAATAGAATCGGCATGGCAGAAAAAGCGCGAAGAGATTTTAAAAAGCTCTGAAGAGATAACCGGCTACCTAAACGGGATTTACGGCAGAGGTGCAACGGCAGGAATAGACGATCAGATTCAAACAAAGGCTTTCGAGAGTTTCAGCGCACGATTCGATTCAAATTACGGCGGATTCGGTTCGGCGCCTAAATTCCCCTCCCCGCACAATCTCTTATTTCTATTAAGATACTGGAAAAAATCCGGCAGTACCGGCGCGCTTGAAATGGTTGTTAAAACTCTATCAGCAATGAGATCGGGAGGAATTTACGATCAGATAGGATTCGGATTTCACAGATACTCAACCGACAAGGAATGGCTCGTTCCGCACTTCGAGAAGATGCTCTATGACCAGGCACTTCTGATTATCGCATATTCAGAAGCTTATCAGGCAACCGGCAATCTGTTGTTTCAAAGAACCGTTAAAGAGATAATTGAGTACCTGATGCGCGATATGAGATCTCCGTTGGGCGCTTTCTATTCTGGTGAAGACGCCGACAGCGAAGGAGAGGAAGGAAAATTCTATGTCTGGAGTAATAAAGAAATAATTGAAGCCGTCGGCTTAGAGGACGCTTCATTTGTCTTCAGGATATTTAATACGGATGAAAAAGGAAATTTTCTTGAGGAATCGACAAGGCAGCTGAGCGGCAATAATATTCTTCATCTCAAAAAAAATTACGAGGACTTAGCTCTTGAATTAAATATGCCGCCGGAAAGTCTTGAAGCAAAAATAACCTCTTTGCGATGTAAACTATTTGATTACAGGAAAAAACGTGTCCATCCATTTAAAGACGATAAGATATTAACCGACTGGAATTCATTAGTAATTGCGGCACTTTCAATAGCGGGAAAAGTATTCAATAATCAGGAGTATATCCGTTGCGCGGAAAACGTTTATAAATTCATACGTTCTGAGATGACGGATTCTTTCCTGTTAAAACATTCGTACAGAGACGGGAAAAAAGGTGCGGAAGGAATATTAGATGATTATTCTTTTCTAATATGGGGATTGATCGAACTTTACGAATCAACATTAAACGATTCATACATCCTCGATGCCGTCAAATACTGCGATACCGTCCTGCAGAAATTCCAGGATACCGTGAACGGCGGATTCTACTTCTCTTCCGGCGAGGACTCATCATTGCTTCTGCGAACAAAAGAGATTTATGACGGCGCCATACCGTCGGGTAATTCGGTAATGTTTTACAATCTGGTCCGGCTGGCAAGGATATCGGCAGATCCCCATTACGAGGAAATTGCGCAGAGGCTTCTCGATTCGTTTTCGGATAATATCGCGCGGGCTCCGTCGGGTTCTACGTTTATTCTTGGCACGCTCGATTTTCTATCGGGCAACTCATACGAAATAATTATCGCGTTCAAGGAGAAAGACGAAAAGACTCTTGATCTGCTCAATGAACTGAACAAGCATTACATACCAAATAAAGTGATAATACCAAGAAAAGAGGGCACGGCTCCCCCATTTGAATATCTTCTCAATTATCTGCCGGATATGGAAAATCCGCTGGTTTATGTCTGTAAAAATTACAAATGCGAACTGCCGACAGGTGATAAGAACACTCTGGCCAGCATTATCAAGTAGGATATGACAGAAATCTTTTTCCCTGTTTTAGGAACAATCGTATGCCCTCCGTAGAGTAGTTAAAGATACCTTTCCAGAATACTCATTCGCAGGCTTAAAATGATGTTTTTTGCAAATCACATAGTCAAAACGTATATTTTAGCGTGAAATTGGGCTATAAATGCTGTCTAAAAAAACCGAGGCATAAATGAAAAGGGCATGTATTCTTCTTCTTCTTTTTGTTATATCATACGACATTATACTATCCCAATCCTCAGATAAAATAATTCAGGAACTTAAAAGCAGAAATATTAAAACGCGCGAAGATTTATTAAAAGAATTTGAAAAGCAGAATATAAGTGAAGATCAGGCGAGACAATATGCTTCTTTATACGGTGTAAATTATGATGAATTTGTGAATAAATATCTGAACCAATCCACTCAAGCCTCCTTTTTCGAATCAATATCGGAATTAGGCAATAAACCGTCTCAATCTTTAGTACCGGATACACTTAAAAAAACAGAAACTAGAATTGATACTGTTAAAAATGAAACACCAGTTCTTATATCTGAAACTATTGCAACAGATTCCCGTGGATTAAAGTATTTTGGCTACGATATTTTCCAGAAGATCCCATCGGCATTTGAGCCGGCTGAAATCGGTCCGGTGGATCCATCCTATGTCTTAGGTCCGGGAGATGTATTACGAATTTATTTATGGGGAGATGTTGAGCTGCAGTATGAGTTGACCGTTGACCGGACCGGGAATATATTTATCCCGACTGCAGGTCAGTATTTTGTTCTTGGAGTCAGTTATGAAAATCTGAGAGAAAAACTGATCAACTATTTATCAAAATATTATGCAGGACTTAATTCAAGTCCGCCCTCCGTTTTTCTGGATATCTCATTAACAAAACTGCGGCCGGTAAAAGTTTTCGCCGTAGGTGAAGTCTCAAATCCCGGGAATTATAATATAAGCAGTTACTCATCTGTTATTAATGCACTTTACAGTTTCGGCGGACCAACATTAAAAGGAAGTTTAAGAGAGATAAGAATTATAAGAGAGAACAAAGTTGCATCCAAGATCGATTTATATGAATTCTTATTAAACGGCGTTATGAGCAGTGATACAAGATTACAGAATAACGACATGATATTTATACCTCCAAAAATCAAATCCGTTTCGATTGCCGGAGAAGTATTACGCGAAGGAGTATATGAACTAAAAGAAGGTGAGAAACTTCGAAACCTGATCAACTTCGCCGGGGGATTGAAATCAACAGCTTATTTAGGTAGAGTCCAAATCAAGAGAATTATTCCTTTTAATCAGCGTGTTCAATTTGAACCTGAAATGACTTTAATCGACCTTTCTTTAGATAAAATAATTTCAGGTGAACAGAGCGATATAGAATTGTTTGATTCAGACGAAGTAACCGTCTTTCCTATCGTTCCAAGAATGGAAACTCAGGTCGAAATTGAAGGTGCCGTTTACAGACCCGGGGTATATGATATTAAAAATGCACCCGTATTATCAAAGTTGATTGAAGAAGCATATGGTTTATTACCTGAAGCTTCGCTTGAAAAAGCGGATCTATTCAGGACCAGACCCGACAAAACATTTGAGTACTATTCGCTCGACCTGAAGGAAGTATTAAAAGACAAATCAAAATTTGATTTTGAGCTCAAGCCGCTTGATAAGGTACGGATCTATTCAAAATATGAAATTCAAGCGAATTTAAACGTCACTATTTCCGGTTTCATAAAAAAAGAGATTTCAATTCCTTATACAGATAGCCTTACAGTATATGACTTATTAGTACAAGCCGGGGGTTTACAGGATACAACATTCCTTGGCAAAGTCTTTACATTAAGAGGTGATATTATTAGGTTAAATCCCGACGGTTATACTTCCAGAATTATCCCTTTTAATCTTTCTGAAGTATTGAAAAACAAGAATATCCGAGGCATTGATATAGAATCCGGTGACAGGATATATATTTACAAAGCAGATGTAGAAAAAGAGCTGATAAAAAGTGTAAGGATCGGAGGTGAGGTCAGGAATCCCGGAGAGTATGAATTATACACCAATATGACCCCGATGGACCTGATTTTACTAGCCGGTGGATTTACAGACAGAGCACTCAGAGATTTCGTTTACGTAAACCGCCTTGATCCTCAAGGATACCCTGGTGAAAAGTTAAGTGAAAATTTGGTAGTTAACCTACCGGAGAAATTTGATTTCAACAGAGACGGCAGTCTATTCTATCTGCAGAACCTCGATATTGTTGTTGTAAGACGTAATCCGGATTTTGAAAAACAGAGAATAGTTAAAATCGGCGGAGAAGTTACATATCCCGGTATGTATGTGCTCAATCAAAAAAATGAAACTATTCTTGATCTATTAAGAACTGCCGGCGGACCAACAAGCGAATCCTTCCTCTACGGAACTCAATTCCATAGAGACAATAAAAGAGTAATCCTTGACCTTGAAAAGTTGTTCAGGAACGGAGACGAGGATGAAAATATCTTTCTCCAGGACAACGACAGCATTTATATTCCGCGAAGACCAAATTCCGTTTTAGTAGGTGGCGAGGTAAACAGCCCGGGTATTTTCAAGTATATTCCGGGTTTGGATGTCACGGATTATATCGACAGAGCTGGAGGATTAACAGATTCCTCAGACTATGCTGTTTATACACAACCAACAGGTATGTCGCAAAGGGTTAATTTCGGCTGGTTCTCAAGTAATCCTGAAGTCTTTGACGGATCAATTATATTTGTAAAAAAACTCTTTCCGCCAAGTCCATCTGAAAAGTTTGATCTGGCAGGATTTCTTAAGGACGTTTTCGCAATTTCTGCAAGTGTGTTAACAATAATTGTACTTGTAACTAAACTAAATTAGCAGACTATTTAAAATGAACGATTCAAAAAATCAATCTCATGACCCGGAAAAATCCAAAAAGTCATTGAAAGATCAATTCGATTATATTCTAATAGGATTATTTTCGGGATTGAAATCTTTACTATCGATAAAAAGAAGAATTATAGTCGCTAATATTATAGGTCTTGTAATTATTGCCGTTTACATATTCATAATCAGGACAAATAATTACGAGAGTACAATTACAATTTTACCAGAATACGGAAGTAAAACAACTACTTTAAGTCAACTTAGCAGTTTAGCCTCCCTGGCCGGAATAAAGGTTGGCGAGAGCAGTCCGATTCAGATTTACTCAAATATTTTATTGAGTGAGGATGTTATAAGTAATGTTGTCTATTGTAAATACAAATCCTCTGAATTTGCAGACTCTGTAAATCTAATTGAATATTTTGAGATCGAGGAACCTGACGGAGTTTCGGAATCAGAAAAAGACAGGATTCAGTTTTATACCGCATACCAGAAAATAGTTAATGGAATATTGTCTTTATCATATTCAAGCGATACAGGAATATTAACTTATACTGTGTCATTACCCGAGCCCTCACTTTCGGCAGATGTTGCCAACCGGATTTCACTGGCTCTGGATCAGTATATAAGAGTGCAAAGAAAATCTTACGCAAAAGAACAACGGCTCTATCTTGAGAAAAGAATTATACAGGTTAAGGACAGCCTGATTACAGCTGAAGAAACCTTAAAAAATTTCAGAGAAAAGAATCGTACTGTAAATCAATCGCCACAACTACTGCTGGAGCAATCGAGACTGGTCAGGAACACAGAAATCCTGCAATCCATTTATATAGAGCTGGTTAAACAATTTGAGGTAGTGAAGACAGAAGAAGTAAAAGATACACCCGTACTAAACATTCGAGAAAACGCGCGTCCACCGGTCGAATATGCTGGTCCTAAAAAACCGATCTTATTTGTTTTATTTGTATTCGTTTTCTTTATTCTCTCGCTGCCGGCTTTTTATTATTATCCATTTATTCTAAACTATATTCGAACTTTAAGGAAATCTATCGCAAACTAACCGTGCAGCATCATTTTCCAGTCTAAAACCTCTCAAACTGAAAGGATTGTATTAAATAGAAGTACTGTTGATTTCTATTAAAATATGACTGGATACATTATTAAATTTACCTTGTAAATAAATCAAATTATGGAAAATCTATTCTGGCATAATACTAAAATCACGTCCCGGGACCGTGAAAGATTAAATAATCACATGGGTGCGTGCATCTGGTTAACCGGTCTATCCGGTAGTGGAAAATCAACTCTCGCAAACGAACTTGAGCATTCATTAAACCAAAAATCTTTACATACCTATCTAATGGATGGAGATAATCTTCGTTCCGGATTAAATAAGGATTTGGGATTCTCAAATCAAGATCGGGAGGAAAATATACGTCGCGTGGGCGAAGTGGCAAAATTGTTTGTCGACGCAGGATTAATTGTAATTACGGCTTTCATTTCTCCTTTTAAAACGGATAGAGAGATTGCGAGAAGATTATTTGCCGGTGACAGGTTTTTCGAGATTTTTGTAAAGTGTTCGCTGGATATTTGTGAAGAACGGGATCCCAAAGGATTATATAAAAAGGCAAGAGAAAGCAAAATTCAGGATTTTACGGGAATCTCCTCAGTTTATGAGGAACCGGAGAATCCTTCTCTTCAACTTATTAACGAGAAACCGGAAGATATTATTAAAAACGTTTCACTTGTAATCGACTTGCTTAAAAAAAAAGGTATAATCGGTTTAGAACAGGAATAACAAATGGATCATTTACAACAGCTGGAAAACAAAAGTGTTCATATTTTCAGAGAAGCATATGCGAATTTTAAGAATCTTTGTATGCTCTGGTCGATTGGAAAGGACAGTACGGTACTGCTCTGGTTAGCCCGTAAAGCATTTTTAGGACATGTTCCTTTTCCCCTGGTTCATATCGATACGAACTATAAAATCCCTGAGATGATTGAGTATCGCGACAGACTTGCGCAGGAATGGAAGCTGAATATGATCTACGGTCAGAATAAGAGAGCTCTCGATGATAAAGAAACTTTTCCGGACGGACGGATTGACCGGATTTCCTGCTGTAAATTATTAAAAACAGATGCCCTTGTTAATACATTAAGCGGAAACTGGTCCAGATATAAATTAAATCTGGAAACCGGAAAGTACGAGGTCGATACCAATATAGAACCCTATACCGGGGTTATTGTTGGCGCCAGGGCCGATGAGGAGGGGAGCCGTTCCAAGGAAAGATACTTTTCTCCGAGAGATGAGATAAGTTTATGGGACGTTGGAGATCAGCCGCCCGAATTCTGGAACCAGTATAAAACAGATTTTGCACCGGGAACACACGTACGGATACATCCTCTGCTGGATTGGACCGAGCTTAATATCTGGGAATATATAAAAAGGGAAAATATACCGACTGTTTCCCTCTATTATGATCAGGGGACCGGCAAGAGATACCGTTCTCTTGGTTGTTACCCGTGTACTTTCCCTATTGAGTCGGAAGCGAAAAACGTGGATGAAATTATAGAGGAACTTCAGAGCGGCAAATTAAAAAATATTGCCGAACGCTCCGGCCGCGCACAGGATAAAGACGACGGTGGCGGACTTGAGACATTAAGAAGAAACGGGTATATGTAATTGAACTATACTACTGATTCGGAGAAATAATGACTAAACAGCAAATGAGTATTGTAATTGTCGGACATGTTGATCACGGTAAAAGTACTCTTATCGGTCGTCTTTTAGCCGATACCGATTCATTGCCGAAAGGTAAACTCGATCAGATAAAACGATTTTGCGAATTGAATTCAAAGCCATTTGAATATGCATTTCTGCTTGATGCTTTAAAAGATGAACGCTCGCAGGGGATTACAATAGATTCCGCGCGGGTTTTCTTCAAAACAAAAAAAAGAAACTATATTATAATTGATGCACCGGGTCATATTGAATTTCTTAAGAATATGGTTTCCGGAGCTTCAAGAGCCGAAGCGGCTATACTTGTAATTGATGCTCTGGAAGGAATTCAGGAAAATTCCCGGAGACATGGTTATATGCTCTCCATGCTTGGAATCAATCAGCTGTTGATTGCAATCAATAAGATGGATCTTATTAATTATGACCAGAGAACTTATAATCAGATTGTAAACGATTATTCCACTTTCTTAAAAGATATCAACCTCCAACCGAAGTACTTTATTCCGATAAGCGGTACCTACGGCGATAATATGGTTAGAGCGAGCAGGAATTTAGAATGGTATACCGGCCCGACACTTCTAACGGCACTTGACGAATTCGATAAGGAGAAACCTGATTATAACAAACCATTCAGGATGCCTGTTCAGGACGTCTATAAATTCACAAAAATGGGTGATCAGAGGAGAATTATTGCAGGAACAGTCGAAAGCGGTACATTAAACATCGGCGACACCATCGTTTTTTATCCGTCAGGTAAAAAGAGTGTTGTTAAATCGTTTGAAACATTTAATTCAACTCCTCCAAATAAAGTCAGTGTTGGGGAAACAGCCGGATTTACTTTAAGCGAGCAGATTTATATAACCAGAGGCGAAATAGCCACCAAGGCCGAAGAAAATAAACCCCTTGTTTCAAAAAGGTTAAGAGTTAATCTTTTCTGGTTGGGCAAGAAGCCGCTTATTAAGGAGAAAGAATATTTTCTTAAGCTCGGAACATCTAAGGTAGGAGTATACCTGGAAGAAATAATCCATGTTATTAATGCTTCAGATTTGAGCATCGGGATGCCGAACAGCCAGATCAACAGACACGATGTGGCGGAGTGCATTATTCAATTGAATAAAGCAATCTCTTTTGACAGGACCGAGGAAATAGCTCCTACCAGCCGGTTTGTTATAGTTGATGAATATGAAATTGCCGGAGGTGGAATTATCCGGGAGGCTCTCGAGGATAATTTAACATGGCTGAGGGAGAAGGTAATTCAAAGGAATATAAAATGGCAGAAGAGCCACATTTCAGTAGATCAGAGAGCCGAAAAGTATAACCAGAAATCTTCGCTTATCATAATAACCGGGCCTAAGAATTCCGGCAAAAAAGAAGTTGCTAAAGAAATGGAAGAGGTTCTATTCAAAAACGGGAAATTCGTCTATTTCATCTCAACGGGGAACATACTTTATGGTGTAGATGCAGATATAAAATCCAAAAATGATAACAGAGAAGAACATTTAAGAAGGATTTCTGAAGTTGCGAATATTTTACTCGACACAGGTTTGATTCTGATTATTACGGCTATAAATCTGAATATGAACGATTTGGACTTAATAAAAACATCTCTTGATAATCCCGATAAAACAGAAATAATATGGGTTGGCGATGAAGTATATACTGATATTGAATACGATATCAAAATTCCCGGGATTAGTAGTATACAGGAGTCGGTTAATAAAATCTATAAACTGTTGCTCGATAAGGGAATAATTCTCAATCCCTATTAATAGAAAAAACAGCTCAGAAATTATCGGTAAAAATAAACTTGGATAAAGATCTTGTAAAGATATTCGGTAAGGGGGCCGTTATTTCCCTTATCGGAATAATCTCAGGTAGAATTTTTCATTTCCTGGGATTTGTTATTCTTGCAAGGACAATGGGACCGGGTGAATTCGGAGTTTTCTCCCTTAATGAAAATATTGTGAGCATACTTGCGAATATATGTACAATCGGACTTGACAGGGGCGTAATTCACTTTTTAAATAAATCTTCAAATGCTCAAGAAGCTTCTAACATAATACTCAAAGCTGTAAAAGCAAGTATGGCCGCCTCTTTCGGCGTGATTCTGTTTTTCTTTTTGAATTATCAGTTCAACTTCTTTTCTATTCTTACATACAAGGATTTCAATCAATATTTATTTTACTTCTCCTTTGTTGTTGTATTGAACAGTCTTCTTTTTATCGGCACAGCAATTACACGTATTTCACTTAACATGAAGTACACTTTTTACTATCAGTACTTCGGACAGCCCTTTCTTTTTTTCATAATTATTCTCATACTCAGCTTCACTAAACTTTCATTATGGAATGCCCTTCTGGGTTTAATAATTTCACTGGCTGTTGTACTGGTATTAAATTTCCGGTCGGTAGCGAATCAGTATTCATTAAGAACGGCCGCATTTTTTAAAAAGAACCATGTCGAAGGACTTCTTCAATTTTCATTCCTAACAATATTCGCAAGTTCAATCACACTTTTAACGACAAGGTTCGACAGGATTATGCTCGGAATACTCAGGAACGAATATGACGTCGGAATTTACCAGTCAATATCCCAAATCTCCGTTTTAATGGCGCTTATTCTGGGTGCTTTCGGATCAATAGTTATACCCATGGTTTCAAAATATTTTAATGAAAATAATTTCGGACAAATAAAATCTCTTTTGCATGTTTCTACAAAATGGAGTTTTTATCTGGCCATCCCCGTCTTCATATTGTTCATCTTAATTCCGGATCAAATTATTAAGGTGGTTTTCGGCAGTGAATATCTTGCCGGTTCCGCTACGCTCAGCCTGCTCGCATTTGCACAACTGATTAATGCGGGAACAGGACCGATAGGACCAACTCTTATTATGACTAACAACCAGAAGCCCTGGTTGATTATTGCTTTATTCAGTCTTTTATTAAATGTGAGCTTGAACTATTTACTGATACCAGAATTTAGTTATTGGGGGAATGGAATAAGCATGATTGCCACCATGAGTGTGCTCTATGGATCCGGTTTGTTTGTTCTTTACAGGAAATATAAAATTCTTCCTTATAATAGAAATTTTCTTAAAGGGATAAGTTCAGGTATAATTACTTTTATTTTACTCTGGTTAATAAATCATAATATAAATATCACGGACTATTTAAGAGTACCTTTTCTGGTTATACTATGTTACACATTATTCATTTTATTTCTTTATTTATTCAGGTTTGATAAGGAGGATCGGATATTAATTGAAATGATCAGTAAAAAAGCGGGAATTAAAAAAAGTGAAGTGTAAAATTAAATTAATAGTTTTGTTTTTAATGCCAATCGTGTCGTTTGCGCAAATAAAAGGTTTCAATATTGGATTACACATTCCCGGAGAAATACCTTCTAATTCCGCTTCTATCGAGAACAGGATCCGTGATATGAAAGATTTGAAATCTGATTGGATCCGGATTGACGTAACTCTTGAAGATATATTAAAATATTATAAGAATAAGAGCTACAAAGCGCTGGACAATTATCTTGATAAACTTGTTAAGGAAAACATCTCGGTTATTGTTCAGATAAGAGGTTATTATAGAGGGAAGCAGTATTTGCTTAAAAACGGTATGACTGAGGGTATTGATTTGAAAAAGTTTATTAATAGATATCCTTTTGTTAAATACTGGCAGTTAGAAAATGAAATAATGAGCAGTAAGTTCTGGGAAGGAAGTCTGGATGATTATACCGTTCTCTTGAAAGAGTTCTACCATACTGTTAAATCTACAGGGGAGGACAAATTCGTCATCTTGGCAGGTATCTCCTCAAATTTCCTGGAATCCTCAATAGGATTAAACAAGAAAATCGATTATGATTTTTCTCTTGAAAAATATTTTAAGAAAAACGCCGGGTACTACGATATTGTTGACCTGCATTTATATCACGACCCGGCAACAATTCCTGCAAAAATTTCATTGGTTCGAAAACTCAACATTAAACCGATAATATCGACTGAAATCGGAGGACCCGATATAAGATCCAGAGATGTTAAGAATATGAAGGAAGATGAATATTACTCCGAAATCTATAACCGGATTTATAACTGTTATAAAAGCGGACTTCCATTGGTTCTATGGCATTCATTAAACAGTAATAACCGGGATTACGATAAACCCGGTCATCACATGGCCTTAAAGAATATGAATAAACCTAACATCAAATACTACATTTTGAAGGAAATAATTAGTAAAAAGGAGATTCTTTTTCCAGCAGACTGATATTATGAAGAGAATTATTTATATAATGGGAGCCGGACGAAGCGGGACAACTCTTCTTTCAAGAATGTTAGGATCGCTAAGCGGATTAATAAATGCAGGAGAGGCACTTAAGTATTTACACAATCATGATTTTCAGAACCGTAATATCCCCTGCGGATGCGGTAAAACAATTGCAGAATGTGAATACTGGCAGAATGTCTTTAAAAATTTAAATTTGGAAAATATCTCTGAGAAAAACCGGATCCTGCAGGCAGGAAGCTTTTTTAAACTCCTTCCCGGCATTGATAAAAATAAAAAAACAGCGATGGACATTGCCGGGGATTATAAATTTTTTCTTTCCATTTTCAGCAATGATGATTCAATTATTGTAGATGCCTCAAAATCCCCGTCAATTGCATTAATTTTGAGAAAGCAGAGCGACTACCCGGTTACAATTTTGCATCTTATAAGAAATCCAATAGATGTAATTGCAAGCTGGGGAGAAACGAATGAATATTTAAAGAAAAAAAACTTTACAACCGCATATCTAACATGGCTATCAAGAAACACAAGAGCAATTATACTGAAGGTTTTTTATCCTACAGTAGTTATTGATTTTCAAGATCTTTTGAAGAATCCTCGGAATATATTTAAGAAGATTGGCCTGGAAACTAAAGTGAATGAAATATTTATCGATCAAGATAATATCAGACTAACCGAGCAGCATTCAATCGCCGGGAATCCGGCCAAACTAAGTTCAGGTTCAACCAGATTAAAACAAAACCGAAAGGAATTAAACCGGTTATATAAGTTTTTTGTATATCTTACTCTTTATCCCATCTACTTTATTATAATTTCTTTATTTAAAAACGATAGATTAACAAACCAGCAACTGTTTAACCGTGATAAATGATTATATGAAATTTAATTTGAGCGACAGATGAACAGACAAATCGACTTTTTTTTAATTGGCGCTCAGAAATGCGCCACAACCTGGATTCATCATTGCCTCAATGAACATCCTGATATTTACATAGGAGGCAATAAAAAAGAAGAGCTCTATCTGGGTGGTAAAGTTTATAAGAGCGATCCTCTCGAATGGAATAACCAGTTTTTTAGAACAGATAAAAAATATAAGATTACCGGTTCGGCATCAGTTGAGTATATAAATGATTCGAACTCTTTACAGTTTATAAAGGAATACAATTCAAAACCTAAATTTATTTTTGCGATCCGAAATCCAGTTGACAGGGCTATAAGCGCTTATTTCTGGAAAATTCGTAAGAACATTTTAGAGCAAGCGGACATCAACAATTATTTCAGGTTACTGCTTGACGAATTGAAAAGGAAGGATCCGGGTTCTTTTACTGATGATATTATAAAGAGAGGATTTTATTCAGATAATATCGGGGATTTTATAAAATTATCCGGTCCGGAGAACTTCAAAATTGTGATTTATGATGAGATCAAAGAAAATCCAAAGGAGACAATTTCAGGGATCTATAGATTCTTAAGGGTTGATCCTTCTTTTCAGCCGAAAAACCTCTACAGGCATGTCAAAGCCAACAACTATTCTCTTTTCTTTCAAAAAATTGAAAGTGCTTATATCAGTAAAAATAAGTTGCTTAAATTTGTATACAGAGGGCTGAATGAGTTTTTCTTTACAAATAAAAAAGATTCAGTTAAAAGAATTAATAAATTATTAAACGAAGATGTTCTTTATGATTTAAGACTAGTATATTCAGAGCCGAACCAACTATTTATAAATATCGGCAGAGAGAAAAATCTACTAACAGAAAAGCAGATAAAATATATTGAAAGCTGGCAGCAGCAGGTTGTCTGAAAATTCGCATAAAAGGACCTCACAATAAATTGAAAACAGAACAAATAAGATTTTATTTTTTACTCGGACTCTATTTGTTGTCGGTTATCCTGACCGTTTTCATCAGTGAAGCGAGATACTTACGTTACATAATACCTTATATAGGAATCCTTCTGATATTTTCCATTAGAGTGGAAAAATTCCCGATTAAACAATTATTTGCCACCATCTACCTTCAGCTGATTACTTTCATGATTGTTTTCTCGTTTGTTACACAAATAGTCTTCAATAATTCATTATATCCAAGATTATTTGAAGAAGCATTTTTTATTCTTTCCCCTTCTATTTTTGTTTTTGCATTGTTTCATTTTGAAGATGAAATCAGGAATGATAAAGTAGTAGATATAATATTTATCGTGCTCTCCTGCGCATATTTAATTGAATACGCACAGTATTTTACCGGTTTTTCATTTAAGAACATACTCGGGCAATTGATATTTTCAAAAAAGGGTGATACCGAAAGTCCCCTGGCTTTTTCATTCGGTTTGTTCTTTCTTTATTTTTTGCATAAGAGAAATTATAAATATCTCCTGGTGGCGGCATTCTTTACCATTTTCAGTTATAAACGGATTGTACTGGGAGGAGTTATTGTTTCTGCGACACTCTATTATTTAATAACCAAAATAGATCTGTCGAAAGCAAAAAAAATCATCATAAATTCGGCTATTGCAATTAACCTTATTGTTCTTATTCTTTTAATCCTTTTTGCAAACGGCTACTTTAATCAGATTATATATGATTTGACCGGTATACCGCCGAATTTATTTACAAAAGGGAGGCTGGCAATTTTCGGCAGTATAATTAATTATCCTGATAATAACGTAATATTTGGCATCGGGCTAGGCAAAACCTCGGCCATATTGAGAGAATCGATTTTATTCGATGTAAACCTTATGCACTCGGATCTGCTGAAAATCTTTATGGAATTTGGAATCTTTATCTATATTTTCTTTATTTATGTTTTATATAAGAATCTGACAATATCAGCAATCTCAATTTCATTAGCTGTTTATATGAATATTCTATTCTTAACCGATAATGTATGGATCTATTTCCCGACACAGTTTATTTTCCTATTACTGGCGACATACGAAAGTTTAAACTACAGGCTGAAAATCAGATGATAAAAAAAATCAAATCTGTTTACTGGGACCTGACCCGTTTTGGTTATACACCAACAAAATTATTGTCAAGGTTAAATAACGCGCGTAATCCTAAATTATTAATCAATAGTATTCCAAAGGCCGGAACTCATCTTGTCGAGAGAGCAATCTGCCTGATACCTCATTACTACCGGATACTTCTTCCAACATTAAACAATAGCAACATTCACAAATACGGCGGTTATAAAAATGTTCTGGAGAAAATTAAGAATAATGAGATCTTAGTTTCACATATTGAATATAATGATGAAGTTGCCTGCTTAATAAAAGAGAGTAGAGTATTTAACCTTTTCGTTATAAGAGATCCAAGAGACGTTGTAATTTCGAAAGCGCATTATCCGTTAATCGATAAAAAGCACCGGTTCAATAGTCTATTCCGGGGTAAGGATGAATACAATAGAATTGAACTGGCAATAGTCGGAAGCAAAAAGGACGGATTGTTATCAATAGCGGAAATATTTAATAATTTTTTCGGCTGGCTTGCTCATGCTGACTATGTAGTGCGATTTGAAGACATTATAGGCACAAACGGCGGCGGGAGCGCTGAGAATCAGATTCAAACCATTAATTCGTTAACATCAATGCTAAATATTAAAACCGACAATTCTTTTGCCGGTAAAATTTTTTCTGACATAAGTCCAACTTTCAGGAACGGGAAACAAAAAACATGGATGTTAAAGTACGACGATCATCTTAAAAACTTATTTAAGAATCATGCAAATCAGATACTTATTGATTATGGATACGAGAATGATTCTAACTGGTAAATGACAACATCTCATCAAATCCTGTGAAAATTATTAAAATATTATTCGATAACACAAAATTTGTTTTCCGAATCAGCCAGGTGCTATTCCCCTCTTTTTTTTATCTCCGCTATTTTATAAAGAAAGATAGATACGCTCTGGTTGATAAGGATACTGAGTTACTCATTGATGGATTTCCCAGATCGGCAAATACCTTCGCATATGCTTTTATAGAGTTGACACAACCGGTTAAAAAGATCGCTCACCACGTTCATTTACCTGTTCAATTTTCCAGGAGTATTAGATTTAGTACTCCGGCGGTTTTTTTAATAAGAAACCCGGTTGATGCCGCAATCTCGATGTCTATTAGAAGACCAACTTATTTCCCGTACCTTATTTTTCTTTATTATTTCCTTTTTCATAAAAGAATTTCGAAGATTATGAACTCTTTAATCATTATTAAATTTGAAGAGGTGATTTCAGATCCTAATTCAATTATCAGGAAATTAAGAAATTCGCAATATTCTGGATTTATTGAAGTTGAATTCACGCAGAATCTTAAGGAAATGATAAATAAACGGGTAGATGAACTTGATATGATTAACCGGAATGACAGCCAGATAAAAAACAGTACTGTTGCAAGACCGACTGAATACAGAAAGAATGCCGGCGAAAAGATCCGGGGAGATTTCCATTCGAAGCGGTATAGCGGGATTATTAAAAAATGCCTTCTCGTATATAATTCAATAATAGAATCCGAAAAAGAATGATAGTTGAGAATCCGGTTATAATAATCGGGGCCGAAAGATCGGGTACAACCCTTCTTTACAGCCTTCTTTCAAATCATAAAGATTTTTACTGGTTTTCGCAGCTGGATTCTGTTTTTCCGAAAGCGCCGTACTTAACATGCAACTTTAGAAAGTTTAGTCAATTATTCGGAAAAGGGAAATTCATCGGTAAAAAAGGGACCATTTCAAAATCGGAAGGATTCAACACCCCGACAGAATGCATCCCGTACTGGCGGAATATATTCGGATTTGGTACGGAAGAAAATTACGGAATTGAAGACGACTACTTCGATCATAATTTTTTAAATCCTTCACAGATAGAAAAAATTAACAAAGACATTTCCCTCCGGATGAGGATCTTAGAAAAATCCAGACTACTTTTAAAACAACCCGGTTTCTCACTTAAGACAAAATATTTCAACAGTCTGTTTTTCAAGCCGATATTTATAGTGGTATACAGAAATATCACGGATAATTTAATTTCGATGGTTAAAGCAAAAAAAATGTCCAAAGAGAAATTCTGGGGAACGAAAATACCAGGATGGAGAAGTTATCTTAATCATTCGCACACAGATCAGGGATTGATGCAGATTTCTACAGTTTACAGAATAATAAAGGAAGACCTGAATTTAATCGATCCTGAATCAGAAAGGACTTTATACGTTAGATATGAAGATCTTTTGGAAAATCCACCGGAAATAATAATTTCCATTTTGAAATTCTGCAGAATGGATGAAGACCCGGAATTGAATTACGGAGCAGATTTCTATAAGAGTATTTCATCAAAGAAAACAGAACATAAAATTGAATTAACAGAGAAACAGTTAGAAATTATAAAAAATGCCGAGCATTTATTTAATAAATGAACATTAAGAAAAAACGGATAATTATTTTTGCACACGTTCCCCCGCCTTATCATGGTGCATCAATAATGCAGAAGTATCTGGTAGATTCTGAATGGGATTGGTGTCATAAAGAATCGGTTGTTCTAAGGTATTCCAACCAAATCCATCAGATAGGAAGATTTAATCTAAAGAAAGGTTACTTGCTGTTATTAACTCTTTTCAGAATCATAAGCAGCAGGATCAAATCGCGCATCGATATTTGCTATTATCCCCCCGCACTTACCGGAAGGCTTCCATTCTACAGGGATCTAATCAGCATCCTTTTAATTAAGTTGACTTGTAAGAAAATCGTTTATCATTTTCATGCCGGAGGTTCATTAAGTTTTTACAAGAGTATTACCGGATTTGAAAAACTCCTGGCCAGAAAAATTTTAGGCAATGTATCGGTTACTATTGCGTTACTTCCTCAGTTAATAGATGAGGTAAAATTTCTAAACGCCGGTAAATATGTAACCATCCAGAATGGCATTCCAGATAAATTTGATATGTATAAAAGAAGTAATACCGGTGATAAGAAGGTCAGGATTCTTTACTTAGGAAATCTTCTCAAAGATAAAGGTATCTTTGATCTAGTAGAGTCGGTTAATATTCTTAAAAATTTTTCCGGTGATTTTATTGTCAGGTTCGTAGGAAGCTGGGAATCGGAATCTGTAAAAAAATCCTTCTACAGTCTAATAAACAGATATGGAATTGAACATCTGGTTGAAATTTTACCATCGAGAACGGATGATTCAAAATATCAGGAATATTCTGATGCGGATATATTTTGTTTTCCGAGTTTTTATAAAGTGGAAAATCAGCCTCTTGTAATACTGGAGGCAATGATGTTCAGACTACCTGTAATTACAACTTCCTGGCGGGCATTACCAAACATCATTTCGGATGGGGAAGATGGGTTATTAGTCCCGGTTAATTCCCCGGATATGCTTGCAGAAAAATTATTATATCTGATAGGAAATGAGGATGAACGCCGCCGGATGGGCTTAAACGCTAGAAATAAGTACTTGAAAGAATATACAATAGAAAAACACCTGAAACTTATGGAAGATTTATTCAAGAGAATTGCAGGAGAATAGAGTGGTTAACGTACTCGATATTAAAATGTTTGATAAAAACCTGTCTCATGCAATTGAAATTATTAATGAGGAACTTAAAAAGGGTCGCGAAAACCGTATGATTTCAGCTACGGGAGCTCACGGAATTGTACATTCAAAAAAAGATCCCGAATTCAAATCGATTCTTAATCAGTTCTTTTTTAACCTGCCCGACGGTATGCCGGTTGTCTGGGTTGGCAGGTTAAAAGGGAGCAAAGAAATGGAAAGATGTTGTGGTGCGGATTTCTTCAACGAGATGATGAAATCAAGCAATAATAGAGGAATAAATCACTATTTTTGTGGCGGTAAAACCGGGATACCCGAAAAGCTAAAAGAAGTCTGGCTTCGCAAATACGGATATTTAAATATCGTTGGAACCTATTCGCCTCCCTTTTATGAAATGAGTGAAGAGGAAATTGTGGAATTGGCACGGGAGATTAACTCAAAGAAAACAGATATTCTATGGATCGGAATAAGTACACCAAAACAGGAGAAGTTCGCTTACAGGTTATCAAGATATACTGATGTTCATTTTATTTGCACTGTTGGCGCCGCGTTCGATTTCCACGTGGGTCATGTCAGGCAGGCTCCAAGGTGGATTCAAAATATTGGTATGGAGTGGATGTTCCGGTTAATATTGGAACCGAGAAGGTTATGGAAAAGGTACTCCCGAATAGTACCTCTGTTTATTATCTATAACTTTTTAGAATATTTAAGAGGAAATTTCAAATAAGAATCCGGAGAAATTTTAATGAATAAGAAATCCGCATTAGTCCTGGGAGCCGGTGGTTTCATCGGAAGTCATCTTGCAAATAAATTAAAGAAAGATGGATTTTGGGTAAGGGGCGTTGATTTAAAGCATAATGAATTTCAGAATGTGGCGGCTGATGAGTTTATTATTGGAGATCTAAGAAATCCTGAATTAGTTAAAAGTATACTGGACAGAAGCTTTGACGAAATATATCAGCTTGCAGCTGATATGGGTGGTGCGGGGTATATATTTACCGGTGATAACGACGCAAACGTTATGCACAATTCCGCACTTATAAATTTGAATGTAATAAACGAGGCAGTTCTTTCAGGTTCAAAAAAAGTTTTTTACTCTTCATCAGCTTGTATTTATCCTCTTTACAATCAATTAGATCCAGAGAATCCGAAACTCTCAGAAGAATCCGCTTACCCGGCCGCACCCGACAGCGAATACGGATGGGAAAAATTATTCAGCGAGAGATTATATTTTTCTTTCCATAGAAATTATGGAATCAACGTTAAAGTTGCCCGGTTTCATAACATATTCGGCCCTTACGGAAGCTGGAATAACGGCAAGGAGAAAGCTCCGGCGGCTATCTGCAGAAAAGTAGCCGAAGCAGGTGATAATGGCGAGATTGAAATTTGGGGAGACGGAAACCAGACCCGGTCGTTCCTCTACATTGACGAGTGTCTGGAAGCAGTTGAAAGGTTTATGGCCAGCAAAGATTTCAGCGGACCTGTAAATATCGGTTCCGAGGAGATGGTTACAATAAACCAGCTTGCGGAAATGACAATGGACATAGCTGGTAAAAAATTGCGGATTAAGCATATTCCCGGCCCAACCGGAGTCCGCGGAAGAAATTCCGATAATAAGCTTATAAATGAAAAGCTCGGATGGGCTCCATCTCAAAGGTTATTCGACGGATTGAAAAAAACTTATCCATGGATAAAATCCGAGGTTGATAGAACACGAAATCAATGATTTTTTTCCTAATTTTATCGATAATTATATAATTCATGATTTTTGCCGACCCGGTTATGTGATAATTGAGGCAAGACTTCTGTTTTTGACCATCTCTCCAGCATATTTATTCATATTACTTTTTCATATCTTTACCTTCGTCGTTTATCAATTATTCTAAATGAATCTATTAAGAAAGTCCCTTTTAACATTTCGAATACTAGCCGATTCGTTAACAATAATTCTGGTATTTTATTTAACAAATTATCTTTTTACCGGATTATTCTTCAACTGGGGACTCCGCAATTCAATACTAATAATATCAATACTGTTAACCATCTGGATGTTTTCTTCTATTGCTGCTTTTCTTTATGATGAATTCCGTCACCGGAATTATCTTTACGAGATTTACAGTATTTTTAAAAATGTAATAGTACAGGGATTAAGCGTAATTGTGTTTCTTTATATCATCCCGAATCAGTATCCTAAAGAAATTGTTTTCTTTTATCCCGTTATTTTATTTCCCGCGTTAATTGTTGAGAAACAGTTTTTAAGAATTATTTTTAATTTCCTGCGGAAAAAGGGAGTCAACCTTAGAAATATTCTATTCATCGGCATAAATGATTTTACCGCAAATCTTTATTCACAAATGGTTCGTTACAGTAATTTTGGTTATAACCCAATCGGGTTCATTGGCAATAAATCGGAAAATACTTCTGACATCCCAGTAATCGGTACTATCGATAATCTTGAATCCGTTCTTAATAAGCATGAAATTGACGATGTTGTGCTTTCACTTCCGACAATCACTCCGGAGGAAGTTAAATCGGTTACTGCCATATGCGAGAAACACAATTCGAAAATTTTAATTCTTCATGAAAATTTCGATATTCTGCTCGCAAATTATGAATCAAGAATTATCGATTACCCTATTCTTTCAATAAGAAGAGACGATATAAACCATCTTCACTGGAGATTTTTCAAAAGAATTCTGGACTTAGTATTTACGATACTTCTTTTTATTTTTGTTTTTTCCTGGCTGTTTCCATTGGTTGCTATGATGATCAAGTATGAGTCGAAAGGAGATCTATTCTTTAAACAAATCCGCACCGGGAAGAATAATAAACACTTCCGCATTTACAAATTCAGAACTATGTATTCGGACAGCACTGATTTTGATGAACACGGTAAATTCAGACAGGCAAAACAAAACGACTCCAGAATTACAAGAATCGGTTCCTGGCTGCGCAAAACCAGTATCGATGAGCTTCCGCAGTTTATAAATATTCTAAAAGGTGAAATGAGCCTGGTAGGACCCCGCCCACATGCTGTTTCGCATAACGAACTGTATATCGATAAAATTCGGAATTTCAACCTCCGGCACACAATTAAACCGGGTTTAACCGGCTGGGCACAAATAAAAGGTTTCCGCGGCCCTACACCTACAATCGACTTAATGCAGAAAAGAGTTGAGCACGATATATGGTATATTAACAACTGGTCTTTTTCTCTCGATATACAAATAATAATTCTTTCGATATGGCTAATGCTGAAAGGCGATAAAAATGCATACTAATTTTTTTAATATCTTCACCGGTAGAAATGATAAATCCTTTTAAATCCTACTATTCAAGAAATATTCACCTGATTGCGGTAATGCTGTTTATTTCTGCAACTTTCAGTTTCGCTCAGAATGAAAGTGAAAATGAAAAGAAGTTCTCATTGTATTACTCCCCGTCATTAAATCTTCTGCGTATAAACGGTCTGAACGGTTTTTTATTGGTAAATGAAACCGGCCTCAAATTCTCAAATAGATTCTCATTAAGTGTAGCATTTAATTATCTATTTACTCCAATCGAAACAAATTCTGTTAAAGTTCAGGATTCTGACGAAATAAAAAGAAAATTCCACATGATAAATTCCGGTCTTAGGGCCGGTTATACATTTTATAATTCTGAAGACATTTCCATGAATTCATCCCTTCTTTTCGGTCCGGCTCTTATATTTTTTGTTGACGATGGTTATAAATGGAAGGAAAATCTGGAAAGTTTATATATTCTAAACCCTCAATTAAGTATCTCTTTCAAAATTGATGATGTTGTTTCTTTAAATGCAGCTTTAGGATATTTGATTAATTTGAAATCGAACCTTCGCTTTATAGATCAAAGCGACTTAAATACATTCAGCATAGGACTTGGACTCATAATTGGCGATTAATAAAAACAATGTTTTTCATAGATTTGTACATATTAAAAAAATATTATTGAGTTTTTTAGTTGTGGTTGCAGTATCGAATACAGTTCATAACATCAAATTTTGTTAAAGGAAGATACTTTGGAAAAGCACATCACATTCAAGCGAATTGCAATGTTGATAATAACTTTAAAAGTTTTATTGATTTTATATTTTTTAATAAACATACCAATTCACGCCGGTAAAAGCTGGGATCTAAATATCGATCTGAATTTTCTGTTTTTTATAATTGTAGGATTCGCTGCTCAAATTATAGACGGTACACTCGGAATGGCATATGGAGTCAGCTGTACTACTCTTCTCCTTTATATGGGCGTTCCTCCCGCAGTTGCGTCCGCAGGAGTTCACACAGCCGAAGTTTTTACAACCGGTGTTTCCGGATTATCCCATTTATACATGAAGAATGTGGATAAAAAATTATTTGCGAGACTGGTATTGCCCGGAGTAATTGCCGCGATGACCGGGGCATACCTGATTTCCGAGATATTTGACGGCAATATTGTGAAACCCTATATCGCCGGCTACCTGTTGATTATGGGTTTGTTGATCGTTATCAAGAGTTTTAAACCGATTAGATTCAACGATAACCTAAAATATGTTCCTTTTCTTGGATCATTGGGGGGACTTATGGACGCAATAGGAGGAGGAGGCTGGGGTCCTATTGTTACTTCCAACCTGGTTAATCAGGGTAAAGCTCCTAAGGAAACGATCGGCACGGTTAATACGGCCGAATTTTTTGTAGCTTTTTTCAGTACCGGTATATTTCTAATTTTTGTTGGTGTTGAAAGCTGGAAAATTGTATT
>CAZHHG010000034.1:0-26516 GCA_964532065.1 uncultured Melioribacter sp.
CAAATGATTCGTATTCCTATTTGTCTCTAGATCTAGAGGTTGTTTATACAAGGCCAGCAGCCTCTTTGAATTTTATTGCAGAGAATTATCTTGATGGTAGTAATGTAGGGAATATAGGTGTTGGAGTTAATACTTCAACAATTACTTCTCGGCAAAGTCCATTTATTTTCTCAATATATGAGGATCAACATATTTATTTACAGGCATATGATAACCAACATTATTATGATTATAACTGGGTTTTTAATGATATAGAAGCACCTGATAATCAAAGTCACTGGGAAAGAGATCTTTCGGGTCAAATACTTTTGCTGGGCAATTCTCAACTGTTATCTCGAGCAGCCTATTCTTCAGAGAATGGTTCAACAATTAGAGATTATTTGAAAAAACTATGCCAACAAACCTTTCAAGCAAACAGTAGTATGACTATTAAAGGTAATTACAGAATATCTCCTTACACAGAATCCGTTGTTGAACAGAATTCAATTTCTGCACTTGCTTCAAGTTATTCTGCTAACGGTATTGATTATACTTTCTCTAAGTGGTCTTCAGGTAGCGGTGATGTCTACAGCCCTATTACCGCATCAGTACATGAATCTTACACAGCAGTTTATACCGGCAAGCCGAACAATAATTACCGCAACCTTTCTTTCAACACCTCACAGGAAGGTCAGCCTGTACAGTTAACCTGGTCCATGCATCCGCTCGATAACTCCAGCATTTCACACTACGCGGTTTACAGAAAAGTTACTTCTTCTGGTACACCAACACTACTTACAACAGTTTCCGCAACTGGATCAAGTTCTTATTCATACACCGATTACGAATTCGCTATCTCAAACTCCCAGAACAAAATTCTGCTGTTCTATGACGTAAGACCATATTATACTCCCGACGCAGCTTACTCAGACGCGGCATTCGAAGGGGTTTATGGATTCTACTATTCAAACAAACTTCCCGATGAGATCGCACAAAACCAGACTATTCAGGCTATACCTGAAGCATTCGAAGTTAATAATTACCCGAATCCGTTCAATCCGTCAACAACAATAAATTACCAATTGCCGGAAAATGGATTTGTAACACTAAAAGTATTTGATATTTTAGGCAGGGAAGTAGCAACATTAGTAAACGAAAACAAACCAGCCGGCTACTACAACGTAAAATTTGATGCAAGTCATTCCGAGCGAAGTCGAGGAATTACAAGCGGAGTTTATATTTATACAATCCGGGTAAACGGAATAACGCAATCGAAAAAGATGCTTCTGGCTAAGTAAAATTATTTGAAGCGGGGGGATGTTCAAATGAACATCCCCACGTTTAATTACTGCGGTGCCTCGTTTGTATATTTTCCCGGATCGAGTTTTTCTTCCAGATTATTTATTCCAGAAATTGTTTTTGCGAGCGATAGTCCGTCGAGTCCGTGATGCTGCAGGACTTCAACAGGCGTTCCGCATTCGGGATAATCATCCAGTCCGATCTTCTCGAACAACTTTCCCTGAAGCGCCTGCATCTCTACAAGTCCCTCCATTATCTTATTGCCCAATGAACCGTATATCGAATGGTCTTCCAGAACAAATATCTTTTTAGTTTTTGAAGTAACGTTTACAAGCCAGTTGAGATCTATCCTGTTTATCCACGGCATATTAACAACCTTCAAACCGAAACCCGCACCCTTCAAAATTCTCGAAGCCACAAGCGCTTCGTGGAGCAGAACGGGGCCGTAACCGAATATAACGGCGTCATCTCCGGCAGTTAATTCCGTCCCTATTCCCGGTACAAACTGATAATTACCGGGCAGCTCAATTCTTTCCGGCGAAGGACCTATAGCAAGACGAATCGCGCAATTCTCTTTCGCTTCGTTTACACAATACTCAACCGTCTTCTTCGTTTCAATTGCATTGCACGGCTGAATGATGGTCATGTTCGGAATTGTTAAGAGAAGGGATATATCCCTTACACTCTGGTGCGATTTCCCAGGCCCGGCTGGAATCATTCCCGCAAAATGGCAGCCGTAGATAATTTTAGTTTTTTCACCCGCGTTATTATAGATCTGTTCATTGGCGCGCGCTGTAAGAAAACTAGCAAAGGTATTAACTACGGGTATTAAGCCCATTCGGGCGAGACCGCCCGCCATCGAAACCATATCCTGCTCGGCTATACCGTTCTCAATAAAACGGTCGGGATATGTATATTCAAATTTTCGCAGCTTGCAGTCGGCGGAAAGATCACCGTCGAGGACGATTATCTTTTCATTTGTTTTAGCAAGTTCAACCAGCGCGTCACCGTAAGCTTCCGTTACGAATTCCTTATCGATCTTAGTTACCGCTTTCCCCTCGGCATGATTTTCCGGAATTGAAATCTTTTCTAATCCTAATTCAGAAGCGAGCTTTTTAATAGTTCTACTCAGCTCTGCAAGACCTTTTAAATAGCTGTCGTCATCCGGGGCGCCGCTGTGCCATTTGTAATAAGTTTTGCCGGAGATGGTTTCTTTTACGGGTTTCTCCATAAACGACACGCCTTTACCCTTAACGGTATCGGCTATAATCAACTTGGGTTTATCGTCAATTTTTTTAAGGTTATTAAAAGTCTTTTTGAGAGCATTGTAATCGTGTCCGTCAATTCTCACGACGTGCCATCCGAAAGCCTTAACTTTTTTTACAACGTCCTCTATATTATTAACATCGGCAACGAGCATATCTGTCTGATACTTGTTATGGTCCATAATGGCGGTGATGTTATTGATTTTCTGATGAGCCGCTGCCTGGATCGATTCCCAGATCTGTCCTTCCTGAAATTCACCGTCGCCGGTCAGAACAAAAACATGCCCGTCATTTTTAAGATACGATTTTGCCCACGCCATTCCCCTTGCTTTAGAAATTCCCATTCCCAACGAACCGGTGCTTGCTTCAATTCCGGGAATTCTAACCTCCGGATGTCCGTCAAGTCCGTTTAATCTTCTTAGCATCAATAATTTTTCTTCAGGCAAAATCCCCAGTGAATAAAAAAGTGAATAGAGACCGGGTACGTCGTGACCTTTTGAAGAAAAATAAATATCGCGGTCGGGATTATTCAGGCCGGCATCTAAAACATTTAATTCATTCAAATAGAGATAAGTAATAATATCCATAGCGCTAAGCGAGGAACCGAGATGGCCGGAACCTGCTTTCTTAACAGCAACAAGAGTATTGTAACGGCACATCCCTGCGTACAGCATCATTCTCTTACTCCAGTTGCCGCTGCTTTTTCTAACCTTCTCAAACTGATCTTTCTTTATCAGCTGATAATACATAACCGCTCCGATTAAAGTGAATATTGTGAAATGACCGAAGTAAAATTAGCTGATTTTATATTAAGAGAGAAAATAGAAATATTAAGTAATTGTAAAGTTTTCAGGAGTTCTTTTTGAACAATCGTATTGAATTAGGAAACGATTTCAGATAAATTCTACACTACATTTTTACTTTAAAGGGATAAGAGATGAAATACATTCTGAGATTTCTAATTCTTTTTTCTGCATTCTATTCAATTAACGCGCAGGTGATAGATACTACATTATTCAACGGTTTGGAATACCGGGGTATAGGACCATACCGCGGCGGAAGATCCGGTGCTGTTACCGGAGTTCCATCCAATCCGAACCTGTTTTACTTCGGAGCGACCGGCGGCGGTGTATGGAAAACTGAAAACGCCGGAACAACATGGCAGAATATATCGGACGGATTTTTCGGGGGCTCGATCGGAGCGATTGAAGTAAGCACATGGGATCCTAATGTTATCTATGTTGGGACCGGAGAGGAAACTGTCCGGGGAAATGTATCGAGCGGAAATGGAATGTGGAAAAGCGAAGATGCCGGAAAGACCTGGTCGTTTATTGGTCTCGAAGATTCAAGACATATAACCGATATTGTGATTCATCCAAAAAATCCCGACCTGGTTTACGCCTCATGTCTCGGTCACCTTTACGGGCCGAACGAAATGAGAGGAATTTACAGAAGTATTAACGGCGGCAAAACATGGGAGAGAATTCTCTTCATAAGTAAGTATGCCGGAACAGCAGATATTATTATGGATCCATCCAACCCGCGTGTTCTTTATGCGGCAGCATGGCGTGTGATTAGAACCCCTTACAGTCTGGAAAGCGGAGGTGAAGGATCGGGGCTATGGAAATCGACCGACGGCGGGAATACATGGAAAGAGCTTACAAATAAGAAAGGAATGCCAAAAGGAATAATCGGGAAGATTGGAGTATCCGTTTCGCCTGCAAATCCGAATCGGGTTTATGCAATTATTGAAGCCGAAGAAGGCGACGTGTTCAGATCCGATAATGGAGGCGAAACATGGCGGAAGTTGAATGAAGATAGAAACCTTAGACAGCGTGCCTGGTACTATACCAGAATTTATGCGGATACCAAAGACATCGATAAAGTTTATGTGCTGAATGTTTCTTTCTGGCGATCCAAAGACGGCGGAAAATCATTCGAATCTATTTCAACACCTCACGGCGATCATCACGACTTGTGGATAAATCCCGACAATTCAGATATTATGGTTATAGGTGATGACGGCGGCGCGCAGGTTACTGTTGACGGCGGAAAATCCTGGAGTACATATTATAATCAGCCCACGGCTCAGTTCTACCGTGTTACAACCGATAATACTTTTCCATACAGAATTTACGGCGCTCAGCAGGATAACAGTACTGTACGAATTTATCATCGCACTGAGGGCGGAAGTATCGGGGAGAGGGATTGGGAAAATACAGCCGGCTCGGAAAGCGGATGGCTCGCACCCGATCCTAAAAATAATGATATCGTATATGGCGGAAATTACGGCGGTTACATCGGGATGATTAATCATAAAACCGGCGAACGGAGAACCGTTAATGTCTGGCCGGATAATCCGATCGGTCATGGCGCCGAGGGAATGAAGTTCCGCTTCCAGTGGAATTTCCCGATTCTTTTTTCAATTCACGATCCAAACATTTTGTATGCTGCAGGTAATATTCTTTTCAAATCTTCGAACGGCGGCGAAAGCTGGACGTCTATAAGTCCCGATCTTACAAGAAATGACACGACAAAATTAAAACCGTCCGGCGGACCAATAACAAAAGACAACACAAGCGTAGAATACTATTGTACAATCTTTGCTTTAGCCGAATCGCCATTGAAACCGGGTATTATCTGGACAGGAAGCGATGACGGACTGATCCATATTACAACGGATAACGGAAATAAATGGATCGATGTAACGCCTCCGCGTTCTCTTCTTCCGGAATGGGCACAGATCAACAGCATCGAAGCAGATCCGTTTAACGAAGGGGGATTATATGTCGCCGCTACAAGATATAAGCTCGACGATTATTCGCCCTATCTATTAAAAACATCTGATTCAGGCAAGACCTGGAAAAAAATTACCAACGGAATAAGCACCAATCACTTTACGCGGGTTATAAGAGCGGACATAAAACGCAAAGGACTTCTATTTGCCGGAACCGAGGAGGGAGTTTACATTTCATTCGACGACGGCATCAACTGGCAGCCATTCCAGCAGAATCTTCCTATCGTCCCGATTACAGACCTTACAATTAAAAATGAGGATCTTATAGTTGCCACACAGGGAAGATCATTCTGGATTATGGACGATATATCACCGCTCCGTCAGTTATCCGGGGAAATTGAAAAGAAGAATTTCCATCTCTATTCACCGAGGCCTTCGTATAGAATTGGCGGCAGCTCGAGAAGCGACGCAACTTTATCCGGAAAAAATCTTCAGAGCGGCGTTATTATAGACTATTACTTTAAGGATCAGCCGGACAGCAATTCTGTTGAACTGAAATTCTTTGACAAGGACAAAAAATTGATAACCTCTTTCAAACCGAAATCGAAGGAAAGGTCGGAAGTTATTCCCTTAAAGAGAGGATTGAACCGTTTTATATGGAATATGCGCTATAAAGACGCTGAAAGATTCGACGGAATGATTATCTGGTCTTCCGGCGGTTTGAGAGGTCCGCTCGCCGTTCCCGGAAATTATTATGCCGTACTGGTAAGCGGAAAAGATTCCGTTTCCGTTCCGTTCGAGATTCTTAAAGATCCACGCTCTTCTTCCGGCGACGATGATTTGCAGATGCAGTTCGATTTCCTAATATCTGCCCGGGATAAGCTTACCGAAACTCATAATGCCGTAAAACAGATAAGGACAATCCGTAAACAGTTGAATGAAATTAAAGAAAGATTTAAAGACCGTAAAGATTCGGATGCCGTTAAAAAAATGAACGAGAAAATTTCTAGCGGGCTTTCACAGATTGAAGAAACGCTTTATCAGACAAAAAATAAGAGTCCGCAGGATCCACTCAACTATCCGAACAGACTTAACGACAAGCTTGCTTCACTCGCATCGGATATGAGCAGCGGCGGCTTCAGACCGACCGGGCAGGCAATTGAATTGAAAAAGGAATTGTTCGCAAAGATTGATATTCAGCTTGATAAGCTAAAATCTATAATTGAAAATGAGATTCCTGAGTTTAACAGAATTATTAAAGAAGCGGATCTTCCGGCCATAATTGTAAAATAATTATTGTCGGGATGATTCTTTTATCAATTAAATCGGAGATTTTCCATTGTTAAAAAAGGGGGTAATTATGAAGTACAGAATTTCTTTTTTTGTTATTCTTTCGTTGATAGTTGTTTCGTTATCGGCACAACCGGGAAAAGTAAAATCGGTTGACGGGGTAGAGATTTCTTATAGTGTGTCGGGCGATGGAGAAACAGCTCTTGTTTTTGTTCACGGCTGGAGTTGTGATAAATCCTACTGGAAAAATCAGGTCGGTAAAATCGGTCCTGATTTTAAACTGGTTATGATCGATCTCGCAGGGCACGGAGAATCCGGAATGGAGCGGAAGGATTATGAGATTGAACTCTTCGGTGATGATGTTGTATCAGTCGTCAATCATCTCGATTTGAAAAAAGTAATTCTTATCGGCCACTCTATGGGAGGTTCGGTTATTCTTGAAGCAGCAAAAAAATTAAAAGGAAGAGTAATCGGATTGATCGGCGTGGATACATTTCAATCGTTTACAGATGATTGGACGGCGGAACAGAAAGAAGGATTTCTTAAATCTTTCGAAGTTGATTTTGTCGCCACGGCAAAGGGATTTGTCCGCTCGATGTTTCCTCAAACGGCGAATGCAGAATTGGTAGCGAAGGTTGAAAAGGATATGTCCTCGGCACCGCCGGAAGTTGCGCTGAGCGCGATGAGAAATTTATTCTATTATAATCCGGTTCCCACACTTAATATTCTCGATCTTCCGCTTATATCTATTAATTGCGATATGTATCCCGTGTCTGTTGAAGAGAACAGAAACTATGTAAAGGATTATGAAGTTAAATTCATGAAAGGGGTCGGTCATTTTCTTATGATTGAAAGGCCGGACGAGTTTAATCAGTTATTATCCGGATCGGTTTCATCATTAATAAACAAATAAGAGTTGCTGAAATGAAAAAGCCAGTTCTCTCAATTTTATTTTTCCTGTTCTTTATTGTAAATATTTCTACTGCCCAAAAGGATTACCCGATACAACCTGTCTCTTTCACGCAGATTCAGATATTAGATGGTTTCTGGTTCGATAGAATGGAAATCAACAGAACCGTTACAATTCCGTACGCGATAAAATTGTGCGAGACAACCGGTCGTGTTCAAAACCTTGAAATTGCGGCAGGATTAAAGAGCGGCGAGTATTGCACGCGCTACCCGTTTGACGAATCGGATATTTATAAGGTGATAGAAGGTGCATCCTACTCACTAATGCTTAAACCCGACAAGAACCTTGAAAAAAAATTAGACGGGCTGATAGAAATTATCGGTAAGGCGCAGGAGGAGGACGGATACCTTTACAGTGCGCGAACCGGCAAATCGGAAAAAATGAAAGGATCAATCGGCCCCGAACGCTGGTCGAATCTGCAGTGGAGCCACGAACTTTATAACGTAGGCCATCTCTACGAAGCTGCCGTTGCGCATTTTCTGGCAACTAAAAAGAAATCCTTTCTTAATATCGCACTGAAGAATGCGGACCTGATCTGTAATACATTCGGAACAGGAAAGATTGAACTTCCGCCGGGTCATCAGGAAATTGAGATCGGTCTGGTAAAACTATACCGTCTTACAAAAGATGAAAAGTATCTCAACCTTGCCAGATATTTTTTGGATATAAGGGGCAGAGGAAATGAACTGAATGGTAGAGAATCGTGGGGTGAATACGCTCAGGATCATAAACCGGTAATAGATCAGAGTGAGGCTGTGGGTCATGCCGTTCGCGCAGCTTATATGTATTCGGCGATGGCCGATGTTGCCGCACTGACGGGGGATAGTTTATATATAAACGCGCTCGACAGAATCTGGGAAAACGTTACGGGTAAAAAATTGTATCTTACCGGAGGACTGGGCGCTACCGGTTCCTGGGAGGGTTTTATGGGGAACTACGATCTTCCCAATGCCAGCGCATATAACGAGACCTGTGCTTCAATCGCCAATATATTCTGGAACCACAGAATGTTTCTTCTTAAAGGAGAGTCGAAATATATTGACCTGCTGGAACGGACTCTCTACAATTCGCTTCTCTCGGGAATATCGATCAGCGGCGATAAATTTTTCTATCCTAATCCGCTTGAATCATTCGGTACTCACGAACGAAGCGCCTGGTTCGAGTGCGCCTGCTGTCCCGGTAATGTAACCCGGTTCATATCATCAATTGCAAATTATATTTATGCAGTAAGTCAGAATGAAATTTATGTTAATCTCTATATGAATAACCATGCGGATTTGAAAATTGATAACGGTGAAATCGGGATTGTTCAGAAAACAAAATATCCATGGGATGGAAGAATTGAATTAACAATAACTCCGAAGAAAGATCAGAATCAATTTACGGTTAATCTCAGACTTCCCGGCTGGATCAGGGATGAAGTAATTGCCTCCGATCTCTATAACTATCTCGACAGACAGAAACGGAATTTCGAAATTCTTGTAAACGGCAATCCGGCCGATTTTACAATTGAGAATGGTTTCGCAAAAATCGATCGTATCTGGAAAAGCAACGATAGAATTGAAATTAATTTCCCGATGGAAGTTAAACGGATTATTGCAAACGAAATGGTTGAAGCCGATAGAGGAAGAATTGCCCTTCAGCGCGGCCCGCTCGTTTATTGCGCGGAAGGGATCGATAACGGCGGATATGTAAGAAATATTCTGTTTAATGATGATATTAAGTTCAGTACGAAATACCATTACGATCTTTTAAGCGGGGTTGAGGTTATTACCGCAAAGGTGTGCGGAGTAAAACTTGCTGAAGACCGGGTATCGCTTCAGAAAATAAGACAGGATTTTTTTGCAATTCCATACTATGCATGGGCGCATCGTGGAAGGACTGAAATGAGCGTCTGGTTTGCGGCGGACACGGATGCGGTTCGTCCGCTTCACGGCCCCGGCCTTCTTACAAACGCGAAGATCCGCTCCTCATCAGGGAAAAATCCGGAAGTAATTATAGATAACCTTGAACCGGCAAGATCTTCTGATCACTCATTCCCGTTCCTCCACTGGTGGCCTAATAAAGGAACCACGGAATCGATTCAAATCGATTTTCAGAAACACGAAGAGATTTCCCAGGTTGAAATCTATTGGTTTGATGATACAGGAATTGGCGAATGCAGAATCCCGGAATCATGGAAAGTACTTTATATGGACGGCGATAAATGGCGGCCCGTCTATACTGTAGATCCCTACGGAGTGGAAAAAGATAAATACAACAGTGTTGTTTTTGAAACTGTTAGAACAGGAGCGCTTAAGATTGAAGTTAAATCGCAGCGGAATTTCGCCGGCGGTATTCACGAATTAAAATTGAAATAAAAGGAGAGTTTTATGTACAGATCGATCAGTGATTTCCTAAGTGATTGGAAATACGAATCCGAATCTACAGTCAAGTTATTCACCAACATTACGGATCAGAAAAAAAATCAAAAGGTAACCGGCGACGGCAGATCTCTCGGCTACATTGCGTGGCATATTACCCAAAGCCTACCGGAAATTATGCATAGGCTTGGATTTAAATTTGATACCTATAACGAACAGAAACCCGAACCGGAAAAGTTCTCCGATGTGATTTCTTTTTATAATCTCTATGCCGGACAGATCTCTAATCAGTTAAAGGAGAGCTGGACTGACGAAACCCTTTTAAACGAAACAGATCTTTATGGAGAAACCTGGAAATTGGGTAAAGTACTTGCAATGCTTATTGTTCATCAGGCGCATCATCGCGCACAAATGACAGTCCTTATGAGGCAGGCGGGATTGCCGGTAACCGGTGTATATGGTCCTTCCAGGGAGGAATGGGCTGCTATGGGAATGGAGCCCCAGGTATAACACTAAATCGACTTTTTATTATATTTGCCGACAAAAAAAATCAGAGGTGTATCATCGCTAAGGGACAAAACGATACGGTAGAAAAAATTGTATCTCTTGCAAAAAGAAGAGGATTTGTATTTCAATCGAGTGAAATATATGGGGGTTTGAACGGATGCTGGGATTATGGCCCGCTCGGCGTGGAACTCCTAAAGAATGTAAAAGAGGAATGGTGGAAATCGATGACCTACCGGGACGATGTGGAAGGCCTCGACGCATCAATCCTTATGCACCCTCGCGTTTGGGAAGCAAGCGGTCACGTCGAAAATTTTACCGATCCTATGATCGATTGCAAGCAATGTAAAGCACGGTTCAGACTCGATACTCTAACCGAACTGATCTCCGAAAAGAATAAAGAGAAGGCGTTAAAAGAATTTGATACAACCCTTTTAGCCGGCGATGGAACACTCGACGAAAAATTCACATCTCTGCTCGAGGATTCTGATAAGGCGATGTCTCTTCTGGCACTGCTCGGCTGTCCACAGTGCGGTAATAAAGGTACGTTCACTCAGCCGCGGAAGTTTAATCTGATGTTTAAGACTTTTCTGGGACCCGTTGAAGATTCATCTAATATAATTTATCTACGTCCCGAAACCGCCCAGGGAATTTTTGTCAACTTTTTGAATGTTGCCAACTCCAGCCGTCAGAAAGTTCCTTTCGGAATTGCGCAGATTGGGAAAGCATTCCGGAATGAAATTAATACTAAAAATTTCCTCTTCCGGACAAGAGAATTTGAACAGATGGAAATGCAGTATTTCTGTAAACCGGGAACCGACAAGAAGCATTATGACGAATGGAAGGAAAGAAGGATCAACTGGTTCAAATCACTTGGAATGACTGAAAGCAAACTCCGTTTTCACGATCACCCGCAGGAAAAGCTAGCTCACTACGCAAAGGAAGCAACCGATATCGAATATGAATTCCCGTTCGGATGGGGTGAGATAGAAGGGATTCATAACCGTACCGATTTTGATCTCGGAAGACACCAGGAATATTCGGGTAAATCGCAGCTCTACTTCGATGATGAATCGAAAGAGAAATATATTCCATACATAATAGAGACTTCTGCGGGCGCAAGCCGTTCTTTTATGGCATTTCTGATCGATGCATATTATGAAGAAGAAGTAAACGGCGAGTTGAGGAGCGTTTTAAGATTCCACCCGAAGCTGGCTCCGATTAAAGCCGCGGTCCTTCCTCTTGTTAATAAGGACGGTATGCCGGAAATCGCCCGCAAAATAGAAGCCGAACTCAGACCGTTCCTAAGAATCTTTTACGACGACAAGGGCGCGATCGGCAGAAGATACCGGAGAATGGATGAAGCCGGTACGCCATTCTCTATTACAGTCGATACGCAGACTACTCAGGACCAGACGGTTACGGTTAGAGAGCGCGACTCGATGAGCCAGGTACGTGTTAATATCGATCAGCTTCTCAATTATCTCACGCAAAAGCTTCGTTAAACCGAAAAAAGGGGATGCCGCTCAGGCATTCCCTTTAAAAATATTTTCCCCCTCCATTTAACTTTTCATATTTTCAGTCGTATCATAGATTGAAAAAAGAAATTAATTGATGCCGAACGGAATTACAGCAGAAGAGCTTTCTCAACTTATACAGAAAACTAAAGACGGGGATCGCCGTTCATTCGAGCTGATTGTCAGATCATTTCAAAGGTATACAATGACTATTGCATTTAGAATCTTATGCGACGAAAACGATGCCAGGGATGTAGTTCAGGAAGGATTTATAAGGGTATGGAAGCATATCGGCAATTATAATCCCGCAATTAAATTTTCTACCTGGCTCTATAAAATAATAGTCAATCTTTCCATCGATCGATTGAAAAGCAGAAAAAAGTTAAGCCGGTTTTTCTTCAAATCATCGGAAGAGATTGATCCCGCCGATTATACGGATCTGGAAAGAGATTATTCGAACAGAGAAACCTGCGGCCTTATAAAATTTTTCGCCGGCAAATTACCGGAAAAACAGAGAGTGATTTTTGTTCTGAGAGATCTGGAGGAATTATCTGTCAGCGAAGCAGCTGAAATAACCGGTCTTTCGGAATCGGCGGTAAAGACAAATCTTTTCCATGCGCGCAGAAGTATAAGAGAAAAAATTATCGGTTATGAAAATGAAAAATGAATGTGATAAGATCCGTAATCTGATTCTGATCTCGGAATATGACCGCGATGATTCTGAAAATGAAAGATGGATTCTGAATCATATTGGTAAATGCGGTGAGTGTAAAGCTCTGTATGAAAAAGTGAAGCAGGCAGACCTCGTAATAAATATCATGAAAAAACCGCCGGAAAATTTTGAGTGTGAAGAGGACATTGTTAAAGGAGTGTTCCGGAGTCTTGAAAACCGTTCTCGTTCCGGCCGTATGGACTTAATTGATTTTATCACCGGATTCGTTGCGGGACGGAAAGTAAGAATCTCTTTAGGATTTGTTCTTGCGTTAATCGCCGCCGCATTTCTTTTGCAGAATTATAACGATGCCTCCAAAATTTCTGCTCTCGAGAAGAAATTCGATTCAAGATGGACGGGTAATATTAATGCGGCTTCGGTATTAAGAGAGGAATCGGATCTTCTCGGCTCGCTTTACAAGATTTACAAGTTTATTAACGGCGAAACGGACTATCTGGATATTAATAAATCATGGATACTTTTGAGGAGGGACCGGTTTATTCCATTATTGAAAACGCTCGGAAGACTTGAGGAGAATGAATTAAAAAACATACTTGAATCAAATCCCTCGCTTCCGCTCGATAAAGACCGGGTATTTAATTACCGTATAAATCGGGACGAAATAGAACTCTTAAAAAATTATCTTCAATTGCTCGAGGATGAATTGAGCGGGAGGGGGATAAAATGAAAAAACTGAATTCACTTTTAATAGTAATCTTACTGGCTGCGGGGATTGGCGGATGTAAAAAGGAATATAAGACAACAACAAAAGTAAATCCCGACGGTTCCTGCGAAAGGGCAGTAATTGCAAGAGTAGATTCTTCAGGCCTGCGGGATATATCATTTCCTTTTCCGCAGGATTCCAGCTGGAGTATAGAATTCAAGTTGATGGAAGGGGACACTCAAAAAGTATTTGTTGCCCGGAAAACCTTCGATGATGTAAACGATATCAACCGCGATAAAGCAGGAGATGGGAAAATCAATATAATTGTAAACCTTGAAAAGAATTTCCGGTGGTTTTTTACTTACCTCAACTACACAGAAACATATAACTCCTATAACCGCTTCAACCGAATTGCGCTGAAGGATTTTCTGAGCAGTTCGGATTATGCGTTGTTTGAAGCGGGCGATACCTCCCGCTATCTTACTGAAAGGCTCGATTCCTATTTTGAAGAGAACCTGTATCAGGAATTCTATTCTCAATTAATGAGTGAGATCGGAAAATTGAATGATCCTTTATTTACACGGGAGTTATTCGATAAAAGAAAGGGCGAATTAAAGGATAGCCTCCTGGCCGGTTCTGGTGATACGCAAAGTATTATTAACTCTATCAAAAATATTTATAAAATTACCCGTGTTGAATACCTTTCAGTCGCGGTCGACAGGATAATGGAGAATATAAATAGCGGGCTCGAACTGATGGGAGGCGCCGACGGAGAATATATTAATGAAGTAATAATGCCGGGCATTATTCTCGATACAAACGCTGATGCGCTTGAAGGAAATAAAGCCGGCTGGAAGTTTAATGAAAAGAGATTCTTCTATTCCGACTTCACCATGAGCATCGAATCGAGAATAATTAATATGTGGGCAATTTATGTGACGGCGGGATTGGTGATTTTAATTGTTCTCTTTCTTCTGTTGCCCGGATTTAAAAAAGCCGGTAAATAGATGATAGCTACCGGTTGAAAAACCATTCGGTGCATTTTGAGTCGTAATCGGAATTTTCGGATTTAGGAATGTAGGAAGGAATTTCAAAGAGTTCTCCTATAAGCCATAATTTTCTATATGATTCAATTTCCATTTTGAAGCATGGACCGAGAGCTTCCGGATGACTTCTGAGAGGGACACCGGAATTAAGCGATCTCATAATATCGGACAATGCCTGATCATCAGCGTAGTAACGTATCAGTGCGCTTAGACTTCCGTTGGAAACAAGCAGAGATTCTGTTAGAGATCTTTTATAGAGGTTTTTCATAAGATCATCGAGCGATTTACTCCCTCCGGAATTATTGATAATTATAGTGTTCAGGTTATGCGCTATAATATCCCCGCGCATGTAGGGGAGTTTCATTATATTGAAATTAGTCCAGAATTCGTTTACAACCCTTTCATTTTTTTCGTACCGGACGGGCGATGTATTATATGCGTATAAAATCTTGTTGTAATCCTCTACATATTCCGAAAGCGTTATCAAACCCGATCTTAGTAAAAGTAATCTGGTATAATATTCGCAGAAACCCTCTTTGAACCAGTATACGAGCTGTTCCGGCTCTGCAAATTTTATTTTATCACCCAGCCATGTATGAAAGAACTCGTGAGCTATTAACCGCTTCAACCGCAGATCGATAAACCTGTTTTTGGAAAGGAAGAATGAATATGAATTAGTTCTCTGCAGTCCGATCTGGTCTCCTCTTCCTTCAATCGGTAAAACAGTGATAAGGAAATAGGGGAAATTATGGTCGTCCCAGAAATTCCGCTCCTCCTTAAGGATTGTCTTAACAAGTTCAAGAAATTGTTCGTCTCCGAAATTCCATTTTCCGCGGATCGAAAGTAAAACCGGGTTATTATCAATGTTTTTTTTGGATATCCGGAAATCGCCGCCAGTAAATATCGAATAGGAGAATTTTGCGAGGGATGTTTTAATGTTCTGTATCTTTTCATTTATACCGAAACTGTTTGCGAGATTCCAGTTTGAAGGTATATGGTTCCAGCTTATTCTTATTCTGAACTCTTTATACCAGTCCCATGCGGGCAGTATAAAAAATGTTTCGCTAAGTATATGGAAATAGGACCGGTTCAGCGTTACCATGTATTGATTGCCGAGTTCGATATCGTCATCCCGTATTTCTTCAATCTGGTAGTAAATTCTTACCTGCCGGCCGGGCTGATATTTTATTATTTTTTGGTCGGGTACTTCGGTATCTATAATTGTTGTGTTATCTGTTAGCGGTTTTAAGTACTTAATACCGTCGATATTTTTTTGTCCTCGGAATTCATCCGGCAGTATTATTCTTGTTTCCCCGTTTTTTTCACCTGTAAACTCCATTACAACAATAAACCGGAAAACATTAATATCGTAAAAAGGCTCGATCGAGTAGCTGATATCAAATCCCTGATCGTTTAGTGACCGCTCCCGGCTTGTTTTATCCGTTAACGGAAGGGCGGATTGATCCGTACCTGTTAATAATAAAATAAACAGAGAAAAAATGATTGATAGAATAGTAGATCTGAGATTCATTTATTTCCGGATTCTTTAAACCTTTCAAACGCGAACGTATTATTACAAAAATCCGCCTTGAAATGAAATACAAATTCTGATGGGGAATTTAGAGAAATATACGGTTAAACCGATTTTGGGGAGGTAAACCTAACGGAGAAGTCTGTCTTAATAATTCTTAAATCTGTATAAAGTAACACATTGTCCCGCTAAGGGTTAATTTGGAATATGGTGTCTAGATGAAAAAGAATTTCCGGTTAAGAAACAATTTACTTGAAAATATCGTCTAATTACTGAACTTTTACTGGTGTGTTTTACAAAATTTTAGATCAAAGAATAAAATTAATCCCCCGGTAGATTTCTTCTCAAGAAAAACTAATTAACATGATCAAATAAAAAATCAAAAGGTAGCAGGATGAAACTTAAGATATTGATTGTAATGATAATCTTTGGATTTGTGATTTCAAGCGCACAAACCAGGAAGATCGATTTTGTTCAGTACAAACTTGATAACGGACTGAATGTAATCCTTCATCAGGATAATTCAACACCGATTGTAGCCGTCTCGGTTCTTTATCATGTTGGAAGTAAGAATGAAGATCCGGAAAGAACCGGATTTGCCCACTTCTTTGAGCATCTTATGTTCGAAGGGTCTCCAAATATTAAAAGGGGAGAATACTTTAAGATAATTGAGTCGGCCGGCGGGGAGCTGAACGCCAACACATCGTTCGATAGAACTTTCTATTACGAAGTCCTTCCCTCTCATCAGCTGGAACTTGGGCTCTATATGGAATCTGAAAGAATGCTTCATCTCAAAATTGACAGCGTTGGTGTTGAGACTCAGAGGAAAGTCGTTAAGGAGGAGAGAAAACAAAATTATGAAAACCGTCCTTACGGATCTCTCCTGGAAAAACTTTTCGGCAATGCTTACAAAGTTCATCCTTACCGCTGGACCCCTATCGGTATAGCACAATATATCGATATGGCAACGCTCGACGAATTTATAGCTTTCTATAAAAAATTCTACGTTCCTCAGAATGCAACGTTATCAATTGCCGGGGATATTGATATTAGTAAAACAAAAGAACTGGTGAAAAAATATTTCGGAGAAATTCCCGCGGGTAAGGAAAAAATCGAACGTCCCAAAATTGTTGAACCGCCTCAAACAGCCGAAGTAAGAGAAATGGTTTACGATAAGGTACAGCTGCCCCTCGTTCTTCATGCTTATCATATTCCTGCGCAGGGTACTCCGGATTATTATGCACTAAATCTTCTGACCACGGTATTATCCGGCGGGGAAAGTTCGAGATTAACAAAGGAAATAAAAGACAAGCAGCAGAAGGCATTTTTTGTCGGTTCTATTCCGCTTGCCCTGGAAGATCCGGGCCTATTTATAGTATACGGATTGACAAATGTAGGAGTAAAACCAGAAGAACTTGAAGCCGCCTTTGAATCTGAGATTGAAAAAGTAAAGAAAGATCTTATTACCGAAACAGAATTCCAGAAAGTAAAAAATCAGATTGAAACACAATTTGTAACCAGAAATTCAACCATGCAGGGTATTGCGGAATCTCTTGCCAACTATTTTATCTATTTCGGGAATGCTAACCTGATAAATACCGATCTTCAGAATTATTTGAAGGTAACAAGGGAAGACATTAGAAAAGTGGCAAATAAATATTTTACTAAAGAGAACAGAGTGGTTCTTTACTATCTCCCAAAACCGGCTGATAGCAAATAAAATAATTTTGATAAAACAGGAGTAATAAAATGAAGAGGTTATTTCTTTTAATTTTTGCATTTATAGTAGCGTTTCCGGTCTTCGGCCAGCTCGACAGAAGCAAACTGCCGCCTCCCGGTCAGGCATCGGAAATAAAAATTGCGAACTATGAATCATTCGAACTGAAAAACGGATTAAAAGTTTTTGTTATTGAAAACAGAAAACTTCCAAGGGTTTCGTTTAACCTGATACTTGATCTCGATCCGGTACTTGAAGGAAAGAACGCGGGATACATTTCGGCAGCCGGTGAACTTCTGAGAACCGGTACGAAAAAGAGAACCAAAGACCAGCTCGATCAGGAAATTGATCTGCTCGGCGCCAGCCTCTCTACATCATCAACAGGTATTTTTGCATCCGGACTTGAGAAACATAAAGAGAAACTGCTCGAAATAATTTCGGATATCATTCTTAATTCGGAATTCAAGCAGGAGGAACTAGATAAAATCAAAAAGCAGATGCTCTCAAACCTTGCAACAACAAAAGATGACCCGAATTCAATTTCCCAAAGGGTAAGTAATGTATTGATGTTTGGAAGCGATCATCCATACGGTGAAATTGAAACCGAGGAGAGCGTGAATTCCTATACTCTCGAGATGTGCAAAGATTATTACACCTCAAGTTTCAATCCCAAAGTTGCTTACCTGGCTATTGTAGGCGACATCAACCTTGCCAAAGCAAAACAACTTGTCGAAAAATATTTGAGCAAATGGCAGCCAAAGGATGTTCAAAAAAAGGATTATACCACTCCGAAGGCTCCGGTTGTAAATAAAGTTGCACTTGTGGATCGGGAGAATTCTGTTCAATCCGTTATCGCAATCGGTTATCCGCTTGAATTAAAAGTCGGAAGCGAAGATGCTATTAAGGCAAGCGTTGTAAATTTGATCCTCGGCGGCAGTGCTACCGGCCGTTTGTTCATGAATCTGAGAGAGGCAAAAGCTTATACTTACGGCGCGTATTCCGGAATGAATCCAGACCGGCTTATCGGAAGCTTTGCTGCATTTACACAGGTGAGAACCAGTGTAACCGATAGCGCGATTACAGAAATACTTAATGAGATGAAAAAGATTAGAAACGAAAAAGTGAGCGAGGATGAATTACAGAAAGCTAAAAACCTTCTCTCGGGTAATTTTGTAAGAAGTCTCGAATCACCCGAAACAATCGCAAGATTTGCCATTAACACGGCCCGTTATAATCTTCCCAAGGATTACTATAAAAATTATTTGAAAACTCTGAACGGATTTACAGTAGAGGATATTTATACTGCGGCTAAAAAATTTATTAAACCGAACAATCTTCATATTGTTGTTGTGGGCAACGGCCAGGAGGTTGCAAAAAATATTTCTAAGTTCAGTGTTAGCAGTAAAGTCGATTATTTTGATATTAACGGCAATCTATTCGATCCATCATCCAAAAAAATTCCTGCCGGAGTTACAGCCGGGGATATATTGAATAAATATGTCGAAGCGATCGGCGGCAAAGAGAATATTATGAAGGTTAACGACAAGGTTACAAAACTATCGGGAACTGTTCAGGGAATGAACCTCACTATTACAATCAATCAGAAGGAACCGAACAAACTTTATCAGCTTCTCGACGCCGGAGTGTTTCAGCAGAAGACAGTGTTTGACGGTGAGAAAGGTTATACAGAAGGAATGGGGCAGAGAGCCGATCTTGCCGGCGATCAGCTTGAAGATATGAAAGATAATTCTTTGCACAGCATGCTTACTTACGACGAAAGAGGAGTTAAATATGAACTGACCGGAATGGAAACTATTAACGGGAAAGAGGCTTATAAAATTTCTTTCACCCAGCCCAACGGAAAGAAAAGCACGGCGTATTACTCGGTTGAAACAGGATATTTGCTCAGAACAGCCAGCTCTGTTTCGACCGAGCAGGGTACATTCAACCAGGTAATTGATATGGACGATTACAGGGAAGTGAAAGGTGTTAAGTATCCATTCAAAATGACTCAATCCTTCGGGCCCCAAACCATTGAATTGACCGTTTCCTCCATTGAAGTTAATACAGGCCTGCCCGACTCACTATTCGAAGTGAAATAAGCTTTTTTAAGCTGTTTCTGCAGAAAACAAGCCGCATTTTAGCAATGCGGCTTTTTTATTATTTACACATCAAATAAAATTTTCTTTAGGATTATGAAACTTTTGTAAGTTTGGAAACGACTTAAACAACAATTGTTTCCGGGGGAACTATAAAAAGATTACCGGTGTTCTGTAACTGTATTAATTATGGGTGACAATGGCTTACGATATTGAGGTAAAACAAAGAATACTTACTAAAGCAGAGGAAATGTTTTTTCAGTTCGGCTTTACTAAGGTTACTATGGAGGAAATAGCTTCCCTTCTCTCGATCAGCAAGAAGACTCTATATAAGCACTTCAGTAACAAGGAGCATATACTCAAGGAAATTATTCAAAATAAAAAATGCGAAATAGAAACTTTCGTAGATAAACTGGTGGCCGATAATAGCATCGACTTTGTTGACAAGCTGAATAAATTTCTGAGCTTCATTACATCACACTTTTCAAAATTGTCCCATCCTAATTTTCAGGACCTTGTTAAAAGTCACCCCGATATCTGGAACGAGATACAGGCCTTCAGAAAGAAGAATGCATATCTCTGTTTTTCGAAGCTGATAAATCAGGGAAAAGAGAGCGGTGTTTTCAGAAATGACTTTAACAGCGATGTTGCAGTCCAGCTCTATTTCTCGGCAATTCACGGAATGCTAAATCTGGAATCTCTTGCTCAATTACCTGTAACTGCAAATGAAGCCTATACCGATATTGTAAAAATTTTATTTGAAGGAATCTTTTCCAGTAAAGGAAGAGAAAAATATCATAACACAAATTTGTTAAACGAAAATAATGGAGTCTCTTTAACATGAGATATACTAAATATGTTTTTCTTTTTTCAGGATTATTATTTTTTAACGGACTTATTCGGGCGCAGGATAAAATCTCTCTTACCATTGATCAGGCGGTTGATATAGGTCTGAAAAACAGCAAGACTCTTCATTTGTCCCAGATGAAAGTTAAAAGTGCTCAGTCAAAGGTAAAGGAATCGAACGCGCTCCGGCTTCCGACTCTGAAACTGAATGCCGGTTACAGAAGGCTTAGCGAAGTTGATCCCTTTATCATCAATACTCCGTTCGGATCATTCCCGATTGCACCCGGTATCTTCGATAATTATTCGGCACAGCTCTCGCTGTTTCAGCCTCTCTTTACCGGATTCCGGCTGGCTGGCAACCTGACCATGAATGAAGAGTTGGCCAACGCCGTAAACGAGGATTATAACAGGGATAAAAGCGAGCTCCTCTTTAATATCCGTAATTCATACTGGAGCGTTTATAAAGCGATTCAATTTAAAAAAGTAATGGATGAAACCGTCGGGCAGATTAAAGCACATCTTGAAGACGCAAGGAATCTTGAAAAAGCCGGTATGATTACCCGTAACGACATTCTCAAAATCGAGGTCCAATTGTCTAACGCGCTCTATCAGCAGGTTGATGCTGAAAATGCCGTTAAGCTTTCAACGGTTGCCCTCAATAATGTAATCGGAATTCCGCTTGATACGGAAATTGAGATTTCTTCGGAAGCTGATATTTCCGGCTATTCTACCGGACAGTTGAGTGCCTTGATTAATGAAGCCGTGGAAAAAAGACCGGAGCTTAAAGCCGCCGATTCAAGAATTAAAGCCGGCGAGGCGGGTGTCACTCTAGCAAAATCCTCCTGGTACCCGCAGATCTCTCTGTACGGCAACTACTATTACTCCAAACCGAATCAGAGGATTCTTCCTACTCAAAACAGATTCGATGCAACATGGGACGCGGGCGTAAACATCAGTATGAATGTATGGGACTGGCTTACAACAAAACATCAGACCGACCAGGCGGAAGCGCAGCTTGCTCAGGCGGTTGACGGATTCGGTATAATCAAGGACGGGATTACAATGGAAGTAACTCAAAACTATCTGAATGTTAATCAGGCCGAAAGAAAAATTTCAATTGCTAAACTGAGTGTTGAACAGGCAGAGGAAAATTTAAGAGTTACTTCACAAAAATTTAAAAACGGACTTACAACAAGCTCGGAACTGATAGACGCAGAAACGGCCCTAATCGGCTCCAGAACAAATTACACAACTTCTCTTGTTGATTATGAGCTTGCAAAAGCCAAACTTGAAAAATCAATCGGTAAATAAGAATATAATATTTGGAGATATATAAAATGAAAAACTGGAAATTAATCCTGCTGCTTGCTGTAATTATTATCGGCGTTGTTTCAATTCTGTTTATGAATAAAAAGAAGATGAATGCGGCCAGCGTTGGAGGTGTAAAAGATGTCTATTATGTGAAAGTTGAAAAAGCGGTTCAGAAAAATCTGGCAGAAACACTTAGCCTCGTCGGAACTGTCGCCGCAAACAATGACGTAAACATCATCTCAGAAACTTCCGGAAAAGTAACTGCCGTGTATATTAAAGTCGGGGATTACAAATCCGCCGGTTCGGTTCTTTTCCAGGTTGATGATGAACTTAGAAAAGCGGCCTATATGAGCGCCGAAGCTAATTATGAAAAAGCAAAAAAAGACTTCGAAAGGTTTCAATCGCTTCATAAAGAAAAGTCGGCTTCCGATTCTCAATTAGATCAGATTAAACTTGCCTATTCTCTTGCCGAGTCGCAATATATCGTTGCCAAAAGACAGTACAGCGACACTCAGATCAAAACACCGATCTCCGGTTATGTAACTGCAAAATATGTTGACGTAGGCTCAATGCTTCAGGGCCCTCCGCAGCCCACTCTCGTTGCAAACATTGTAGATATCTCCAGACTCAAAGTAAAAATTAATGTAGCCGAGAAAGATGCTTTCATAATTAAAACCGGAGACCCCGTTTCGGTAACCGTCGACGTTTATCCGGGTAAGGTGTTTAAAGGAAGAATCGAGTCGGTAAGCGCCAAGGCGGATGAAGCACATACATATCCGGTTGAAATAAGTATTGTTAATGAAAGGGAAAATCCTCTTAAGGCGGGAATGTTTGCCAGGGTTGAATTTACTTCTATTAAGGATAGAAAATCGATCGTTATACCACGCGAGTCACTCGTCGGAAGTATTAAGCAGCCCCGTGTATTTGTTGTTGAAAATGGAGTTGCAAAACTTCGAGACATCGTTGTCGGTAATGAATCCGGTGTGTTTGTAGAAATCCTTCAGGGTCTAATGGAAGGCGAAGAGGTAATTGTAAACGGACAGAACAATATTGTTGATAACACCCGTGTAACGGTTATTAAGTAGTTTATAAGAAAAGGAAAATTAAAAATGACAATTACAGAATTATCAATAAAACGTCCGTCCCTTGTTATAGTTGTATTCTCTGCGCTCATAATTCTGGGACTCTTTGCGTTCAGACAGCTCAAGTATGAACTACTTCCGAAATTTTCCGCACCGGTTATAACAATTACTACTATTTATCCGGGTGCTTCGCCAAGCGAGGTGGAATCGAGTGTTACAAAAGTTATTGAAGATGCTGTTTCCGGAATGGATAAAGTCTCCGAAGTCCGCTCCACTTCCACAGAAGGACTTTCATTTGTGGTGATTGAACTTCTTCAGACCGCGAATACGGACTTTTCTTTGCAGGACGCGCAAAGGAAAGTGGGACAGGTTACTGCTCAGTTACCCGCAAGCGCCAAAGCACCCACCATTTCCAAGATTGCTCTAGACGAAATTCCTATTCTAAGAATGGGTGTTTCTGCTAATATGGATTCCCGGGAATTATATCAGTTTGTTAAAGATAAAATTCAGCCGCAGCTCTCCAGAGTTCCGGGTGTTGGTCAGCTTGCTCTTGTAGGTGGTGAGGAGAGAGAAATAAAAGTCAATCTCGACCTGCAGAAACTCCGCGCTTTCGGTTTATCAATTACCCAGGTGACTCAGATTATAAAGGCATCCAATCTTGATTTCCCTACAGGTAAAATCAAAGACAGCGACGGACAGTTTATTATACGGGTTGCCGGGAAATTAAAATCGATAGAAGACCTTAAGAATCTCAGTATCGGCGAATCGAGAATGGGAGGGGAAATAAAACTCTCCGATGTAGCGGAAATTGAAGACGGGATAAAGGATTATACCAACATCAGCAGAATTAATTTCAGGAATACTATCGGTATTATTCTTCAAAAACAGTCCGATGCGAATTCGGTAGATGTAGCAAATCTTGTGAAAGAGGAGATAGTAAAAATTGAGGAGATCTATAAAGACGATAATGTGAAATTCGAGATTGCTCAGGACGGATCTCTTTTTACAATCGATGCTGTTGATGCGGTTAAAGACGATCTTGCTATCGCTGTGATTCTGGTTGCCGCGGTAATGCTTATGTTTCTTCACAGTATCCGTAACTCTCTGATAATATTAGTCGCTATACCTACATCTCTCATATCAACGTTCATTGTTATCTGGGCCTTCGGTTTTACACTGAATCTTATGGTTCTGCTGGGACTCTCTCTTGTTGTGGGAATTCTGGTAGACGATTCCATCGTAGTTCTAGAGAACATTTATCATCACCTTGAGAAAGGGGAAGAGAGCCGGGTTGCGGCACTTAGAGGAAGAAACGAAATCGGTTTTGCGGCGCTTGCCATTACATTTGTTGATGTCGCCGTGTTCCTGCCTCTCACACTCGTAGGCGGAATAGTGGGAAATATTCTCAGGGAATTCTCGGCCGTCGTTGTTGCCTCAACATTGATGAGTCTTTTCGTTTCTTTTACTGTAACTCCGATGCTTGCATCACGCTTCGCTAAACTTGAAAGACTGACATCCAGAACCATACTGGGTAAATTTGCAATCTGGTTCGAAAAGAAATTTAAAAACTTTACTGAATACTATATTGTCCTTCTTAAATGGGCAATTAACCATAGGGGTAAAGTTGCTTTAATGACTGTTGGTATCTTCGTTGCGAGCTTTGCTCTTATTCCGGCAGGATTTATAGGGGCTGAATTCATGACTCAGACAGACCGCGGAGAGTTTGCTGTAACCCTTGAATTGGCTCCGGGCGCCACAATTGAAGAGACAAATCTGGTTTCACAACAGATTGAAAAAAAGATCGGGGAGATGCCTGAAGTAATGCGCATCTATACCAATGTCGGCGCTTCAAATGAAGGATTTGTTGGATTCGCTTCGAGTAATGTCACTGAAATTACCGTAACTCTCGTACCCGAGGAGGAAAGGAAAAAATCGACCGACGAGGTAGGAAACGATATTAAACGCCTTGCTCAGCAGATTCCCGGCGTAAAAGTCCGCGTTAATCCGGTCGGTATATTTGGAACCGCCAATCAGACTCCGATACAGATGGTTATAAGCGGTCCCGACTACGAAGATGTCAGAAAAGCAGCCTCGGAGATTCAGCAGATTGTAAAGAATATTCCGGGCACGGCAGACGTCCGCCTCTCCTCCGAAGAGGGCAATCCGGAGACCCGCGTTGATATCGATAGAAGAAAACTAACAAGCTTCGGTTTGACTATTGCTGAGGTCGGTCAGGCGCTTCAGGTTGCTCTTACAGGTAACGACGAGGCTAAACTTCAGGAAGGCAATACGGAGTACGATATAAGAATAATACTGGATAAATTCGACCGCTCAAAAACCGATAACCTCGGTAATATCAGTTTTGTTAACCGTAAAGGTCAGCAAATCTATCTTAAGCAGTTTGCAAATATTTACCGGTCTACCGGCCCTACTAAACTTCAAAGGCAGGCAAGAACTTCCTCCGTTACTCTCTTTTCTCAGGTTCAGACAGGTATAACAACCGGACAGATATCTGCCGGTATTGACCGCGAGTTGAGTAATTATAAATTTCCTCCTGGTGTTAAATATACATATGAGGGAGATGTTAAAAACCAGCGCGAGTCGTTTGCTGATCTGGCTCTTGCATTACTGGCCGCAATTCTCTTTACTTATATGGTGATGGTTGCTCTTTACGATTCGTTTGTTTATCCGTTCATCATTTTATTCTCAATTCCGCTTGCAATGATTGGAGCTCTCTTTGCGCTTGCCTTAATGATGAAGGCGCTTAATATCTTTACGATTCTTGGAATAATAATGCTTACGGGACTTGTTGCTAAAAATGCTATTCTGCTTGTTGATAGAACCAACTTTATGAGAAGTCAGGGAGAAGGCGTTATAGAGGCAATTATTGATGCGGGCAGAATGAGAATCAGACCGATATTCATGACAACACTAACAATGATATTCGGTATGATGCCGATCGCTCTTTCCGGAAGCCCCGGCGCTGAATGGAAATCCGGCCTTGCATGGGCTCTGATCGGAGGATTAACAAGCTCTCTTTTTCTTACTCTTATTGTTGTTCCGATAGTTTATACTAAAGTTGAAGAGATGCGTGTTTCTATTCCGTTACGATTGAAAAAGATAGTAAGAGTTTTTGTTAAAGAGAAACCGGAAATTCCCACTCCGGCAGAAGAATTGGGATAAGAAAAAAAATTACGAATAATTGGATGCCGTTCCATTTTACCGGGACGGCATTTTTTTATGCCGGTTCCTACTGCTTTTTTTATTTTTGTGTCAGTTAATTTATTGCAGGGTGTTAATGAAATACTCCGTTATAGTTTTTGATCTTGGAAACGTATTAATCCCGTTCGATTACACTAAGCCGATCGAACATTTCAATAACCTTAAACCCGGGCTGGGCGACCGGTTTGCACAATTGTATAAAGAGAATTATCATATTCACCGGTCTTTCGAAAAAGGGGAGTTGTCGCGCAGTCAGTACCTTGCCCAAATGATTGAATGGCTTGAAGGCAGGATAAACGGCGATGAATTCTGCCGAATATTTTCCGATATATTCACACTGAATCAGGACGTGATAGACCTAC
>CAZHHG010000035.1:0-26072 GCA_964532065.1 uncultured Melioribacter sp.
CGGCTTTAACATTAAATCCATTGATTCCGATTATTTTCCCGTTGAGAAAAGTATGGTCGAAATTATTCACCTTTCCAAGAAAAATCTTCAGGCTGTCTTTTAAGAATGAATTCTGTTTTAGCGAGGAAGGTATAAAGACTTTTATTCTGTACCAGGCAAAACCGTCTAACGGATCGTATCCCTGCTCTTCCCATATTTTATCGACAGAAATATCATTCCAATCCGAATCGGTATAGTTTAGTTTAGAGTATTCGGGATCTGTAAAATTTTTACTGTCGCCGACTTTGAATTTCCATCCCTCTTTAAGTTTGATTAATTCTTCCTGCGCGTAATATTCAACAGGAGGGAAAATGAATATGATAAGAAGTGATAAAAGTTTGAGGTTCATAACATCACCTTATAGAATGGCTCAAACAAAATTATTTCTTAATCATCAAACTCCCAAGATAAATTTTAATGATACCCGGTCTAATAAATCTTATTTCAGTTTATCCGAAAATACTTTCTTGAATTTTTCGATTTTCGGAGTGATTACAAAACTGCAGTAACCCTGGTAAGCATTATTCTCATAATAATTCTGGTGATAATCCTCGGCTATATAAAATTTTCTAAACGGACTGATTTCAGTTACGATAGGATCGTTCCAGATCCCGGCTTCATCTAGTTTCTGTTTGTATTCCTCTGCCAGTCTTTTCTGATCCTCATTATGATAGAAAATTACCGACCTGTACTGTGTACCGACATCGGCGCCCTGTCTGTTTAAAGTGGTGGGGTCGTGAGTCTTCCAGAATATTTCGAGAAGTTCGCTGTAGGATACTACATCGGGATCAAAGTAAATCCGGATAACCTCCGCATGACCGGTTAGCCCGGTACATACAGCTTCATAAGTAGGATTTGGAACTGAACCGCCCGAGTAACCCGATTCAACTTTTACTACACCCTTCACTAATTCGAATACCGCTTCTGTACACCAGAAGCATCCCGAACCGAAAATTGCAACAGAATATTTCGATGTATCAATCATTTTTTCCTCATTTAAATTCTGAGTTAAATTTTGCCGGCTAATATTACATCCGGTATAGAATAACAAAAGGAGCGGAAGTAAATATTTCATTTTGCTTCTCAATAGTTTGTTTCTACTGTAAATAATAACAAATAAAATTCTTAAAAAATTCACATTACTTTTTAACTGGAAATTCGTAAGTTTAAAACGAAATTATTCTCATCCTCGAAAATTAAACTATTTAAGGAACCGGTTTATTAGCGGGGTGGGTATGAAAAAGTATCTTTTTTTATTTCTGTCCAGCTTCTGTTTATTTTCCTCCTATTCCATTTGTCAATCAAACACAACAGCTTTTCTATTTTCATTTGAAAACTCTACCACCGCAGATATCGATAATATGGAAGGAACCCCACTTTTCACTACGGTGGGATCACTTACCGGACCAACTTACTATATTGGTAAATCCGGTCAATCAATTTCATATTCGGGCTGGGCCCCCGATGAAGCCTTAAGATTCGAGTTTAATACTTCCGGAGGACAAAACCTCAGATTCCAGGTCTATATTCGATGCTCTAATCTTGATGTCGGTAAATTTAAACTTAGGGTGAGAAGTAATTTGGAAGACTGGACGGAAATGGAACCTGAATTCACTCCACCGACAGTTTTTACTTTATACGGTCCTTATATTCTGCCGGCTTCTTTTGAGGACGTGCCTGAAGTTTATATCGAAATAGTGAAAACAGACTCAGCAAAGAGCTATCAAAATAACCTTCGAATAGATGAAGCTGCTCTGATAGGAGATGGGCCTCTTCCGGTTGAGCTGGTTTCATTCACTGCACATTCTGTTGAAAATCGTATTGTCCTTAATTGGTCAACATCAACGGAAGTAAATAACTACGGATTTGAATTAATGAGATCGACAGATGGAAGTTACTGGGACTCGATTGCGTTTCTTAAAAGCAATGGCAACTCGAACACTATTAGGCATTATAATTATATCGATACTCCTTTTGGGGGACTAAAATTTATTTACAAACTAAAACAGATCGATTTCGACGGAGAATTTAAGTATTACGATCCTGTGGAAGTTACTATGGAAAAGATCTCTCAAATCTCTCTTGAACAGAATTATCCGAATCCGTTTAATCCCGAAACTACAATCCGGTTTTCACTTCCGTTCCAGACAGATGTAAAGGTTATACTTTACAATCTTCTGGGTGAATTAGTCGCCGAAATAATAAACGATAACCTGAATGAAGGATATTACGAATACAAACTTAACGGAGGCAGTCTGGCAAGCGGAGTCTACTTTTACCAGCTTTCTGCCGGCAATACAAGGCTGACAAAGAAGCTGATTATTACGAAATAGTAGAAGAATCTTTGATAAAACCATTGAGAATATTACGAAGGTTTTATCTCTGATTTTCTTCAATAAAAAAATTGTTATCTTAATAGCGGTCAAATAAAGCAGTGAGATAATGAAGAAAAGACTTCTAATTTTCCTATTTGCTTCAGCATTGTCTGCACAATCTGTCCATCAGTACGAAAATCAATTGTACGGAAGGGAAAAATTAAACGAGGGCTTGTCATTCAGCTTTCAACAAAGTGTTGGTTTAACGGCCGACAAGAAAATCAGTGCGCTTAATAAGGCAGTGTTCGGTTTTTTACCGTGGTGGGAGTACAATGCAGGCAATCATCTCTTTATCCATTACGATCTTGTATCCCATATCGCAGTCTTTTCTTTTGAAGCTGATGGCGACGGAAATTTAACTGATCCACCGCTCTGGCCATGGAATGATCTGATCAATTCCGCTCATTCGAGAGGTGTTAAAGTAATAATGGCTGTTACTTCTTTTAACGGAGATGATATTCATAGAATTTTGACCGATAACGGAATCAGAAGAAAACTATGTGAAAATATAAGAACGAAAATTATCCTTCACAATCTGGATGGGGTTATCATTGACTTTGAAAATCTGAAGGATGAAGATGACAAAAAATACGCATCAATTTCTTTTATGAATGTCCTGAAGGATATAATTCAGAATCAGTATAATCCGGATCTTGAAATTTCATTTGCCACCCCTTCTTACGGACGGAATGAAAGGGATATTATGGAGTGGAATTTTCCGGGACTTGCAGAAAAATGCAACTATCTTTTCGTAATGAACTATGATTACTGGGGAAGCTGGGCAATAACTACCGGCCCTTCAGCACCTCTTACTGGACAATATATAAGTGTTACAAATTCGATAACAGAAGAATACAAAAATGTACCTCGCGACAAAATTATTCTAGGTGTGCCTTACTACGGCAATTACTGGAAGACCGGTTCCGGTCAACCTTATGCTTCTGTAATTCCATTCAACAGCGACAGCACTAACAATAACTGGCAGAGAATATTATTGTACAGGGAAATAGCGAACGATTATTCCCTAAATGACAGGATGTGGGACGAAGTTTCAAGTACTCCCTGGATAAGGTGGTTCTATAACGGCTGGCATCAGGTATGGTATGATGACAATGTAAGTCTGGAAATGAAATATGATTTTGCAATTCAACAGAATCTGTTAGGAGTTGGAATCTGGGCACTCGGATATGATGGGGATCGGGATGAGCTATGGAATCTGATAGAAAAGAAGTTTGTAAATACTTCGGCTGTTAACGATGATGAAAAGCTGCCTGCGAAGTTTGAACTAAGTCAGAATTATCCTAATCCATTCAATCCCGAGACGAATATTAGTTTTGAGATTAATTCACCGGGTACAGTTCAGTTAACTGTTACCGATCAGTTAGGAAGGGAAGTAATTGAGTTGATTAATGAATACAGATCTCCGGGCCGGTATTCGTTAACTTTCTCGGCAGAGAAACTAAGTATTGCATCGGGAGTTTATTTTTATACATTGTCGCTGGATGGAACTTATTCGGTTAAAAAAATGGTTTATCTGAAGTAGGATTTGTGAATCCTTCCGTAGGATAATTTATCTAATTGATATTCAAAAAGGAGTTAAAAATGAAAAAAAATGTTGGCGGTGCTGATAAATCGTTTAGAGTAATTGCCGGACTGGTAATTATTGCTCTTGGTCTCATATACAGTTCCTGGTGGGGTTTAATTGGTATAATTCCCGTATTTACAGGCTTAACAGGAAGGTGCCCGGCATATCTTCCGTTCGGGATCTCAACTTGTAAGACCAATTTAGAGAAAAAATAACTAACCGGTTTTATCCTCAAGAATTATTCAGGGGCGTGTGGATTTTATATCCATCGTCCCTTTCTTTTAAATATATATTCCCGCATACTTCAGCTGATTACATCGGCGCATAATTCAAATTAAGATTTTTCAATGCTTTGTCTTAATTAAACACTTTTTTATATTTAGAGCGGAACAATAACAGATTACTCTTTGTGAAAGAATTTGAAATAAAAATATCGAGCGATTATGATAAAGTATCCATTGTTAATGGTGAAGTTAGAAGTATTCTTGAAGACGAAGGTGTTGAACCTCATATCCTGAACGCGTTTGAAATCTCTATTATGGAAAGTATTAACAATGTTATAAAGCATGCATATAAGGGTGAAAATAATAAATCGATCCTTATAAAATTAAGAACGGATAAAAAAATGATTGAGCTGGAGATAATTGATGAAGGAACACCTAGAACTAAATTTGAAATTCCAGATCTCGATTTTGATCCGAAGGATATAAATAATTTACCGGAAAGCGGAATGGGCCTCTACATAATGAAACAATTGATGGATGAACTGACATACGAATCTCACGACGGTAAAAATCACTTTATTCTCAGAAAGTGGCTCTACTGAAATCAGTGATCACTAATTCCAATCTGCAAGGAAATAATTGCCTCTAAAATTTTTTATACTGTTTTTATTAGCATCCATCTTATACGGACAGGATTCAACCCGCAGCGAGGCATTTAAAGATACCCGTTATTATAAACCCTCAATTTTTAAAGCGAAGTATCCCTCATATTCGCTTTTGGCAGGATACCTCCTTGTAACTGAAGCCAATAGGGGAGACCCTTTTGCTCAGCATGAACTTGGAATCAGGTATCTGATTGCTCAGGGTTTCCAGGCAGATACGGTAAAAGCAGTCTACTGGATCAGAAAAGCTGTTGACCAGAATCTTCCGGCAGCCCGGTTTAACTACGGTATTTTACTTCATAATGGAATCGGCGTACCATGGAATCCGTTTGAAGCCTACCACAATTTTAAATTGGCCGGTCAGGCAGGTTTACCCGAAGCACAGTTTGCCTACGGAATCCTTCTAACCGATAATTTAACAGTAAACAGAAACCTGAACGAAGCTTATAAACTGATTAATAAATCTGCAATGGCAGGCTATGAACCCGCTAAGGAGGTAATGAAACAGTTCGAACGGATGAATTTTATACCCGTGGACGAGAAAAGTAAGAATGAAAACGCCCCCGTTATTAATGATGAAACGGCCAATATTATTAATCCGGATTGGGATCTCGATTTCTATGATTTTGATGAACCGGTTGAAAAAAATAGTGACGATAAAATTGAAGAGATTCTGAGGAAGAACACCAAAGATTTAAAAAGAATTCTCGGTCTGGATGAAGACGAGAATATTGGTTTAAGTGATACAACGGGTTTCGGAATTCTCAAATTTGCATCCGACAACGGGAGCCCCGAGGCACTCTTCATGAACGGCAAAGCCCGCGAGAATGGAATCCTCTTTGAAAAAAATATTGTACTTGCCGCATCAAGTTATTTGAGAGGCTATCGGCTCGGATCCTTTAAAGCCGGTGAAAATCTCTTCAGGCTGATGCAGGACGAATCCTTTTCGAATCTTCTTAAAGAACAAATTAAATCGGGCGATCCGGAAGCAAAATATGTCTGGGCTGGTATCGCGGCTCTCGGCTATAATAATCAGATTACGGATAATCAGGCACTCGATTTTCTTAAGTCGGCTGTCGAACAGAAACATATACCTTCAATGATCGAACTCGGACTTCTATACAGTTCAGGAAATCTGGTTGAAAAAGACCGTGAACGAGCTATTGAATACTGGAAAATGGCTCAGGAACTTGGAAGTCTGGAAGCGGAGGTCAGGATTGCTTTTCTCGAAGTAGCTGAAGATTCGGGAAGATCGAATATTCAGAACCAGATCCAGATCCTTAGGAAGGCGGCAAGCGAAGGATCTGTTCTTGCTGAGGCCCTTCTCGGCCTATGCTATGAAAAAGGTCTGGGTGTAAAAGAAAATAAAGCTGTGTCTGTAAGACTTTACAGGCGGGCATCGCAAAGAGGAAATCAGGCTGCTATGAATTCGTTAAAGAGACTTTATGATGAGATACGACCCACTGAAGAGGAGTTTGTTATTTACGAATCCGACTAAACTACTTTCAAAATTACCATAGTAAGATCGTCGTTCTGAAGTGCCGATCCGCGGAAATTCTCAGCCGCTTTTAATAATGCTGTTTTAATCTCCTCGGCCGATTTATCACAATTGCTGCTTATTATTCTTTTAACTTTTTCTTCTCCGAAAAAATCTTTAACAATATTCATTGTTTCCGTTAAGCCGTCAGAATAGAAACAGATGATATCGTTTCTTCTCGGTACGAACGAAATTTCCTCAAGTGTCTGCTCAAATAACCCCTTGTCATTTAATCCGATCCCCATTCCTGTCGAGTTAAGAACTGAAAACTCCTTACTTGCGCTTTTGTAGTGAAAAGCAGGGGGATGTCCCGCCCTTGCAAAAACAATCCTTCCATCCTTTTCGATAGAAGCAATAGATAATGTAAGAAAAAATTCTCTTCTCAGATTCTTGGAGAAATATTTCTTCAAGTTTATCATTATCTCTTTTACGCCGGTGAAAGCATCAATTAAAGAATAGAAAATTGATTGTACCCGCACCATGTAAAGTGCGGCAGCCATTCCCTTTCCTGATATATCACCTATAATAATGTAAGTCCTGTCGGTTGTTTCAATAATGTCGAAATAATCGCCTCCTACCTCCCTTGCCGGTTCATAATAAGTTGCCACTTCAAATCCATTAATTCCAACCGATTTTTTCGGAATTAAATCGAATTGAATTTTACGGGCAACGTCCAGTTCTCCCTTTACCGAAAGTTTGTCGGCTAATTCAAAAGCGAGTAATAAGATCGCAATCAGATAAGCGGAAAAAGTATAGACTGAGTTTGTTTGAGAATAACCGACGAAAAAGAAGAGAAGTGAAATTAGGAAGAAAATTCTACGCGCAGGAGTCAACTTAAGTATAAATGCATTGAAGAGGCTTCTTGCAAAAATTAGTCCTCGGACTAATTTGTTTTTCGATTGATCGGGTTTAGGAATGTCAGATTTAAAAAATTCATAAACTTCGCTGGCTTCCCGCTTAACTAACCGCTCAATCTCCTGATAGCTCAGGTCGGATGTATATAAATCAAATATTCTCTTTATAGGATTTTGTCCCGACACACCAGTCCCCGGTTAACATCAGAATAAATTAAAACCCCCGGATTTTTAGACGAAACAACCAAAAATTTGTTGGTGAATTTATAATAATTAATTAAGTCTTTCCAGACGGGACCTCAGGTGTCTTTCAGTAATGCCCAGCAGCCGGGCAGCCGCGCTTTTATTGCCGTTAGTGCGGTTCAAAGCCTCACTGATCATGGCTTTTTCGAACGATTTGATTTTTATCTCGTAACCTTCGTCAAGATTGTATGGATCGAATTCACCATAAGATGTTTTTTCCACAGTATTAATGGGAAGATCCTCTTTTCTGATATAATCGTCACGGGAAAGTACTATTGCACGTTCAATCATGTTTTCAAGCTCCCTTATATTGCCCGGGAAATCGTATTTAATCAACTGGTCCAAAGCTTCCCGGGTAATTCCATTAATAGGTTTTCCCATGTTAATGCTGAATCTGGAAATAAAATGATCTACAAGAACCGGAATATCATCCTTTCTGTTTCGTAAATGAGGCAGGTTTATGGTAACAACATTAAGCCGGTAAAAAAGATCTTCCCGGAACTCATGATTCTTAATCATCTCCTCGAGATTTCTGTGCGTGGCGGCTATAATTCTTACATCGGTGCTTAAGGTTGAATTGCTGCCGATCCTCTGAACCTCACCGAATTGAATAGCGCGCAGTAACTTTACCTGAATGGGAAGGGGAATATCGCCAACTTCGTCAATAAAAATAGTTCCGCCGTTTGCTTCCTCAAATCTGCCTATCCGCCGGTTTATTGCTCCTGTGAAAGATCCTTTTTCGTGTCCGAATAGTTCGCTCTCCAGAAGATTTTCAGAAAGAGATGCTACGTTGACAGTAACGAACGGCTTATCCTTTCTGGGACTGGCAAAGTGAATTGCTTTTGCGATCAGTTCTTTTCCGGTTCCGCTTTCACCTCTTATTAATACCGTCGATTTGGTCTGCGCAACCCTTGAAGCAGTGCTCAAAACGCTTTCCATTGATTTGGAGCGGGAAATTATCGACTCGAATTTAAATTTATCCTGAAGCTGTTCCCTCAAAAATTTGTTTTCCGATATCAAATGTTTCCGTTCTTTAATTTTGTTCAGGATATTTTCAAGTTCATCCAGGTCGATCGGTTTAGTTAAGTAATCGAAGGCTCCGTCCTTCATTAAATTAACCGCACTTTCAACGGTACCGAATGCGGTCATTACTACTACATCTATTTCGGGATTCATAAGCTTAATATTTCTTAGTACGGTATGTCCGTCCCAGCCGGGCATTTTGAAATCAGTTAAGACAATATCTATCACATTTTCCTGCGCTATCTTAAATCCGCTTTCACCGTCGCCAGCGGTATAAAGCTGGTAGTCTCTTTTGCCTAAAAAGGTTTTTAATGATTGTAGCTGCGAGACTTCATCGTCTATTATCAGAACAGAAAGATGCTTCATATAGATACCTATGAAAATACTTTTGGAATTGTAACAATAAATTTTGTTCCCTTGCCCGGTTCGCTTTCAACGGATATCAATCCGTTATGCTCGGCAATTATCCGCTGTACAACACTCAGACCTATTCCGCTTCCTTTAGTTTTTGTAGTGAAATAGAGGTGGAAAATTTTTTCTTTATCTTCTGCTGGAATTCCGCTGCCGTTATCGGCAAAGATTATCTCTACACCGGAAGCGGAATTTTCTTTTACTTCAATCGTTATTTGTCCGCCAACATTAACGGCATCAATCGCATTCTCTATCAGATTAATAAATGCCTGTGTGATTTGAGTGCGATCCCATTCCACATCACCCTTCCAGTTTTCGTATAAATCTAGTTTAATATTTTTTTCGTTGAGCAAGGCAGAATACTGTTTATATAGCTGTTCAAATAATTCTGTAGAATTAAAAACGGAGGGATTCACCGGCTGGGGCTTCGAAAATCTGAGAAAACTTTCAATGGTTTCATTAATTCTTCTTACTTCTCCGTAAACAAGTTTTGTTAAATCGCTGAATTCTTTTTCATTTTCTCTAGGTTCGAAATCTTTACCAAGCTGCTGTGTTATTGTGCCGATAGCATTTAATGGATTTCTAATTTCATGTGCTACCGAGGAGGCCAGTTTTCCCATTTCAGTGAGTCTTTCTTTCCGCTTAATTTGACTCTCCAACCTTTTCACTTCAGTTAGATCTCTCAATACAAGGATCAGGTTTAGTTCTTTTTTCTCATCTAAAAATTCACTTTTTGATAATAGGAAAATCCGGTTTGTACCGTTTATACTGCACTCAATCTCTGAAATATGAGAAGGGGAATTTATGATTCTGCTGCATTTCTCTTTGTCGAACAGTGAATAAAGATTTCTGCTGCTTTGCGCCTCCTTGTTGAACAGTTGAAATGCTGCTTGATTGAAGGACTTTATATTGAAATCCGGGTCGATCACAATTATGGCGTCGCTTACATTATCAATTATCTCTTTCGAATATTTTTCAATCGCGGTAAATTTATTTTCGAGAAGATTGAAATTCTGCTTAACAAATATCAGTGCAAGTATTATAGATCCGAGTACGAACAGCACGATTCCGAGAATAATGAGACGGCTTACGGTGTCCTCATTGATATCATCCAGAGGTTCAAGCGATAGTCCTAGCCGGAAGATTCCAATAACTTCATTATTATGGTAAAAAGGATGAATTGCTTCGAATACTTCGATCGAATCAATCTCAGCAACACGCCATAAATATTTGTTCCACTCCAATCCTTTTTTTAGAAAGTCGGATGAATCAATCGATTCGAGCCCTTCGACAATCCCTGAAGCTGCAATAATACCTTCATGATCCTGAAGCGCTACATAATTTATTTGAGGATTTTCTGAAAGACTTCTTAATAAGATTCCGAATCCGACCTGGGCTCTGAACTCCAAAAGCTTGTCGGCATCAACATTTAGAACTATGGCGCCTCCGTCACCCGAACTTATTGCAACTGCAAAACGGTAGTCCTGACTGTATCGGGATTGTCTGATTCCGAAGATCAGTGTATCGGAAATCGAATCGAAAATCGGTGCAAGATGCTGATCCGGGCTTTGGTCATCTTCTGCTTCCGGGTGAATCTCCTTGCTGTTGGAAAAAATCTTAGTCCTGTTACGATTAATAATATTAATTCTGAAAATGTTATTCTTATCGGCAATAGATTTAAGAAGTGAATTGGAGATCATATTCCTGCTATAAAGGGTTTTTATCATTTCAGCGTTATTAAGGAGCCGGCTTTTCACCTCCTCTTCAATTTTCTCGTAAGAGAGGAGAGCATTGTTTGAAGAAATAAGAAGCGATTCGAGTAGTGTCTGGGATTGCTGCTGCATTAGCTGTAGCATCTCTTTTCTGCTTTGATTGAGCTCTACAACGACCGATACGCCAATTATCAGTGCTGTTGCAAGAAAAATCAAAACCAGGTTTTTCGGCTGGATAATTATTTTTTCAAGAAACTTCACTTCCGGTTCCCTTAGTCATCTCTAATTTAGTTAAAAACCTGAAATAATATGAAGCGAAGATTCCCCGATGGATTCAATTCTTCTTATGGTCATTTTTAATTCCGAGAGCGATATTGGCTACTTCTACAGGCATCATATTGTGCTTTAATGAGAGATCCTTCAATTTATCATCGGGTCCGGCATCAATCCCTTCCAGCTTAAGATTTGCAAGAGCTGTCTCAACATTTATTTCATTTTCAATACAGATCTCCTTAATTGATTTCCTGCCGTATCCTCTCCCTTCGCCGGCTGCAGCATTAGAGTTGTTGCCGGTTCTCTTTAACAGGTTATAAATCCGGTTGGGTGAAATGTTGTTCAACTCAGCAATCTCCTTCACACTAATATCTTCTGAGGGAACAATTATATTTTCGCTTCCAAGCCGTTTCTTTATCTCATCAACCGGTATTTTTATTGCCGATGAAAACTCTGTCAATAAGAGATCCTCGGCATGCGGGATGGGCGGTTCATTAGAATCGTTGGACCAGGATTCCTTCAATTGATCGCCGAAATCCATAACCGACTTGAACGGGACAAAATCATAAATCACCATTACAAAAAAAATCAAAATGACAATTATCGAGGAGATTAGCTCCAATCGTAATTTAATTTTCGATTCGAACTTTGTTTTTAGATATGCTACAAAAGGCTTCCAGTTAAAAAACAGATGGAATCCAGCTGCAATAATAAATATGAAAGTAAATATTGTGTGAACTGATTGCCACTGACTTTTTAGTAAGCCCAGAAATCTCCAGTATGACCAGTTGGCAACTCTTCCGGGAGGGGCAAAGTAGAGAATAATTCCTGAAACGATAATTATTAAAAATGAAATTGTAATGTAAAGACTTATGAAACCGCGCCAGCTGAATCTCTTTTTCATCCTTTCTCCTAAAATTCCAGACTTAAACTAAGGTTTATTGAATTTGTATTGTAGTTAAACCAGTAACTATTGGATTTGTTATTTATTGATTGGAAATTGAGTCCTACATTTATTCCTACATTCTCGGAAGAATCGAGAGCAAAACTTTTATTGAGATAAATACTAAAGATGCTCTGTGTATCCGTGCGCATTATTTCAGTGTCGTATAATGATAGCTCGTCGTAAACACCCTGTGACGGGTAGGACTTTTTGTTAAGGTAATAACCTGTTTTAAATGTCAGATCATCAAAAAGGATCTGAGTCAGTTCAACAGAGATATTATTCCCCTCATAGTTAACAGGGTCATCAAAAATCTCGGATTCGTCGCCGTACACCATATTTAACTCCTTAATCTGATCAGCAAACCCGTTCGTAATTGATCTGTTGGTAAATTGTGCCGCGATTCCGGTCTTTTCAGCAAGCGATTGTGCTACCCTTATATACGAAACAAGTTGTGAGATGGAGGAAATATTCTTATCCGTGAAAGTTTCTGTAACGGAATTATTCAATTCGTCGATATAAGTTATGCTCGATTCCTCGGAAGGATTCAGGTATTTTTTATAGTTGAATGTTCCGCCCAATATCAGAGTTGTTTCTGTCTCGAATCCGTAGTTAAAGTTCGCGCCGATACTTCCTTTTACGTTATCCAGAATGGAGATATTATTATAAGTCGTTAAGCTGGCATTAGGATAAATTGAGAAATAGAGATCACCGATGTTAAATTGACTTCTGTAATACGCGGTTAAATTATTATAATCGAAGTAGGAATAGAGCTCCTTATTAAGTCGCTGCTCGAAGAAAATTCCCAATGAAGAGCTTTCGAACTCTTTCCATGCTGCAACCTGGTGCCAGTAAAAATTCCTGTCGGGTACTGCACTTAAACTTATAAAGCTTCCATAATATCCAATAGCGAAAATGCTGAGATCGTTTTCAAGTCCGAAGTCGTATGATGAAATCATTGATGGAGTAGGGATAGGGGAACGGAACGGATTCGAGTTATATTCCTGATCTGTCGAAATTCCGAGCGTCCATTGTGCGGTTGAAATATTTGAGATCAGAATCAGAATTGTAAATACAAGTATTGCTCTGCTTAATTTATTTCCGGCTCTTCTTTCTATCATACATTCCTCATCTATTAAAAAGGGACTCTTATAGAGTCCCTCTTGTTAATTTTTTAGAACAATTAATTCAGCGAATTACTTTTTACCCCATTTCTTGCCGCCCCGGTTTGAATTCTGTGCAGGGTCGCCGGTCTCATCGCTGTTTCCATATTTCTTGCCGATTCCTTTGTTACCGGTTCCATCTGCCGGTCCGAGACCGCCCTGACCCATTTTACCTTTTCTACCTTTTGCAGAAGCATTGTCTTTAATTCCGTCGCCGTCAAGATCAACAAACCTGCCGTGGGCATTCTTGTTTTTTAAAGCAAGGTAATCCGGATCTAGTCCGTTTGGAATTCCGTCTCCGTCATGATCAGGTGCGTTGTCGTTATACCCGTCGCCGTTTTTGTCAACGAATTTTTTCCCGTGCTCTTTTGGAGGGGGAGGATTTTGAGTCTGGGCAGAGATATCAGAGTATGCAATCAATATCGCCGAAAGAATAAGAATTGAAAATATCCGTTTCATTTTATGCCTCTCATTCTATTACACTTATGAATTAAATTCTATTATTCAGCAGAGATTTTCATGCCAGTATTGAAATCACTTAATTCTTTTAATAAATGAGTCATTATTTCGTGATTGACTGCCCCTCCCGACAAATTGGTCGTTCGAATTCGCCCGTTTTGGCGTAATAACTTATTTTTTTCTTTGTAAAGTCTCAATCAATTGAATTGAGCCAATACGATTCTTCAAAATAAGTATATACTGTATTTTTGCCGGTGAATGGGTCGCTTCATTCTTTGGAAATAATACTCAGCTTTCCTATTTTTGAAATGTCTTAGAGTGAAAGTTCTATTTATCCGCTTTACGGCACGATTGGAAAAACTGTTTGATTTCAATCGTTTTTCTCTCACAATAGAAAGGTATTATGGTCTGGAAGTTAATCCTTTTCATCCTGATGGCATTTGTAATTGTTGCCGGGATAACATTCCCAATTGTTCCACAACCCTCTTCGTGGTATGAATTCCCCAATATTCCGGGATTAGAAGAAAAGGCGAAGATAATATTTTTTCATGTGCCAACTGCCTGGCTCTCTGTTATAGCATTTCTGATGGCAATGGTATATGGAGTAAGATATTTGAAAAATAAGAATCTGGATGAAGACGCAAAATCGGCCGCTGCATTACAGCTGGGAATGGTCTTTGCGATACTTGCAACAGTGACAGGATCTATCTGGGCAAAATTTACATGGGGTGCATTCTGGCACTGGGATCCGCGGGAGACAAGTATTTTTATTTTGCTTCTGATTTACGGTTCTCTTTTTGCACTCAGATCGGCAATCGATAATGAAGACAAAAGAGCCCGGCTCTCGGCAGTCTATTCAATTATTGCGTTTTTAACTGTTCCATTCTTTATATTCATTATGCCCAGGATAATGGTAGGACTTCATCCCGGTTCGGCAAACGACGATACGGCCGGTCCGGTTGTTGATTTTAAAATGAATGCAAATATGCAGCTTGTATTTTATTTGTCGCTGCTGGCTTTTACAATTCTCTACTGGTGGATGTGGAGGATCCGGTATCGTTCAATAATAATTCACGAAAATCTTTCAAAGAAATAAATAGAGGTAGAAATTGGAAGGCGGATTTTTAGGGTTTCTTGAAAACAATTCAATTTACATAGTGATGTTCATTGTTCTTGTTGTCTGGCTCGGTATCTTTCTGTTTATAATGAATACAGATAAACGGCTAAAAATAATCGAAAAAGAGTTGAGTAAAGTAACATCCGAAGGGAAGGAGAATCAGTAATATGAAAAATAAATATATGTTCGGCGGATTTATCATTGTTGTTTTCCTTGGTGTAATGATATATCTGTTCACTCAGACAAATGTTGCTTATGAAAACAGTTTTGCAAAGGTAATGGAAACTGAAAAGACTGTTAAAGCAACAGGGAGCTGGCTAAAAGAAAGAAATTATGAAATTGATAAACAGAACGGAATTTTTTCGTTTTATATGAAGGACGATCAGGGTAAAATCATGAGAGTGGTTTACAATGGTACTATCCCCAATAACTTTGAGTCATCTACCAGTGTGGTTGTAACGGGTAAATACCAGAATGGTGTCTTTCATGCAACCGACATTCTTACCAAATGTCCATCCAAATATCAGGAGCAGCCGGTTCAAAACGCGAGCTCGTAAAATCAGCTAACTAGGAGTATAAGATGATTGGTAATATAGCTTTAACTCTGGCCCTACTGGCCGGAGTCTTTTCTGTTGTAATGTATTATTTAACCTTTAGGGGTTATCAGAACACTCTTTCACTGGCGCGTATCGGGTATCATACCTCGGCAGTTATGGTTCTTGCAGCAAGTGCTCTGCTTCTTCATGCTATCCTTACTCACCAGTATCAGTATAAATATGTTTACAATTACAGTAACAGCGAACTTCCTATCGGACTTCTCATGTCCACCTTCTATGCCGGACAGGAAGGAAGTTTCATGCTCTGGATTTTATTCACAGCAATAATCGGCCTTATTCTGCTCGATTACACTTCCAAACGCGGCGATCTTGAACAACGTGTAATGATGATTTTTGGATTGGCATTGACATTTTTGCTGGTAATGGTTAGTCCGCTTTTAAAAACACCTTTCGAATATATCTGGAGTACACCCGATTTCATCGATCTTAAGAGTATTAATCCGGCCTATTATTCTCTGCCGGCACTTCAGAACTTTATGTTCAGCGATCCTCAGTCCAATAAACAGTTTGTTCAGATAAGCAGCGAACTTAGAAATGTTCTTACAGCAAATAATATATCAGTAAGCGATTTTATTGTCGAGGGTAAAGGTCTCAATCCTCTTCTCCAGAATTTCTGGATGCAAATCCATCCGCCAATTCTGTTTGTTGGATTTGCAATGTCTGCCGTTCCGTTTGCTTTCGCAATGGCAGCATTGTTAAAAAATGAGTATAAGGATTGGGTTAAACAGGCTTTGCCATGGGTCCTATCCGGTACAATGGTTCTCGGCTTGGCTATTATGCTCGGCGGTTACTGGGCTTACGGTGTTCTTGGCTGGGGAGGTTACTGGGGATGGGATCCTGTTGAAAACTCCTCTCTTGTTCCATGGATTGTTGGTGTCGCGTCTATACATACACTCCTTGTTCAGAGAAAGACTCAGGAAAAAGGAAGCGGAAGATTTGTTAAAACCAATCTTATTTTAAGCATCCTGACTTTCGTTCTCGTTATTTACAGTACTTTCCTTACTAGAAGCGGAATACTCGGTGATGCTTCGGTTCACTCCTTTGTGGATCCAGGTATGACAGTTTATCTTTTCCTTGTATTGTTTCTCGGGCTTTTTACTGTTATTGGTCTTGGAATGGTAATTTACAGGTGGAAATATCTTACTGCGAATTTCAACGAAGAAGCAAATCTCCTATCGAGAGAACTCGCTCTCTTTACCGGCGCTGTTGCTCTGCTCGCTTCTGCTATAATCGTACTTGTCGGAACAAGCGCTCCAATTTTTGGTCAGACTGTTGAAATTAAATTTTATAATGAACTGAATCTTCCTATCGCTGTGATTATCGGACTCCTTAATGGCGGAAGCCTTCTTTTAAAATGGAAATTGACTGAAACGAAGGATATCTGGCATCAAACCCGTTTCTCACTGATTGCGTCGGTTATTCTGACTGCGCTTATAGTAATTTTTGGCGGCGTAATTGAGCTAATGCTGATTGTACTTCTCTTTTCCTCTTCATTTACTCTGTTTGTTAACGGGGAAATAATGATTAAGATATTGAAGGGAAGAAAAAGTTATCTTGGCGCGTATATAGCCCATATCGGCATTGCGGTCTTTCTAATCGGAGTTGTTGCGAGCGGTGCTTATTCCGATCAGAAACAGGTCGACCTTGTGAAAGGCGAAAGTCTAAACGTCCTTGGACACGATCTTACTTTTTTAGGATATGAACCGTTCGATAACGGTAAAAAATATTCGTTTAATGTAGAGATAAGCAAAAATGGCTCTTCAAGAGTCGCTAAACCTGTTATGTTCATTGCCGAGTTTAATAATAGTCTGATGAGAGAACCCGATATACTCGTTGGACTTACTAAAGATTTTTACATTACACCAGTCGGTTACGCGGATGGTGAGGAAGAGAATCATAATCACGGCAGTGTATTAGCTCTTAAAAAAGGAGAGACTGCCGAATACAACGGTTTGAAAATAACATTTGAATCGTTCGACATGCCAAAAGATGGAATGGCTGCCATGGCTGCCGGAACAGAATTCAAAATCGGTGCTCTCATTAAAGTCATTGATAACGGAAAAGAGTATTCAGTGAAGCCCGGAATCGTAATTCAGGGAGAAGGTAGAAAATCGGAGCCGGCCGAATTAACCGATAAAGGCCTGACTTTTGAATTATCTAATATGGAAGCAGGCGCAGGCAGAATCGAACTTACTATTACGGATTCTAGTGAACAAAAACAGCAGGAACAAACTTCAATAGCTAAAAAAGAAGTGTTGACTGTTGAAGCTAGCATAAAACCATTTATCAGTCTGGTCTGGATTGGTGTTCTTCTGATGGTTGCCGGATTCTCGGTTGCCGCCTACCGTCGATCTAAAGAATCTCTATTGTAAAGTAATTGTCTGAATTAAAGGCGGCTCGTAGCCGCCTTTTTTTTTATCCAACCGTTCTGTCCTATCAATACGAAATTTGTTCACATTATAGAACAATATTCCACACTTATACATCAAATTAGAGTATAAATAAGTAAATTATCTGGCACTACAATTGACACTTTCTAAAATCACAACAAAACCTGGTGTTGATTATGAAACGATTTATTCTTTCTCTTATGATTATTTCCTCCGGAATACTGAAAGCCCAGTTCGATGTTGGAGCCGTTAAACTCGGCACATTCAGTCCTTCGGCAACCGATGCCGGTTTTATTATCGGTTATGAAGGCGGCTGGCATATCGATGATAATTTTTTATTCGGATGGAGCGCCGATTGGTTTCACAGAAATTATGTGGACAGAAAACTTGTTAATGAGTACAATGATTTCTTCGGTCCGATTCAGAGCGATATTAACGAATTACGTGCGAGGACTAATCTCCATTCCATACCGCTTATGATTTCTGTCAATGCTAATCAGTTGATTGCTCCAAGGACCAGAGCCTTTATTACCGGGAGTGCGGGTGTAGAAGTACTCCTGATCTTCTACAGAAACTATCAGCGCCCTCAGGATGATGAATTTGAAGGTGCGTTCGATTTTACCTGGCGGCTTGGAGGCGGTATCTCTTATGAACTGGGAAGACGCTCGGATGCTTTCGTTGAACTTACCTATCATTCATCACGACCCGCATATGAATATGAAGTTGAGGATTCACAGACTGGCAGGACAAGAATTTTTGAGAGAAGTTTCGACATGAGCGGAATTATGATGCGCGTTGGTTTCAGATTCTTTTTCTAAGAGGGGATGTTTACCGACATCTCCTCCTCTTATGACCTCTTTAATTTTTTCTCCTCCTTGACTTTTTGTCGACCGGAATCAATATTTCCTAACATTAATTCTAAAACAAATCGGAATAGATCATGTTAAATCGAACAATACCACAAATGTTTGAAGACAGCGTTAAAAGATACGGTAAGAATGTTTTAATGTGGGAAAAGAAAAGCGATAAGTTCAGAGGAACTACTTATGCGGAAATGCAGGAAATGGTTCATCAGTTTGCAGCAGGATTGATCTCTTTAGGAATTAATCATGGGGATAGAATTACGCTGATTTCCGAAGGCAGAAATGATTGGGTGATGGCCGAGCTCGGAATTCTTTTTACAGGCGCGGTTAATGTACCGATCTCTGTCAAGATTGAAGAACCGAATGATTTGAAATTCAGAATTGCTCATTCGGGTTCACGTATGGTTATTGTATCAAAAAACCACTATGCGAAAATTCGAAAGATTAAAAACGATCTCCCTGATCTCGAAAAAATCATTATTCTCGACCAGCTGGAATCCTATGACGAAGATGAAAGCAACTCTTCTGAAGTATTTATAGCCGGGAGGGAGTTCCTTAACCATCATCGTCGGGAATTCGAAAAACGCTGGCAATCAGTTAAAGAAAACGATTATGCCACTATATCATATACATCGGGAACTACGGCCGATCCTAAAGGAGTTGTACTGACTCACAGAAATTATACTTCCAACGTTGAACAGGCAACTGCGCTTCTTCCTATTCCCGAATCCTATGTCTCCCTCCTGATTCTCCCCTGGGATCATTGCTTTGCACATGTTGCGGGAATTTATACTCTGATGAAAAATGGCGCCAGTATGGCTTCTATTCAGGTCGGCAGCACTCCTCTGGAGACACTTAAGAATATTCCGGTAAACATTAAGGAGATTAAACCTTCTTTTCTTCTGAGCGTTCCGGCACTGGCAAAGAATTTTAAAAAGAATATTGAAAAAGGGGTCCGCGATAAAGGGGAGAAAGTAGAAAAACTTTTTAATGCTGCATTGAATACCGCATATGAATATAATAAGGAAGGATGGAATAAAGGGCGGGGATTCCGAAAACTTAAGAAGCCCCTTCTTTCTCTATATGATAAAATAATTTTTAAGAAGATCCGTGAAGGATTTGGCGGCCGGCTTGAGTTTTTTATCGGCGGAGGCGCTCTTCTCGATATAGAACTTCAGAAGTTCTTTTATGCTATCGGGATTCCGATGTTTCAGGGATATGGATTATCGGAAGCTACTCCTGTTATTTCTGCAAACGTTCCGGCTCTGCATAAACTGGGATCATCCGGAAAACCGGTTATTAATCTTGAGGTTAAAATATGCGACGAGAACGGGAACACTCTTCCGGCTGGTCAAAAGGGAGAGATAGTTGTTAAAGGAGAAAACGTAATGGCCGGTTACTGGAAAAATGAAAAGGCTACCGCCGAAGTAATTAAAAACGGCTGGCTCTATACTGGAGATATGGGATATCTCGACAAAGACGGATTCCTTTATGTCCTGGGACGTTTTAAGAGTCTTTTAATAAGTAATGACGGCGAAAAATACAGTCCGGAAGGAATCGAAGAAGCATTTACAGAACTCTCGCCATATATCGACCAGGTAATGCTCTATAATAATCAGTCACCTTACACAATTGCCCTTATTGTTCCTAATAAAGAGGCAGTTAAGAGATATCTTAAAGAGAAAAATCTTTCACATCATAATAAAGACGGTCAGGTTGCCGCCATTAAATTATTCGAGGATGAAATCAATCAGTTCAAAGACGGAAAATATAAGGAAATGTTCCCGGCGAGATGGCTTCCATCATCATTCGCGCTGCTGGGCGAGGGATTCACAGAGCAGAACCAGTTTATGAATAGCACTCTTAAAATTGTTAGAGGTAAAATAACAGAGTTTTATAAGAACCGGATCGATTATATGTACTCTGCTGAAGGAAAGGATATATTAAATCACCAGAACACTACTATTGTAAGCCGGTTTGATTAAGAATTATTGACTTTTTTGATTAAAGAAATCACGGTTTTTATCGATAATGAATTAACTAAAACCGTGGTTTATTATGAAACGAGCCTTGATAGTTGATGATGATGACCAGTTCAGACTTTTATTAAAAAGGATGCTGGAAAGATATTATGATTTTCAGGTTTTCGAAGCTACGAATGGAGAGAAAGGGCTTGAGATTTTTAATAATTCCAAGCCTCATATCATCTTTCTCGATATTAATATGCCAAAGCTTGATGGTCTCGGTTTTCTTAAAAATGTAAATCCTTTGAATTCCAGCATACCGATTGTTGTACTGACAAATACAGACGATAAAGAGTGTGTTCAGAAAATTCTGAATTTCGGTATTGAGGATTATATTCTGAAGACAAAGTTTATTACGATGCTGAAGGAGAGATTGGAATTTACAATTAAGAAGATTAGAAGAACTACAAAGATCTTTGCTTAAGGTTTTAAATCCCTGTTTCTATTCCGAAAGGATCTTCGCGATTTTTATAAAAATGGGGAAGATAATTTTCGCTGCTATCCAATTCCTGTATCCATCCGTTCTCAAGTCCATATTTATCCATCAATCCCAAAACCTTATCATATTCAGATTTTCTAAGTTTTCTATCCAGGAGAATTTCTTTGTTCGCTTTATTTGATGGAAAATACTGAGACATCAAAGATATATGAACTCTTGGGCTCAATTCCTCGGCAATAAATCTGAATATTTTTTCGCTCCCGGCTAAATCGTTCGGCAATACCAGATGACGGATTATCATACCTCTAACAAAAACCTCACCATCATAGATTAGCTCATCTCCAACCTGACGGTACATCTCCTTCAGTGCCTCGGAAGTATGCTCAAAATAATTCTCTGCGTTCGAATATTTCTTTGCGTATTCATTGTCGCCATACTTAAAATCCGGCAAATAGATATCAGCAATTCCATCGTACAGTTTTAACATTTCAACCGAATCATATCCGTTAGAATTATAAATGACCGGAAGATTTAATCCCTTCTCAACGGCAAGATTAATTGATCTCAAAATTGCGGCAGAAAAGTGAGTTGGTGATACCAGTCCTATGTTATGACACCCGCGGCTCTGAAGTTCTATCATAATATCTGCTAGTTGTTCGTGACTTACCTCATGGTGCCGTTCAGTTTTCCAGTTCTGACTGATCTCATAGTTCTGGCAGAAGACGCATTTCAGATTGCAATTGCCGAAGAAGATATTCCCCGCGCCGCGGCTACCCGATAGGCCCGGTTCTTCACCATGATGAGCGGTATAAGAGGATACTATTGGTAAATAACCGCTTGCGCAGATCCCGTATTCCCCGACTAACCTGTTTGTTCTGCAATCGTGGGGGCAGCATCGGCAGGATTCAAGCAGTTTGAGGGCTTCCCCGGCTCTTCTGTCCAGTTCGCCCGAATCAAAAAGCTTTTTATATGAGGGTGTAAAATCCATCACTGCCGGGCTTATAAAATTATTTTCAATGCTTCGTAGCTTGCCGAAATCGTCTTATCCAGATCCTTTCTGCTGTGAGCAAGTGAAACAAACATCGCTTCAAATTGTGCCGGCGGCAAATAGATTCCTCGCTTGAGCATCTCATGGAAATACCTGCCGAATATTCCGGTGTCGGATTTAATAGCCGAGTTAAAATCGGTCACTTTCTCTTCGGTGAAGAAGAGTGTCATCATCGAGCCGATACGGTTGATCCGGTAATTTTTATTAGCTGTCTTAATAGAGTCTTTAATTCCTTCAGCAAGGTAGGCGGATTTTTCTTCAAGCTGATCATAAATCCCGGGATTCTCTTTTATATATCTCAATGCCGCATAAACGGCACTCATTGCAAGCGGATTTCCACTTAGAGTCCCGGCCTGGTAAACCGGTCCGCTTGGCGAAACCATTTGCATAATTTCTTTTCTGCCTCCATAAGCGCCAACAGGTAATCCGCCTCCGATAATTTTTCCGAATGTTGAAAGATCCGGTTTTATACCGAATAGGCCCTGAGCACCGGATTGTGAGAGCCTGAAACCCGTCATAACCTCGTCAAATATCAGAACAATTCCTTCTTCACTGCATAATTTTCTAAGATCGTTCAGAAATTCCTTGGCTGGTATAACCGTACCCATATTCCCTACAACCGGTTCAATAATCACCGCGGCAATTTCATTTTTATTCTGCTCAGCAATTTTTTGAACAGACTCAATACCGTTAAAATCAGCTACAAGTGTATCGGCGGCATTTCCTTTCGTTACACCGGGAGATGTAGGAACACCGAAAGTAAGAGCTCCGCTTCCGGCTTTAATAAGGAAGAAATCACCATGTCCGTGATAACACCCTTCGAATTTTATAATTTTCTCTTTGCCAGTAAAGCCTCTAGCGGCTCGTATCGCGCTCATAGTCGCTTCAGTACCGCTATTTACCATTCTTACCATTTCAACTGAAGGGACCAGTTCGGTAATTAATTGCGCCATCTTTACCTCAATTTCAGTCGGCGCGCCGAAACTAGTTCCAGCATCAATTGCCTTTCGAAGCGCTTCGATAATGAATTGAGGATTATGTCCGAACAGATGCGGCCCCCAGCTTCCTATATAATCGATATATTCATTCCCATCCACATCAAACATTTTTGAACCGTTCCCGCTCTTCATAAAGATTGGATTTCCCCCAACCGATTTAAAAGCGCGGACAGGCGAGTTGACTCCTCCCGGAATAAAATTCTTTGCCTCCTGAAATAAAGCCTCACTTCTTGTCATGATTTCTCCTGATCAATTATTTCGTGGTGCAAAATAAAAATTAAACTTATCAGATAAAAAATTGCCGGAGAAATTGTTCTAATTGATATGTGATTTTAAAAAATTATTCCTTTCAGGCTTTTTCATTGGGAATTGTTTTCTAATTCTTTTCTAAATTAGTGTGTAGAAAATATTATTTGAGGGATTTTAATGATTCATAAGATTACCGGTAAACAGAATAACTCCAAATTGTGTTTTGTCTGCGGATTGAAAAATAAATTCGGGATTCACACACATTTTTACGTTACTGAGAGTAAAGAACTGATCGGCCTGTTCACACCTTCCGAAGAGCATCAGAGTTATCCGGGACGGCTGCACGGCGGAATCGCTTCCACGGTCCTGGATGAAACTATCGGCCGCGCGATTCTTAACCGATACGAGGAGGAGGTATGGGGCGTTACTGTTGAACTGAATGTGAAATTCAAAAAACCTCTCCCGTTAAATGAGGAATTAAAAGTGATAGGACGGATTACAAGTGAGAATAGCCGGATGTTTGAAGGAACCGGTGAGATTATTCTTAAAAACGGCGATGTGGCGGTTACTGCGACCGGTAAGTACTTAAAGGTTCCTCTCGAAAAGATAACAGATTTTGACATAGAGGAAAATGAATGGAGAATTGTCGAGCTTGATTCGGATCCGAAGGAAATAGAGGTTTAGATTAACGCAGAACCGAGATATTGCTGTTGCGGATTTTAAATAGCAGAAAGAAAAGAAAAAGTATAACAGAATTTATCAATACAGCGCTGGCAATACCGAAGTGTTCGGCGGCATATCCGATCCAGAGCGACCCGAGAGGATAAAGAGCAAAAAAAGTAAACGTATAAAAACTTAATATCCTTCCTCTGAATTTTTCATCAACATTAGTCTGAATTAATCCGTTGGACAGATTATACTGAGTAATGATCATCCCGCCGATAAAAATGAGAAGAACAACAGAAAGAACAAATGAACGGTTGAATGAGAAAAGGAAAATCAATACCGGAAGCGTAATAACGCTGTAAACAAGGTACCTGCCCCTATCAATGTATTTATTGACGGTTGCAATTACCAGTGCGAAAATTACGGCTCCTAATCCGCGGGCGGATTGAAGGAATCCATTGGTCGTTGAATCGCCGTGTAATATATCCACAGCCCAGGCAGGAAACAGTGTTACAAGTCCCATTCCAAAGAAGCTCAGCATCGCGGTTATCAGGAGAATCCCGGAGATCACTTTATTGGTTCTTAAATATCTTATAGCATCTGCAACTTCTGAATACACAGAATTGCCGTTCCTTGTAATTTCAATTCTTTTTAATTTCATCCGACCTAAACTATAAAGGACTGCACTGAATGAAATCCCGTTGATAGTAAAACACCAGGCGGGTCCGAAAAGAGCGTAAACAATTCCTCCCAGGGCAGGGCCAACGGCTGTTGCCGTATTAAACATTGTAGAATTGAGTGCTATCGCATTAACAAGATCGTCTTTATCCACAAGCTCGTTAACAAAAGCATGACGTGTTGGTGCATCGAATGCGTTTGTTATTCCGCTCAGAAATGCGAAGAGAAGCAGATGCCAGGGCTCAATCATTTCAGCAAAAGTAAAAAGGGCAAGTATAAATGCCATTAACATCATGGCTGTTTGTGTTGCAAATAGTATCCTGATTCGGGGCAGACGGTCCGCTGCAACACCGCCGTAGAATGAAAAAAACCATGCGGGTATTCCGCTGGCAAATCCGACGTATCCAAGGTATGCAGGCGATTTAGTAAGCTCGAATATGAAGAATGCGAATGCAGTCGATTGCATCCATGATCCGAAGAGGGAGATCATTTGTCCCCAGAACCATAATCTGTAATTAGGATAGGCGAGGGCAGCAAACGTATTTTGAATGCTGAACTTTTTCTCCGGCAGGAACCTTCTTAAACTTCCATCCTCCGGGGGAATTATTACATCGGATATCTCTTTACCGGTTTCTTTCAGCAGCATTTATTTTTATCATACAATTACCCTTAATGCGATAATATCATTAAGGGAAAACTAATTCGTTGGATGTTATTTTCTATCGAGATATTTTGCGGCATCCTTAGCAAAATAAGTAAGAATCATATCGGCGCCGGCACGTTTAATCGCAATTAAAGACTCAATCATTACTCTTTCCTCATCAATCCAGTTGTTTCTTCCGGCTGCTTTAATCATAGCATACTCACCGCTAACCTGGTATGCAGCTGTGGGCATTCCGAATTTCTCTTTTACGCGCCAAATGATATCGAGGTAAGCGCCTGCTGGTTTAACCATTATCATATCGGCACCTTCTTCAATATCGCTCTCGGCTTCGCGTAGGGCTTCGTTGCTGTTGGCTACATCCATCTGGTGCGATCTTCGGTCTCCGAATGCCGGAGCGGATTCAGCTGCATCACGGAACGGACCGTAGAATCCCGAAGCATATTTAACAGCGTAGCTCATAATCGGAATATTGGCGAATCCTTTATAGTCGAGAGCTTTACGGATTGCACCTACACGTCCGTCCATCATATCAGATGGAGCAATTATATCGGCGCCTGCCTGGGCATGTGAAACTGCCTCTTTAGCAAGAAGTGAAACTGTTTCGTCGTTAAGTATATTCTCGCCGTCAAGTACGCCGCAATGTCCGTGCGAAGTATATTCGCACAGGCAGACATCAGTAATAACAAGTAATTTTTTCACACTGGCTTTAATAGCCCGTACTGCCTGCTGAATAATCCCGTTAGGATCATAAGCACCTGAACCGACTTCGTCTTTATGATCCGGTATTCCGAAAAGAATTACTGCGGGGATACCGAG
>CAZHHG010000036.1:0-25940 GCA_964532065.1 uncultured Melioribacter sp.
CGGCATATGCAACGGATTTCAGATTCTGCTTGAGGCGGGATTACTCCCCGGAGTTATGCTTCAGAATGAATCTCTTAAATTTGTCTGCAAGGATATTTATCTGAAGGTAGAAAACAAAGAGACTATTTTTACCAAGGGGATTAAGAAAGAGACAATTAAGATCCCGATAAAACACGGCGAAGGAAATTATTTCACCGACGGGGATACCTTGAAGGAATTAATCAATAACGATCAGATTATATTTACTTACTCGTCTCACGACGGACATGTAAGCCATAAATATAATCCGAACGGTTCGCTTCATAATATCGCGGGGATCTCAAACAAAAGAAAGAACGTAATGGGAATGATGCCGCATCCGGAAAACGCATGCGATCCGATTCTTCGAAAGACAGACGGCGCTCTCATTTTCAAATCGATCGCTTCCCATTTCAAATAAGAAAATTCTATAAAAATAAATGCGAGGAACGTTATGTTCGGTAATTTAGGAGCAACGGAAATAATTCTTATTGTGCTTGCTATTCTGATTCTATTCGGCGCGAAGAAAATACCTGAACTTGCCCAGGGAGTAGGAAAAGGAATGCGTGAATTCAAGAAAGCTATGCGCGAAGTTGAAGAAGATATAAAGATAACCGACAAACCCGAAGAGAAAAGCGATAAGAAATTAGAGAACTGATTTCTTTTAAGAAAGATATGAACTATTAATCAGGAACAAAGTTTATTGACAGGTTATAAAAACCATTCCGAAAAATTAGAATTAATCCGGTCCGGGTCTTTAAGTCTAAAAAACAACATAGAACATTTCCTTAGTTTAGCAAAAGAGAATAAAGACCTGAATGCGTTTAATTTTCTCTTCGAGGATTCGGTTGATACTGCCGAAAAGATTGAAGAGAAAATAAGATCTAATAAAGCCGGCCAGCTTGCCGGAATGGTTATTGCCGTAAAAGACGTCCTGGCAATTAAAGACAAACCTCTTACCTGCTCATCCAACATACTTAAAAATTTTGAATCGGTTTATACTTCCTCAGCAGTTGAAAGACTAATACGTGAGGACGCAATAATAATCGGTAAAACCAACTGCGACGAGTTTGCCATGGGCTCTTCTAACGAAAACTCGGCTTTTGGAAAAGTCTTAAATCCGATCGATAAATCACGAGTGCCGGGAGGTTCAAGCGGCGGATCGGCCGTGGCCGTAGCTGCAGGATTATGCGACGCAGCACTTGGAACCGATACGGGTGGTTCTATTCGTCAGCCAGCTGCCTTCTGCGGGATATTCGGACTTAAACCGACATACGGAAGAGTCTCGAGGTACGGGCTTACAGCATACGGGTCATCATTCGATACAATCGGTCCGATGGGACGCAACCCGGAAGATTTAGCTCTCATTCTGGAAGTGATCTCAGGGCACGATCCCAATGATTCAACTTCGGTTAATATTCCTGTTCCTAAATACTTCTACGAAATTTCTTCAGATAAAAAATTTAAGATAGGACTGCCAAAAGAATATTTTGCCGAAGGGCTCGATCCGGAAATTAATGAGGCAATTAAAAGTCAGGTTGAAAAATTAAAATCTTCAGGTCACGAAGTACGTGAGGTATCGCTTCCACACTCTGAATATTCGATACCGACATATTATATTTTAACAACCGCAGAGGCTTCATCAAATCTCGCGCGTTACGACGGAGCCCACTTTGGTTATCGCGATAAGAATTCATCATCCTTAAAAGAGATGTATGCAACGAGCCGTTCGAGAGGATTCGGAAGCGAGGTAAAGCGGAGAATTATGCTGGGGACATACGTACTATCAACCGGCTACTACGATGCTTATTACCGGAAAGCCCAGAAAGTAAGGCGGTTGTTAAAACAGGATTTTGACAATGCATTTAAGGAAGTTGATCTTCTGCTTACTCCCACGACACCAACTCCGCCGTTTAAGATCGGAGAGAAGTCGACCGACCCGCTTAAGATGTATCTGATGGATATCTACACAACCTCAGCCAATTTAGCCGGAATACCGGGTATAAATATTCCGATCGGAAAAAACCGGGAAGGCCTTCCTATAGGTATGCAGGTGATGGCAAAGGAATTCGATGAGTTAAGCCTGCTTCAATTCTCAAAACTGAATTTTTCTTAAGTATATTTCATCTTCCTTTCTTAATTTTACTGAAACAATTTTTGAAATTAATTTCAGGGAATAAACATGAGTATTCTTCTCGACAAAAAGACACGTGTTATAGTTCAGGGAATTACCGGCGGTGAGGGTTCATTCCACACCCGTCAGATGATCGAATACGGAACAAATGTAGTTGCAGGTGTTACTCCCGGTAAAGGCGGACAGAAATTCGAGGATACCAGCCTTCCGATCTTCAACACGGTTGCCGAAGCAGTAAAGGAAGTTAAAGCCGACGCATCGGCTATATTCGTTCCCCCGGCTTTTGCCGCAGACGCAATTTTAGAGTCGGCTAACGCCGGAATAAAACTGATAGTCTGTATTACCGAAGGAATCCCCGCAAAGGATATGATAGATGTTTTCAATTCAATAAAAGGTAAAGGTGTAGTGCTAATAGGCCCAAACTGCCCGGGACTTATTTCTCCGGGAAAGGCCAAAATCGGAATTATGCCTGGATTTATTCATAAACAGGGAAAGATCGGCGTAGTAAGCCGAAGCGGAACCCTTACTTACGAAGCCGTAAAGCAGCTAAGTGATTTAGGAATCGGGCAATCGACATGCGTAGGAATCGGCGGAGATCCTGTAATCGGTTCACAGTTCATCGATATCATCAAGCTTTTTAATGAAGATCCCTCAACAGAAGGAATCGTTATGATCGGTGAGATCGGCGGAAGCGCTGAAGAGGAAGCCGCACTGTTTATTAAGAAGAATGTTAAAAAGCCGGTCGTCGGGTTTATTGCAGGACGAACAGCACCTGCAGGTCGCCGCATGGGTCATGCAGGAGCAATTATTTCAGGCGGGAAAGGGACTGCAGCTGAAAAAATGATTGCAATGAAAAAAGCAGGAATACACGTTATTGAAAGTCCCGCCGAAATCGGCATTACAATGAAGAAAGCTTTAGGAAAAAATCCGAAGGCAAAAGTCAAAGTTCTAAAAGCAAAAAGTCTTAAAAACAAGGTTAAGAATCCGAAGGTAAAAGGAAAAAGTAAAAAGGCCGTTGTTAAGAAAACAGTCAAGAAGATTCTTAAGAAAAGAAAATAATCAATTAACGTTGAAAATCAGGAGATAAAATTGAGCAACAGAACATTAGCTATTCTAAAACCGGATTGCACAAGAAAAGAATTAGTTGGAAAAGTAATTACACATATTCAGGAAGCTGGATTTAAGATCTTAGGGCTTAAGATGGTGCGTCTTCAGAAGGATTCTGCCAAAGGATTCTATGAAGTTCATAAAGAAAGGCCATTCTTTAATGATCTTATAGAGTATATGACAAGCGGCCCATGCGTACCGATAGTTCTTGAAAAAGAAAACGCGGTAGAAGAATTCCGGAAATTAATCGGCGCAACCGATCCGTCAAAAGCAGATGAAGGTACAATCAGAAAGCTATACGCTGCGAACATTCAGGAGAATATTGTTCACGGTTCGGATTCGCCTGAGAATGCTGCAAAAGAGATCTCTCACTTCTTCTCACGTAAAGAACTCCTCGAAATTAACGGCTGGCAGTAGAATTAAATCTCCCCTTTGCTTTTTATAAAGCCGGGGGGAGATAAACTTAATCAAAACAAAACAGGTAAATCATGACAAAGAAATTTTTATCATTAATAACTGCATTGATCATTTTAATCGGGTGCGGAAAGTCAGAAGAGAAAAAAGAATCAGACACTACACAGATCGAGTCTTATGAATCGATTCAGCTTGAAGAAGCCAACGTCCCTCTCCGGTATAATTTTTCGAAAGGCGACAAGCTCAAATATAAGCTTACAACTATCACAACCTCTGATGAATCGATTAAGGCCGATACTATCATCAACACAAAACTATATCAGACCATCACTTACCTTTTTGAACTGGAAGTCCTGGAAGTAGACGAGGATAAGACAGCGGATTTTTCAGTTAATATTTCCTCAGTAGTTCTCGATGCCAACCTGAACGGTCAGGAAGTAAAATTCGATTCCAAAGCAGAGAATCCAAACGAAGAGAAGCTTAAATTCATCGAATACGCAACTATCTCCAACTCACCATACCGCGCACGAGTAAGCAGTCGCGGTGAAGTCTTTGAAGTAACCAGGCTGGATAAGATGATCGATAAAATGGTTCAGCTTCAGCCGCAGGCCCAGCAGCTGACTTTAGAGCAGAAGTCGCAAATCTCAAAGAACTTAAGCGAATCGGCTTTACGTCCTATGACACAGTTACTCTTCAGAGAACTGCCGGAAAAACCCGTAGCGAAAGATTCATCCTGGATAAAAACCTACCCGGCACAGATGAGTGTATTTGCAGTTGAGAACAAAGCAACTTTTACGGTAGATGACTTTATAAACCTGGACGGCGACAAGGGTGCAAAGATAAGCGCTGATCTTACTGCAACATGGACCGGAGAGAAAAAAGGAGTTGAGGAAGGAGTAAATTATTCGTTCAAAGATCCTATTATTGCAGGGAACGGAATGATCATATTCAATATTGAAAAAGGGCTTCTTAAAAAAGCCGAAACCCTTACCTCGATCGAAATGGAAGTTGAAGTAAAAGCAAAGGATTCGACACAGAAGCTACAGACTTCGGTAAGGAGTGAAAAATCGACGAATAAAAATATTGTCGAGATGCTCTGATTGAACTGATGATAATTAAATTAAGAAGCACGCCCCGATTAACGGCGTGCTTTTTTCATTTCTTTATATCGACAACTACTTTAGAACCTTCAACACTTTTTACAACAATCCGGTTCTTATTTTTAATATAATCACCTTCGGTAACAACATCGATCCGGCTGCCCTCAATAATTGCAGTGCCCGATGGCCTCAGGTCTGTAAGGGCCTCTCCTTCCATACCGATCAGATGTTCAAACTGCGGTTTTGCCGCATAACCGGATTTGGAGGCAACCTGTTCGTTTAATATAAGTTTATTCCACATATCTGTCTTTGGTAAAAATTTCAAAAGGAAAAATATTACAACAAAAGTAAAAAGGAAAGTAAGTCCAAGCTGAATTATCGCAATAGAAATCAATGTCCAGTCGATCATCTTAAAATCCGACAGGAGACCAAGGAAAAGTCCTCCGACCATAAAAATGATTCCCAGTATTCCGAAGATTCCGAATCCGGGCACAATAAAAATTTCAACAATTATAAAAATCACTCCTACAACAAAGAGGAGAATTTCTATTATTGATGCAAGTTCCAGTATATATCCTGCACCGAAGAAGATAGCAAGGCAGACAACACCTACTGTTCCTGCCAATCCCCAACCCGGTGTTTTAATTTCTGTATAGAGTCCTATCAGTCCAAGCATTATAAGTAGTGAAGAGATTATCGGATTATTAACAAACCTTACAAAATCCTCTGCCCAGTTTGAGTCGAGAGTTACAAGCTCGGCATCTTTAAGTCCGAAATTTTCTTTTACCTGATCGATATTAGTCAGGACAGTATCGGTCATCCGGTATTGCAGCGCCTCTTCTGAAGTAAGAGTGACAAGCTTTGTGGAGTCGTCTTTGATATCCGGGATAACAATAGTTTCGTCAACCATACCCTGAGCGATATCGGTACGCCTACCGTTTTTCTCGGCCGTTGCTCGCATTTCGGAGCGCATATAGGATTGATATTTTTCAGATTGTTTCTGACCGGTTTGATCAACAACGGAGGAGGCACCCATAGAGGCCCCGGGGACCATAACAATCTTTTCACACGAGAGAGCGATAAGAGCGCCTGCAGAGATCGCCCTTTTATCGATGAAAGCGATCGTAAGGATTTTACTGTTCAGGATCGCATCTTTAATCTGGGTTGCAGCATCAACCCTGCCGCCGAAAGTATTTATTCTGAAAATAATAGCGGCGGCAAAATTCGTTTCGGCTTCTTCAACTACTCTTTTGATATAAGGGGCAAGTCCGAGATCAATATCACCTTCGATATTTGCATAATAGACTTTTTCCTGAGCATTTGAAGCAACAGATAGAAGCAGGACTAACAGAAGGATCAACCGTTTCAATTTCTTTCTCCTAAAGATAAAGTAGATAAAATCTCAACAGTTAATTACTTAAAATGAAGCAATTATTCAAGACTTAATTATTTATTATGGAAAGCATAATTAAGCATTTTGTAGACGAGTTTAGCCGCTACAAAATTAGATGAAGAATGAGACTTCGAAGGGGCAAGTTCCACAACATCGAATCCGACAATATTTTTATCCTGCCCTACAATTTTTAGAAGATTCATCGTCTCATCCCAGAATAATCCTCCCGGTTCCGGAGTGCCTGTAGCTGTAAGGAATGAAGGATCGAAGCCGTCGACATCGAATGTTATATAAACGTTATCGGTAAGAGACCTTGCGACCAATTCCTGCCAGTTATCGCCGTACATTCCGAGTTTAATCTCGCGGGAATAGAAGGTGCGAATATTATTTTCTTTTCTGAAGATGGCCTCATCCCTGCACTGGGCACGGATTCCGACCTGAACAATCTTCCTGTTGAATTCAGCTACTCGTGCCATTACGGAAGCATGAGAGTGGATTGAGCCTTCATAGCTCTCGCGTAAATCCGAATGAGCATCGATCTGAAGGATTGATAGGTTTTCATATTTTTCATGATGGGCTTTAATTGGCGCGACAGAAAGTGAGTGTTCGCCGCCTAAGGTAACAACAAACTTCCCTGCATCAATATGAGTGGAGACTTCCCTGTAGATCTTATCGATCGCCTTCTGGATCGGAAGTTTTCCGAAATTAAGCGGTTCAAGAGTGCAGATTCCCTTTTCAAAACATAGCTCACGGTTCATTTCTTCGTCATAGAATTCGACATAATGAGAAGCATTCAGAATTTCTTTTGGTCCGGCTCCGGTTCCTTTTCCGTAACTGACGGTTTTTTCGAGAGGAGCTGAAACGATAACAATTTCAGAATTTTTGTAATTAGAATATTTTTTATCAATAGCCAGAAAATTCTGTTTAATGCCGAGTTCTTTCATTTTACTTAAGGTCCTCACTTAAATTAATAAAAAGCAGCACGGTGACAGGAGTGCCTTTCAAGGAGTTAATCCCTTATAAAGGCACTTAAAGTCACTACTCAATTTTAGTCTTTAACCACGGAAGCGATAGCCGAGCGGTCGAATTTCATTTTAATGTTATTGCCAACATCGATAAGACAGGTTTTTTCTTCGAGGCCAGCGATTGTTCCGTAGAGTCCGCTGCTTAAAATCACTTTATCCCCTTTCTGAACAGAAGATAAAAGTTTATCTCTTTCTTTAGCTCTTTTCTGCTGGGGTCTGATTATCATAAAATAGAAAATTGCGAAGATAGCGCCGAACATAATCAGCGTGCTAATCAAACTTCCTCCGCCTCCGCCCGATCCGTCAGGCGGCGGAGCCATTGCCAGTAATATTTCCACTTATTCCTCCTTAATTAATTGATTGAACATTTACAGAAATTATTTTTGAATAATAGTTTTTCCATTCGACGAACGATCCGTCATTTATTCTCTTTCTTGCCTCACGAACCAGATTAAGATAAAACGTGAGATTGTGAATTGTAGCCAGCTCTAATGCCAGAATTTCTCTTGCGTTAAAAAGATGCCTGAGATACGCTCTAGAAAAACTTCTGCACGTATAGCAGTCGCATTTTTCATCAAGCGGTGTATAATCATCTTTATATGCGGCATTACGCATCGAGACAATTCCTTTTGAGGTAAACAGATATGCATTGCGGGCATTGCGTGTCGGCATGACGCAATCGAACATATCGATGCCCCGTGCAATTGCCTCCAGAATATTCTCCGGCCTTCCGACACCCATCAGGTACCTCGGTTTATCCTCCGGCATAAAATCGGTAGTGAAATCGACCATCTCATACATTAAGTCCATCGGCTCACCTACTGCAAGTCCTCCTATAGCATAACCGTCGAATCCGATTTTAAGAAGATCTTTAGCCGAGCTTTCCCTTAAATCTTTATATACGCTCCCCTGAATAATTCCGAAGAGCGACTGATCAGATCCGTAGAGAGGATTAGAGGCTTCGAAAGCTTCCTTGTTTTTAAGAGCCCATCTTGAAGTTAAGTCTTTCGATTTTTTCGCATAATCATATTCGCACGGGAAGGGAGTGCATTCATCGAGCGGCATCATAATATCCGAACCAATACTCCTCTGGATTGCGATCACTTTCTCAGGCGTAAAAAAATGCTTGGAGCCGTCGAGGTGGGAACTAAATTCCACGCCTTCATGCTTTAATTTTCTTAATTCAGTAAGACTAAAAATCTGGAAACCCCCGCTGTCGGTTAAGATCGGTCTTTTCCAGTTCATAAAATTGTGGAGCCCGCCCGCATCCTCCAGAATTCTGGTTCCGGGGCGCAAGTAGAGATGATAAGTATTTGAAAGAACAATCTCAGCATTAATATCCGACTCAAGTACTCTCTGAGTAACGGCTTTAACAGTTCCCTGAGTTCCAACCGGCATAAAGATCGGAGTCTCAATTACTCCGTGAGCAGTAGTAATAGAGCCGGTCCTAGCCTTAGAATTAGTGTCTTTTTTTTTCAGGGAGAATTTTAACAAATCAACAACTTCAAAATTTGGTGCAAAAGATAAGGTTATTTTAGCTTTTCTTCCATAAAAAGGGATCAAAGTTAATTACAGCAGAAATAGGTCCTTTTCATTTTGATTAGGAACAGGGCATTTGGCTTTGGATCCAAATATCTTATACCGGTTTCCGGCAATTATATCATAAAAAAAATCATTAAGTATATGAGGAAGAAATTTGAGAATACTTAACGCTTTCCAGGGATAATTCAATTTACTGAAAATCCTTCCGATTGCATCCGATTTTCGAAAAGCCGCTTCCCCGTCATATAATATCACCGAATTAAACGGTGTAGTAAGATATGGTTTGATCATATCGATCCGTGATGCATAATCAGACTGAAGATGAGAATACCTGAAAACTTTTTCCCTGTCGATCTTAATCAGTATTCTAATCAGACCATTGCAGAGATTGCACTGCCCGTCGATAAATATAACCGGGTGATCCATTACGGTTCTACTTTTCCTGTATAATCGCTTATACCGTACTCAAGGTTAAAAACTTTATCGAATCCAATCTTCTGCATATGAAGAGCAGCATGGTAGCTCCTGTTACCGGAACGGCAATAAATGAAATAAGTTTTATCGCGATCGAGCTTATCGATCCGGTTAATAAAATCAGGTTTATAGATATCAATCAGAATTGAATTCGGAATTCTAATCTGGTCATATTCCTCCTGAGTTCTAACATCCAGGAGGACCGAATCCTCTGTTTCAGCGGCCATCTTTTCAAATGACTCGGAATCAAGGTTCGCAACATTATTTTTACTGCCGAAGAGCATCGTAAGCAGAGAGCTCATAATTTCCTTTTTTTTATTGTTAAACGAAAGGTGAGTTAAAAAAGTTTATTCTTCCGGCAAAACCGAGAGTTTAAGGAGGTCGATCTTTTTCTTATCAGATTTTAAAATCAGTATCGAATAATTATCGATCTTAAACGTTTCCCCCTTGAAAGGGATTCGTCCTAAACGGGAAGTAACAAATCCGGCTATCGTTTCAAAATCGCCTTCCTCATCAATTGAGAATCCATATTCCTCATTTAAATAATCGATCTCGACTTTACCGCTTAAAATATAGGTCGACTTATCAATCATTTTAGCAACCTTTTCCTCTTCATCATACTCATCACTTATTTCACCGAAGAGTTCCTCTATGAGATCTTCGATTGTAAGAATTCCCGCAGTTCCCCCGAACTCATCGACAACGACAGCTAAAGTAAACTGCTTATCAAGAAATTCATTAAGCATTTCCAGACTCTTCTTGGTATCCGGTACAAATACAACTTCTCTTATCATTGAAGAGATGCTTTCGGGATGCTTAAAAAAGTCTTTTAAGAGGACCATACCCTTTATGTTATCGAGGTTCTCATCATATACGATCAGTTTGGAATAACCTGTTTCAATAAATTTATCCATCACCTCTTCTAGCGAAGATGTAATCTCAACACCGGCGATATCGGTCCTAGGGGTAATTGCCTCATAGACTCTCTGTTCTTTAATTTCGATTACGCGGGAGATGATATCTGACTGGTCATCATTCATCCTGCCAGCTTCACTGCTTTCTTCAATCAGGTTTTGAATCTCTTCCTTATCGAATATCTGGAGTATCTCCTCTTCCTCCCTTTTATTCATTCTGTTTAGTACTGATGAGATTTTGGAGGTTATTTTAACAAGCGGATAAAGGAATAATAAAACGAACCTGAGCGGAATTGCCGAAAGTAGTATAAGGCTATCGGCAAGTTCACGACCGATAAACTTAGGCAGGAGTTCCCCGAAGAAAAGAATTATCAGTGTTGTTATAATCAGTATCTCAAATTCCTCAAGTCCGAAGACCGATAGGAGGAAAACTGATGTAAGAGAGGCAAATGCGACATTTACAATATTATTTGAGATAAGGATAGTAGAGAAGAAAAGATCCGGATTTTTAATAAAGTAGTGTGCATTCCTCGCATAGATATTATTTTTTCTTGAACGGATCTCAATTTTAATTTTGTTGGAGACTATGTATGCAATTTCCGTCGATGAGAAAAAGGCGCTTAACAAAACAAGTATTATCAGGAAAAGGTAATCTAAAAACATTTTTTACTGGTCCGGCTTTATGTTATGAATAAATAATATAGAGCGAGATAAAAATATAAAGGATCAGGTTGATAGTCATCGGCAAATCGTTAAAGATCGCTTCTATTACATTCTCCCCTTTATTTTTCTGTATTGCAAGGTACATATACCTGAAGATTCCGAATATTACAAATAGAGTTGTAAAGACAAACTCCTCGGATCCGAAGGCCATAATAGTCCTTTCGGCTACGGAGTAGAATGCGTAACTGATAATAACGCAGGCTGATGTAACGGCAGCGATAAGATCGATAAATGGGAGCGAATAATCTTTAAGAACCTCCCGCTGAACGGATGGCCCTGTAATACTGGCGAACTCGACCCTGCGTTTCATTACTGCAAGGAATAGCGACAAAAAGATTGTAGTTAGTATAAGCCAGTTGGATAAATCGACTTCAATTATAACCGCTCCGCTTACTACTCTTAAGAGGAATCCGGATGCGATAGAGAATATATCGGCAATAACAATTTTTTTAAGGAAAAGTGTATAGAGGATATTTATAAGAACATAAATCCAGATTATCAGAATAAATTTATTTTTCAGTATAATCGTTAAGAGTACAAGAGTGAGAAAGAGAAGAATTAGAAGAAATATTGCCCGGGATTTCTTCAATTCGCCCGAGGCAACAGGACGGATTTTTTTTACAGGATGGATCCTGTCCCTATCTGCATCGATTATATCGTTGAATACATAAACCATTCCTGAAGCTAAAGAGAAAATAATAAATCCGGCAGCAACCGTTAAAATATAATCGGTATGGAACAGGTGTTTGGAGAATACAAGCGGAACAAAGACAAAAATATTTTTGAGCCAGTCCGCTAATCTTAATATTCTTATGTATGGTGAAATTTTAGAAAACAACTGCTTCCTCATAGGTCCCGAAGTGTATTTTGAGTACTTCAACCATTTCACCTAAAGTAACATAATTTTCTGCGGCCTCTATAAGGACGGGCATAAGATTCTGGTCCGACTTAGCCGCAGCGGCAATTTTATTGATGCTCTCTTCAGCTTTTTTATTATCGCGTCTTGACTTAAGTGAAGCAAGCCTTTCCCTCTGTTTCTTTTCCACACCGGGAGAGATCTGAAGAATCGGTATATCAATCTTCGAATCCCCTTCAACAAACTCATTAACCCCGACAATTATCTTTTCTTTTCTCTCAAGTTCCTTCTGGTAACGGTAAGCCGAATCGGCTATCTCTTTTTGAAAGTAACCTGATTCAATAGCAGGAATAACACCTCCCAAATAATCGATTTCATCAAAGATCTTATTTGCCTCCTCTTCCATCGTTTCAGTAAGTGATTCAACAAAATAACTTCCACCCAGCGGATCGACGGTATTTATAACCCCTGTTTCATATGCTAACAGCTGCTGAGTGCGGAGAGCAATCTTAACTGCTTTTTCACTCGGAAGAGCAAGAGTTTCATCCATCGAATTAGTATGCAAGGATTGAGTTCCTCCAAGAACGGCAGCGAGAGCCTGTAAAGCCGTTCTAACGATATTATTCTCAGGCTGCTGGGCTGTAAGTGTACATCCGGCAGTCTGTGTATGAAATCTTAGCCACCACGACCTTGGATTCTTCGCACCGTATTTTTCTTTCATTCGCTTAGCATAAATTTTGCGTGCTGCCCTGTACTTTGCAATTTCCTCGAAGAAATCGAGATGGGAGTTAAAAAAGAAGGAGAGCCGGGGCGCGAACTCGTCGATATCCATTCCCCTTTCGAGGCATGCTTCTATGTAAGCGAATCCGTCGGCCAGCGTATAAGCAAGTTCCTGAACCGCTGTTGAACCGGCCTCACGAATATGATATCCGCTGATCGAAACTGGATTCCACTGCGGTACTTCATTAGTACAGTACTCAATCATATCGGTAATAATTCTCATCGAAGGTCTTGGCGGAAAAATATATTCCTTCTGCGCGATATATTCTTTAAGGATATCGTTCTGAAGTGTTCCTCTTAATTTATCGAATGAAACTCCCTGCTTCTTTGCAACGGCAAGATAGAACGCAAAAATCATAGCAGCCGGTGAATTGATCGTCATCGAAGTAGAAACCTGTTCCAGCGGAATTCCGTCGAATAGAATCTCCATATCCTCAAGAGAGGAGATAGCGACACCGCAGATTCCAACTTCCCCTTCACTCATCGGAGCGTCTGCATCCCATCCCATAAGTGTAGGAAGGTCGAATGCAACCGAAAGCCCTGTTTGGCCGTGTTCCAGAAGATATTTGAATCTCTGGTTTGTATCCTCGGGAGTTCCGAACCCGGCGAACTGGCGCATAGTCCAGACCTTTCCCCGGTATCCGTTCGTGTGAATTCCGCGTGTGTAAGGATACTCTCCCGGGAAATTGATCTCATTTAAAAAATCGATCCGGGATATATCATCGGGAGTGTAAAGAGGTTTTATCGGCTGACCCGAAACAGTAGTATATTTCCAGTCATTCTCTCTGGCGGATTTTAATTTATCTTCGAATTTTTGAGCTGCTTTTTTATATTCTTCCATATTTCCCCTTCACAGATGAAATTTAGATAAAACCGTTAAGTGATTTTGAAATAAGATACAAAACTCAGGAAGTTCGTCCAAATCTTTTATCAAATTCCTGGATCGGAATTTTTATAACTATCGGCCTTCCGTGCGGACAAACATAGGGCATTGAGGTAGCAAAGAGTTTATCTACGAGAATACGCATCTCCTTTTCTGTAATCCGGTCGCCTGCTTTAACAGCTGCTTTGCAGGAGAAAGACTTAGCAAGATTATCGCGCACCTCAAGCTGCTTTTCCTGCTGATTTTTTCTGTATTCATGCAGGATCTCAAGCATCGTATCAGATTCATGTTCAGTCTTTATATCAGAAGGAATACCGATAATTTCAATAATATTTTTCGACTTAAACTTAACTGAGAAACCGAGATTCGTTAAATAAGGTTCAAGTTCTTTAACCAATTGATAATCGGCCGGATCAACTTTAATGCTCTGGGGAAAAAGCAGGTGTTGTGAAAAAGGGATATTGGCTTCGAAAGATTGAAGCGCCTTTTCGTAAAGAATCCGCTCGTGAGCTACATGGAAATCGATAATCATCAGACCGCTTTTAATCTGCGAGAGGATATACTTATTATGAAGAAGAACTATAAATGGTGAATCATCCGAAACCAGGGTATCGGATTGATGATAAATTTCTTTCTGGGAATTATTACCGAAGGGATGCTCAACCGAACCCGACGGAGCGGCAGTTTTTATATCCCGGTTCAGGTTCTCAAAAAGCTGGTCTATTTCACTTTCGGAAAAAATCGAACGGTCGCGTGGAGCTTTTTCAGTTATTGGCCGGTCGGAAAAATCACTCCTCATCCTGCTCTCCGGAGAAGAGAAACTGAGCGATCCATTCACATCTGTAGTATTATCGAATGAAACTGTCGGTACTAGGTCGTAGCTTCCAATAGTCTTCTTTATCACTGCATTGACGAATGAATAGACCTGTTTTTCATCCTCAAATTTAATTTCCAGTTTTGAAGGATGAACATTCACATCAACTTTTTTATAATCGATTGAGAGAAAAAGTATGAAGAACGGATAATCCCCTTTCTCCATTAGGTTCTCATAAGCAGAAAAGACGGAATGATTAATAATCCTGCTCTGTACATACCGGTTGTTTAAGAAAAGATACTGCTCACCTTTACTCCGCCTTAGGTAAGCCGGTTTGGTAATGAAACCTGTGAGACTTAAGTAATCTGTTATTTCATTTACTTCAAGTATAAGGTTGGTAATGTTTTCGCCGAAAACTGATTTCAGCCTTTCTTTATAATCTCCGGCCGGGAGATCGTAAATGATATCATCATCGTTAAAAAGTCTGAATGAAATATCTGGATGACTTAAGGCAATCCTCTTAAAAGTTTCTACAATATGTTTCAGTTCAGTCGAATTACTTTTAAGGAAATTTCTTCTGGCAGGAACGTTATAAAACAGATTTTTTACGGTAACAGAGGTGCCTACTGGCATAGAATCTTTTTCTTTAACAATACCCGATTCCTCACTCACCCTGATAGAGACACCAAGTTCATCCGAAGGAGTTCTTGATTTAAGTTCGAATATGGAAACAGCGGCAATTGAAGCAAGAGCTTCACCGCGGAATCCGAGTGTTTTAATAGCCTGAAGGTCCTCAACCGAACTGATCTTGCTTGTAGCGTGCCTTTCAATACAGAGCAGCGCATCCTCTTCGTTCATACCCGGACCGTCGTCAACAACCTGTATCAGGTTTTTACCGGCGTTTTTAACGATCACTTCAATAGAAGAAGAACCGGCATCAATTGAGTTTTCCATCAATTCTTTTACAACCGACTCCGGCCGGTTAACGACTTCTCCGGCTGCAATTTTATTAGCCAGGTTTTCAGGAAGTATTTTAATTTTTCTGTTCAAAATCTTAGTCAATTATTCTTTTGTAATTAATTATTCTGAATCCAATCCGTTCTTCAACAGTTTCAATCTCCCAATTGGACTTATCTATTTCCGGGAAAAAGCTGTCCCCGTCAATTGTAGTATCGACCTCGGAAATAATCATCCTGCGTGCAATACCAATAGTCTGACGGAAAATTTCCTCCCCTCCTATTACAAAAACTTTCCACTCATTTTTCCGGACGCAAAGTTCCAGGGCACTGGAAACCGAGTTGCAAATTACAACGTTTGGGTGAGAAAATGAAAAGCCGGGATTTCGGCTAAGAACAATGTTAAGACGGTTTTCAAGAGGTTTTTTGAGGGATTCGAAAGTTTTTCTGCCCATCAATACAGGGAATCCGGTGGTAGTTTTTTTGAAATGGAATAATTCTTCTTTAATATGCCATGGAATTTTTCCGGAATGACCGATCACATTATTCTTCGAGACGGCAGCTATAATTACTATTTCCAACAATTCCTTTTCAATCTCTAATTTCGGAAGATAACATTAACAAATCTTTTCTGACCCGCAACAATAGTAACATTTTGATTTATTTCCGCATAGCCTGTCAGCCGTAGTTTTACAGAATAATTTCCCGGCATCATAAATAGAAGACTATCGGGAGTAATCTTTCCAACGCGGTTATTATCAAGAAATATTTCCGCTCCCCGCGGTACGGAATTGATATAGAGTTTACCGGTATTCAGATTTTCAGAGGAATCGACTATATCCTCTCTGCAACCGGTAAGATATATCAGGGACAAAACTAAAATAAGTGATTTCACGAATCTCATTTCTCCCCCCGGAGTCTTTTTGAAATACAGGTCTAATATTTTTCATCAAAGGGGAAAAATCAATACAATAATTCAGTTACAACAAATTCAGAAAAGGGGAAGCAGAAAACAATTATTCCCACGGTTTTTTAATACCGAGACGGTCAAGTTTCTCCTCGAACTCCATTCTTTCGATATTCTTAGAAAATCTGTTATCAATTATTTTCAGCCAGCCGAACTGATCAGCAAGTTTTACAGCATTCTCATTATCTCCGGCATAAATTCGACTTAGAACTTCTATCTCCTGTTTAGAGAAACTAAGAGCATTCATTCTATAATCCTGAAAGGCTTCCCAGGCAACAGGGCACCATCTGTTAACAATCTCATTACCAATAACGTTTGCATAGGACCTTATTTCAAACTGAGCGTGCGATTCCATACGCAGCGCAAGGAAATGGAGAAGATTCTGAAGATCGATTTTCCAGTATGCTTCGGTATACGTAGATAGCGGAAGATCTTTTCTTGCCTGTTCGCGCGCAACGCCGATCGACAATCTTTCCTGGTAGATTTCGCGTGCAAAGTTTTGAAGCTCGTTCTCCCTGTCGGAAAGTTTAGAACCGATTTCTCCCGGGAAAAATCCTTCGCTTCCCTGCTTGTTATCCTTAGCCTGCATACGCCACTGGGATTCGGGAGTTTTCTGAGAAGCGTCGATAGCAATAGAATAACGTGTGGAGTATTCATTAACATTCGCAGTTCTGTGCCTTATCCACTGGCGCCATGTATCCATAGGAACACGGAGGTGAAGTTTTATCTCGCACATTTCGAAAGGTGTTGTATGATGATGTCTCATCAGGTAACGAATGAGTCCGCGGTCTTCGGAGACTTTCTTGGTCCCTTTGCCATATGAAACGCGGGCCGCCTGAACGATCGACTCGTCGCTTCCCATATAATCAACAACCCTGATAAACCCGTCGTCGAGAACCGGGAATTTCATGCCGAGAATTTCATCCAGAGCAGGTACTTTTATTTTTTCAAGAAGTTCGAATTTTTCTTCCATCGATTTCCCTTCAGATTTTTATTTCGAATAGATAGTGAAAAGAGCGAGCGCAATATAATTGAATTATTGAATTGATGCTTCAGGATTTTTTAAATGAAAGCAGAAGTTCAGATCAGCTTTTTGAATGCTTCAACCAGATTTTTTTTGGTCTGAAGCAGGTCCTGGGATATAATTTTCACTTCGCCTAAAGCGGGCATAAAGTTTATATCGCCGCTCCACCTGGGTACTATATGGAAATGAAGATGGTCGTCTATTCCCGCTCCCGCGGCTTTGCCCAGATTCGCACCGATATTGAATCCCTGCGGTTTCATAACAATTTTGAGGGCTTTCATGGAAAGTTTTACGGCTGTCATCATTTCGGAGAGTTCATCACCCGAAAGCTGATCAAAGTCCGATAAATGCCTGCGCGGGACAATCATTAAATGTCCGCTGTTGTAAGGATAAAGATTTAGAATTACATAAGAGGATTTAAGATCAAGAACTTTTAGACAGGAGTCTGAAGATAGGTCCTGTTTATCAGCGAGGCAGAAAATACACTCACCCGATTTTTCCTCCTTAAACGAATCGATATAATTCGAACGCCAGGGTGACCATAATTTTTCCATACAATCCTCAAATAAAAAAGGAGTTTATCCCTTTATTAGTCAGGGACAAACTCCTGTAAAAGTACAAAGTAAATTATTCTTCTTCTTCCTGTTTCGACTTCTGATATTCTTCGATAATCTTGCCTTCAATTTCCTTTGGCACTTCCTCGTAATTAGAGAAAGACATAGAGAACATACCCCTTCCCTGCGTTAAGCTTCTGAGCTGGGTCGAGTATTTATGCAGTTCGGCCAAAGGTACTTTAGCTTTAATAATCTGGAATGGGCTTTCAGAATCCATGCCCTGGATTTTTCCTCTGCGGCTTGAGATATCGCCCATAACATCGCCCATATATTCTTCGGGGATTTTCACGGTTATATCGTAGATCGGTTCGAGTATTACAGGTTTTGCTTCCATGAATCCTTTCTTAAATGCCTGGGAAGCGGCGATCTTGAAAGAGACTTCATCAGAATCGACTGAGTGATAGGTTCCGTCGAATAGAGTTACTTTAACATCAACGACCCGGCTACCGGTTAAGATACCTTTAGTCATGATCTCTTTCAGACCTTTTTCGACGGCAGGGACAAATCTTCCCGGAACAACACCGCCAACGATAGCGTCAACGAATTCGTATCCGGAACCTCTAGGCACTGGCTCTAATTTTAAATGAACGTGTCCGTATTGACCACGGCCGCCGGATTGTTTCTTGTGTTTATATTCGGAGTCGTCGCATCTTCCTCGAATTGTTTCTCTGTAAGGAATTCTCGGTTCAACAAGATCAACTTCAACACCATAACGGTCCTTCAACAATTTAATCGCGAGATTAAGCTGAAGTTCACCCTGGCCGGAGACGATAGTCTGCGAAATTTCCGGATCGAATCTTGAAATAAGAGAGGGTTCCTCTTCGTGAGCAGTGTGAAGAGCAGCAGAGATTTTATCTTCATCCCCTTTCGCTTTCGGTTTTACAGCGAAACGGATAACCGGTTCGGGGTATTTAATTTCAGGGATTACAATAGTAAAGTTTTTAGAACAGAGAGTATCGCCCGTATGACTGTCTTTAAGTTTTACAACCGCACCAATATCGCCGGCCTGAAGTTTAGATACTTCCTTTCTGTTTCTTCCGTTAAGAACGAAGATCTGGCCCATTCGTTCAACTTTATCCTTATGGGTATTAATAAGATCCATACCGGGAGTCATTGTACCGGAATAGACTTTGAAAATTGAAAGTTCGCCTACATGCTGTTCGGATAGGGACTTAAATATAAAGAGAGCCGGTTCGCCGTTAGGATTACATTTAATCTGAACTTTATTACCACCTTCTTTCATTGAAGCTTCGATCGGTTCCCTTTCATTTGGAGCCGGAAAATATTTGGAAGCAAAATCTAGAAACGTGTTGGAGCCGACACCTTTTGTTGCAGAGAATGCAAATACCGGGATTAGGCTTCCTTTAACTATAGCGGTTTTCAATCCAAGGTTAAGCTCATCCTCAGTAAGTGTTCCTTCTTCAAAAAATTTATTCATTAGTTCTTCGGAGGATTCGGCAACTTTTTCGATCAGTTCTTCTCTCAATTTATCGGCTTGAGCTTTGACATCGCCGGGTATATCGGCTTCGGTAATTTTCTTGGTTCCGGATTCATCGTAAGTAACAAGTTTCATTTTTACAAGGTCGACAATAGAATTAAAATTCAAACCTTCTTTTACCGGAAAAGAAACAACAGTAACATCGGAGCCGAGACGGTTTTTCGCCATTTGAACAGTATCGAAGAATTTTGAATGTTCGTTATCAACTTTATTAACAATAACAGCTGCCGGGAGCCTGTTTTTCCTGACATATTCCCATGTTAATTCTGTACCGACTTCAATTCCTTCCGCGCTTTTAATAACGGAGATGGCAAGGTCGGCAACCTGAAGGCTTGAGATCACCTGGCCGATAAAATCGGGGAAGCCCGGTGTATCGAGAATATTAATTTTGGAATTATTCCATTCTAAATGAAGAGGTGAAGCGGCAATGGAGATCTGCCTATCAATTTCATTCTGATTAAAATCGGAAGTGGTATTTCCCTCTTCAATCTTACCAATTCTATTGATTTCACCGGCAGTAAAAAGCAGCAATTCAGAAATCGTAGTTTTTCCACTTCCACCATGACCAACAAACGCTATATTTCTTATAGCTTCCGGATTATACTCTTTCAATATGATATCTCCTTACTTTGGACAAAAGATTAATTTCTCTTAAAAGCCTGCCAGAAAGCAGAGATGCCTTTTGAAATTGCTTTCAAATTTGAGATAAGATCTTTGGCTGGACTCTCCGCATCGCGAAAAATTTTTAGTGATTTAACATCCGACACTTTTTCTTTAATTTTTTTAATCGAACGGTCTAACTCACCCCAATAATTTTCCGCTTCTATTCTGTTTGCTCTTTGAGAAACGTCGGCAAGATTTTCTAAAACGGGATTAGCTGCTTCGATAAAATTATGGACGTCGGTACGTACGGCTTCAACTTCCTTTAATAATTTTTTTAAAGTAAAGATCAAAAAAATACATAAAGCTGAAGCCGATAGAATTAATATGATGAGGAGCAGATCAATTACTGTCATGATCTCTTAAGCATCTTTTTCAGAACGGTAAGCATCCATACCCGCTTTAATAGCGGATTTGAGGCGCTCGCCTTCTTTTTCTATTTTAACTTTTCCGGTATCAACGGCATGACCGGCTTTATCTTTAGCGTCTACAAGAATTTTTTCAGCTTCGCCGAGGAGGGCATCGACTTTTTCCTTGGCATCAGCCACTAATTTTTCGGATTTTTTTTTACCTTCGTTTATCAATTGCGAAGCTTTGTCCTTTGCGCTAGCCAGATACTGTTCGGCATCGTCCATAAAATCCTGGGACTTATTCTTAATATCCTCTCTTAATTCTTTGCCGGATTTGGGTGCAAAGAGAAGAGCAATAATCGAACCAACGGCCGCACCTGTAAGAAATCCGATTAATAAACCTTTTCCTATTCCATTATCGTCACGCATCTTAACCTCCATTTTGATAAGTTTTTGCGTTGCCAAAATAAGCATGAAAGGGGCTAAAATCAAGGATAGTCAAGTCGTTTTGAACCGATTATGTGAACGAGTGTTAATAAATAAAAAACGTAAGTACGTTCCACACACTTGAAATGAAAAGTAAAAAAAATTGTGGAAGTAAAAATAAAAGAGGTTTGATGCATCTTTCAAACCTCTTTTTATAAACCAAGAACCAAGAACTAATAAACGATCCTACATTTCACTAATAATTTTATTCCAAATTGTACTTGGCCTCATGATGGAAAATGCTTTTTCATCAACGGGCATATAGTAACCGCCAATATCAGCTGCTTTTCCCTGGACAGATAATAATTCGGCTACGATTTTATTTTCATTAGCAGTGATTTCTTCAGCAATTTTACTAAAGCGATTCTTAATTACCGGGTCATCATTCTGTTCAGCTAATGCCTGAGCCCAATAATAAGTAAGGTAGAATGAACTTCCCCTGTTATCAATTTCATTTACTTTACGCGAAGGGAGTCTGGAGTTTTCAAGATAATTTCCAATCGCTTTATCAAGAGTCTCAGCCAGAATTCTTGCTTTTACATTTCCGGTTTTTTCGTATATCATTTCAAAAACGGGAACCAACGCACTGTATTCACCAAGGGAATCCCAGCGAAGATGATTTTCTTTAAGTAACTGCTGGACATGCTTGGGAGCAGAACCACCGGCGCCTGTTTCGAACAATCCCCCTCCATTCAATAACGGTACAATTGAGAGCATTCTTGCGCTAGTGCCGAGTTCGAGAATAGGAAAGAGATCCGTCAAATAATCACGGAGGACATTTCCGGTTACGGAAATTGTATCCAATCCTTTACGGGTTCTTTCTAGAGTAAATTTCATAGCATCAACAGTTTTAAGGATTTTTATTTCGAGTCCTGTTATATCATGATCAGGTAAATACTTATTAACCTTGGCTATAATTTCCCTATCATGACCCCTCTTTTCATCCAGCCAGAAAATTGCAGGTGAACCGGTTGCCTTAGCTCTATGAACTGCCAGTTTAACCCAATCTTTTATGGCTTCATCTTTGGTTTGACACATTCTGAAAATATCACCCGATTCAACCTGTTGTTCGAGCAGAGTCTCATTTTTCGAATTTACTACGCGCACAAATCCATTACCTTTGGCTTCAAAGGTTTTATCGTGCGAGCCGTATTCTTCGGCCTTCTGTGCCATTAATCCGACATTTGAAACAGCTCCCATTGCAGCAGGATCAAACTGCCCTTTTGCTTTTGCGTCCTCAATTATTTCTTTATACATAGTGGCATAGCACCGGTCCGGAATAACAGCTATACAGTCCTGCAATTCATCCTTACGATTCCACATCCGACCTCCGTCCCTTACAATGTTCGGCATGGACGCATCAATAATAACATCATTCGGAACATGCAGATTTGTTTTTCCGGTTCTCGTATCCACCATTGCCAGTGGAGCGTTCGTCTCAAGAATTTTATTTATATCATTTTCAATTTCATTTCTTTTTTCATCCGGTAATTTTTTAATTTTTTCGAGAAGATCCATTAATCCGTTATTAACATTAACCCCAACTTCTTTTAAAACTTCTGAATGCTTATCAATCGCTTCTTTGAAATAAGCATAAACTGCGTGACCGAACATTATGGGGTCGGAGACTTTCATCATTGTCGCTTTAAGATGGAGTGAAAGAAAAACGTTATCTTTCTTTGCTTCTTCAATCTGCTCCAGATAGAATTTCCTTAGCTCCCTCACATTCATAACAGAAGCGTCGATTACCTCACCGGGTAACAGTTTTAATTTTTCTTTTAGTACCGTTACATTGCCGGCTGCATCAACAAATTCTATATTTACAGTATCTGCATTTAGAAGCGTAGTAGATTTTTCAGTCCCGTAAAAATCTTTCTGATTCATATGTGCAACCCGGGTTTTGGAACCAGATTGAGGCCACGGCTTCATCATTTTGTGAGGATATTTCTGAGCGTATTTTTTCACCGAAGATGATGCTCTTCTGTCTGAATTACCCTCTCTTAAAACCGGATTAACAGCAGAGCCTAAAACTTTTGCATATCTGCTTTTAATTGTCTTCTCTTCATCAGTCTTAGGTTCTTCCGGATAGTCCGGGATATTATAACCTTTTGCCTGTAATTCTTTTATCGCTTCCTGAAGCTGCGGGACAGTAGCGCTGATGTTAGGAAGTTTAATGATAATGGCATCAGGTTTTTTAACAGTCTCACCCAGCTCGGTTAAATAATCCGGTATTTTCTGTTCTTCAGTTAATTTATCCGGAAAGTTCGCAATAATTCTTCCTGCCAGAGAAATATCTTTTAATTCAACTTCAATTCCCGTTCCCTTTACATATGATTCCAACACCGGTAAAAAACAGTAGGTGGCTAATGCAGGGGCCTCATCAATTTTAGTCCAAATTATTTTCGTTGCCATTTAAGTATTCCGGTTTTGTTTTTAATCTATTTATTGTTTGATGATTTTTTATACTTCCTATGGAAAAGAAATATAACACTTAGACCTGATATAACAGCGAACCATAAAGTCGTTGTCCTGATTATAAATGTAGAAGCAACAGCAGTCTCTTTTAAAATGCCGGAATTCACCAGGATTAAACTGAGAGAACCTTCAGTTACTCCGAGCCCACCGGGCAGCATTGAAATAGCACCGGCAATTGTTGAAAACGAGTAAACAAACGTAGCAAATAATACAGTAATACTTACATCAAAATTAATTAGAATAAGGTAAAATGCAAAACATTCGAACGACCAAGAGAATATACTGACAAGCATCATTCTAAACAGATGTCTGGTTTGTAATAGTAGAAATGCACTTTCGTATAGAGTAATAATTTTGGAAGTATGTGATTTTAAAAATGGATATCTATTGACGAATCCGATGAGAGAGCCTGCAATCCGACTATTGCTTATAATTATTATTAAAGTCACAAAAAAGATAAGGACAAAATTGATCCAGGCGGCTGAATAATTGAAAAAGTAGATCCCTATTATCGCCAAGAAAGTAAGCGAGAGAAAATCCGTTAAGCGTTCAGCAAAAATTATTGAAGCTGTTTTAGAGATTGGTTCGTTGAAAATTTCTTTCAATAAAAATGATTTAAGAATCTCACCCGTCTTGCCCGGTGATGCGCTCATTGACAAACCTGAGAAAAAAATCTTTAAGGACTGATTAATCGGGATTTTAATTCCCAGCAAACGTAAATAATATTCCCATTTGAGAAATCTGACGAAATAATTTCCGGTGGATAACATCAATAAAACCGGTAATAGGAGCCAGTTGAATTTTTTAAATGAATCGATTACAGAATTAAAATCGGCGTACAGAATTATGGTAAAGAAAACTATTGCGGTAATAAGAAGTGAGATTACCAGATGCTTTTTCAGTTTTTCAAACAATCTGTAAAATTTCCAGAAGTGATTTGTAAAGTTTTGCAAGAGGCAAACCAACAACATTATAGTAACAACCATCAATCCTTTTAACGAATACAGCGCCAAAGTCGTCCTGAATTCCGTATGCCCCCGCTTTATCCATAGGGCTTCCGGTTGCAATATAATCTTTGATTTCTTTCGGACTCAATTTTCTAAAAGTAACCGAAGTTCTTTCATAACCGATTATCTGTTTACCTGTAATTTTATCTGCTATAACGAAACCCGTATATACAGTATGAGTTCTACCGCTAAGTTTCGACAGAATACGGAAAGCATCAGTTCTGTTGACAGGCTTTCCGATAATCTTTTTATTAAGAACAACAATTGTGTCGGCTGTAATTACAATTCCGGATCTGACTTTTTTAAGAGCCGTTTCTGATTTATGAAGGGCTAGACGTTTAACAGTTTGAACCGGATGTTCACCGTCAAGAATTTCTTCATTCAAATCGACTGAAAAAGATTTGAATCTAATGCCGAGTTGTTTTAGAAGTTTTCTACGGCGCGGGGATTTCGAAGCGAGATAAATTGTTGAATTAGATTTAAGCATAGAATTGATTTGGATTAAAACGATGGGATAAAATGGATGCCTGAAGCATTATCTGAATAAAGCTTTAATACTTCCCCAGGTTCGTTTAACGCTCGACACATTATGATATACCGATTGGATACCGGAATATGATGCTGAACCATCATTATCAACTATTCTGAGCCGGTACGAATAAACTGCATCAAGAGTTTTGAAAGCTGACTGGTCAACATACTGATAATTCTTATCGCTTCGAGGTTCAACAATAGCGATGTCGAAGAAATTACCGTCGACCGATTTCCTTTCAACAACGAAATGTTTAAGATTTGGTTCCGATGAAGTCTGCCAGTTCAGAATTACATTTCCGTTCTGGCTTTTTGCAGTAAAACTAAGAAGTTGCACACCGGCATAGATCACCGTAAGTGTAACAAGGAACAATATGAGTAATTTGGATTTCATGTTCAATTTTCAGGTCAAATATATTCTTAAACGATAACTTTGTCAAGTTTTTTTATCACAGGTCAGACCCTCTGGTACTTCTCCCAATTTCCGAATTTGTATTTAACAAAAATGATCAAAGCATACAGAATCACATAAAAAGGAAGAGCCGACCATGCGCCAACAAGACCGAATTCAAACACAACTCCCAGTAAGTATGCTATAGGAACGAAAACAAACCAGTTGGATACTACTTCGGCTATCATAACAAATAGGGTCTTACCAACCGACTGTAATCCGTTTGCAAGTACAACACCAACCGAGTAGAAAATCTGTCCTAATGCTGCTATCCTTAAAGCAGGTACAGCTGTTTCAATAACCTGAGAATCATTTGTAGTAAGAATTAGAATTCCTCTTGGAAAGAGGAAGAAGATAATTCCGACAGCAACCGTATAGAAAGACGCAATTTTGCTCGTCTCGAATCCGTACTTTTTTGCAAGTTTAAGGTCTCCGCTCCCGACAGTATTTCCAACAATCGTCTGCACGGCAATCCCGAATCCGAAACAAGGCAACAATGAAATAAGAAGTGCGGAAAAGACCACATTACTAGCCGCCTGCTCCATAATCCCAATTAAACCGGTGATAGCGATAAAACTTAAAAATCCGATCAAAATAAAAATATTTTGAAGTGAAACCGGGAGAGAAATTTTGATTATTCTCTGCGCAATTCCCTTTATGAAACCAAAATTGTGGAAGTAATTGAATTTATCTTTATAAGAAGGTAAAAGAGAGACGCCGAAATAGAAAAAAGCATCGCAAATT
>CAZHHG010000037.1:0-25551 GCA_964532065.1 uncultured Melioribacter sp.
CAAGGTCGCGCATAACCATTTCTGATTGTGTATCCCAGTCGAACGACCAGTATTCCGCAAGTCCTTCAACAAACCAGAGCGGAGGAAGTCTGGTGTTATCGATCCTATGATCAGAAAGAATATTGAAAATCTTGTTCGTCATAAAAACATGAACTAGCTCATGCCTTATCACATGTTTAAAACTGTTCAGATTACCCTGGTAAGGTATTACGACACGTCCTTTCATAAACTCGAAGAAGCCGCCGACACCTTCAGGAATGAAACCGGTTGTAATATTGGTCTGCTGAAAATGGATATGCGTATTGTAAAAAATAAGGGGGATTTTTACGGTGATATAATGATTGAACTTAACTTTATACTCCTCGTAAGCATCCTCTGCATATTTAGCACCTATCTCTGCAAGCTCTTCGAAATCGTCATAATAATAGATGTTGAAATGTTCTGTCTTAAGGACTTTCCAGTTAAACTTTTCATACTGTACTTTATTTCTGCCGAAAAAATAGAACTGAGCAAATACTAATTGCGGGATAAAAAGAATCAGCAGAAAATATTTCCAGTTCCTAACCGTCAAAGACGTTCCTTAAGATAGTTGATGTTATCGATCGAAGTAGGATTTATACCCCGTATTACAGCCAGGTAATATGAAATCCAGTCGCCGAAATAAATAATATCAACAAGCCGTTCCTTCCATGTTTTTTCGTTGCTTGAGATATTAATTATTTCACATCCTTTTTTTCTGATTATTTCGGATGTAATCTCATAACGCTTCTTTACCTGTGGATGGTAATCTTCATCCATTATATTTATTAGAATCAGGTTGACCTGCTTAGGGTCAAATGTATCCCATCCGAGTATTTCGTTATGATCAAGTTCCGGGAGTAATCCGTAAAAAGAATGAAGCTTGGAATTTTCATTAAACTGTCCTTTGTATCTTGCACCGATAGCCGAAGTATATTCGGATACTGCGTAAATCAAAGGAATGTATCCGGTAAACTTCTCTGCAAGATTGAGTGCGTCATTCTTTGTCTGAGAATATAATTCCCCTTTACTCTTGAGCAATCCGATAATTGAATTAACAATGTCATTTTGTTCCGGAATCAATTTTAAAGATTGAACTAATTTTAGCAATGTAAAAAAATTGACCCAGAGCGCGAAGCGCGGCTGGTATCCTTTCATCAATTTACCGAGCGGAAATTTATGTTTAAGAGCGAATTCCTCTAGTTTACCGCCTGTCGTAATGCATGCAACCTGACAGTTCCTTTTAATTGCTTCGTTCGCTGCAGCAAGAGTCTCTTCGGTATTCCCTGAATAGGAAGATGCAATAACAAGAGTGCTTTCATCCGCGTAAGGAGGTAACTCATAGTTTCTATTTACTACATATGGGTATTTCAATTCTGTCCTGAAGAAATTCTGCAGAAGGTCGCCGCCGATTGCCGAACCGCCGAGTCCGCTGAGTACAATATTTTTTATTTTCGATGTGTCGATGGAAGAAACATCTATTTGACTTTTCCATGCCGATTCTACCTGTAAGTAGGATTCCCGCAAAACTTTGAATTGGTTTTCATTGTCGTACTTCCTGATCATTTCTTGAATTTCCATTTTATCCTCTGATTAAATTTTTAATAATGTCCTGTATTTTTGAATTAAAGAAATTGTGGAGGTGCTGGCTAATCTCCTTCTCGGAACTGAAATTGAGGCATTCCTGAGCAAGAGTTTTAAGTTCTTTATGATTTAGGCTTCTAACGATCTTTTTAATTAACGGAATTGCGGATGCAGAAACACTTAAGGAATCCAGTCCGAGACCGATAAGAAGCGGAACGGCGAACGGATCTGCGGCCATCTCACCGCACATACTAACCGTTACACCGGCTTTTTTCCCTTCGGAAATAATATGATGAAGTGTTCTTACTACTGCAGGATGAAATTCCTGATATTGACGCGATACTATATCGTTACCCCTGTCGACCGCAAGCAGATACTGAATTAGATCATTAGTACCGATGCTTATGAATTCCACTTCGGCTGCAAATTCTTTGGCCATCACAGCGGCAGATGGTATTTCGATCATTATACCTATACCGATATTCTTATCGAACAGCTTCCCTTCCGCTTTCAGTTCTTTTTTACAATCCTCAATAATTCTCTTGGATTCTTTTATTTCATAGATCGATGCAATCATCGGAAGCAGTATTTTTATATTCTTATGAGAACTGGCCCTTAGGATTCCTTTTATCTGTACTTTGAAGAGGTCCGGGTTATCAAGAAGGAGGCGTATTCCGCGCCATCCGAGCATCGGATTCGGTTCATGCAGATCAACCGGAAGTACTTTATCTCCTCCAATATCGAATGTTCTAATAATCACAGTTTCGGGATAGATCTGCTCTGAAATATTCTTATAGACCTGGTACTGGGTTTCCTCATCAGGAAATTCCTCATATTCTTCGAAGATCTGTTCGGTTCTAACAAGACCGATGCCCTGAGCTTTATTATGAAGTATAAAATCCATTTCGCTCGAAACATCGAGATTCGCAAAGAGTTTTACCTCCCTGCCGTCAATTGTTTCAGAAGGAAGATCTTTCAGCTTATTAAGCTCTTCATCGTGCTGAGAAAGTTTTTTGATCTTTTCATTGTATGAAGCAATTTGTTTCTCGTCAGGGTTGATAATAACCTGGCCGAAAAATCCGTCGATAATAATCAGATCATTATCCTTAATCTTATTTGTTGCCTCATGTACACCTACAACGGCCGGGACATTTAAAGACCGGGCAAGAATCGCAGCATGGGAAGTAAGACCTCCGAAATCTGTTACATACCCTTTAACATCAGCACGTGCGAAAAGGACTGTATCGGATGGTGAGAGGTTTTGAGTGATCACAATCAGGTCGCTGGAGATTCTACTCTTCAGTTTTTTCTTTTTCAGATTTCTAATGATTCTGTTTTTAATATCCTCTATATCATGTGAACGCTCTTTCATATAAGGTTCGTTAGAGGAATTCATAATCCTGGTATATCTAGAGATTTCGTCCTCAACAATATATTCAGGGACCTTCATTTCGTTTTTAATTCTATTCTCAATAGTAGAGATTAGAATAGGATCGTCGAGAATCATAATCTGAGCATCGAAGATAGCAGCGCGCTTCTCGCCCAGTTTATCGACAGCAAGGGAGAAGATTTTCCTGAGTTCCTTCCGCGATTGCGCCAGTGCCGAATCCAGGTTCTGAAGAGCCTCTTCGATATTTGTAATTGAATCGTCTGAGACAGATTCTTTCTGTTTCTCGTAAATGAATGCTTTGGCAATCGAAATACCCGGGGCCGCTGCAATACCTTTTAATATGTTGTCGGGTTTTTTATCCATATTACATCTCGTCAAATCCTCTGTTAAAATAGTCGATTATTTCAAGTGAGGCTTCATTCTCATCGGGACCGTCGAATGTTAATACAATTTCAGAACCTTTTTCTGCAGCCAGAGTCATCACGCCGATAATACTTTTACCGTTTATATGCATGCCGTCCTTGTTGAGAAAAAATTCACATTTGTATTTTGATGCGAGCTTTACAATCGTTGCGGCAGGACGCGTATGAAGTCCTGCATTGTTTACTATTTTTACAGTTCTTTCAATCATTATTTCTTTCTACCGATTAATGCATTAGCAAGCCAGTTCATTAGTAATCTTCCTTCTTCATCCGGAAGATAAGAAGAATTTTTTAATGCTAATTGAGTGTAATGTAAAATTTCTCTCTTTGCGTCCTCAATTACATTGAGCTCCTCATAAATTTTCTTGTATCGTCCGACCTCAGATCTGTCGATCCCTTTATTCCTGATTAACCGCAATAGTAGATTTCTATTTTTACCGGATGATTTTTCCAATGCACGCAGGAATAAATATGTCTTCTTCCCTTCAACCAGATCGCTGCCTATTTTCTTGCCGAACTTTTCTTCTTCGCCTATTATATCCAGCAGGTCGTCCTGAATCTGGAACGCCATGCCGAGATATTTTCCGTAATTGCCTGCTGCTTTAATATTTTTCTTATCAGCTCCCGCAATACCTGCTCCAATCAGACAACACATTTCAGCAAGAGCTGCAGTTTTTTTATAGATCATTACCTTATATTCTTTTATGGTAACGTCTTTCCTCAACTCAAATTCTTTATCGAGACTCTGACCTTCACAAACTTCTATAATTCCCTGCGTAAATATTTTTAGTATGCCGGCACAATCTTTTTTACAGTCTTTAAGGAGATTCTCGTATGATAATGCAACCAGAATATCACCCGCAAGAATAGCAGTATTGCTGTCATACTTTTTATGAAGCGTAAGCCGCCCTCTTCTTAGGTCCGAATTATCCATGATATCATCGTGGACCAGAGTGAAATTGTGCAGAAGTTCTACAGAAAGAGCAGCGTTATATGCGTCTTTATAAGAACCGCCGACAGCTTTAGCAGATGCAAGAACTAAAAGAGGCCGGATTCTTTTGCCGCCGCCTTCAAGGACGTATTTGCTCGGTTCATACAAAGATTCCGGTTTCTTACCCTTAAAATATAGAGAGAGCTTCGATTCAATTTTTTTTAATTCCCTGCGAAAAGTTGATTCACTCGTAAGAGTTTTCAATAGAACTCCGATTTTCTAATAAGATTTTTTTTCTTGAAACTTTTTATATCCGGTGAGCCGGTCAGGTACATTATTTTTTTAACTGCTTCGAACCATTGAATTACTAAATCTATAACACCCGATTCACCTTTATAATTCACAACCTGAAGAATTTTTCTGGCCGATGCAGCTAGATCTGCTCCGAGTAGAAGAGATTTGGCAATATCAACCGGTAAATTAATTCCTCCGGAGGAAATTAACGTGAACCGGTATTTCTTCCTGAGTTGATTAACTGTCCTAAGACAGTATGAAGTCGGCAGACCCCATTCCCTGAAATACTGGTCATCCTTTTTACTTCTAATCAATTCCACCGCGGCCCAGCTTGTACCACCCGCTCCAGCCACATCAATTCCTTTAACACCGGATTCCAGAAGAATTCTTGCGGCAGGAGCAGAAATTCCGGATCCGACTTCTTTCGCTATGAGAGGTATTTTCAATTTTGCCGAAAGCTTTTCAATAGATTTAATGAGACCTTTGAAATCGGTTTGACCTTCGGGTTGAATTAACTCCTGGAGAGGATTAAGATGGATTACGAAAGCATCGGCTTCTATTATATCTGAAAGGTATTGCACATCGTCAACAATATTCTTCGATTTGGCGACTTGAGCAGCGCCAAGATTTCCAATAACAGGAACATTACCGGCATTCTTTCTTATTATTTTAAATGAATTAAGGTGTTTCGAATTTTCGAGAGATTGTCTTTGGCTACCTACGCCGATTGGTATATTCAGATGCCCGGCAGCAATCGCTAATTTTTCATTTATTTTTGCTGCTTCACCTGTACCGCCAGTCATGCATGAAATCAGAAAAGGAAAGGATATTTTCTTCTCAAAGAAATTTGTAGTTAAATCAATTTTTTCTATTTGTACTTCAGTGGCAGCATAATGCTCGAATTCATAATTCTCAAAACCATTGGTCCGGTAATTGAATTTGACGTCATCCGTTAAACATAATTCAATATGATCTTTCTTTCTTTTTGAAGTTTGATTTTTCATTATCAGAAGGTCAGTAAATTCACTGACAAAATAAAAATTTTCCGGTATATAATCTGTTAATCATCCAAATATTCTTATTGAATCTCCACCATATTTGAAATAAATTGAAAACCGGAGTTTATAATAAACTGGCGGAATAAAGATGTCCAAACCTAAATTAAGTTTCTGGCAGATCTGGAATATGAGTTTCGGTTTTTTGGGAATTCAATTCGGATTCGCTCTGCAGAATGCAAATGTAAGTCGTATTTTCGAAACACTTGGCGCAGAGATCGACAAAATCCCGATCCTTTGGATTGCCGCACCGGTTACCGGTCTTATTGTCCAGCCGATAATCGGGCACATGAGCGATAAGACGTGGAACCGTCTTGGGAGGAGACGACCTTATTTTCTTGTAGGCGCCATTCTGGCCTCGGCTGCACTTCTAATAATGCCTAATTCACCTTATTTATGGTTTGCTGCCGGTATGCTCTGGATACTCGACGCATCAATCAACATTTCAATGGAACCTTTCAGGGCTTTCGTTGGCGATATGCTTCCTTCCGTTCAGAGGACGGTTGGATTCTCGATGCAGAGTTTTTTCATTGGAACTGGAGCTATTATAGCCTCGGCACTCCCCTACATAATGACTAACTGGCTTGGTATTTCGAATACAGCGCCGTCCGGCGAAATACCTGATTCTGTTAAGTTTTCATTTTATATCGGCGGAGTTGTATTCCTGCTGGCTGTAATTTGGACTGTCTTCAGCTCAAAAGAATATTCACCTGAACAATTAAAGAAGTTCGACGAGGCAGAGAAAGCTTCATCCCAATCCAAACAAACCATCTATTCTACTGAACCGGTAAACCGGAATATTTTATTTAGAAACGGATTGATCTGGGTTTTGGCGGGATTAATTCTACTCTCCTTCTTTAACTATTTTATTTATATCGACCTTGGTCTCATTGTTCTATTCGGCGGTATAAGTCTTTTCGGCGCCCTGCAGATAATCTCAGGATTAATGACAAACGGTAAAAAGCAGAACGGATTCGTTGAAGTAATTAATGATTTATATAAAATGCCGAAGACAATGATCCAGCTATCTTATGTTCAGTTCTTTTCCTGGTTTGCTTTATTTGCGATGTGGATCTATACAACACCGGCCGTTACACATCATATTTACGGCGCTACAGACAACGCTTCGGAGTTATATAACGAAGGTGCAAACTGGGTAGGTGTATTAATGGCGGTATATAACGGATTTGCGGCAATAATGGCTTTTGCCATAATGTGGATTGCAAAGCGAACCAGTCGTAAAACCGTTCATATGATCAGTCTTGTAATCGGCGGAATAAGCCTTGCGTCATTTTATTTAATTAAGGATCCTCAATTGCTTCTTATTTCTGAACTTGGAATCGGACTGGCGTGGGCTTCGATTCTAGCCATGCCTTATGCAATTCTAACCGGTTCACTCCCTTCCCATAAGATGGGAGTTTATATGGGGATATTCAACTTCTTCATTGTAATACCCCAGATTACAGCCGCGGCTATACTCGGATTTTTTGTTAGAAGTCTCTTCGCAAACGAAGCAATCTATGCGTTGCTTCTTGGCGGATTTTCGATGATTCTTGCCGGAATACTGGTAATGTTCGTAAACGATGTTGATGAAGTAAGTTAAAATAATGGAGCAGAGCCGATCTACGGTTCTGCTACCTGTTTTTATTAATCACAACCTGAACCACATAATCCGATAAGAATTTTTCTTTCGATCCTTTCAGATCGAGCAATTCTATTTTTATAAAACGGTATGAATCTTTTATGTTCTCTGTGATAACTGTTTCGTTAATTCTGTAATCTTCTTTTTTTCTCCAGTCGGAAGATTTCGATTTCCAATTCTTATCGAGGCAGTTTGAAACATTATTGATTAAGTCCTTGTATTGTTTTTCTGCTTCGTTCAAATTATCGGTCTCAAGGAAGACTGAAGTGTAAGAACCGTCAACCTCATCAATAAATGAGTCTTTAGCTCCTTTCAGTTTTATAAATGAATTGGAAGAATCATACCGGTTTTCTATCAGCAGGAAGTATGCTTTCGAGTGAGCAAGAATGAATTGAAGAGATGTGCAGAAGTCCGCATCAGCCGGCAGCGATACTGAATTTGAGGCTGCGATAGCATACTGAAACTGGTACTCGCCTACTGAGGATGAATCGCCAACTACATAAAGAATCCATTCACCATCTTCGGAAATATCAGTAATAATAGTTGCGAACTCCGGCGTCGTTTTACTGCTCTGCTTAAAAACTTCTCCAAGGGGTGTAACGAGGATCAATCCCGGATTAAATTTTTCCGAAAAGACAATAAAATTAACGGTTTCGCCTTTATACAATGGAATCCTGTAGCCATCATATCTTCCAAATCCCGGTTTTAAATTATCCGTAATTGACAAACTTCCTTTGGATTCGCTGAACTCTACTTCAAACTGCGCGTATGCGGGATTAGATAATACCAGAAGGATAAGAACAATATATTATATATAATTATCATTTATTAAAACCAAACTAAAAGAATATTTCATTTCAATGCCCTGAGGTGACTTTATTATTTTGTGACAATTTAGAAACCGGACTATCTTTTACCATTACCCAGAGAAGCGAAGAAGCCAGAAGTGTTACACCGCTGATAATGAATATTAGATTTTTATCCGATGAATTCTGTATAAAGGATCCCAGCACAAGACTAACAAACAATTGCGGAAGCACTACAGATAAGTTAAAGATTCCCATAAAGAATCCCATCTTCGATTTATTAACCTTTTCAGACATAATGGCAAAAGGAAGACTTACAATTGCTGCCCACCCGATACCGCATACAGCCATAAGAATCCATACTATAAGAGAAGAGGAACCGAAAAGAACAATGCCGAAATATCCGAGAGACATTACTGCTACGGCGATCATATGAGTTCTTACTCTACCGATCTTTTCCGTTACCGGTTCAAGGACAAAAGCCGGCAGAAGTGCGCCAACAGCATTGAGTATTAAAAAAGAGATTGAAAGAATCTGACCTGTTTCATCAATTGAAGACGGATTCAATTTCTGTTCAACATATCCAATCATATAAACAAACATTGTCTGAACACCAATCCACGAAAATGAGTGAGCGAAAAGAAGTTTAAGAAACTGACTCCAGTCGGTTTTCGACGAATGATCTTCACTTATCTGAGAATTTTCAACTGCTAACTCCCTCTTCTCTTTAATAAAGAAGAGGGGTACAATTGAAAAGAGAAGTACTAGAAGAACCCCGAAATAGATCAGGAAGAAATTTCCGAAAACCGCACCGATTGCATATGCAAGTACTCCGAAAGAACCTGAGATCGTCTGCATCCAGGTGTAACCTTTTGTTCTTGGTACACCTTCGGGTGTAACATCAGCAATAATTGAACGGGTCGGGTTGAAAGAAATATTTATTGCAAGGTCGAGAGTAAGAGCAACTATAACCGCAACAACTATTATACTTGTCATTCCGAAGAATTCGCTTATTGCGCCAATATTAGGTAAAGCGAAAAGCATTAGAGCAGCCAATGTACCGCCTATCAAAATAAATGGACGCCTTCTTCCGCCCCAGAACCAGACGTTATCGCTTATAAGACCGACTATGGGTTGACCAATAATACCTGCGAGAGGCCCGGCAGCCCATACAAATCCGATCTCATGAAGGTCCAGATTGAACTTTGTACGCATCAGCCAGCTTAAAGCAGCAATCTGAATTGATAATGCGAATCCCATTGCTGTTGCGGGGAGACTAAGTATGGAATAAAACGGTTTACTAAGACGTTTCTGCATCTCTAACATTTCAACCTCGCGTCTATTGTTTTAAATATCTTAAACTTTTTTGAATAATCCTTCATAACCGAAAGTTATAATTTCTTTTAACAAAGGTATACCGGGAAGCTTGAATTTTGGTAGTCTGTACCGGTAACCGTATATCGGGCGGAAAAGAAACAGTTCTTTCTTCACCGGAATAAATTTGTTTGAAAAAATATAATTCTCAAATAGCCCTATTTTCATTCCGGTTGAATAATGCAATTTAATTTCGTCAATGTAATCACTTCTTTCCTTTAATGATCCTGCGATTGGATGCAGTATCCACTCCGGAAGAAGATGCAGATAAGGAATATATTTCAGGAAACTTTTAGCAATCTGCTGATGACCGGCAAAGGGGGAATACTTTGGCGGAAAGGTAATGAACATAAATCCGTTTTCATTAATCAGTTTATTAAGATTTCTAAACAGTGCATTTTTATCGTTAATATGTTCAATCACTTCTCGCATTATTATAAAATCATATTTTCTACCTAATCTATCCGGCAAAGTCTGATCTGTAATATCACCCTGAATAATATTAAGTGAAGGATTCTGTTTCATTGCGATGTCAATACGGTCACGGCTTAACTCTACACCAGTAGCATCGAATCCGGTTTTGGTAAATACATCAATCAATCCTCCTTCGGCGCACCCGATCTCAAGTATCGCCATATTATGAAATCCGGGAATGTTCTTCTGGAAATATGGAAGAAGATAATTTAGAGTATATTCCTTCTGTTCAAAGAAATGTTTTTCAGCCATGATTCTCTTTAAAAGTTGGGTGAAAATTTAATGAAAGTTTTGGAATGGAAAAAATTTGTCCGGACAGATCAAACAATTTGATAAAAATCATTTGGAATCGGGTAAATTCTTGCATTTATTTGGCAATAAAAATAAATTTTGTCCGGCATTTTGAAATTATGGTCGATAATACTTCAGAGAAGAATATAACCGTTAACAGGAAAGCCCAGCATGAGTACTTTATTCTGCAGCGGTTCGAAGCCGGTATCATTTTATTAGGTTCCGAGGTAAAATCTTTAAGACTTAACAGGGCTTCGCTGGTTGACAGTTTTGCAAGTGTTGAGAATGGAGAGGTCTGGCTCTATAACGCTAATATAAATGTATACGATCAGGCCAGTATAAATAATCACGATCCTGTCCGGAAAAGGAAACTTTTATTCAACAGGAGTGAAATAAGAAAGCTTATAAAAGCAACTGCTGAAAAAGGGAATACATTAATTCCCCTTCGACTCTACTTTAAGAACGGGAAAGCAAAAGTAGAGATCGCAGTAGCAACAGGTAAAAAGAAGTACGATAAACGAGAAGATATTGCAAAAAGAGAAATTAACCGTGAGATTCAGCGAAAGCTGAAATAATACTTAACCGGAGACCACTATTGAGTAAAAAAGATTTATTCCCTTCCGTAAATGAACAGATGGATATCATCAAACGCGGAGCCTTTGAGATTATCCCCGAAGAAGAGCTCGTCAAAAAACTTGAAAAATCATATAAAGAAAACAAACCCCTTATAATAAAATTAGGCTGCGATCCTACACGTCCCGACCTTCACCTGGGACATTCAGTTGTATTGAGAAAACTTGCCCAGTTCCAGAAAATTGGACACAGCGCGGTACTAATCGTAGGTGATTTTACCGGAATGATTGGCGACCCATCCGGAAGAAACGCAGCCCGACCCCCCCTTTCCTTTGAAGAAGCCAGAGAGAACGGTAAATCATATTTTGAGCAGGCATCCAAAATTCTGGACAGTTCAAAAACCAGAATTGTATACAATTCCGAATGGCTCGGCAAAATGAATTTTGAGGATGTAATCCGTCTCGCTTCCAAATATACAGTAGCCCGGATGCTTGAAAGGGACGATTTTACAAAGCGATATAAAGGTGGAATACCAATATTAATGCACGAGATTCTCTATCCGCTTGCACAGGCAATGGATTCAGTTGCCATTAGCAGTGATGTTGAACTTGGGGGAACTGATCAGAAATTTAATCTGCTTGTAGGACGGGATATTCAGCGTGAGTTCGGAGCAGATCCACAGGTTATCCTTACTATGCCTCTTCTAGTCGGTACAGACGGTGTAGAAAAGATGAGCAAGTCGCTCGATAACTATATTGGCATAAACGAATCACCAAAAGAAATCTACGGAAAGACATTATCGATTTCGGATAGCATGATCTATCCATATTTCGAATTGACTGCTGATGTATCGAATGAGGAACTGAAAGAAATCCGTAAACTTCTTGTGGATAATACAGTTAACCCGAGGGATATCAAAAGAAAGTTAGCCCGGACTCTTGTAGCTATGTACCATTCGGATGACGCTGCAGTAATTGCAGAACAGGAATTTGACAACATATTTGTAAAGAAAGGGTTACCTGATGAGATTCCAGAGATGCAAATTCCTGCCGCTGATCCCGGTATTGAAATTCTTGATTTGATAGTTCAAGTAGGCTTTGCTCCCTCTAAAGGAGAAGCGAGAAGGCTTGTTCAGCAAGGCGGTGTTACGATAGACGGAATCAAAATTTCTGACATAAAAGAAGTAATAAAACTTGAAGGGAATAAAGTTTTAAAAGTAGGAAAAAGAAATTTTATTAAAATTGTTTGTTCATAAATAGGGAGGAATAGCAAATTGTACGTTCCAACAAAAATCTTCTTCACCAAAGGTGTAGGAAAACATAAAGAATATCTTGCATCCTTCGAATTAGCTCTTCGAAGTGCCGGGATTGAAATATGCAATCTGGTATCGGTAAGCAGTATTTTCCCGGTAGGTGCCAAAGTCATTTCAAGAACGCAGGGTCTTAAGCTCTTAAAACCCGGTCAGATTACACATTGCGTAATGGCGAGAAACGCTACAAATGAACCGAATCGTTTAATCGCATCCTCTCTCGGAGTCGCAATTCCTGCTAATAAAACAATGTACGGTTATCTTTCAGAACATCATCCATACGGTGAAACGGAAAAAGTTGCGGGAGATTATGCAGAAGATCTTGCGGCTACAATGCTCGCCACTACTCTGGGTATAGAGTTCGAAGCCGAAAAAGCCTGGAATGAACGTGAACAGGTATATAAGATGTCGGGTAAAATTGTAAGAAGCTTTAATGTGACCCAATCTGCTCAGGGCGATAAAAACGGATTATGGACCACAGTACTTGCAGTTGGAATTCTACTTCCCTAGGACATTATAAGAGCGGTTTAATTAAACCGCTCTTCTTTTTATTAATCCAGCAATATGAATCATAAGTGCTGCAATTAAGCCGGCTATCATCGGTTCTATTAATTGCAGGTATTGATTCTCAATTTTATCTCTTATTAGATACCATAAAACACTAACCAGCGGAGCAGCGATTATCTCGGTTACCGCATATTTATACCCGACTCTTAAACTATCATAGTAAGCCCCGAAAATCAGCAAGATAATTCCCGGAATACAGAAACTTCCTATAACAAACCAAAGATTAATGACAGACTGAACTGTGTAGGCAAGAAATATTGAGATGATAGCTGATATTAAAATACCGATTCTGGTATAGAGTATTAAATCCGCCTTCTCCCTATTTTTTAACTGTTTAAAAACTATATCTCTTCCGAACGTAGTGGCACTTAGAAAAAGAAAGCTGTTTGATGTAGATAGAATCGTTGCAAAGAGAGCTGCATAGAAAATACCTTTTAGTCCGCTGGATAATATTTTTTCTGCATAGAGAGGAAAAGCCATTACCGGATTCTCTAGTCCGGGGATCAGAGCACGGGAAAATAGTCCTGTTGTTGTTGTCAGGAAATCGAATGCTATCCAGAGAGCTACTGAAATAATAATTCCCCATTTAGCTGTTGAAGAGTCCTTTGCAGCGTAGCACCTCTGATGAAAACCGGGATCTGCAAATGTCCATAGCGCGATAAGAAACCAGACAAGTATATAGAATGGTGAAGTTCCTCCAGTCAGGCTAAGATGATCTGGAGGCAAATTACTTATTAAAAAATTTAGATCGCCAACATCAGTAAATGAAACAACAACAATAATTATAAAACCAGTAAACATTACAAAGAATTGAAAGACATCGGTATAAAGATCACTCTTATAACCTCCTTTAATCAGGTAAATTGATGAAAAGAGAGCCGCAATAATAATAGATGTAATAAGGTCTGTATTAAATATAAGCTGCAGCAGACTTCCAACCATCAGAATATAAGGAGCTGGCGATACGAGTATAAATATGAGGATAGACGATAGGATACCGATTAATCGTCCGTACTTTGCTTCAAGCATATCTGGTATAGTAAAGAGAGATGCGTTCCAAATTTTAGGGGCCAGTAAAAAAGCAAAAATAATGGCAAAGATGTAATAAGGTAATCCCTGAGTAAACCAGCTTAATAATCCGAACTCATAAGTAAATTCACCTACTCCAAGAATTCCACCGTACCAGGTAGAGACGTTTGTTAGAATAAATAAAATAAGCCCTACTTTCCTTCCGGATAACAGGTAAGTTTCGGCAGTATCATCTTTACGGATTGCCGGCAGAAATCCTATCAGAACCATGGCAGCAAAAAAGGATACGATTATAATTATATCAGTACTGCTAAACGAGACCATTTTCTTTCATCACCCTCAAATCACGAACAATAAAAACAGATCCATTAATTATTCTAAGTTTCAGCTTATCTGTAGTTGCTATGTTGCTGGTACTCTCCCGTTTTCCGAATGGGAGCGCAATATTCTTAAGCGGAAATTTCAATCCACTGGACGTAAGTTTAGTCGATTCGTTAAATCCGTAAATAGAGATTGTTTCGCCGGGTATTGTATCTAGCACTGTGTTCCCTTTAAAGGTCCTGAGCAAAGATTTTTTATGAATTACAGTAACAGAAATCCGGTTGGAAAACTTCAGAACAATACCAAGATTACAGAACGAATGATCGAGACGATTGCCGGTAGCCCCGAGAAGAACCGCTTCCTTATAATTCTTTGATATGGCGTACTTAAGAGCTTTTTCAACATCTGTATCATTCTGACGTTTGATCTTTTTGATTTCGCATTTACCGTTAAAGAATTCATACACATCTGTACGTATCGAATCCAGATCTCCAATTATTAGATCCGGTACCAATTGATACTTATAGGCAGTATTTGCACCGCCATCGGCACAGATAAGAAATGAATAGCCGGAACCTTTTAAGTAAGAAATTAATTTCCGGTCCGGGGCCTCCCCGTTTGCTAGGATTATGCATTTTCTCATAAACCGATCCGCATTCCAATTAATATATTCCTCTCTGCGGCGGGAAAATATTCCTTCCCTATTCCGTATGAGGCATAGAGTTTGTTTAATAAATTATTTACCTGAAAGAATATTTTTATACTCTTCATCACCGGATCCGGATTCAATTCATAACTTGAAAAGAAATTTAATACTAAATATGAGTCCACTTTATTATCCGTATAATCTGTTAGCCCGGGAAATAAAGTCAAGTATCGGCTCAGATTGTTATCGTAGTTATCCGTATAGAAGTCGCCTACATATTTTGCAGATAGCTTCACATAAAAGTTGTTATAATGATAATTAATAATGGCATTAAATGTAATATCAGGGAAACCGCTAATTCTGTTTCCTGACAGGTCAATTTTAAGCGGAACCGAGCTTCCATCATCATAAAATGTAGATCCGTTGCTTATATAATTCTTACCTAATGATCCGTTCAGCACGATATCAAATGATTGATTCAATTTATAACCGAGACTGCCTTCTATACCATAATGAATTGTTTTACCCATATTCCCGGTAACCGGCTGACCGAAACGGTCCAGCTGACCATTTTTTACGATCTCATCTTTAAAGATCATATAATAGATATTTACTGATCCGGAAAAATCAGCTCCGTTAATAAAAGTTCCCAGCTCAAAATTATTCATTTGTTCTGGTTTAACAAGAGGTCTGGAAAAATCATACCTGCCGCCGGCATTAAGTTCGAATTGGGGTACTTCACCTCCGCTCGATTCGGCAGCATCATAGTAATTCTTTAATCTCGGTTCTCTTGTTACATTCGCATAAGAGAAATAAATATTTTGATCGTCGTTAATTTTGAAGTTAATTCCAATACGGGGGTTCAGGAAAATGTCATCTATTTCAAATTCATTATTAAGGTATTTTTCGTTTTTTATTGAATATTTATGATATGCAAATTGTAATTCAGCAAGCAGGTTTATCCTTTCATTTAGAGTATAATTTTCATTAATAAAAATATTTAGAATGTCTTTGCCGCCTTCATAATAGTAGTATCGGAAATCTTTAGTAATCCCGGCGGGTAGATTCTCGCCATAATTTAAGCTGCCCCAATGAACCGATTGGTGTTTCCTGAATTCACCTCCAATAATAAGTTCACCGGAAAAATGCGAAATACTAACACGCGGGATCCAGCCGAATTGCTTGTTTTCTACCATTGCTCTTATTAATACGTTGGAAGGATTTTCTGACGGCATAAATCCGTTTTGCGAGGTTAGGCGGAAATAGGTTGTATCAGCCCAGGAACCATCATAATCGAAAAATCCGTCCCCCAGTACAGCGAACAGCGCAGAATTAAATGTAATACGGTCGTTCAATCTGTATTCATTAAGCAATTCAAAATGAGATTGAGAAAAATTTTCAATCTCATCAGGCCGACGTAATGCCTTATAAGTGTACCCATTCTGATCCGCTTCCCAGTATGATAAATTTTCTTTACGCAAATCAGGATTATTGACGGCAAATTTCGGGAGGCCGTTATAAGCGAGTCCATCCGCAATTGGTCCGCCAAATATGTTTATTTGAGAAGTTAATTTTGCATCATATCTAACAGCTGATAAATGGAAAGCGTTATAATCGATCCAGCTTGAATTTCTGTAGCCGCTGCTTAAAGTCTTCGATAAATTTGTATAGAAGGAATATTTTTCGACTACCAATCCGCTTGAATAAGTCACTCCATATTTCCTGGTGTTATAATCACCAATGGACGCGTTAAACTCCATTCTGGGTTTATCAGAGAAGGCAGATGTAATTATGTTTATAGAACCGCCAATTGAAGGATATCCTGTAATACCTGAACCGGCTCCCCTCTGAACCTGAATAATCTCGGTACTTTCAAGAAGATCGGGGAAATCGAGCCAGTAGACATTGTGATCTTCAGGGTCATTTTGCGGAATTCCGTTTATTGCAACTGAAATTCTCCTTTGATCGAATCCCCTTATACTCATGTAATTATAACCCAATCCGTTTCCGTTCTCGGAATAAAACATAACTGATGGAAGATAGCTTAGTATATCAGGAATATCCTGATTTGTATAGGATCGTTCAATTTCCTTCCTTTCAATCTTTGAAAATGTAACAGGTGATATCCCTTCTTTTGCAATTGAACCCTGTACAAGAACGGTCTGACTGGCGATGATATTGCTCTTAAGAAGAATTGTTTTAGTCCCTTTAAGAAATTCAGAAACAGGGATCTCAAACGTTTTGAATGCGATATGGCTGAATGATATTATTGCTTCAGGTGCAAAGTCCCCTTGAAGAACAAATTCACCTTTTCCATCAGTTGAAGTGCCGGTAGAAGTCCCTTTTATAATTATATTGACCAGAGGAATAGCTTCCCGGTCGTTATAATTAATGACTCTCCCGCTCAATTCTTTTATTTGGGCTATAAGCGGGACTGTCATAAATAAAAAAAGAATAATTAAGTTTTTCATTTTATTCCTCCATCCTGTTTAAACAGGAAATAGTCCGTTTAAAACGGACGGTTAAGAAATAAAAAAAGCCGTTCCGGAAAACGGCTTAACTAAATTATTCTCCGACCGTTTTCCTACGCTGGCATTATCCAGATCAGGTTCGAGGGTTTGTTCTCAGCCGCAGCGTTTTCTGCAAGCACCCCTAACGACTTTTTCAATTTAATTCAAGAACAGTTAATTCAAAATACTGAGTTTCTGACCGATCTTAACACGATCGGATTTAAGATTATTCCAATTCATAATATCAGCAACAAGAACTTTATAAATACGTGCAATTGTCCAGAGCGATTCACCTTCTTTTACCATATGAATCTTGCCAGAAGATTTCTGTTGAGAACTTATTGATGCCGATTGACCTGAACTACTTACAACAAGCTGCTGTCCGACCTTAATATTCGAGTTATTCAATTTATTCCATTCCTTCAGGTCATCAACCGGAACATTATACTTCATAGATATATGGCCTAGAGTTTCACCTTTCTGAACAGTATGAACAGAACCTGCTGCCGTATTTGTAATTTCAGTTTTTGGTTTTGAGGTATTTTCTGAAAGAGTATTGTCAGGTTTGGTATCGGAATATAAGATTAATGATTTACCGGCAACTAATTTATTTCCTGAAAGATTATTCCAGCTTTTAATTTCTGCTATGCTTACATTATACAGAGTTGCGATAAGACTAAGGGAATCTCCCGGTTTAATGGTATAGTTTACTGAATTACCGGAAGCACGTTTTGTATTGTCGCCTAGGGACTGAACAGGTTCTTTACCATGAACAGTAAGTAATTTACCGGCTATAATTACATTTGATTTCAGATTATTCCATTTTTTCAACTGGGCAATAGTAACATTGAATTTCTGAGCAATCTCACTAATTGAATCACCTTTACGGACCGTATATTTAGTTGTTTTAGAAGCAACGGTGCCCGAACTTGAATAACTGGCAGGAACATTGCGTGCGTCACCGGAATAAATTACAAGCTTCCGTCCCATATATATTTTATTGCTCGTAAGATTATTCCATTCCTTAATCTGTGATACTGAAACACCGTACTTTGTTGCGATAGAAGAAAGTGACTCGCCGTTTCTTATCCTGTGCTCTACCCATGTATCTCCTGAATTGGCAAAAAGGATCTGACTCTTTTCGGCATTACTCATTTCATTAATCTTAGAGTAGTATTCGATTTTTTCATCCGGGACGTAAACTGTTATTTCCTGTCCTACTTTTAATCTGGAAGTATAGGGAAGATTATTCCAGTTTCTTAAATCGGAAACTCTTACATTAAACAGGTCTGCAATATCAACCAGGTTATCTTTACTCTTAACCAGATATTTAACAGAGCTCTTACCTTCTGGAATTATATATTCTACTGAGTCCGATGAAATTTCCTGATAGAGTTTTAAATACTTATCAGAATCAGTATCGGTCGTAATTTGAAGTTTATAGGAAGGACTATTATCAAGTCCGTTTAATTCCTCTTCAATAGCTGGGAGAATATCAGTATTGATTGCGATATCATCCAGGTTAACGTAGGAGGTTGGGATTTTGAGTTCCATCCCGATTGCTAATTTCTTCTTGGTTGATATTTTATTATAATTTGCGAGTTGTGTTATGCCAACGTTATATCTGGAAGCAATCTGAGAAATAGTTTCACCCGATGAGACAGTATGAACTACATATAGAAGTTTTGCATCATCAGGCAGATTATTCAAATTTTCTACGAAAAGATCATAAGTTCTTGTAGGTACTTTTAAAGGATAACCGCCATCATAATCAGGAGGTGTCGAATTCTGTGTAAGTTCTGAATTCATTTCACGAAGTAGTTCGGTACTTATTCCGGCACACTTCGCGAGTACGTTCAAATCGATAGCTTCATTTATACGGTGCACAGTATAATCGTGTGGTTTTTCAAACTGAATATTGGAGAAACCATATTTTTCGGGTTGACTTGCGATAAGAGTAACTGCGATGTATTGAGGCACATAATTCCGGGTCTCGCGTGGTAAGTAGGGGCGCAGAGACCAGAAATCGCTTGAGCCGGCGCGACGCATTGCTTTACGGACTCTTCCTTCCCCGCTATTATATGCCGCGAGAGCGAGATACCAATCGCCTAAGGAATAATAAAGGTCTCTAAGATGGCGCGCAGCGGATAAAGTCGCTTTCTCAGGATCTCTTCTCTCATCAATATGAACATTAACATCGAGGTCATACAACCGGGCCGTTCCTTTAATGAACTGCCAGATTCCGACAGCTTTAGCCCAGGAACGTGCGACCGGATTCAAACCGCTCTCAACCATGCTTAAAAAGATCAACTGCTGCGGTACTTTTTCGTCGGCAAAAATTCTGGCCATCATCGGGAAATATTTTCCTGAACGTGAGAGCCAGCGCTCCATATGTTTACTTCCTTTGCCTGTAAAATATTCGATGTACTGCTCGACATGACGATTGACTTCCAGGGGGAAATCACCAACAATTACTGTAATACTTTTATTATCCTCTTCATTTACGATTACCGAATCTTCATCCTCCATTGCAAAATCAGGAATCCGTTTATTCATCCATTCTTCAAGAGCATTGATAGTAACATTTTCAGGAAGTTCCTCCATACTGTCTACGTATGTCTGGTAATCTTCAACTATAGAGTTTTCCAGTTCAATAAAAAGTTCATTCTCTTCTACATTTGGATAATAGCTTAATTTATTTATAGTAGTAAGAGCAGATTCATAATAACTGAGGGCTTCTGCTTTAAAACCGAGCTTCTGTTTATAGAGCGCGTTAACATAATCCCGCCGGGCATTTTCAAGCATCTCATTTACAATTGAAGATATTTTGAGGTTGAATTGGAAGAAGAATTGAAAGTGCTGCAGGCGTTAAAACTGATTATGACAATAAAAAAAATAGACAGAAGGATTAGTTTTTTCACGCAGACCCCGAATGTTTGAATTTTGGTTGCAATTTAAGCCCTTAACAATTTTTTGTCAAGCTCAATATTATATAATTCCATTTACCCTTTGTAATTAAATAAGTTAGCTGGACAAATAGATCATAAAGGAATATTGGAATGTTTTTTCTTCGGATTTGTATCAACTTTTGTTTTAAGGAGTTGAAGTGCGGTTATCAATCTCTGGCGTGTCTCACGAGGAATAATAACTTCATCGATATATCCTCTCTCTGCGGCTATATATGGGTTTGCAAATTTTTCAATATAATCTGAAAGCATCGACTCCAATTTCTTTGCAGGATTTTCTGCAGAAGATATCTCCTTCTTGAATATTATTTCAACGGCACCTTTCGGACCCATCACAGCAATCTCAGCACTTGGCCAGGCGAAATTAAAATCGCCTCTAATGTGTTTCGAATTCATTACATCATAGGCACCGCCGTATGCTTTGCGGGTAATTACTGTAACTTTAGGAACAGTAGCCTCACAGAATGCAAAGAGTAATTTGGATCCGTGCCTTATTATACCATTCCATTCCTGTTCAGTACCTGGTAAAAAACCCGGAACATCTTCCAACACCAATAAAGGAATATTGAATGCATCACAGAAACGAATAAACCTCGCGCCTTTAACCGACGCATTAATATCAAGTACCCCGGCTAGAACAGACGGCTGATTAGCCACAACACCTACTGATAAACCTCCGATCCTTCCGAATCCAACAATTATATTTTGTGCATAGTTTGAATGGACTTCCAGAAATTCTCCGTTATCGAGTAGTTGATTTATGATCTCCTTCATATCGTATGGCTTATTCGGATTATCCGGAATGATCTTATCCAGAGATTGTATTATATGATCCTGGGCAAAATCGAATTCCTTTTCAGGAGGCATGTCCTTCCAGTTTAAGGGTATATATCCGAGTAAACGGCGAATATTCTCCAGCACTTCAACTTCGCTATCGAATGCAAAATGTGCCACTCCGCTTTTTACAGAATGAGTATCGGCGCCGCCAAGATCTTCAAAACTGACTTCTTCATGTGTTACTGTCTTAACTACATTTGGACCAGTAACAAACATATGGCTGGTATTCTTAACCATGAATATAAAATCTGTTATTGCCGGAGAATAGACAGCTCCTCCGGCACAGGGTCCCAGCACAGCAGAGATCTGAGGGATAACCCCCGAGGCAAGTGTGTTCCTTAAGAAAATATCTGCGTAACCGCCAAGACTTACAACACCCTCCTGAATTCGAGCACCGCCTGAATCATTCAATCCGATTACCGGAATACCGATCTTCATTGCCATATCCATAATTTTGCAGATCTTTTCAGCGTGTGTTTCTGACAATGATCCGCCGAAAACTGTAAAATCCTGACTGAAAAGTGCGACCTGGCGGCCGTCAATTCTGGCAAATCCGGTTATTACTCCATCTCCGGCAATTCTTTGTTTATCAATTCCGAAATCATTAGATCTATGTTTAACAAATTGATCGATTTCCTGAAAACTTCCTTCGTCAACAAGAAGGAGTATTCTTTCGCGAGCCGTTAGTTTTCCTTTTTCATGCTGCTGTTTAATCTTCTCCTCGCCGCCACCCTTCTTTGCTTCCTCGCGCAGCGTTTCCAGTTTTTTTATTTTTTCACTCATAGATCCTTCAGATTGAAATATGAAGTATTTTTTTTGAATCGACTTCTTTGAATAATCTTTCAATCTCATTTCTTTGTGAAATAAATCCGGGAGAGTTTAATAGAGAATTCTCCCTTTCTTCAGGCAGATTTACTTTCAGATTATGGAATATCTCAGCGGGTTCTTTACCCATAAGGTAGATATTATCGGATAGATAAAGTGCTTCGGTAATATTAGTCGTTGCGATAAGCAGGGATGTATTTTTGAATGAACGGGTTTTTCTTATTAGACTGTATAATTCCATTTTTGTAAGATCGTCCAATCTTGAAAACGGTTCATCAATACAAATAGATACCGGATCGAGGGCAAGAGCACGTGCCAGAGAAATCCGGAACCTGAATCCGACGCTGCGATTATCCGGATAATAATCTGAATATCCTTCCAGCCCGGCAAATTCAATCAGATCCTTCACATCAACTTTTCCGGTTGATGCAAATAAAATATTCTCTTTAACCGTAAGCCATGGGAATGAGGAAGGTGCGGAAGGGATAAATATTACATTTCCCTTTTCTTTTCCCGATATTTCGCCGGAAGTTTCTTTATCGAGTCCTGAAATAATTTTGAGAAGTGTTGTCTTCCCCGAACCTAAAGGAGCAATAACGGAGGTAATTTTGCCGGATTCAATTCTTAAAGAAATGTTATGAAAAATGTTCTTACTGTTTCCGAATGAATCGGAAATAGTTTTAGAGATATTTTTTAGCTCTATCATTCTTCCCAGAAAAATATTTTTTCATCGATGTATTTTATTACTGAGCTGCCGATTAATATCAGTATGCTGATAACAACTGCAATTGAAAAAAGACCTGCAAAATCTTTGTAAGCAAGCGCAGTCTTATAAATTCCTCCGAAACCTTCAATACCGCAAATGAATTCATATATCATTACAAGTATCCATAAGTAATAATGAATTCTGAAAAGATCACTGAAAAAAACTGGTTGAATCTGTTTATAAACTATTTTTGAATAGATCTCCGGCCTGCTAAGATTCATATTCAATCCGGCATCAAAGTAGGTCTTATTGAAATTGCGTGACGAATTAAGGAGCGATCCGGAAATCAGAAGCAGAGAACTTAATACTCCGAATAAGAATTCTGCCGCAATTGAATCTTCAAACCAATACGCAAATAGAATAGCGAAGAAGAATGCAGGGAAATACCTGAATATCTTCAGTTTCTCAACAGAACCCGGGTAATCAATGGAAAATTGGATTAATCTCCCTGCAAATAACCGGATTATGAAATAAGAGACAACCAGAGAAGAATAAACTATAGTGGAAGTAATTGCGATTGCCTGTATGATGTTGTATCCGTCCCAGATATAAAGGAACGATTCAAACAGCATATGAGGCATCGGCAGAACCTTGTTAACAGGAAGTATAAATTCAAAAAGGACTACATAAATAAAAAGTATAACCAACAGGAATCCTGATTTGGATCTGATTGATTCGCCTATAATTGATTTACCGCTCATCCGCATGATTTCTTAATTAGAATGATTTTAATATATCTAAAGAGAATACTCAAATCAAATAGATATTTTTATTGGAAGAAAGGATTATGATTTTTTTCCTGACCGATAGTACTTTCCGCTTCATGCCCCGGATAAATCCGGACATCATCCGGCAGTACAAATAATTTATTCCTAACCGAATCGATCAAAGTATGATAGTCCCCTCCCCACAAATCGGTTCTTCCAATACTTCCCTTGAATAATACATCACCTGTAAAACAGATTTTTTCGGATTCGAAATAGAGACAGAATTCACCGGGTGAATGGCCGGGTGTAAACAGGAACTTACCGATTGAAGAACCTATAATAAGTTCCTCGTCTTCCGAAATTATTTGATCGGGTTTGGGAGATGGAGTTAATTCCGTACCGTAAAGCCTGCCCTGTTCTATCATCAGATCAAGCAGAAAAATATCCTTTTGGGGAACCATAAAAACAGGATTGTATTTCTCCTTAATAAACGCATTACCGAAGATATGATCGATATGGCAGTGAGTATTAACAAGGTATTTTAGATTAATTTTATTGTCGCCGATAAATTTATCAACCATGTTCTGTTCATCGCTGTCATAGCATCCCGGATCTATTATTGCACCTTCCAGATTATGATCGTCATAAATGATGTATGTATTCTCAAAAAAAGGATTAAAAGTAAATTGTTTTAAAAGGAGCATATTGGTTTACCGGAAGTTTTTCCTAATTCGGTTAAATAACTTTTGAGTGTAATTATTATAATTCTCCCTGGTTTCTTCGATTGAATCTCCACCGAATTTTTTCATGAAATGTTTAGCAATAACCCAGGCGGCCATCGACTCAGCAATTACTGCGCATGCAGGAACCGCAACAAAATCGCTCCGCTCTCTGCGGGCATCAATCTCTTTCATAGTTTTAAGGTCTACTGTTTTAATGGGAGACATAAGAGTTGCGATCGGTTTCATAGCAGCCCGTATAATAAGCGGTAATCCGGTGGATATTCCACCTTCTATGCCGCCGGCCCTATTCGTTCTTCTAGTCAGCTGATTTCCGCTCAAAGTAATCTGGTCATGAACTTCAGATCCTAAAAGATCGCTTGAATGAAAGCCATCGCCAATCTCAACACCTTTAACGGCGTTAATCGACATAACTGAGTGCGCTATATCCGCGTCCAGGCGGGAATCATATGTTGCAAAGCTTCCGAGACCCGCAGGAAGACCGGTAGCAATCACGAAAAAAGTTCCGCCGAGAGTATCTCCTTTTTTCTTGGCCGACTTTATTTTTCTAATAATCTTTTCTTCGTGATCCTTACCGAGTACTCTAACCTGGCTTCTATCTGCCTTCTTGTTAAGATTTTTAATATCAATTTTTATTTTTTCGAATGGATTATAATTTTTTACCGGAAAAATTCCGCCAATACTTTCGACAAAGCTTCCTACAAATATTCCGAATTCCTCAAGGAATATTCTGGCAGAGCAGGCTGCCACTCTTGCGGCCGTTTCCCTCGCGCTCGATCTTTCAATAGAATTCCTGATATCATCAAAATTGAATTTTGAAATTCCCACAAGGTCTGCATGCCCGGGCCGCGGTACTGAGATTTTTTCAACATCACTCCCATTACCATCAATACCCATAACCGTTTTCCAGTTTTCCCAGTCCTTATTCCAGATTATCATAGAGATCGGAGAACCGATAGTTTTGCCAAATCGAACACCGGAGATTATTTCCGCTCTGTCCGATTCTATTTTCATCCTAAAACCGCGTCCGTATCCTCCCTGTCGTCTTATCAACTGTGAATTAATATCATCGGGCTTGATTTTCAGATTTGAAGGGAAACCGGAGACTATTGTAACTAGTCCTTTTCCGTGAGATTCACCTGCAGTTTTAAAGTCGATCATTTTACACTTTCTAAAATTTATTTGTAAATATAAAAAAAAAGCGTCCTAATAGTGGACGCTTTTTATATATATCATCTGAGCTGTCTATTTAGGAATCTCAACTCCTACAAGTCTGGAAGTCCCTTGATTATCCAGAATAATTCTCAACAGAACGGCCTGACCTTTTTTACCATCGAAAATCGATTGAAGATCGGAGACATTGTTAATCTCTTTCTTATCTGCAGAAGTGATTACCATTCCTTTCAATATTCTCTGGTTGTAAGCTTTGCTGAAATTCTTGACATCACTAACAATTACACCATTATCGACTTTG
>CAZHHG010000038.1:0-25418 GCA_964532065.1 uncultured Melioribacter sp.
TTCAAAATTGAGAGAATTATCGGACGAGTTATTATCCACGACAATTACCCGATTGAGATCGAAGGAACCGTCAAGTGCTGCGGGAATAGATTGAATACAATTTTTAAGAAGCCCGCCGGAATTCCAGTTTACAATTATTACGTCGATTGACGGATGGTCTGAGATTCCAGTAACTATTTTTTCTGACGGATTCAAATCTACTTTTATTTATTGGAAATAAATTTAAAGACGACTATTAGTAGAACAACATTGTAAACGTACCATAAAAATCCGAAGATGCTGTTAAAAAAAGAAAATACTATTCCGTAAATCAGCATCCCGTAAATCGATATCTTGAATAGAGTCGGCTCTTCACGAAGCGAATAATAGAGCGAACTGATTCCCACACCTCCGAAAAAAGGTATTACTGAAATTCCCAACACACCAAAGTCCCTGTAATAAGTCCAGAAAGCCGAATAGGTGTTATAGCTGCTGTTAAGAAAGGGATTTTCGGTCATAAAAAAATATTCGCTTATCCAGTGTTTTAACCCGGTAATCGCGGTTACGAAATCAAACGTATAGTAACCGAATGAGTACTCCTCAATTTTCTCGATCGATCTGGCAAAATTCTCCAGATTCATTGTTACATACATATACGGTTCAGTGAAAACCGCATACTCGGGAGAAAATTTCATTTTCGAAATCTTGTAAAGAACCAGGATTATTATCTCCCCTGCCCTGAAAGAAGAAACAAGAAAGAAGAAAATTATAATTACCACACCGGTAATTAATGTTGTGCTCAGTTTTATTTTATAAGTAGTATAGTAAAGAAGAATAATGACAAGAAGGATGGTCATAAATATCTGGTATCTCTGAAGCGTAAGTGAATAAAGGCCGACAGAAATAACCGACATCGCGCCGAGCAACAATTTCTTTTTTGTTTTTTCCTGTACGAGGATTGAATAAATCACAGTAAAAAGTACAATAAGAACAACATTGTGAAGGAAGAGTCCGATTCCAAACATTGTAAAGTTTGCCCTTGCTACACCGGGTTTCGGACTGAATATAGGAATCTCGCCGGTATATAAATAGATAACGCCATAACCGAATATAAAAAGTATAAAGAGCACAATAATGGAAGAATAAATTCTGGAGGTATTCAGATTGAACTGATTCCGATAATTCCTGATCTTTTCGATTGTGAAGATTTCTTTATTCAGTTTAATTATATAAACAAGTCCCGCTCCCAGCAGAAAAGTAAATGGTCCGATCAGAACCTGAATCCATACGATTGTCGGCCACTCATGCTGGAGACGGCTTAACTTCAGATCCGTCAATCCGATAGCAAGGAGCCAGACGAAAGCAAAAATTTTCCCGGGTGAGAATGCGTCTACTTTCTTACGTAACGAATATAAAATTATCAGCAGACAACCGATGAATGATATTACAGATACCCAGCTCAATAGATCAGAATCTCCTGAAGAGAAAATTATTAATAATCGACATCCTTTCGGCTCCGGTGAAACCGATAAAATATGAAAGTCCACCGTACAGCAGGAGCGTAGCTAAAGTTGCTGCAATCGTAGAATCGATAAGTAAAAATGAGAAGATTACGATGCCAAGGAAAACCAAAGCCTTAATTCCATTCAGCCACTCAATTAAGAAATTACGGTTCGGAATGATATATCCCAATCCGACGAGAATGTTTATCCCGACAGATACCCACGCAGCCCCAATAATTCCATAATACGGAATTACTATTGAATTGATAATAAGGTTAAGAATGGTCGCAGTAATTACTACATACATTCTTATCCTCTGCCGGTTAGCCGTTGTAAGCATCAGCGCAAAAGGTTCTACTGAGAATCTTAATAAAACAACAAATGAAAAGATCTGCAGAACAGGTACGGCATCATTAAACCCCTTATCGCCGAATACGATTGTTATAATCTTATCGGAATTAAAATAGAGTACAACAGATACCGGAAGCGCTATAAAGAAAAGAATTTTAAAGAGGAGCCGCCCTATATTACCCCACAATTCCCTATTGTTTACGAAGACCTTAGATAACATAGGCAGGATAGTGCTGATAGCAATTTCAGGGATCAGCAGGAGCATTAACATGATTTTAAATGCGGCCTGATAAATACCAGCATCCTGATCACCGCGAATAAATCCGAGAAGAATTGTATCGAGTTGAAAATAGAGGTTGCCAAAGAGGAAATGAAACCCGTATACAAGAACGCTTGCTAATGTTATTCTCCATCCAGAAAAATCCGGTTTTAAAAAATTCCCGCCCACTAGTTTTTTCGATGTACTAATAGAAATAATAAGCCCGACGAACCTTGCCATCACAAAGCTGATCATCAAGAAGTAAAGGTCTACTTTCAGTGTGCCGAGCAAAATTAAAAGTGACAACAAAATAAGGTTGGTGATGAAAGAAATTTTAGTTTCGAATTCAAATCTCTCATAGCCCCTGAAAATTGCATTGAAGAAGTTGGTAAAGGTTGTAAAGATCATATAGAGAACAAGAACATAAATAATATTTCTGCTTCCGGGACTGAATGCTTTGAAAGCCGGAATTAAAAGCATCAAGGTTGTACTCAGCAGCGTGAAGAGTATTTTCATCGAGAAGAACTTTCTGCCGATATTAACAACTTGATCCCTGTTCTTAGCCACTTCGGTAGTTAGCAGCACATCAAATCCGAAATCGGCGACAACAATAAAAATGGTTGCAAGCGTGTAGGCGATTGTGAACTGGCCGTATTCTTCAGGTCCGTAGAGACGGGCAATTCCGACAAATATCAGGACGTTTGTAAATAATCTGATCAACTGGGACAAGGAAACAAACATTGATTTTTTCCATAGCGAATTACTTTCCGGATTCATTTTCCTGGCCAATTTCAGATTATCTCTTTTGAATTAACTTTTGATAAAAAAATCTTTCTTTAATGATTTGACGAGAGTATCAAATCTTTCCTGATCAATCCGTTTCAGATTTTTTACCGCCTCCCAGATCATTACAATCAGCATAGAAATAGAGAAAGAGATTACGAATGAAAGAAGCAGATAGAGAAGGACTTTCGGTTTAGATTTCCGTTCGGCAGGTCCGGCGTAGTCCAGAACGAGAACACTCGGTGTATTTCTTGCTTCCTCAACTTTCGCCTGTTCATAAAGAGGTTGAACAAATTCAAGAATTTTATACTGGATTTCGAGATTCCGGTAAATCTTAAGGTATTCATTTCCCAGTTCCGGTGCCTGTTTAAAAGGAATGATCAGTTTCACGTCGCTTTGCGAATCATCCGTTCCCTTGTTCAGCATATCAATTTTTTTCTTCAGCTCAACCATTTCAATTTCTGCTGTTGCGGTAAGCGGATGATCAATACCATAAGTCTGTTTAACTACATTGAACTCAACTTCTTTTTTATAGAGGTCAACATAGATTTCGGACATTGATTTAACGGTGGCTTCAAGCTGTTCGGGGATTGCAATTACACCATACTTTTCCTGGAAGGTCCTCATAGCATTCTCAAGATTATTGATATCACCTATATTCTGAAGATATCTTTTTTCTACGAACTCCCTGTTTGCTTTCGCGTTAGTAACGCTTAGACCTGTATTAATCTCATTAAGTTTTTCTACAAGGTAGTTAGCCATATCCGCAGCTTTCTGAGGATTCTTACTGTAAACAGATATAGTAAGGTTGCCTTCATCCTGAACTTCGAGTTCAAGGTTATCTTCCCAGTCACCAACAACTTTATCGTAATAGTCGCCCTCACGCTCGTATTCTTTTATCAGGTCGAATTTTTTTATAACATCATTTGTCATAGTACCGCTTTTAAGGATAGCGATATACTTGTCGGATTCGGTATTGGAACCGGTTAGGGCAGCAAGACCTCCGCTGCCGGCAAATCCTTTTGCCAGACTCGAGAGACCTGAGAGACTCGATAGCAGGTCGTTTCTTTTGGCCGGGAAAACCGAGGCTGTTGATTTAAACCATTTTGGAGAAAGCAAGGCATAGATTGTAGCACCGGTAGTTACCAGAAAGATGAAAATAAAAAGGAATCTTCTGTAGGTGATTATTAATTCGAAGAGATCAAATAAAGAGCTGCCAACTTTCATTTGACTTTTTTGATTTTCAATTTGATTATTTATCATTTCTAATCCAGCTTATTATTATATATTTACTTCAAGGCCAATTAAAAGATTAAACTGGTATTTAAAACTTACTTGCTCGATTGCAGCAGAATAAGAATAACAGTTGCGATAGCAGTAACAACACTTGAAATGGACCCGATCGCCCTTAAATAATAATCAAAGGAAACAGGAACATTTTTAGGGACATAAATAAAATCGCCGGCATCAACAACCGAATATTCATCAGCTGTAATCCAGGCATATGAATCACCTTTTATTAACTTAATTTCATCTTCGGCGCGTTCACCTAATCCACCTGCTTTGTTTAAGTAATGGCTGTATTTTTTCCCGTTCTCATATCTTACAAATCCCGGATTATTCACCTGCCCGAAAACATAAACCATTTCTTCTTTTCTGGGAACAACTATAATATCGCCGTCGCTAACCTTGTAGCTTCCATCTGCGGAAGTATCAGAATTAATCTTTGTGAAATCAATTATACTTTTACTCTGAAGGACACGAAGGGCATTATCAATAATTACGACCATCGAATCTTCGGGAAATGTATCAGCCATACGGAATAATTTCAACTGTTCGAGGTTAACTTCATTCAACAGCTTTTCTGTAAAGAGCATATTGAAGTTCTTATCCTTCTCGAATGATTCTCTGAGACTATTCATTTTCAGAATTTCGGTTTCATTAGTTCCTCTAAGGAGTTCGGATCTTTCGAGCCAGGCACCGGAAGTAAATCCTTTCGCTTTTCGAATTACATCCTTAATAGTGGTGTTGTCCCTGGTAATGTGGATATAACCGGGACTGTTCACTTCACCTATCACTAGCACTTTATAATCTTTTCTGCTGTTCTCATCAAAAAGAATTCTTATGCGGTCGCCGCGATTTAATGAAAAATCCTCGTTAATACTTACTGTAATTAACTCTTCTCTATTCCCTTTTTCATGGAGTCTTGAAATCTCTGCAACAGTAACACTGTTATATGCCGGGTTGATCCCGCCTGCAAAGATTATAGCGTCGGATAGCTTGTCACCCTCAACAAACTGGAACTTCAACGGTTTATTGACTGCTCCGGTAATATCAATAAAGTTCGTATTCTCATCGTTGCCGGGGAAGATTATCACATCATCATTCATCAGATAAGGATTTTGAGAAAAATCCCCTGACAGTCGATACTTAAAGAGATCGATCTTTATTATCTGGCCGTTCATTCTCTTAAGTACTATATCTCTCAAAGGATATTTAGCGAACTCGTCGTTCATTTTCTTTAGAACTTCGAACTGTGAAATATTACCAAGGGATCTTTCCATTGTCTCATTGAACAACTGTGTAATGAAATGATCTAGTCTTTGAGTAGCGAATGCAGTAAACGAACCGGTAACAACAAAATTACCGCCGATTGTAACAGTAATCGGTTGAAGAAGTCTGGTATCGCTCCCTTTCTGTAAAATCTGTTCGGTTGATTGTGAAAAAAGAGAATTGAAACCCAATAAAAATATTAACAGAAGAATTTTAATTGTCACTTTCATGTTTTTATCCGGTTATTTCATAATTCTTTTTAAAATATAACACCTGTTTAGAAGAAACGGATACAATAATAAAGACAACAGAGAATTCCGTTAGCATTTGTTCTGAATAACAAAAAATTAGAATATTCGGGCACTAATATAACTCTAAAAACTGAAGGATTGTAAAGATTTGTCTCTAGCGGTCTCCGTAAAGAGTTTTGTAATAATTCTGATAGTCGCCGGAAATTATTCTGTTCCACCATTCTTTATTACCGAGATACCAGTCGATCGTCTGCTCCATTGCCATTTCAAAATCGAATTCTGGTTTCCATCCGAGTTCATTCTGAATCTTGGACGAATCGATCGCGTACCTTCTATCGTGGCCAGGCCTGTCCTTAACATACTGAATCAGACTTTCCGGCTTTCCTAATTTAGCTAAAATTAATTTAACAATATCAATATTTTTCATCTCACGGCTTGCGCCGATATTATAGACCTGCCCCGGACGGCCGTTTATCATAACCGTTTCAACAGCACGGTTATGATCGATAACATAGACCCAATCCCTCACATTAAGACCATCACCGTAAACAGGAAGATTTTTACCGTTCAGAGAATTAATGATCATCAAAGGGATCAATTTTTCAGGAAACTGAAAGGGGCCGTAATTATTAGAACACCGCGTAATTACAACAGGCATTCCGTATGTATGGAAAAATGAGAGTGCCATCATATCCGCCGCAGCCTTGCTGGATGAGTAAGGACTATTCGGAGAAAGCGGCGTCTCCTCTGTAAACAATCCTGTTGGACCCAGGCTTCCGTAAACTTCATCGGTTGAGACCTGAACAAACTTTTCAATTTTATGACGGCGGGAAGCTTCAAGCAGAACGTTAGTGCCTATTACATTTGAGCGGTAAAAAACCTCGGAGCCCAGAATGCTTCGGTCTACATGCGATTCCGCAGCAAAATTAACCACGTAATTAAACTCGAACTTCCTGAAGAGATATTCAACAAGCTCATTGTTTGTAATATCCCCTTTTACAAAGTAGTAATTTTCTTTCTTCTCGCTAGTACGGAGGTTTTCCAGATTGCCTGCATAGGTAAGTTTATCCAGATTAATAATTCTGTACTGATGATTTTTATCGAGAAAGTAATTGATAAAGTTACTCCCAATAAAACCAGCTCCACCGGTGACTAAAATAGTTTTCATATAATTTAGAAAGCAAAGAATCCGAAATAGATTCCGGTCTGAATAAAAAATTTGTTTGCCGTCAGTTCAGAAAAAACACCCGAGATATTCCTGCCGTTGTTAACTTCCCAATCGCTGTTGAAATTGAAAATATACCCGCCGCCGAACCTCAGAGCAACAAAACGGTTAATCGGAACGTCAAGATTTAAAGTGGGTACAATTGTAAAGAATGTATTTGTTAATTCGTAATTAACATCATCATGGAATGTAATGCCGCTGCTTGGTACCTTAGCGAAGATTCCCGACCATGTATAGTCATTCTTATTCTGGTAGACCTCAATACTTTGGGAACCGGCTCCGATAATTGCGCCGACCGATAAAGCAACAGATTTTATAAACGGTAGAGTATATTCAACGGTAACACCGCCGAGGCCGAAGTTATAATCGACTTCCCTGCTATAGCCATTAACAACACCTTTGCTGCTGGTAGAGCCACCAATACCGATACCGCCGAGGCGCAGGTTATCGATAAGCATTATATAAGCATATCCGCCGCCGCCCCAAAGAAAGAGATTGGAACCGGAGAGTTCACTCAAGCCCATTTTTTTTACTTCAACATTCAACGGATTGAGATTAGGAAATACAAAAGACGGGTTAAATCCTCCTGCAAGTCCGAAGCGGGCAACCCAACCTACATCTTCTCCTTCCTGAGCAAATACGGGATTAATTGAAAACAACAGGATAATTATTGCCAACAGTTTTTTCATAAGTATAGACTTTCTTTTTAAGTGGGATAAAATTAGTAATTACGGAATGAAAATAAAACAGAAATTGAAGGTAAATCGTGACAATAAGGAAATCAGGGAATCTTCAGAAAAAACAAAAAGGCTGCGTTGATTTTCTTTAATCCGCTCGTCACCACAACAAGGGAAAATCAACAACAGCCTTTTGAGTAAGACTATTCAACATCAGATCTGAAGTAATGAAAGATCTTAAATGCCTTGTATGACATAAGAACAATTACAAGGAACATTGAACCGAGTAAAATGAACCCTGTCATATCTTCACCTTTATATTAAAGGATCAATATTAATCCATAATTTTTCTTAAGAACGAAGAGCTGTCCTCTTCATCAAACCTGGATTTGCTAAAGTCATTTTCTTCCATATAAATATTCGGTTCGGTTTTAAAACCGCTTTGTATCATAGAATCGTCCGGGAATAGTTCCGGATCATTTCCTTTCGGTTTATAACGGAGAATAGTAGGGATATTAAGATCGGCATTCTGATCCACTTCAATTTTCCCTTTTGCAAAACCGCCAACAGCAACCGCTTTTTTCTCTTTAACCTTCTCTTCTTTCTCTTTCTTAATGTTGCTGATTGTCTTGGTACCCATTTCCGTTCCGAATCCGGTTGCAATCACAGTATATGAAATGTACTCTGTCAATTCATCTTTATTTACGAGTCCAAATATGATATTGGCTTCTTCGCCGGCAGCTTCGTAGATAACCTTATTACCCTCTTCAATTTCCTGCATGGTCATATTCGATGAACCGGAGACATTGAGAAGAATATTCTTTGCACCTTTGATTGAAATACCTTCGAGGAGCGGAGACGAAATAGCCTTTTGCGCCGCTTCGATCGCACGGTTTTCTCCGCTTGCGATACCGCAGCCCATCAATGCCTGTCCGCTCTCTTTCATAACGGTTCGGACATCGGCAAAGTCGACATTTATAATTCCTGTAATTGTAATAATATCGGCAATACCTCTAGTAGCCTCGTAAAGGACTTCATTGGGTTTATCGAAAGCAGCGCGGGCGGCAGTGGAGCTATCGAGAATGCTCAAAATTCTACCGTTAGGAATGATAATCAAACTATCCACATACTGGCGAAGTTCTTTAATGCCTTCATCGGCATTTTTCATTCTCTGTTTTCCTTCCCAGGCAAAAGGTTTGGTAACAATTCCTATCACCAGAGCGCCGAGGCTTTTAGCAATAGAAGCAACAATAGGAGCACCTCCGGTTCCTGTACCGCCGCCCATACCGGCAGTAACAAAAACCATATCGCTTCCTTCTAAGATGTGTGTGAGTTTTTCCCGGTCTTCTTCGATTGCCTTTTTGCCTACATTGGGATCTGCGCCGGCACCGAGTCCGCGCGTTACATTTGTTCCCACCTGAACTTTGTGCATAGCAAGACTACTGTCGAGAACCTGGGCGTCGGTATTAACGGCAACATATTCAACACCGCTCAAGCCGCGTTTGATCATGCTATCGATAGCATTGCAACCGCCGCCGCCAACACCAACGACTTTAATTTGTGCGGATAGTTTTTTAGGTTCTTCCATATCCAGAGTGACGAATTTAAGCATATAGCCTCCTTGTTGTGGTATTTTTATAGTTTTTCAAAAAAATCTTGTACTTTCTTAAATGCTTTACCAAAGCTGATCTTCTTTGCCGGAGCTTTTACAATTGTAAAACTATCCGATGAAGATTTACCCGGAATTCCTTTTATCAATCCTGCGACTGTTGCGAATTCGGGGCTTTCAACTTCGTTAGAGAGTCCGGAGCCGAGTTCAAGCGGAACGCCGATTCTGGCCGGTAATCCGAAAACATCTTCAGCAAGCTCGGTACATCCTTTAAGAAGCGAGCCGCCGCCTGTTAAAACTACTCCCGCTTTTACCTTGTTTTTAAATCCGGTGTGGCGAAGTTCATTATCGATAAGGGAGAAGAGCTCACGCATTCTTACACTGATTATCTGCGTAAGAAGAGTAACCGGAATTTTTATATTTCCCCTGGCACCAACACCCTTTATATATATATCCTCATCTTTAATAATAGCCGTTTCGGTTGCATACCCGTATTCTTTTTTCAGTTTTTCAGCATCCGTTGTAACAATTCCAAGAGTCTCCCGTATATCATTAGTAACCTGATTACCGGCAACCCCGATAACTTTAGTATGTTTAATCGCCTTCTTATGATAGATTGCAATATCCGTAGTGCCGCCGCCAATATCGATCAGAAGTATCCCAAGGTCTTTTTCGTTTTCTTCAAGAACCGATAGACTTGAGGCAACCGGTTGAAGTATGTAATCCTTAACTACGAAACCAGCACGCTCAACCGATTTTTTTATATTCTGAATTGCGGGTACTGATGCAAGTACAACATGATTAACAGCTTCTAATCTCGAACCGCACATACCGATCGGATCTTCAATTCCTCCCTGGTAATCGACGAAATATTCTTCCGGAATAATGTGAAGGATTTGCCTGTCGGACGGAATTCTGATCGTCTGAACATCGGATTTGAGGCGTTCTAGATCAGTTGCCGCGATCTCATGTTCCGGGTTATTAATTGTAACATAATTCCTGTGCCGGAGTGATGTGATATGTTCGCCCGCAACACCAACATTAAGTTCCTTAACCGAGAGCCCGGCCCTGTTTGAAGCAATGTTCATAGCCTCAGTTATTGCTTCAGCGGTTTTCGAAATGTTTGCAACGAGACCTCTGTTCAATCCATCCGATGGGGCAATACCAAAACCGAGGATATTAACTGTGTTCTCCGCCTTTTCGGCAATTACCGCACATACTTTTGTTGTACCAAGATCGAGCCCTGCAATTATATTTTTCTTCATGATGTTTTATCCCCCTCGTTTGAGGTTTCCCGTATGCCCAGATAGACATGTCCTCCATATCTCAAATCGACATATTTCATTATGTTATTTATCTCTTTCCCTTTCAGATAAGTCCATAGATTATTAAAATAAATTGTTCTTCTTATTTCGCTTCCTCTTCCAATTATCACCGGATAATTGATAAAAGAGAATTCAAGCATAATGTCTCCGCCCGTCTGCATATCGACGGAGGAGAGCCCGTCGTACAGTTCCGGGTTAATCAATTTGACGGCACTTATTATTTTTGACGCTGTAAGAATATCTTCATTATTCTTATAGTATTTCATCGATACAAGATCATTAATGACCGGATTAATAATTACCGGGTAATCGATCCTACGGGTTTTCGGAAGCATCGGCAAAATCTGGAGATTATCGGTAACCAGAAATTGTTTATCCCCGTTGAGAAGAATCGATTCAAAATTTTTTTCAATCAATTTGACTGAAACTTTTCCGCTTCCGTCGTACCGGACATCGAGATTAGCAACATAAGGGTGCTTGCGCAGTCTGTCCTTTATTATTTCCGTTGTTAGTCCGGAGTACTGATTCCGGTCGAGGATATTGGCGAATTCAAAATATTGTTCCTTTGATAGATGAATATTCCCTTCGAGTGAAATTACATCTACTCTATCATTCTCCTTTTTATTCAGTGATAACGATAAATAGATTACCAGTCCGAGCATTACAAACAGAAGAGAGAGATTGAATATTTTTTGTTTTTTAGTCATCTACTTTTTTGTTTTAATCAGATCGATAAATTTTTCGCCGAATTTCCAGATATCACCGGCGCCAAGTGTAATTACGATATCATCTTTTCTGTAAATCTTCTTAAGCAATTCAGGTATTTTGGTTTTATCGGGTTCGTAGTAAACATTTTTATGACCGAATTTTTTCGCAGTGTCCGCAATAAGCTGACCGGTAATTCCCTCAATCGGTTTTTCTCTAGCCGGGTAAACATCAGTACAAATAAAAATATCCGAATTAAGAAACGATCTGCCGAATTCGTAATAAAAATCTCTTGTCCTAGAAAAGAGATGCGGCTGGAAAACAGCGACCAGTCTTCTGTTCCATCCCCTTCTGATGCCGTCGAGAGTAACGTTGATTTCGGTTGGATGATGTCCATAATCATCAATAACCATAATCTCGTTATCATACTTTTTTTCGAAACGTCTGTAAACCCCGGTGAAAGAACCGAGTGCTTTCTGAATAACACTGAAATCAACTCCCATTTCATGTGCTATTGTTACTGCTACAAGGGAATTACGGACATTATGAAGTCCCGGGATATTCAATTTAATTCTACCGAGTTCTTTACCTTTATATATAAGAGTATATTCCGATGAATTTTCTTTATGGATAATATCAACAGCGCGAACATCCGCCTGAGGTGTAAGTCCATAAGTAAATATTTTCTTGTTTATCAGCGGAATAATATCCTGAAGAGCAGGTTCATCCAGACAAAGAACAACAAATCCGAAGAAAGGAACTTTATTGGCAAACTCAATGAATGCCGATTTTATATCCTCCAGGTCCTTGTAGGTATCCAGATGTTCTTTTTCAAGAGTTGTAAGCGCCGCAATTACAGGTGTAAGTTTCAGAAAAGTCCTGTCGAATTCATCTGCTTCAACAACAATGTAATCTCCTTTGCCAAGGCGGGCATTGGTTCCGCCGAGACTGCTCAGTTTACCGCCTACAATTATCGTAGGATCGATAGCCGCTTCTGTAAGAACGAGTCCGACCATAGAAGTAGTAGTTGTTTTTCCGTGAGTACCGGCAATACCGATACCATATTTCATACGCATACATTCGGCTAACATTTCGGAACGTTTAATTACCGGGATTTTTCTTTCGATAGCAGCTTTAACTTCCGGATTATCCAGATTAACAGCCGAAGAATAGACCACAACATCGGCCTGCGTCAGATTTTCGGAAGAATGACCTTCGTAGATCTTAATGCCAAGGCTTTCGAGCCGGTCGGTCACTTCGGTTTTATTGAGGTCGGATCCCGTAATGGTGAATCCCTGGCTCAATAGGATCTCGGCAATACCGCTCATTCCAATACCGCCGATGCCGATGAAGTGTACATTCTTAACTGTTTGCATCATCATGATAAAAAACCCTTATATACTTTCGGCCATTTTAATAATGCTGCCGGCAATTATTTTAACGGCTTCCGGTTTTGCGAAAGCCTTAATATTTTCCCTTAGTGAATTCAATTTCATTTCATCCGAGATCAACTCAATAATTCGGGGAGTGAGTTCAGATTTCAGATTTTTATCTTCAATCATAATCGCAGCAGATGCATCACTTATTGTTTTTGCATTTTTGAACTGATGATCGGCCGCAACATGAGAAGATGGAATAAAGATTACAGGAATACCGAGAAACGATACTTCGGTTATAGTCGTTGCACCTGCTCTTGCGATAAGCAGGTCGCACGCTGAGTAGGCCGCCGACATATCATCAATAAACTTCATTACCTTTACATCATTCCCTTCAAATTTTTTATACTGCTCATAGTAGAATGGACCCGTCTGCCAAATCAGCTGAATATTTTTACTAATCAGGTCATTAACAGAGAGAGCTACAGCTTCGTTAATATCGCGGGCGCCCCCGCTTCCCCCTATAACCAGAACTGTTTTTTTACCGGTCTGAAGACTGAATTTTTTCAATGCATCGGATTTTGGAATCAACTTCAGATTCAATCTTACCGGATTACCGCTCAGTTTTAATTTCTGCTGGTCGCGGAAATATTTTTTCGATTCTTCAAATGTTATATGAATCTCATCAGCTTTCTTTTCAAGCAGCCTGTTAGTAACGCCGGGATAGCTATTCTGTTCAAGCAGAACAATTTTGGATCCGAGAACAGAAGCGCCCCAGACAGCAGGGCCGGAAACATACGCGCCGGATCCGATTGCAACTCTCGGCCTAAATTTCAATGAGATCAGAAGCGATTGAATCATTGAGACGAACAATTTAAGCGGGAAAAGAATATTTGCTAATGTAAGCTTACGTGAAAATCCGCTTATCCAGATCGACTTAAAATTAAATCCGTACTCCGGAACCACACGAGATTCAATTTTATCTGAGGTCCCGACAAATAAAATTTCGGCTTCCGGTTTCATAAGCTTAATCTGCTGAGCAACGGCAAGAGCAGGATAGAGATGTCCCCCGGTTCCGCCGCCCGCAAAAAGAAAACGATATATACTTGTCCGGCTCATCCTACCTGCGCAATCCTTAATTCTTCTGTTGCCATCGACTGGCGGGCAACATTTACAATAATTCCGGTTGATACTGCAAAAAGAATAATCGACGTTCCGCCGAAGCTTATAAAAGGAAGTGTAATTCCTGTTGTTGGAAGTATACCGGTTACCACTCCGGCATTTATAAATGCACTTAGAATTATGTTGAAACCGAGTCCGAATACAAGGAGCTGTCCAAATCGATCCTGAGATTTCTTAGCGATTATCAGACATATTATAAAAAGAACAAGATAGAAGAAGAGAACCGTAACGGTTCCGACAAAACCCATTTCCTCTCCGAGGATGGAAAAAATAAAATCGCCGTAAGATTCAGGAAGAAAAAGATCGCTCTGCCTGCTGTGTCCTAATCCGAGTCCGAACCATCCACCGCTGCCGAGCGCAATTTTTGCCTGGGTAACCTGAATATTAATATCGCCGCCGGAGGATAAACTGTTTATAAAAGTTAAGACTCTTTCGCGAGAGTGTTTGAATATCATAATTCCGATTGAAGCAATTCCGAAAACTGAAAGGAAAGTAAATCCAATATGCTTAAATCTTGCGCCGCCGATATAAAGCATAGTGAATCCCGTTGCGGCAATTATCAGACTTGTACTAACATTCGGCTGTACGAGAATCAGTCCGCTTACAACTATAATCCAGATAAGCGGGAAAACAAATCCGCCTTTGAACTCGGAAATTTTCTGATCGAACTTTTCAATCATAACCGCCAGGTGCATAATCAGAATCAGTTTTGCCGCTTCCGAAGGCTGGAACTGAATAAAACCGAGGTCGATCCATCTCGAAGCACCCTTCACTTTAGGTGCAAACAAAAATGTAAATACTAACAGAACAATAACACCGATAAGAAGATGCTTGCTGTATTTGCGGTAGTTGTCATATGGAATCTGGGCAAAGACCCAGAATAGAAATCCTGCTGCAATAACTTTCCAAAGATGAGATTTGAAAAGGAAATAAATGTTATTGAATTTCGAGATACTGTATGTACTGCTGGCAGTAAAGACCATAATTGCGCCGAGAAGCATAAAAGCCACCACAAGCAGAATGAATATTTTTACAAGACCTTTCATATTATAGATTATTAACCGCCTTTTTGAAAACTCTTCCTCTGTGTTCATAATCTGTGAACATATCGAAACTGGCGCATGCCGGGGATAATAGAACTACAGAACCGGGTAAAGCCTGAAGCATAGCCGATTCAACACATTCCTCGAGAGAGTTTTTAATTTCCGTTTCAACAATTGATTCAAAAAAACTTTTAACTTTTTCAGCCGAGACACCGATCGCATAGATTTTTTTAACATTGCTGCGCACAAGTGATTCAATCTGTGAATAGTCGTTCCCTTTATCTTTACCTCCGAGTATCAGGTAGACCGGTTTTTCAAAACTCTTAAGCGCAACCACCACAGAATCTACATTAGTAGCTTTGGAATCATTATAATATTCAACACCGTTTAGTTCGCGAACAAATTCTATTCTGTGCTCGACACCATGGAACGACTTAAATGCGCTGCGGATTTTCATGTTAGGCAGGTTTAAAGTTTTGGCAACCGCCAGAACCGCCAGAGCATTAGCAACATTGTGTTCTCCTTTTATAAAAAGATCAGTAACCGGGCAAACTTCTTCAAGAGCACCGAACCAGGCAAAGAACATCTTACCTTTTCTTACAAAAGCACCAGCGGGAACTTCCTTATGAAGAGAAAAACTTAATTTCTGAACACGCTTATTCTGCAAGGTAATTGATGTGTTAAGATCGTCGGCATTAAACAGAAAGAAATCCGATTCATCCTGATTAGCAGAGATTTTTATTTTAGAAGCGATGTAGTTTTCCAGTTTATTCTGATACCGGTCCAGATGGTCGGGTGTAATATTGAGAACGACCGAGAAAAAGGGTTTGAATTTTTCTGTAAAGTCGAGCTGGAAACTTGAAGTTTCGAGCGAAACAAATTGATCCTCTTTAACATCCAGAACAATTTCGGAAAAGGCATTGCCGATATTTCCGGCTGAATAAGATTTGATTCCGCATTCGTTCAGCGTATGATTCATAAGTGCCGTTGTAGTAGTTTTTCCATTTGTACCGGTAATAGCAATAATTCCGCCTTTACAGAACCATGAAGCAAATTCAACTTCGCTTATAATTTTTATTTTCTTTGCAGCCGCGGTTTTCAGTACTTCCGAATCAGTGGGAACACCCGGGCTTGTAATCATTAGATCACATTCATAAACTCTTTCCGAATGACCGCCAAGCTCAAAATCAATTCCTTCCGATTCAAAGAGGGCGACTGATGATTTCAATTTTTCCTCGTTACCAGAATCACTTACAAACGGAACTGCGCCGAGTTTTTTTGAGAGTCGAGCCGCTCCGATACCGCTTCTTACAGCTCCGATAATCGATATTTTCTTCCCCTTTATTTCCATTACCTTATCTTAAATGAAGCGAGACTGATAATTGTTAAAATGATAGTAATGATATAGAACCTGACAACAATTTTGGGTTCAGCCCAATCGAGTTTTTCAAAATGGTGATGAATCGGTGCCATCTTAAAGACTCTTCTGCCTTCTCCGTATTTACGTTTGGTATATTTGAAGTATAGGCGCTGAATAATAACAGAGAGGGTTTCAGCAAAATAGATACCTCCGAGGATCGGGATAAGAAGATCCTTCTTAATTACAATCATAATCACACCGAAAGCACCACCGAGCGCAAGCGATCCGGTATCGCCCATAAAAATCTGAGCCGGATAAAAATTGAACCAGAGAAATCCGAGTCCCGCACCTATCAGAGCAGCAATAAAAACTGTAAGTTCACCGCTTCCGGATATGTAAAAAATATTCAGGTAGTCAGCATAAATAACATTGCCTGTCATATATGAAATTATGGCTAGAGCGAGCATAACAATTATCATCGTTCCTATTGCAAGACCATCAAGACCGTCAGTAAGATTAACGGCATTAGAGGTGGCGGTAATAATGAAAATGACCCATGGTATGTAGAGGTATGAAAAATCCCAGTTAAGATTTTTGAAAAAGGGCAATGTCGTTTGAGTATTATAGTTCGAGAACTCCGGCAAATAGTAGACTGCTAATCCAACTACAAGTCCGACAAAGACCTGCCCGATCAATTTATAGCGGGCAATCAATCCCTGCGGAAGTTTTTTCACAACTTTAAGATAGTCATCCAGAAATCCGACAATTCCGAGAACAACTGTGGCGAAGAGTACCAGCAGAATAAAAATGCTTTTAATATCACTCCAGAGTAATACCGGAAGAACAACAGAGATGAGTATAATCAATCCGCCCATCGTCGGAGTCCCTGCTTTTTTCTTATGAGTAGCTGGTCCTTCTTCGCGAATCGGCTGGTCTACCTGTCTTGCTTTTAATTTTGCAATTATTCTTGGTCCGATATAGAAAGACAAAATCAAAGCGGTAATTGCCGCGAGTGCTGACCGGAAAGTAAGAAACCGGAACAGATCGAATCCGGGCGGATTAAATTTTTCGTTAATGTAATCAAATAGATAGTAGAACATTATTCAAACCTTTTCTCCAGAATGTTTACGAATTCTTCCATTTTCATACCGCGCGAGCCTTTAACCAGAATTACCGAATTATCTATCTCCTCATATTTCAGGTAGAGTGAAAGTGCCTCGCGTAAATGGAAGTGAATTGATTTAATGTTTCTCTTCCTTAGTTGATCTGTCAGACTTCCCATTGCCTTACCAACAGTTAAGACGAACAGGTTTTTGTCGTATGTAAAAACTTTTGCCAGTTCTTTATGAATTTTTTCAGATTGTCTGCCTAATTCGAAAATGTCCCCAAGTACAACGATTTTTAATTTAAAATTTCTGATCCGTTTGACCAGATCGTAGGCTGCTGCAACAGAAGCCGGACTGGAGTTATAAGTATCATCAATCAGAACAGTTTTATGAAATTTTTTAACGTCGAGTCGGCCGTGAACGGGAGTTAATTTTTCCGCACCCTTCTTAATGAGTTTACCCGAAAGTCCAAGTTGTTTTGCAATTGCAGCTGCAGCCAGAAAATTAGCTGCGTTCGATTGCCCGTAAATCGGCAATGTGATAGTTCCTGAAGTTTTATCAATCTCTATTTTAGTTCTACCGTCGTCCGTAAAACCAAGTAATTTTCCTTTCAGGTATGGTTTTTTGTTGAAACCATATGTAATCACATTAGCGTACTTATTAATATTCGAGGCGATGACCGGATCATCTGTGTTTGCAAGGATTATTCCGCCTTTTTTCGCAGTCTCGTCAAACAGTGCAGATTTTTCCCTGTAGATCATTTTTTTGTTTTTCAGAAACTCTAGATGCGAATCGCCGATATTGGTTATAAGAGAAATATCGGGCCGGGAAATTTTTGCGGAATATGGAATCTCGCCGATATGATTTGTTCCCTGCTCCAGTATCAGCATTTGACAATTTTCATCAGCAGATAAGATTGTAAGAGGGACACCGATATGGTTATTATTATTCGCTTCGGTTTTAACAACTTTATATTTTTCGCTTAGAAGAGCGGCTGTGATTTCCTTAGTTGTAGTTTTGCCGGTACTGCCTGTTATTGAGATAACTTTAGCATTCAGTTTGTCTCTCCATACAGCAGCAAGGTCGCCAAGTGCTTTAACTGTATCTTCGACTGTAATTACAGGGATATTCAACAATCGGAATTTGTCATATTTCTTTTTGTTTATTAATACTGAGCCGGCCCCTTTTTTAACTGCCTCCGAAATAAAATTGTGTCCGTCGTACTTTTCCCCTTTTATGGCAACAAAGAGGGAGCCCTTCAGGATTTTGCGGGAGTCAATTTGAATTGATCTTGCCGGCCTGTAAGTATCAGGATTATAAATAACCGCCGTCGGCAGATTAAAAAGGTCCTCGATTGTAATTGTTATTTTGCCCATTCGTCCAGATATTTTTCTGAAATTTCTTTATCGGAGAAATGTTTCCTTACTCCGTTTATTTCCTGATAATTTTCATGTCCTTTTCCGGCAACCAGAATAACAGCATTATCCTCGCTCTCAAAAACCGCAGCTTGTATTGCTTCTTCCCTGTTTTCTATTATTCTGTAATTATTATTTTTAATTCCCGACTGAATCTCATCAATAATAAGGTACGGATCTTCGGTTCTGGGATTATCCGAAGTGATATAGACGCGGTCGCTCATTGAAGACGCAATCTCTCCCATAACCGGTCTTTTAGTTCTATCCCTATCCCCGCCGCAACCGAATACGGTATAGACCGGCCGTTCATTCTTAACGATATGATGAACTGCAATAAGCGCCTGTTTAAGACTATCCGATGTATGAGAATAATCGATTATCACTTTTTTATTTTTTCTTGATACGATTTCAAATCTGCCCGGGACCTGTTTAGCCGCTCTGATTCCTTCAGCAGCTGTAAGAGGATCGATTCCATCGATTACAGCAACCGCGAATGCCGAAGCGGCATTGTATGCATTAAAATGTCCCGCAAGTTTCGTTGAAAGATTATATTCCTTTCCTTTATATGTAATGCTGAATGTTGTTCCATCGAGATCAAATTCAATTCCGTTGATTTTAAAAGCAGCTTTGGCGGAAGTACCGTAGGAGAATTTTTCGGCTCTGGAATCTTTAACAAGCAGCTTCGATTTAGGATCATCCAGATTATAAATCACATATCCATCGGGACCGATCATATCAAAAAGTATTTTTTTTGAATTGAGGTAATGTTCCTCCGTTTTATGATAGTCCATATGATCGGAAGTAATATTTGTAAAGATTCCCGCATAAAATTTCAGACAATCGGCCCGGTGCAGATGAAGGGCATGCGAGGAAACTTCCATTGCACAATGTGTTAAACCGATTTTGACCATTTCATTAAGCAGGAAATTAATATCATTCGATTGGGGTGTTGTAAGTAGTGTCTTAACTTCACTGCTTCCGATGTAATTCGCAATTGTTCCTATGAGGCCGGAATTGAATCCGGCATAATCAAATACACTCTTAATATAGAAAGCCGTGGTTGTTTTTCCCTTTGTTCCGGTAATCCCGATCAGTTTCAATTTACGGGAGGGTTCGTTATAAAACTGACTGGCAAACTGCGCCAACGAGATTCTTGTATCATCAACAACAATTTTAACACAACCGGAATGTGCAAAGATCTGATCCGGTACCGTCCCGGGTTTGCTTAGAACAACCGCTGCCGCTCCGCGGCTAATTACATCGGCTATAAATTTATGTCCGTCTGTTTTAAATCCCTCAATTGCAAAGAAAAGAGTTTTATTATCGATAGTTCTTGAATCAATTGAGAGGGAGTCAATTTCCTTTAATTCAGCTTTACCCGAGACCTGAATAACCTTAACCTTATTTAGCAGTTCAGATAATTTCATCAATTAATTCTGTTATTGTTCAATTTAATTACCGGTTCACATTTAATTAAGCAAGTATCACCGGCTGAAAACGGAACGCCCGGTTCGATGCTCTGTTCAACAACTTTCCCGAAACCCGAGATTTTGTAATCGAGGCCGAGTTCGTTCAGTTGAGCGATGGCATCCCTTAGTGAACGATTTTTAAGATCAGGCATTGTCGTTCTTGATTCATTAAATATTCTCCTGACGGTTGTCCGGTTTCTATTGTTTGCGGAAATATTCAGATAGCTTTTAGATGTGGAAACCGGGGATGTCTTAAGATCAGCAATAAATTTATCGGCAATACTTTTATTCCGTTTAATCAATTTCTTCTCAGGTACAAGAGTCAGATCCGCATCAACTATTTTTCTTGCAACTTCCTTAAATATAGGGGCGGCAACAAGTCCGCCGTACTTACCTACCTGCGGGGCATTGACGAGAATGAGGCACACAATTTTGGGATTATCCGCCGGAAGGAATCCGATAAAAGAGGAATTATGTTTTTTCCTTGAGTAGGAATTATCAATCAGCAATTGCGCTGTGCCAGTTTTACCTCCAACAACAACATCATCAAGTTGTGCAGGTGTTCCTGTTCCTTGTTCAACAACACCAACCATTAATTCCCTGATTAAATCCGAAGTTTCTTTACTGATAACATTTCTGATTTTTACCGGATGTGTTTCCTCAATAATATTACCGTTATGATCCGAAACCGATTTCATCACATACGGCTGATAAAGAATTCCGCCATTAATTAAAGAACTGAATGCTGCGATCATCTGAAGAGGTGTAACCGCAATTTCATAACCGTACGAAAGAAAAGGTTTGGTAACAGCCGAGAAACTATTCGGTTTTTTAAGAAGTCCTGAGGCTTCTCCCGGAAGGTCGATTGAAGTAGGATTGCCAAATCCGAAATCCCTTAAAAATTTATAAAACAAATCGTCCGGGATACGGTGCGAAAGCTTGGCCATTCCAACATTACTCGATTGTTCAAGGATTTCGCGGACAGTAAGACTTGTATGCGGATGCGTGTCGGATATTTTTACTCCCTTGAAATAATAGGTCCCGTTTTCCGTGTCGATTATCTCGTCTGTCTTTGCCAGTTTCTGTTCAAACAGGATTGACATCGAGATTGATTTCATTGTAGAGCCGGGTTCATAAGTATCTGTGAGGAGCCTGTTTCTTCTAACCTGATCCGGGAATATTTCGTAGTTAGCAGGATCGAAGTCCGGAGAATTAGACAAAGCAAGTATTTCGCCGGTATCAGGATTCATAATAATTCCGACAGCGGATTCGCCTTCATATTTCTCCAATCCTTTTGATAATTCCTCTTCGAGAATCTGCTGATAAGTTTTGTTTATAGTAAGAGTGATATTATTTCCAGCCGAAGGGGATCGGGATTCGTTTTCATTTACGGAGACAATCCGTCCGAGCACATCTTTTTCAAAAACATAGTATCCGTCGGTACCGGTTAGTTTTTCATTATAAACTTTTTCAACACCGTCCACACCGGTCATTTTCTTATCAACATATCCGAGAAGATGCGAAGCAAGGCTTCCGTAGGGATATACTCTTGAGAAATCCTCTTCATAAAACAAACCATCTATTACAACTTTCTTAAGTTGAAGTGCTTTTTCCATCGGGACTTTTTTTTCGAGGCAGACATTTCTAAACCCGTTTTCGATCAGCTCGAGATAGTGTTTTTTATTTTTTCCGAACAATCCGGAGAAAAGAGATGCAACAGAATCAGCTTTTTGAGAATCGATCATACGGGTATCGACGAAGAAGGAAATATTATCACTTGTATAAGAGAGTACTTCACCGTTTCTATCGGCAATAGTACCTCTACCGGCTTTCACTGTTTGCGGTTTATTCTGCTGTCTCCCTGCGATAAGAGAATAGTATTCATTTCCCGAGATTTGAATAATATAGAGTCTTGCGGTAAGTGCAATGAAAACAAATAGCAGAAGAAAAGTAATTATCAGGGCTCTCTTATTAATCATATTTTCCGTTTGTTATTTTTTCTACCTGATTAATCTGTTCTTTCGATACAATGATTGATTCAAGATTTTCAAAAGGCCGCTGCATCCCAAGGGAATCAATCGCAAATTTTACAATTCTGTCCTCGGCTGAAAGTTTTTGGATCTCGACAAACAAAGATTGAATTCTATTTTTCTTTTCGGCAAGGGACTCATTTTTATTCAGCCTTTCCCTGTTCATATTTTTTATTTCAGTGAGAGAAGCCACATAAATAAAAAGAGCAACCGCAGCGGCTATTATAACGACAATAAAAATTTTCAGTGAAGATCCTTTCATATCAAATCCTAACAGCGGCTCTCAGTTTTGCACTTCTTGATCTTTTATTTTCTTTGATTTCGTTTTCGCCAGGTAGTATTGGTTTTGTATTAACAATTTTTAATCTTTTTACCTTTCCGCAGATGCAGACCGGAGTGCCGGGCGGACAAATGCATTCAAGGCTTTCGTACTTAAATTTTTCTTTAACAATTCTGTCTTCGAGGGAATGATATGTAAGCACAACTATATTCCCGTTAATATTCAAAAGGTTGACAGCTTTATCTAAAAATATTTTCAATTCCTCCAATTCATTATTCACATAGATTCTAAGGGCCTGAAAAACCCTGGATAAAGTTTTTGATTGAAATCTTTCGGGTACAATCTTTTCAATTATTTTTCGCAGTTGAAGAGTAGATTCGAATTTTTGTTTTTCCCGTTCTTCCGAAATGAGCCGGGCTATTTTACGGGCAAGTTTTTCCTCACCGTAATTCCAGATAATTTGTGAAATGAGTTCCTGAGATAAATTATTCAGGACGTCTGAAGCAGGAGATCCTGCGTTTTTATTCATCCTTAGATCAAGGGGTGCATCTTCTCTAAAAGTAAAGCCCGATTCGATGTTATCGAGCTGATAGGAAGAAACCCCTAGATCTACAAAGATGCCGTCAAATTTTTCAATGAACTCAATTTTTGATATTGTATCGATATCGGAAAAACCTGTATTGTAGATAGTGATGCGTTTGTCGTTCTTGAATTTTTCTTTACAAAAACCAAACGCTTCAAAATCTTTATCCGTTGCAACAAGTTTTCCTTTTTTGTGAAGCCGATTCAGTATTTCAGTAGAGTGCCCGCCAAAACCTATTGTGCCGTCGAAATAAATTCCTTGAGTACTACCAACTAATAAATCAACGCTCTCTTTTAAGAGAACCGGCACATGTTGATTCATTTCGGTTTTTTCTGCATCACCTGTTTAGCGATTTCAGCAAACGGTTTTAAATTTTCCTTTTTATGCGATTCATAAACCGCGGGATTCCAGATTTCGATTTTTTTATTCTGACCAAGGATAAGTACATCCTTGTCGATACCTGCAAACTCGAGAAGGTTTTTTGGAACAAGAAGACGTGCCTGCGAATCGAGCTTATCTTCAGCAGCTAATTCAAGCAACATCCTTTTAAAAGCCGACTCATCCGGATCAAAATCGTCGAGTTGATTTATCCTAACGAGTACTTCATTTTTCCAGGAATCCTGCGGATAGATATCGATACACTGAACAATACCCCTTGTAATGATAAATGTATCATTCGCTTCCTGAGTTACGTATTTACGGAACCGAGCAGGGATGCTGATCCGCCCTTTAGAATCGACCGAGTATTTAAAGCTTCCTAAAAACATTCTCCACCACTCTTTGGGAAAATTAAACACTATTACCCACTTGCATGCAAAATAACTGATTTTGCATGGGATTGTCAAGATTTTTTTTATAAAAAATCCAAAAAGATCACGAATTTGACTTAACGCAAGTAAGCGGGAGAAAACCGGTTAGAGAGCGTTTAACGGTTTCCTTTTATAAAGGTTTTACTGAATTGAAAATTCGTTATGGAATTTAATACCGGAGTTGGAATTTGGCTGGATGATTAATCTTAATTTAATAGATGCGAAGAATTGAGAGCCACCTATAGGACTCGAACCTACGACCCGCTCATTACGAATGAGCTGCTCTACCAGCTGAGCTAAGGTGGCTTAACGAAATACTATCTCAATTTCTTTTTGTGACGATTTTTACGCAAACGTTTTTTCCGTTTGTGTGTTGCCATTTTATGGCGTTTTCTTTTTCTGCCGCAAGGCATGTTGTACCTCCATTAGTGTGAATTAATTAATTCCTGTGCCCGTTTACCGACATCACTATTAGGATTAATGGCTACCGCCTTCTTCCACCAATCAACTGCTTCATCGTGCATGCCTGCCGATAAAGAAACGATGCCAATATTCAAGTGAGCAATCTGATGATTCGGTTGAAATTTGAGTGCTTCTTTCATGTAGTTCAGGGCATCATCATATTTCCCAAGATCATAATAACAGACACCCATATCAACCAGAGCGTCTGCATTTTTAGGGTCTATCTTAAGATATTCCTGATATTTTTCTATAGCTCTTGGCTTTAAGCCGGAGTCGTTCAAAAGGTGTGCAAGTTCAAGCAGTTTCGATTTATCCGGGTTTACTTTTAATTCCTCTTCAAGTGAATTTATTCTTTCAATATACTGGAGATCAACGCCGCTATGGGCATCATTAGTATTTTGAGCAGAAGAAGAAACGGATCCTCCGTTATCAAAAACGCCGGAAGAAAAGATTATTACCATTCCAACAATCAAAAGGAAAAAAGCGACATAGAAAAGTTTTACAAAAGAGATCTTCTTCACGTCGGGATTATTTTTCTCAGGATTATCTTTCGATTTTCTGCCTGGTGAATTCCCGTTTTTCAAATCTTTGCTTTTACTTTCAACTCGCTTTACGTCCTTTGTGGAATCCGAGGTGTTCTTTTTCTTCAGGACAGCACCACAGCTTGAACAGAAGTTATCATTTATATCAACTTCTTCGCCGCAAACCGAACAATTTATTTTTTCTGGGGATGTAGTCATATTCAATATTCTAGCTTTCCTGTTCTATACTCAACTCTTTCATTCCGGAATCGACAGCACTTTTAAAATCCTTTGAGAATTTAAAGACAGGGACATAGTGATCGCCAACATATACTTTTTCACCTGTTCTCGGGTTACGGGCATACCTGGCATTTTTCTTCTTAACTTTATAACTGCCGAATCCTCTTATTTCAATTCCCTTACCTTCTCTCAAAGCCTGAATAACAGTATTGAGAAAGCCTTCAACAATGGCTTCGGTTTCAAGTTTGGTAAGCCCGATTCCTTCGGCAATTTTTTCCACAATGTCAGCTTTGGTCATAAACCACCCGACTTATATTCATAAT
>CAZHHG010000039.1:0-25168 GCA_964532065.1 uncultured Melioribacter sp.
GTCCTTGTTATCGCGATTTTCCCTAAGGTGTTTGCAGTAACAGGTTTTGCGGTGCTTATTATCGGTGATATTGCCGCTGCTCTTATCGGCAGAAAATTCGGGCAGACTCAGTTTCTGCTTAAAAGCCTGGAAGGGACTATTGCATTCTTTATCTTCTCTATTGTAGTTATTTTATTTACACCGAAAATAGAAGGGAATTTTACTGAATTTGTTATTGCCGTTATTGCCGTAGGTGTAGGTGCTGTCGCGGAAAACATATCAACCGGATGGGCAGATGATAATCTTACAATTCCGGTCTCCATTGGGATTACGATGTGGATATTATATGCTCTATTACTTCCCGACCTGGCTCTGGTTCTGCCGAATGTTCCTAACTGATGTGAAACAAAAAATTATAGTTTTTGTATAAACAACAAAAATCTTATTCTATGAAAAAAGAAAACCCAAACCGGATGAATATTATTTCAGTTAAAATATTATTCTTATTAGTAATCACAACAACACTTTTTGTCTCATGCGACCAATCACTCAAATCTGCCGTGGGAAATGAAGACGAGATAATTGTCTTTGCCGATTCATCGGAGTTTTATGAACTTGAAAGTTCCTTACTTACAGTTTTCGGCAAAGTAATTTATACACCGCAGCCGGAAAACCTCTTTTACCTTACGCGAAAAGAGATTTATGAGATTGAGAAGTACCGGAATAAAAAGAATATTATAATACTCGCCCCATTAAATTCCGGAACCGAAACTTCAAAGTATATTAATGGTATGTTAAGTCCGGATGTTAAAAAACTAATTAATTCCGATTCTATTTCGGTTATAAACAAACATGATCTCTGGGCCAGGAATCAGCTACTTATGATTCTCACCGCGCCGACAATCGAGAAGTTGAATGAAAGCATATTAAATGAACATGAAAACCTCCTCCATCACTTCCAGAAAGTTTCCGATAAAAGACTGTTCCAGAGTCTCTATAACGAAAAGTTCGAAAGGAAGGATATTGAAGCAGGATTTTTAAAAAATTACGGATGGATGATTTACGTTCAATCCGATTACTATCTTGCTCTCGATAAGCCGGAAGATAATTTTGTGTGGCTCCGCAGATCTCCAGGGACCGATATGGAACGCTGGATCTTTGTCCACTGGATTGAAAACGCTTCACCCGCGATGCTTAACCGGGATTCAATTTACTCGATTAGAAACCGGCTGTCCGAAAAGTACTACCGTAGTTCCGATGATGAAAGTTATGTGGAGATTTCGGACGACTATAAAACAACGCTTGAAGTTAACTTCCTTAACCGTTACGCTCTTATGACTCAGGGTCTCTGGCGGATGAATGACGGCTCGATGGGTGGACCTTTCATTAATTATACATTTTACGACCAACCGACCAAACGGCTTTATATGCTCGACGGATCGATCTATGCTCCTAAATACTATAAGAAAAAATTGATTCAGCAGGTGGATGTAATTCTTCAGTCGTTTCTTGCAGAACGTGAAGTAAGAAGTGATGTTAAAGAAGAATTGATGGAGGAATTAAATTAATCCTTCATTATCTGTTGAATCCGCTCCAAAACCTGTGGCGGAATTTGAAATCCGGGAAGATCCTCCCGGATTTTTTTATAATACCCTATCGCTTTATTATTCCTGTTCCAGCTTATCTCGTATAATATTCTGTAACTCAACATTCTCCCGATCGTTTCCTCGATGAATCCGTTGTAACGGTTTTTGTTTTGCGGGAACCGGATTTTAAAATCAGCATCGGGTGCATCTATATATTCATTACTCTTTGTTGCCTTAAATAAAAACAGATGAGGAACCAGATTATAACCCTCCGGTAATGAATATTCGCCGCGCTGCATTTCATTGCTGAATAATTCCAGTCCGATGTAAAAATCCCTTTCTTCATTTGTTTCAACTAATCTTTTCATGATATTCCTGTAATTCAATTCGAGCTGATTTGGATCGAAACCATCACCATCCTCAAAAGGCTTCAGCACTTTAAGAAATTGAGTAATATCCTCCTCCATTCCATCAAAAAGATCCGGATAGATATTTCTTAATTGATTGAAATACCAGGACCTGCGTAGTAATTCTTTATCTACTATAATAACATCGTTTCTTAACTTCTCAACAAATTGATAATAGTAAGATGCTGAAATAAAATAATCCCACTGATAGGAGAATATTATTGCATCCTTTTCAACGTTATTCAGGATCGATTTAGTATAATCGTCAAATGTATGCTGATCGCTTTGATCAACTTTGCTGAAGTTTATCAGTAACGGGAATAGCGAGATTAAAGGAAGGAAAAGTACTATCCTCTTCATCGAATTATATTTATTCACCAGCAGAAGTTGAATAAGGTACAGGCCGTTCGTAATAAATATTGCTATCAGTATATAGTTAAGAAGAAAATATGAATCGATATCTGCTATATCATAATTGATCGCGTACAACAATGCTGAAATAAAAGAAATGGACAGCAACCAGAATATTCTAATGTTACTCCTGTAAATTGAGAATAGTCCTACAAGTGCAAGAATCAATCCTGGCCAGGTGAACTCTGCAGGCAGATTCTCGGCAAAATACTTTAATTGTTTAACCGCCGAATCAATTGATGAAAAAAGCCAGACCTGATACTGTTTTCCTGTAATATGTCTGAAGAAATTCTCAAAGTTTACAGGATCCCCCCAGTTTATTTGCGGATTAGAAGAAGCCCTGAGCGGGAGATAAAGATAAAGTAGAAACAGCACCGGTAGAGCTACAACTGCTGTTACCATAATTTTTTTTAATGAAGATGAACCGAATCCCTCTCTCGAAAAGTAAAGAATTGCCGCAAATGGTAGTACTAATAGAGTGGTCATGTGGTTCGCAAATCCTAAAGCAATGGCGATACCGGTGCCGAACCATAGAAAAACCGTGTTCCTCCTTGATTCCGAACTCCGGAGCGAGAAATAAAATATTAGACTGAATATAAAGATCTGAAGTGAATATACTTCCACAGAAGTTGACTGCATCCAGAATGTTTTGCAGAATGCCAGGAAAAACATACCGCCGGCCGCCGATAAATATGAAATCTTCTTCTTAGTTCCTTCATCGGCATCGGCAAGACTCTTCTTTGTACCGGATTTATTTTTGATTTGTACAGGATTTATATTGATGGTCAACTGTAATGATAGAGCCGATTTGAACATGAATAATATACCGAGCGAGCACCAGATAGCCGCAAGAAGATTTAATTGATAAATAGGAGAGAAAGGAAGCGGTATTTGTAAAAAAAGATAACCGGCAAGTGTGAATAAAGGGTATCCGGTCGGATGAGCAATACCGAGAGTTGCCTGAACTGCGGCGAGTTCACCTGAATCGATCTGAATTACACCGGGGGCCAGCGTGAACAGGTAAATAATCAATACAGAAAACAACAGTATAACCGGAGTAACTGTTTCGATACGCAAATACTTATTCGGTATATTTTTTAAATAATTCACGATTCTCATTTGTTATCTTTTTCAGTTGATCTTTCAGCTCAACTTTTAATTTTTTTCTGATCCAGAATTCCAGTATCGATTTTTTATCAGGTGAATCCGGTATTACACTGTTGTTCACGTCAAACAAATTCTGAAGTGAGAATTCAACGAATTTTAGAAATCTATAATTAGACTCAATTATTTTAGCGGCCTCTTTAAATCCGCCTCTAACTAAAATCTTGAATACCGTCCCCTTTTCTTTACCAAATACTAACGGATATAACCGGCTGTTCGTAATTGTTATTGCGTCTGTAATAAAATCGATAGTCGATAATCCGCCCCTTTCTTTTTTAATGTTGAATGAACCGGTAGATAACTTAATAAACTCTCCGGCTAACATCCTATCCATATGCTTGATCTCTTTAATAACCGGTTCTCTGTCCAATCGGGAAGCTGATTTGATAATCTCTCCCGATATCCGCTCGAATAAATCCTCTCGTCCCGCAATATATTTCATCTTTAAGAACGCCTGGAATTCCCAGATTCTTGCGCGTGTTCTAATATACTCTTCAAATTTCTGAATACCCCAGATTAATTGGGAGCTCTTCCCTTCGGGCCGGAGCCTGAAGTCGATGGAAAATGGCCGAAGCTGATCCTGTAAAGTTTTTAATAATTCCCTCTCTTCCTTATCGGTTGTATCTGCAGTTTCGGATACAATTATCAAATCGATATCGGAAGAAAAACTAATTGAACCGGATGCAATTCCTCCAAGTCCGATTATAACTAATCTGGATTTCATTCCCGACTTATCAAATAGGGTACTTATCAGGTTACTCAGATATCCTGCAAGTGATTTAGATACAGATTCTGCTTTTATCAGTCCGAGAGTAAAACGGGAGGAAAGATACAGCATTAACTGGTTGATCGGTAATTCGTTCAGCTCGGCATCACTTAAGTTGACGAAGACTTTTCTTGTTAATAACAGTTCTGTGCAGAGTTTGTCGATAGCAACCAGGCTCACTGATTTGTCAGAATATTCGCAGAGAGTAAGTATGGAATTGAGAAATAACCTGTCGCTGAATTCGTTATACCAGATAGAAGGAATTGAAATGGATCTCACAATCTTAACAAAGTTATCAAGTACACGATCTGGGAAGCCGGATTTCATTAAATATTTTATCAGAGCCGGCTTAAAATTATCGAACATTTGCGATGTTCTCTGGTCAAATTCCTTTTGACCGAATATGCCCGTGCCCCTGTTCAAAAAATCCAGATTTTTATTTGCCCGGTCATTGTCCCGGAAGTTGATTCCGCCGGATGCGGATTTTTTCACTGGACCGGTTTCGAGTATTGAATCGTAAACCGCTCGAACTGCTTTGCGGTGATGATTCATAATCTCTTTGAAATCTTTTACTGATTTGAATCCGTTGAAAAGAGATAGTTTCTTTAAGAGGTTTTCGTCGTCGGGTAAAAGATGGGTCTGGGTATCGTTCATTAATTGTAGAAAATGCTCGGTACGCCTGTAGAAATAATAAGCCTCCGTTAAAATCTTCTTTTCCTTTTTACTCAATAATTTTTCCTGGTTCAGGAGAGTAATGGCTTCCAGAGTGTTCCCGGTTTTTAATCGGGTTAATTTACCCCCGTGTATTAATTGTAATGCCTGAACTGAGAATTCTATATCTCTTATTCCGCCTCTGAATAATTTTACATTTTCCATTCCCCGGTTCTGCATTTCAATATTATTCTTCATTTTATGAATCCGCTCTTTCACTGAAGAGGAGATATGTGAAGGATAAATGAATGGTGAAACAAAAGCACGGAAAGCTTTAAAGAGGGATTCGGATCCTCCAACGAAATCGAGCTTAATCAGCATCTGCCTTTCCCAATCCTCGCCCCGTAATTCGTAATACTTAGTGTAATCCGTTAACGATTTGCAGATCTGAGAGTATCTTCCGTCGGGTCTTAACCTGAAATCGACTCTGTAAATATATCCCTTATCGGAGACCTCGCTCGCTGATTTAATGAATAGTAGTGCGGCTTCGGAAAGTATTTCCTGATATTCTTTATTGATCGACTCATAAAATTCATTTGCATCATAGAATAAGAGAAGATCCACGTCGGAACTAAAGTTCAGTTCGTTTCCCCCGAGTTTTCCAAGGGAGCAGAGAGAGTATGAAGAATTAATAAATGATTGCAGATTATATTTCTTCACAATTTCCTGATAGCATACCTCAAATAGAGAGAGAGTTAAAGACCTTGCAAGTACCGAGAGCTGAGATGTGACTTTTGGAATATCTATCATTCCCAGAATATCTGCCAGACCGATTTTTAATAAATATCTTTTTTTGAATTGCCGCAGGTAATTCAATTTTGCCTGCAGGGATTTCAGCCGCTCCAAACTTCTTGAAATTTCTCTTATCAGCAGGGAATCTTCAATCTCCAGATTCAAATACTCCTGGTCAAAAACCTGGTAAAGGTACTCGGGATTTATTGAAACAATATCGGTGAGATAATTACTGTTAGCTGCTATCGAGGCAACCACCTCGGAGTGATGAGGATATTTAATAAGGTCATTAAAAAAGAAGACTCTGTCGTAGATCGAACTTAAAATTCTGAGAAGGTTCAATTCAGCGGCCCGGTCGAAATGATGCTTCGCGGCATCCGATTCAAGGCGTTCTATTATCCTCTCAAACTCTCCGGAATCAATTATCCCTTCAGTTATCCTGATAATACCCGTTATAAATTCCTTTGAAAAGGAGAAGGTTTTCTTCACATATCAATCTGAAAGTTATGCTGTCTAAAATAAAAGATAATGAATTAAATCGCACTCATATATGGATCGCAAGTAAATCAAAAAAAATCCTGAAACATTTATTACAGAAGAGTTTATAATCCGCAAATTAATTTTGCAAAGAGGGGGAATACCGCACTTTCATTGCATTTCAGAACCTCTTTATTTAACTTGGTAACCCGAAAATGTGGAGAAATTAATGTTTAATTCACTGCTAAAGAAGCTCTTTGGCGATAAAAATGCACGTGTAACAAAGGACTTGTGGCCTGTTGTTGATGAAATAAATGCTCATTCCGAAGTACTTAAAAACCTTTCGGACGATCAGCTGCGGGCTAAAACAGTTGAATTTAAAAATAAACTCTTAAACGAGACTCAGGACCTCAGAACTCAGTTCGACGAATTGAAAAAGAAGCTGCAGGAGGTCCAGACTGCCGATGAAAAATATTCTCTTTACGACGAAATAGAAAAAATCAGCGAAGAGCTCGATAACCGTAATGAAGAAATTCTGAATGAACTTCTTCCGGAAGCTTTCGCAGTTGTTAAGGATACCTGCCGTCGACTTGTAGGAAAATCATGGGATGTAGCCGGTACAAAAATTACATGGGATATGATACCGTATGATGTGCAGCTTATCGGCGGTATGGTTCTACATCAGGGTAAGATTGCAGAAATGGCAACGGGCGAAGGTAAAACTCTTGTTGCAACTCTTCCCATCTATCTGAATGCTCTTACCGGTAAAGGTGTGCATATTGTTACCGTGAATGATTACCTGGCCAAACGTGACAGCGAATGGATGGGTGAGATCTTTAAGTTCCATGGTATGTCGGTCGGATGTATTATTAATACGATGGACAGCGATCAGAGAAAAACCGTTTATGGTTACGATATAACTTACGGCACAAACAATGAGTTCGGATTTGACTACCTCCGCGATAATATGGCTGTTGATAAAGAAAATTGTGTTCAACGCGGGCATAATTATGCTATCGTAGACGAAGTTGACTCTGTGTTGATAGATGAAGCCAGAACACCTTTAATCATTTCCGGCCCGGTTGAAAAGGCTGAACACAAATATGATGAAATGAAACCGAAAGTGGAGCGACTCTTCAGAAAACAGGCGAACCTGGTTGCTTCGATAGTTAAGGAAGCCGAAGACCTCCTTAAATCCGAAGATTCGAAGAACAGAGAGAAAGCCGGTGTACTTTTACTTCGTGCTCACCGCGGTTTCCCCAAGAATAAAGCTCTATTAAAAGTCTTCTCTGAACCTGATTATAAAAAACTGATGCAGCAGACCGAACTTGAATTCTTGCGCGAAAATGCTAAAAGAATGCCTGAAATTGATGAAGAGCTTTACTTTGCAATTGAAGAGAGAAATAATCAGATCGATCTTACTGAAAAAGGAAGGGAGGAACTTGCCTCAGGATCAAGAGAAGGTAAGCAATTCTTCGTTCTACCCGATCTCGGAACCGAAATAAGTAAGATTGAAAACGATTCTTCGTTAAGTGTTGAAGATCGTCTTAGAAGAAAAGATGAACTCTATCATACGTATACAGAAAGATCGGATGTAATTCATACTCTTAACCAGCTTCTTAAAGCATACAGTCTTTTTGAGAAAGATGTTGAGTATGTTATAACTGAAGACGGCAAAATTGCTATAGTTGATGAATTTACGGGAAGAATCCTTCCGGGCAGAAGATATTCAGATGGCCTGCATCAGGCAATTGAAGCTAAAGAGAATGTTAAAGTCGAAAGAGATACCCAGACACTCGCAACAATTACTCTCCAGAATTATTTCAGAATGTATAAGAAACTTGCGGGTATGACGGGTACCGCTGAAACCGAAGAATCGGAGTTCTATGAGATTTATAAACTCGAAGTGATTGTTATTCCAACCAACAAACCCGTTATAAGAGATGACGAAGACGATGCGATCTACAGGACTAAGCGGGAAAAATATAACGCGATAATTGAAAAAATTAAGAGTTTAAAAGAGGAAAGACGGCCGGTTCTTGTCGGTACTACCAGCGTTGAAGTTTCGGAGACAATTAGCAGAATGCTCAAGCGGCAGGGCGTTGGTCATAATGTACTTAATGCCAAGCAGCATCAGAGAGAAGCTGAAATTGTTGCTTTTGCAGGACAACCGGGCGCCGTTACGATTGCGACAAATATGGCGGGCCGGGGTACAGATATTAAACTTGGAGCCGGAGTAAGGGAATCGGGAGGATTGTATATTCTTGGTACTGAACGTCACGAAGCCCGTAGAATAGACCGCCAGCTGCGTGGCCGTTCCGGACGTCAGGGCGACCCCGGTACAACAAAATTCTACATCTCCCTTGAAGACGATCTGATGCGCCTTTTCAGCGGTGATAGAATTACAAACGTGATGGGCCGCTTAGGTATGGAAGAGGGTGAAGCCATTCAGCATCCACTTATCAGTAAATCAGTTGAACGTGCCCAGAAGAAAGTTGAAGAAAATAATTTTGCCATACGTAAAAGACTTCTTGAATTCGATAATGTGATGAATCAGCAGAGAGAGGTTATCTATTCCAGAAGAAAACAGGCTTTAGAAGGGGAACGGCTCAAAGGCGAAATTCTTGAATACCTTGAGGAGTTTGTTGATAGCGTTCTTGATAAGAATTACGACGATGCCAACATCGAAAAAATCCATGATGAAATTCTGAACACCCTCCTCGTCGATTTTAGAGTTGAACCCGAAGCTTTCGAAAAACTTGGAAAGGACGGTCTTAAAGAAAAACTCCTTGAGGCATCGACCGATTTTTATAACAAGAAAGAAGAGATGCTGGGCCACGAGCTTATGTCCCGCCTCGAACGTTTTGCGGTTCTTTCAGTAATTGATAATAAATGGAAAGAACACCTAAGAGAAATGGACGATTTGAAAGAGGGAATCGGACTGCGTGCATACGGACAGAAAGATCCGCTCCTTGAATACAAAGGCGAAGCTTACAATCTGTTTGTTCAGCTTCTTGAACATATTAGAACTGAAGTTGTTTCCTTCTGCTTTAAATTCTGGCCTCAGGCACCTGCTGAAGTTCAGGGAAGACGTCCGGCCCCGGCTCAGAGAATGCGTACTATTAAGGATAATACGGATAACCTGGGATTGCAACCCCAATCCCTCGAAGGGGATAATGCTCATAGAGGTAAACAGCAGCCTGTAAAAGTTGAGGAAAAAGTGGGTAGAAATGATCCCTGCCCTTGCGGTAGTGGTAAAAAATTCAAAAATTGCCACGGTAAAAACAGCTAATCCGGAATCTTCATGAAAAAAATTGAAGCTATCATACGTCCCTTCAAACTCGATGAGGTTAAAGAAGCCCTTCTTGAAATCGGAATTCGAGGTATGACGATTACTGAAGTCCGCGGTTACGGAAGACAAAAAGGCCATAAGGAAACTTACAGGGGAAGCGAATATCAGATTGAGTTCGTACCGAAAATAAAACTTGAAATTATTGTCGAAAATTCTCTATCGGAAAAAGTAATCGAAACTATTCTGGCTACTGCTAAAACCGGTCAGGTAGGCGACGGCAAGATTTTTATATCAGAAGTTTCTGAAGTCATCAGAATTAGAACTGATGAATCTGGTCCTGAAGCATTATAAACAAAAGAAAGGTGTGCCTATATCCAATTTTACCATTATTACCAACAAACATTATATTAAAATGCCTTTCGTTAAAAAATTATCTCTGCTTACCCCGGTAGTTTTATTATTGTTTCTTTTTAATAGCTGCGGTGTCTGGACGGATTTCACGACTTATTTTAATACTTATTACAATGCCAGAACATTATTCGACAGGACTGAAGAGGAAATCCTTAAACATAAAAGAGATCCTTTCGAATTCAGAGAAGCGGCCACTCAGACTGCTCAGCAGAACGTACCTGTAATCAGGACTCAACCTGGAATTACTCAAACCCAGCAGCAACAGCAGCAGCAGCAGATTATTCCAATGGCACAACTCAAACAGGATTTGATCAAGGTTATTGAGAAGTGCTCCAAAATTCTCCAGTTTCATAAAGAATCCTCATATGTCGATGATGCTCTTTTCATGACGGGTAAAGCTTTTTATTATCAGCAGGAATATGCAAGTGCTCAAAGAAAATTTCTTGAATTGGCCTCGCTGCCGGAATCAGAATACTCTTTAGAAAATAAACTCTGGCTTGCAAAGACTTATCTTCAGTTAAGAAGTTTTGATGAAGGTCTTGCGCTTATTGAAGAAGTGAAGACCGAAGCCGGGAATGAGGATGATGAAGAATTATTTATGGATGCATCGATAACGAAAATCGGATTTTTCTTATTCCGCGAGGAAAATTCAAATGCAATTAGCGAATGCAACTGGTTGATGGAAAATATAGATAACGACGAAGTAAACGCACTGGTCTCGTTTCAGCTCGGAAAGATTTATCTTAAAATGAACGACAACGAGAATGCGCTCAAATCATTTGCATCAGTAATGAATTATTCACCTACATTCGAAATCGAATTCGATAGCCGTCTCGAACACGCAAAACTTCTGAAAAAAATGGGCAGGCTGGACGATAGCGAAAATGAATTGATCGAACTGCGCGACGGCGGGAAATTCAACCTTCATATGGATAGAATCCTGGTTGAGATCGGACAGGTTTTCCAGGAAAAGAATGAGTACGAGAAAGCTGTAAAGATCTTTATAGAAGTCGATTCCACTTACCGGAATTATCCTACAGCAGGATTTGCCGGATTCAAACTTGGCGAAATTTATGAAAGATATTACAGGGATTATGACAGTTCCTTAAAATATTATAATAAAGCAACCGCTTCTTATGTTGAAAAAGAGATCAAGGAAAAATCGGGTGTCCGCGCCCGCAATATCGATAAGTATTTTAATATCAGGAAATCTATCGAGGATCTCAATAAACAGATTGTTTATATAGAACAGCCGGAAAAATTCCTGCAGGATTCAATCGATTATGATATCGCTATGAATGAATTTCTCGATGAGAATAGAAGGAAAGCTGAACAGTTGACCCAGATGAGTCAGCAGAACCAGGTACCTCAGCAAACCCAGCAGCTTAATTCCGAACTTCAGACTAACCAGCAGCAGATGCAGCAGCCCAATCTTCAATCTACGACGAATAAGAATGAAGAAGTTACTCTAAAGTACCTTATTTCAATCGGTAAAGCTCAAAAACCGGTTAGACCTAAAATATCAGTCGATTCCGTAAATACACTCCTTGCAGAAAACTACTATAACTTTGGAAGTCATTTTTTCTCGGAACTTGATGTTCCCGACTCGGCAAATTTTTATTTCAAATTAGTGCTCGATAAATTTGCCGATAAACCGAAACGCGTTCAAACGCTCTTTGCACTGGCTACATATTATGAAACGGTTAATGAGAAAAAATCTGCTGATAGCTTGTATCAGATTATATATGATGAATATCCTAATTCAACACTCTTTAACGAAGCAGGCAAAAAGCTCGGATTGATTAAAGAGGAGGAGAAAAAGGTAATTGTTGCGACAGCAGATCCTGCTGAAAACTTTTATGTAGCCGCAGAAGAACTATACTACAGCAAAAAATTCCGTGATGCCATAAAAGCGTTCAGAGATATTTATTTGAAATATCCTACTTCCGCGTTTACTCCAAAGTCGATTTATTATATCGGACTTATTCACGAAGAGTTAAAGGAGTATGATTCTTCGGCTTTTTATTACGGAATTCTCTCCTCAAAAGAATATATGTCTACACCTATCGGACGTGCGGTGTATGCAAAATATACCGAATACAAAAATGAACAGGAGAGAATTGCTCAGGAGGAAAGAGAAAAATTAGAAGCTGCAAAACCGAAAGACGGGGATGAAAAAAAAGAAATCACTCCTCCCGAAGCCAATAGGAATGTTATAGATGAAAAGGAGGTCCCGGGTAGAGTAAGGAAATTGCCTCCAGGTGAATCCATGTCCGACTCTCTCCGTTTAAAGACGGGTAATAAAATTATTCCGGATTCTATGAAGATTCAGAAATCCGATTCGCTTAAAAAAATATTATGATTGTTTAACAATAACTTCTTGTTGAAATGAACCGCAGAAAAGTTCTTGAAATGATCGAAGCGGGCGAGGGACTTCATATCGAATTCAAGCAGCGTTTCTCCACTCACGAAAAAATTGCTAAAAGTATAATCGCTTTCGCAAATACTGACGGCGGTTCAATTCTGATCGGAATAGACGATGACAAGTCGATCTACGGTATCGATAGCGAAAAGAGCGATACCGAGCTGATCATTCAAACTGCTACCAGGTACTGTGAACCGGAAGTTAAATTAAACATTCATTCCTTTGAGCTAGAAAATAAAGAGATCCTCGTAGTTGAAATTCCTGAATCCGGTACTAAGCCACATCGAATTCAGGACTTTACAACCAGCCTAGACCTGAACACAGCACAGGTTTATGTCCGCGTTAACGATAAGAGTATTCTCGCCCGTAAAGAGATGATAAAGTTGTTACAGACCCGCCAGACCGGAAAGTCACTTGTAAATTATTCGTTTGGTAAAGAAGAAAAAATTGTTTTCGAGTTTCTGAACAAAAATGAAAGTATTTCAGTAAAGGAATTAAGTAAAGCTGCGAATATCTCCGACAGAAGAGCCTCGCGAACCCTTATTAAACTCGTCCGTGCAAATCTGCTCTTTATTCATGTAAAAGATAACGGGGAAAGTTTCTTTACTGCAGCTGGATAGTTTAGAACAAACGAAGACTCATTTCAATTTGAGATCGAAAACTTTTCGTAATTCAAAAACAGAAATACCGTAAGCAACGGCGACATTCAGAGATTGTTTAATTCCGTATTGAGGTATTTCAATTGAAAAATCGCATAGTTCTATTAGGTCCTGCGATACACCGGAAATTTCGTTGCCTACTATAAGGCAGACAGGAAAATCTGAAAGAGTTAATTGGTGGTAGGGAATACTCTTATCGGTCAGTTCAAGAGCGCAAATTTTAATCCCTTTTTTCTTCATATCGAAGATAAGTTCTATCGGGTCCTTCCGATATTCCCATTTGACGCTGTTCTGAGCGCCTAAAGCTGTCTTTGCAACTTCTTTCTTCTCCGGAGTCGGAGTATAACCGCATAAATAGAGTTTCTCGATCATGGCTCCGTCGGACGTCCTGAAAATCGAACCCACATTATAACTGCTCCGTATACTGTTCAAGATAACGTATACCGGCATCTTCTCAGCAGTTTCTATCTTATCGAGTGAAGTTCTTTTATGCGAGATCTCTTCGTGGGATAACTTCTTCATCACTGAATCTGTGCGCTCTTATATGTTAACCTTAATCCGATTATTCCAATTACAATAAGAAAAATGAAAAAGATTCTTATCAGTTCTTTCGGCTCATCAAAAAAAAGCATTCCGTAAATTGCAGTACCGACGGCTCCTATCCCGGTCCAGACTGCATAGGCAGTGCCAATTGGTAAGGTCTTTGTACCCATTGCCAGAAAGATATAGCTTAATATCATTGTAACGGCAGTAAAAATTGAAGGCTTTAACTGAGTGAACCCCTGACTGTACTTCAGCCCAACAGCCCACGAGATTTCAAATACCGATGCAATAAGAATATAGATCCATGCCATATTAACAATATTAAATTATTTGAATGAGGCGCCGGCGACATCGAGATAATCTTCAAGCGTCTCGTTCTTAATGTAAAAATTAATTTTTGTGTATTCCGTGAACTGTTTTGCGGTTTCGTAAATCTGTTCCTTTATCCTTGCAATATCACATGCACCGTAAATTTCGAAATCACCGGTTAAATAAACGTCTGCAATCCCTCTGGCTACAGTAACCTGAACGAGCATTAATCCGGGCCCTTTCACGAAATTAATCAGTTCACCTTTCGATTTGAAATTTACAAGCTCGTAAAACGTTGACTCCAGGACCGATCTTTCGGCAGATATTTTTATCTCCTCGGTAACAAGAATGTCGTTACATCCGAATATTTTACCGGGCAATTCAGATCCTTCAAGGGCAACAAGATATATTTTCACTTCCTGTTCTATAACCCGGCTTTCAGATTCGTTCTTGCTGCAGCCAAATAATAAAAGTGAAATAAAAAAAATAAATAGAGAGGAATTCATTTTTTTTGTGATGAACATTATAATCCTCAAAAAGAAAATGTAAGGAAATTCTTTTGTAAGATAAGGAAAGATTTTTATTTAAGCACTTTAAAGTAGACTGTGTCGGCAATAACAGAACAGAAAACACCTATCCCGTCACCATTAATGTTTATTCTGGGTTCATGAAAATTACCGTCGAACTCCTGTACGTTTCTGTAAGTAAGAAAGAAGAGCCGGTAGTTCTCATCACCGGCATATGTAATAACCCTGTAATTACCGTAAAACCAGGTGTCCAGCCATTCAATCTTATATTCGATTTTAGGCTCATCAGATTTGACGTTCTGAAGCCATTTGGACTGATACCTGTAACGATCGAAATCTTTTAATAAATCGTCGGGCTTAATTTCGAAATAGGCATTATCGTAAATGAAATTATCAGGTTTTGCGTCGAGTGCTACAATTGAGAGACTGTAAAATGGATTACCTGGCGACGGGGAGAATATAATCTTAAACTGTTCAATATTACCGTTTGAATCTCGCTGCCGGTATTTTAATGAATCGAGATTCGATTCTTCTTCGATAATTCTGAATCCCCTCGCGGGTACTTTTGTAACAGATGTTGCAGATAACAATTTATTGTCGACTGAAGCTTTAACATCCAGCCGGTAGGATTTTTCATAATCGATAATAAGATCGGATCCATTATACTCATAGGAGAATTTTTGAGGATTATATACGAGCTTGAATTCTTTGAAACTCTGAAGGTCGGTAATGCTCACATCGGCATCGGAAAGAAAAAGTAGTTTAATATCCGGAACAGTGTTAAGCGGAAAATTTCTGGTAATCCTGATGTTCTCTACTTTTTGTCCGGGGTAAAGGTATCCTTCTATAACTATTTTCTGCTGATATGTATTTTCACCTATCTCAACACTGTTTTCCCCGCATGAGAAAATGAATAATGCGGATAAAACGAGAACTAAATTTTTATATCTATTTGCCATATTCAAAACCATATTTAGAATTTGATGTTCACGCCGATACTGGGCAGAATTGGAAACATTGTAACATTATTAATTTCCTGTTTAATTACCCCGCCTTTAATTTCATTCTTGTATTCAATGAACCAGACGTTTTTTCTGTTGAGCAGATTGAATATCTGCAGATAGGGTGAAAGTGACCATCCGCCATAATCTATTTCGTATGTAAGACTCAGGTCCAATCTTGAATAGTAGGGAAGTCGGAACTCATTTATACCGGCTGGATATATTGCCAGACTCCTTGAATTCGGTTCCCAATCTGGAAACTGGTTTATAAAATAAACCGACGCGGGAAGTGTAATCGGTTGACCCGAGAAGAAAGTAAAATTAAGCCCCAGACTCCATTTCTTGTCAGAAGTGATAAATGGTTTTCTGTTTAATTCATTCCAGAAGTTGTTGAGATCAAAATTGGCAACAATATTAATTGCGTGTGTTCTGTCGTGTCGTGGTGCGAAAGGGATTCCTTTATTAATCCTTTCAATCGAAAACTCAGTAGCTGCTAAAGAGTAAGCTGCCCAGCCAGTAATTGCGCCGATATCCTTTCGTAAGAGAAACTCTACTCCGTATGATTTCCCTTTACCTTCATTAAAAAGACCTTTCGTTGTACTGAACAACGGCAGATTATCTTCAGTATAACTTTCCGGTGTTATATCGGCAAGAAACGTCGGATTGTATGAATAGATGTTAGAATAATTTTTGTAATACGCTTCGACTTCGAATTCAATATTCCGGGCAATTTCCCTCTGATACCCGAGAATAAAGTGGGAAGCGGAGGACCCTTTAACGTATTCATCAGCGCTCGTCCAGATGCTTACAAAAAAGAGTCGCGGGATCCTATTGGCATATTGATGAAATAGTCCGGAAGAGAATTTCAAACTGCTTGTTTCTGATAACCTGTATTTGATTGTTAGCCTGGGATCGATGTTTTTGTAATCCTTATCGGAATCGAAATACTCGGCACGAATACCCGCCTCGATATCCCAGAGCGGATTCGGACGCCAGTCGGTCGTAAAATAGAGCGAGTATAGAATCCGGTGTTTGGAAACATCTACTCTGCCGCCAGTAAATCCCTGTTTAAGACTCCCGCTAACATTCTTCTGCTCGAATCCGAATTTAAATTTCCAGTGATCGCTGTAAAAATATTCCAGCGCTCCTTTTAGAGTAACATCCCGTATTAAATTCTCTTCATAAAAGTCGACGTCGTCGAAATCGAAATCTGAGAAAAATCTGCTTCCTGTAATCCAGAAATTGCCGAAGAGTTTAGGTGTAATAATCGATCTCCAGTTAATGCTTCCTGTCTGATTGCCCCAGACATATTCGAATCCGAAAGATTCTGGACGCTCTTTATCGAGAACGAAATTCAGGTCGTCAATACCTCCGTAAAAACTGACGCTCAGCTTGTTGGTGGGACTTAAGTCGAAAAATGCTTTAAGGTTTCCATCCAGGAAATAATAATCGGGTATATCATCAATAACCTTTGCGAGGGTTTGATCGAAATAAGTCCTTCTTAGTGAACCTGACAGCGATCCGATATTTCCTATAGGTGTTTGAAGCGTTGTATTTAACGATAGAAGGCTTAAGGAGACTTTCCCTTCAAAATTATTCCGGTTGCCGTCGTTGTTCGTTACATTTATTACCGAGGATAATCTCCCTCCGTACTCCGCGCTGAATCCGCCTTTGTAAACTTCAACTTTTTTTATTGCATCCATATTGAATGTAGAAAAGAGTCCGAACGCATGTTCGGGATTGTAAACGTCAGTTCCGTCCAGGAGAAACAGGTTCTGATCCGGAGTTCCTCCCCGAACGTAAATGGCTGAAGAAAAATCTGATACCGGTACTATTCCGGGGAGTGATTGAAGGGTTCTCAGCAGGTCCGACTCTACTGCCTGAGGAACCTTACCGAGCTGGACAGGAGAAAGGTCGATCCTTGAGACCGGCTTACTAAAGAGTCTTTCAATCGTTCTTACGGAATCCCCTGTTACAATTACTTCCTCGCCCTGTATTATGTCGGGCGGCAGGTAGACGTCAATCCTTTTATTCTCGTTGGCCTTCAATGTTACTGATTGTGAAAAAGTTCTAAACCCTACATAACTGACAACAATTTCGAAAGTACCGGGTTTCAGATCGGTTATTACAAAGTACCCGGTGACATTGCTGCTGGCGCCGGTACTTATTTCTTTGATGAATATATTAGCTCCGATTAGAGCTTCGCCGTTGGATGAATCGTACACAAATCCGTTTATTGTCGCTTCACCGCTCGATTGTGCGGTAGAATATATATTGAGTATAAATAGAAATAAAAAAAACGCGGTAATAGTGTGGATTCTATTTATTTTGTTAAGAGCCGTCATTTGTAATATCAGAATGTATTTCAGTGTCTTTATTTGTTAATACTATTAACTAAATCAGTTTTCATGCAAATTAGTTCCTGATCCGGCAGGGGATTAGTCATTAAATGCGTCTGTAAACCTTTTCAATGTAGATGGTATGTAAACCCGAAGAATCCTTCCGCTGGCATTTTACCAGATAAAAATCTTTGATAAGATTATCAAATTCACCATGTATCGTATAATTACAAATGCATCTGCATAGATTATCTGCTGTATCTGCAAATACAATCGTGATAGTATCTTTAAATACACCGGACTTAAAATAAAAACGATTGGAATCGGGACAGCAGTTTCCCTGAACACAAAAGTCGATATTGAGAGTCTTCCCGAAAGAATAAGTAAAACAGGAATCGTTTTCCGGTTGCCGGCTAAAAGATTTGTTGCAGCCTCTTATCTGATAGATTCTTCCGTCTCCCGGCGACTCGGTGATGGGACTTTCGCACGTTAGAAACAGAATTGTTATTGAAAACAACATTAACAGCAGCGAGGACAAATTTAATTTCATTTACTCTATTTATAACCCATAGTAACAAGTTGATTTACAACTTTAAGAGCCATCTCGTCTGTCGATAGATTTTTTCTGAATAATCCCCATCTTTCAGTGTAAGCCATCCTCTCCTTAATAACAGTTTCATTTTTTCTGGCATCATAAATTGTAACTGAAATTGGATTGGATGTGTAGTAGTTGCCTCTTTGTTTGTACATATTACTTATCTGACCGTAAACTATAAGATCCACATCTATACTTTTAGATACCAGAAATGCCTCGTCGGATAATGTTCTGGCAGGATTGAATCCCTGATCCAAAATTATCGACCAAGTGGAGTCGTCCAGAATTACTGCAAATCCTTTTTCGTAAAATGCTTTTATAAAAGCTTCTCTTATCCAGTCGGTATTGTATGGATAATGGAGTTCGTCCAGAAAAGGCATAATGATAACAGTATATATTTTTTGATTTTTTGTATCCTGCTGGGCATTCTGAATACCGGTAGAAATGAGTAAGAGAAGAAATAAAATCCGAATCGATTTGATCATCGAATTATTCTCCTATTTCCGCGTGAATTATAATTAACAAATTGATGAAATGAAAGGTCTTAATTCATACTTACCGCAAGCTGCCCGCATGCAGCGGCTATGTCATCGCCCTGAGTTTCTCTTACCATTACGGTTAGGTTGTGGCTCCGGAGCTTATCAACAAATTTTAAAATATTATCGTAGCTGGTCGGTTCTAGCTCAGCTGAAATACCGCCGGGATTCATATGCCTTATGCTGTTGAACGGAATGATATTGATTTTGGATGGTAATTGGCTGCATAGTTTTACAATTGCTTTTATGTCCTCTTCCCGGTCGTTTATTCCCTTCAACATGGTATATTCGAATGTAGCTCTCGTCTTTGTCTTCTTTGTATAGAATTTAAGCGCTTCTATATTTTCTTTCAGGGAATATTTTTTATTGATGGGCATTATATGAGAACGGATATCGTCAAAGCACGAATGAAGAGATAGTGCCAGCTTTATTCGTAAACCCAATTCAGCAATCTCGATTATCTTATGTGGAATACCCGCTGTTGAGATAGTGATTCTTTTACGGCTTAAGCCTTTTGTAAGTTCGTGGGTGAAAATTTCCGCCGATTTTACAGTGTTCTCAAAATTTAAAAGAGGTTCACCCATCCCCATATATACTATGTTTGTTATATTATTTTTACCCGTCTCTTTTGCAGTTAACAGATATTGATCAACAATTTCGCCGGAACTCAGATTTCGTTTGTATCCCATTAATCCTGTTGCGCAGAATTTACAATCGAGAGGACATCCGACCTGAGTCGAAATGCAAAGTGTGTTCCGTTCGCCTTCGGGTATCAGCACCGATTCTATTTTACGGTTGTCGGATGTAGAATAAAGATATTTTTTTGTCCCTGTGGAGGGCGAATCCTGTATCGTTACCGGTTCAAGTGTCTTAATTATCGCGGTTGATTCAAGCCGGACTCTTAAAGTTTTGGGGAAATTCTGCATTTCATTGAAATCGAATGAAACCCTGTTATAAATCCAGTTGAAAAGCTGCTCGGCTCTGTATTTAGACTCGCCGATTGAAAGAAAATATTCCTTCAGACCGGAAAGAGTCATCCCTTTCAATATCGCCTTATTATCTTCCTTTTTCATCACGGCAAATATAATAAATCCTTTACCATACAAAATTAATCAACTTTAAAACGATTGAAATTACCAAACCCTTTATTTAGTTTTGAATTGTAATTGACCAATCAATTCAATTCAACTATGAGGTCCTTATGAAATTTGAATTTACAGAAGAACAATTGATGATACAGCAGACTGCCCGTGAATTTGCCGAAGCGGAAATTGCCCCTTCTGCAATTGAGAGAGATAAAAAAGCCGAATTCCCCTCCGAGATTGTAAAAAAACTCGGCGAACTTGGATTCATGGGAATGATGGTTTCTCCTGAGTACGATGGTGCAGGACTTGATACAGTAAGTTATGTCCTCGCTATGATTGAAATATCTAAAGTTGATGCGAGTGTTGGCGTTATTATGTCCGTAAATAATTCACTGGTCTGCTACGGACTCGAAAAATGGGGATCCGATTATTTGAAGGAGACATATTTAAAACCACTAGCGCGCGGGGATAAGCTCGGAGCTTTTGCCCTCTCGGAACCGGAAGCCGGAAGCGATGCTACTAATCAGAATACTTCTGCTCATAAAGAAGGTGATCTGTGGGTGGTTAATGGAATGAAAAACTGGATCACAAATGGAATAAGTGCAGATTATTTTCTTGTAGTTGCTCAGACCGATAAAGAAAAAGCGCATCACGGAATCACTACGTTCCTTGTGGAAAAAGGGACTCCCGGATTCGGCCACGGCGTTAAAGAGGATAAGCTCGGAATCAGAAGCAGCGATACATGTTCTCTTACGTTCGAGAACTGTAAAGTCCCGGAGAAAAATATAGTCTGGGAAACAGGCAAGGGATTTAATTTTGCTATGAATACTCTGAACGGTGGTCGGATCGGTATTGCGGCTCAGGCATGCGGAATCGCTGCAGGAGCTCTTGAAGCATCGAGAAAATATGCCAGGGTTCGAAAAGCTTTCGGAACTGAAATAGCTAACCTTCAGGCAATTCAGTTTAAACTGGCTGATATGGCAGTTAAGGTTGAAGCAGCTAAGCTTCTTACGCTCGAAGCAGCGGCATTAAAAGACGCAGGTAAAAAGTATGTTAAAGAAGCTGCTATGGCAAAATTATATGCCTCCAAAATTGCAGTTGATTGCGCTCTTGAAGCAATCCAGATTCACGGCGGTTACGGATATGTGAGGGAATACCTGGTGGAAAGATTTTTAAGGGATGCAAAAATTACCGAGATTTATGAAGGGACTTCGGAAATTCAGAGGGTCGTTATTGCCAGAGAATTATTAAAGGATTAAATAAAGGATTGAACCGTTTATTCAATATAACAGCATTACTGGTTTTGATTTTTAATATTATCTGTTTTTCTCAGAACGATTGGGTGAAATGGGGAGCCCGTGATGTCCCGTATCAGATAGTAAATAACTACCAGATCATTACTGATAACTCTGACTACGGTTCAGGTTCTAAAATATTATCAGCAGTCAGAAGTGTCTATTCGTTTTTAATCTCGGATCAGGATGGAGATAATTGCCCTTTCCATCCTTCATGTTCACATTTTTTTGTTGAATCGGTTAATGAAGCCGGAATTATTAAAGGTTCGTTAATGTTTGCCGACCGGTTTATAAGGGATCTCAACTTTTTCAAAGGACTGAATAAGTATCCCCTTCACATATCTGGAAAGTTTTTCGATCCCTCTTCTAATTACACTCTAAACTCCGAAAAGATCATTTATAATCCGGGTGGATTTCTTGTTAAATAGTTTATTAAAATTTATTCATGCTGTCCGGATTTCTAAAAGCAGAATTCTTTTTTTAATGCTTTCGCTTCAATCCTTCTCATTCATTGTAGCGCAGTCTTCAGAAAATAATACCGGTTATTTCTCAGTTGATAACCGTTTGAGATTCGGAAATTTTCTATATAACGAGAAGGATTATTTGAGAGCCCTCGAAGAATTCAGGGAAGTTCTGAGGTTGAAGGATAACGATACAGTCCGATTTAAGTTAGCCGACTGTTTTTTAAATATTGGTAGATATAAGGAGGCCGCCGATAATTTTAAAGGACTCTTTTTCAATTCTGAGCTGGAAGAAGAATCCAGACTGGCTTTCTTCATCTCGCTTTTTTTTGACAGGGACTTTAAAGAATTCCGGCTTACCGCGGTTCAGGGAAATTATCACACTGAAAAGTATTCACGGGAAATAGACCGGCTCTATTATATCTCACATCTGATCGATAATTCGGTTCTACCAGACACCTCACTTTTCTATAAGGTTTTTCCCGATTCGGATAAAACTGAAATAAGAGAGTTTTATAACAGGAAAAAAACACCTTCGTATAAGAATCCAGTTACTGCAGCTATCCTTTCCGGATTTCTCCCGGGACTCGGCAAGATATATTCCGGGGAAGTAAGTGACGGAATAACTTCGATGATTGCCACTGGAATTCTGACTTTCCTTGCTGTCGATAATTTTAAACACAAACATAACTTCCGTGCCTGGCTTTTTACTGGTCTTGCTGCTTTTTCATATGCCGGGACTATTTATGGTTCCGCTGCTTCCGCCCAGATCTATAATGCGGGAGTTAAATTCAATTTTGATTCCGATGTTAAGTTCTTCTTCGAAAAAAGAAATTATTATTTGCCACAAAGAGTTCTAAATGAATAAATACCGTTTAAAATATTTCGTCGCGATTTTTTTCATCGGTCCTGGTCTGATCTCTTTTGCGCAATTCACCAAAGATGTACAATTCGAATATGCCAATACTTTATTCAGGAACGGTCATTATTTTGATGCAATTACTGAATATAAGCGTTTCCTTTTTTTTGATTCAACAAAAACATTTGCATACGAAGCAAACATGCTGATAGGGAAATCTTATAAGGCCGGCGCTAAGCTGGATGATGCAATTAAATACTTTTCGATTGCCGGATTTAATGCTGCTTCTGATAAGGAGCTTTTCAGTTCCCAAATTGAAATTGTTAAATCTAATATTCTGCGCCGCACAAATTCCCGGGCTTTTCAGCTCCTCGATGAAATGGAAAAGAAATACAATTCTAAAGAGTTCAACGATTCTATCAAGTACTGGCGCGGGTGGGTCTATATTTTCGCGGACGACTGGCTTAATGCTTCCAGGACTTTTGAGCAGATCAGACCTGATCACGAATTAAAAATAATTGCCGACCGTGTTGAAAAGGAGAAACTTTCGGTTACTTTTGCGACTGTAATTTCTTATATTTTGCCGGGCTCGGGACAAATATATTCAGGTGAAATACTGTCCGGATTGTTATCATTAGGATGGAACCTCATTTCAGGATATCTCACAATCAGTGCTTTTAATGCTGATCGTGTTTTCGACGGAATTGCTCTTTTATCTCTCTTATGGCAGAGATTTTACAGGGGCAATGTTCAGAACGCCGGAAAATTTGCAGTTGAAAAAAATATTGAAATTTCGAATAAAACATTAAAATATTTGCAGAATGAATTCAGAGGACTAAAACCGTGAAATTTTCAGAAGATGAAATCAGGAAAATTACATTTGACGCAATTCATGAACTTGGACCTGCTGCCACTCCGGAAGCCGTCAAAGAAGCAGTCCGGAAAAAAATTGAAAGTGCCGGTGGTTCCGACTTTAAATTATCCAAAGGGGATGTCTCTTCTGGAAGAGTAATCCTTACTTCTTTCGGATTAAATAAACCGGGTATCGTAGCTGGTGTAACAAAAGCTCTCGGCGATGCTCAATGCGATATTCTGGACCTCTCACAGAAATTGATGGGCGATTTTTTTACGATGATTATGGTAATAGATATAACCGGATCCCAGAAAGATCTTAAACAGATTCAAGAAGAGATGTCCGGAATTGGCGATCAACTAAAGATCAAAATTTATTTACAGCATGAAGATGTTTTCCGTTATATGCATAGAATTTAACGGCTTGCTTGTGCAGAATAATTCAGTATGTTTTGCAAATTCTAATTCCTGCTTCATAAAATTAAAAGGATTTTCCAATGCCCTACGAGTTTGATGAGATTCTTGAAACAATCCGGATGACGGAAATTGAACATTTTGATATACGTACAGTAACACTCGGAATCAGTTTACGCGATTGCTACGACCGCAACATTGAAGTAACCAAGCAGAAAATATACGATAAGATTTTGCACTACGGGAAAAACCATGTAAAAAATGCCAAAGAGGTCGAATCGAGATTCGGTATTTCAATCGCGAATAAACGCGTCTCTGTAACTCCCATTTCTATAGCCTTCGATTCATGTAATGCCGACGAATTCCTGGAAATAGCGCGGACCTTAGACAAAGCGGCAGAGGAGATCGGAATCGATTACATTGCCGGGTATTCCGCTCTTGTACAGAAAGGTATGACGAACGGTGAACGCGAATTGATTAAATCGATTCCTATGGCTCTTTCTGAGACTAAAAGGGTCTGTTCAAGTGTTAATGTAGCCTCTACCAAAGCTGGTATTAACATGGATGCTATCCGGATGATGTCGGATGTTATAAAAACTACAGCAGAATACACAAAGGAACGGGATTCAATCGGATGTGCTAAGCTTGTTGTTTTTGCAAATGCTGTTGAGGATAATCCGTTCGTAGCCGGAGCTTTCCATGGAGTAACCGAACCGGAAGTTGTTCTGAATGTTGGAATAAGCGGCCCCGGTGTTGTGCTTGAAGCTATTAAAGAAGCCGGGCATGTAGACCTTCAGCAGCTTGCCGAGGTGATCAAAAAAACAATTTTTAAGATTACTAGGGCGGGGGAATTAATCGGCCGCAAAGTTGCCGAAAAGAACGGCGTCCCGTTCGGCATTGTTGATATTTCACTCGCTCCAACTCCTGCCGAAGGAGATAGCATTGCTGATATTCTTAAAACTATGGGTGTTGAAGATGTAGGTGCACCCGGTACCACCGCTGCTCTCGCGATGCTTAATGACGCAGTTAAGAAAGCTGGCCTTATGGCAAGTTCTTCTGTCGGCGGTATGAGCGGGGCTTTCATACCCGTTAGCGAAGACCAGGGCATGATTAGAGCCGCGCAAGTAGGTAACCTTTCCCTCGAAAAACTCGAGGCTATGACCGCAGTCTGCTCTGTTGGACTTGATATGATCGCCATACCCGGAGATACACCTTCTACTACAATTGCCGGTATTATTGCCGATGAATCTGCTATCGGTGTAATTAATGATAAAACTACTGCTGTTAGGATTATTCCGGCTTACGGTAAAAGTGTTGGCGATTTTGTCGACT
>CAZHHG010000040.1:0-10924 GCA_964532065.1 uncultured Melioribacter sp.
AGCCACACATAACTATTCTTTGCTATCATAACAACGCGGGGCATCCAGTCGATATCCTTTGTAAAATTTTCGTGTTCCTCGTAATCCTTCCAGGTATCGAGCGCATAACGGTAACCCGATTTGCCTAGCGAAAGAAAATCGGCTTCACCTGTTCCTGGTTTATAGGACGGCGCAAAGACCGGCGCACCACCGCCTCCAAAGCCCAGAATTATCTCTTCCTTAATCAGATCCTTTCCTGATAAAATTCTTGTCAGGAATTTTTCATCCAGCAGTATTCCCCACTTCTCCCGGATAAAATCGAGCTGAGCTTCAATACTTTCAGGATTAGTAAGAATCGGAGTTTTAAGGAAAGTAAAAAAGTCCTGATTATCAGGGCCGAATTTTTTCTCGTTCTTAAAGAAGTTATCGAGTTGTTCGAGACTCTTTGTGAATGATTCTTTTTCAGTCAGATAATTCTGATCGAAGAGTTCAAGTATCCCCTTGTTTGCCGGATTAACATTGGCGAAGTAGAGTAGGATCATCTCCTCCAGTGTAATTTCAAGATTCGAACGGTCCGCAGTGAAGGAATTAAGATAATCATAAATACTCGAGCGGCCTTTAAAAACTTCTAAAGGCGGGAACACTTCAACAAAATCGAAAAGGAGTTTTCTAATTTTATCTTCGCCGATCGAATCATTCAAATGAACTAATGCCTTCTTAATAACACCCGGATTATACTTCGCCTCATAAATTCTGAACAGGAAATGGTAAATCTCGTCTATTAGTCCCGCACCGTTAACTTCTCCCACTTTCACTTTCAGGTTTTCAGGCCGTTTATCATTAATCTTCTTAACAAATCTTCTGACCGCGGCATTATTAATAAACACAACATTACCGGCGATCGAAAAGAATTCATCATCCATTTCAAATTTCAGGCGCATCTCTTTCGCGACATGAAATTCAAATACCGGAAGGTTACTTAGTTTAATCAGACTTGTTCTGGAACCGGGCATTCTTATCTCGTATGTGAATTTTCAGGTTTATTCTGGAGCACAATATAACTATTCCCTCTTTAGCAATAAACCGTAATGAAATTAAGAAAATATTCCAGATCCCATAACGAATTCAGGAATTAGAAGGGATAGTTTAAATTGTTATTCGTTCCCTATTCTCGTATATTTTTAACCCGAATTTTTATAAAAGGATATGTCAGCAACACCATTAATGGCCCAATATGCGCGGATAAAAGAGAATTATCCGGATACGATCCTATTATTCCGAATGGGAGATTTTTTCGAGACATTCGAGGAGGATGCAAAAGTAGCCTCTAAAGTTCTCGGGATCACTCTTACAAAGCGGGCCAACGGTGCTGCCGAGGATGTTCCTCTGGCCGGATTTCCACATCACGCAATCGACAGTTACCTGCCTAAACTTGTAAGAGCCGGTTACCGTGTTGCTGTCTGCGAACAGCTTGAAGACCCGAAGTTTGCCAAAGGAATTGTGAAACGCGATGTGATAGAGGTTGTTACTCCGGGTGTTTCGTTCAACGATAAACTTTTAGACCATAAGAAAAATAATTATCTCCTTTCGGTCTGTATTGAGGATGACATAGCAGGACTGGCTTTCAGCGATATATCGACCGGAGAATTCCAGGCGTTCCAGGTGCACCGTAAAGAATTGAATCAGCAGGTCGGATCGATTAATCCTTCCGAAATACTAATTCCTAAAAAACTTAAAAATGATCTGGAACCCCTGATAAACAAAATTTCTCCGGATTCCAGGATAACCAGGATAGACGACTGGATTTATAATTATGATTACGGTTCAGAACTTTTAATGAATCACTTCAATACAAAGACCCTGAAGGGATTCGGTATAGAAGGAATGAGCCAGGCAATTTCGTCTGCAGGGGCTGTTCTCAATTATCTGCGTGATACTCAGAAGGCAAATCTCCCTCATATAAATAAAATATCGAGATATAATCCTTCCGACTATATGATTCTGGATTTTTCAACAAAAAGAAATCTGGAGATTACTTTTTCGATTAATGACGGTGACCGTGAAGGGACATTAATTTCCATACTGGATAAAACCGAGACGGCGATGGGCGGAAGGATGCTAAAGAAATGGATCTCCGCACCGTTGATAAAACTTGAACCGGTAGTAAAACGGCAGGAATCTGTAGAAGAATTCTATAAAGAAAAGACACTGAGAAAAAACCTCCGGAATGAACTTAAAGAAATAGGCGACCTTGAAAGATTAACTTCCAAAATCTGTACAGGAAGGGCTAATCCGAGAGAGATGATCAACCTGAAAACATCACTCAAAAAAATTCCGCTCATTAAGCAGCTTCTGGATCTTTCAAAATCGGAGACTCTTTCACAAATCAACGGCAGGCTACATCAGATCGATTGGCTCGTAGAGAAAATTGAACTAGCTATAAGCGACGAACCTCCCCTTTCGATTTCTGACGGAGGAGTAATTAGAACGGGGTACAATCCCGAGCTTGATGAATTGAGAAGCCTCTCCACAAACGCAAAGGATTGGATTTCTAACCTTCAGAAGACTGAACGCGAGAGAACGAAAATCTCCTCTCTCAAAGTAAGTTACAATAAAGTCTTCGGTTACTATATTGAAATAAGCCATGCCAATAAAGATAAGGTCCCTCAGGATTATATCCGGAAACAGACGCTTGTAAACAGCGAGCGGTACATCACTCCGGAATTGAAAGAGTATGAGGATAAAATACTTAACGCTGAAGAGAAAATTGCCAAGCTGGAATTTGAATTGTATGATCAGGTGCGCTCTTTAGCGGCTACTGCATCGGCAGAAATTCAGGAGAATGCACGTCTGGTGGCAATGCTCGACTGTTATCAATCGCTGGCGGAAGCGGCCGATGAGAACAAGTATATAAAACCCGTTTTAGATGAATCCGATTCCATTGAAATTGTTGACGGCCGGCATCCTGTTGTCGAAAAGATTCTTCCTCCGGGCGAGAAGTTCACTCCCAACAGTTCAAAACTTTCTTCGTCTGAAGACCAGATAATCGTACTGACCGGGCCGAACATGGCGGGTAAATCGGTTTATCTGAGGCAGGTTGGGCTTATAGTTTTGATGGCCCAGATCGGTTCTTTTGTTCCGGCTAAAGAAGCGAGGATTGGACTTGTAGATAGAATTTTTACACGAGTTGGCGCAAGCGATAATATTTCTTCCGGGGAGAGCACTTTTCTGGTTGAGATGCAGGAGGCTGCGAACATTCTCAACAACGCAACCGGCAAGAGTCTTATACTTCTCGATGAAATCGGGCGAGGCACAAGTACATTCGACGGAATTTCAATTGCCTGGTCTATTACGGAATACCTGCACGAGAATCCGAATCTGAACGCTAAAACACTTTTCGCTACACACTACCACGAACTGAATGAGATGGCGGAACTTTTCCCGCGAATAAAGAATTATAAAGTTGAGGTCCGCGAATACGGCGACAAAGTTATTTTTCTTCACAAAGTTACTCCGGGCGGAGCCGATCACAGTTATGGAATCCAGGTAGCACAGATGGCAGGTTTACCTCAATTTGTAACTTCAAGGGCAAAGGAAGTTCTGGCAAATCTTGAAAGCAAGGAACTAACGCCTTACGAGGTGAAGAAAGCAAAACTTGCCCGGCTTAAAAATCAGGACAATCTTCAGATAAGCCTCTTCGAGATGAAGGATGATTCATTGAGGAAAGAGATTTCTGATATACCGATTAACGAACTCACTCCGCTTGAAGCACTTAATAAATTGAGTGAGTTGAAAAAGAAACTTGATGATAACAAAAGCTGAACGGAAAAACAGAATGAAATTATTAAAAACTGACCGGTCAAAATTTTCTTCTCTAATTTTTCCTGGTTTAAAATTATTCTTTTCATCAGGGATAATATTTCTTCTTATTATTATTTCAGGATGCGGGGATAATTTAACTCCTGAAGAGGAGAAATATATTGCTTCTATAAAAGAACACAGGCACGGTAAAAATGTTTATATGAGGGATGATCCCAATTCACCTTTCAATTTTAAAAGTAAAATTGAATTTCATGAATTGAATTATTTTGATATTGAGCCGGAGTTCAGATTTAAAAGCAGGTTATTCGAATATCAACCGAAAGACACAATAATCATTTACGGTACGAAAGGTGAGGAGAGAAAAACCGTGCGTTTCGGATATATTCAGTTCGATTACCTCGGAAAGAAATATAATATTAACGTTTATGAAGGAACCTCACGTACCGGACAGAAATACTATTCGATCTGGTTTACAGACGAAACTACAAACAAAGAGTCATACGGCGTTGGAAGGTATATAGATTTCGAAAAAAATCCTGACCCTGAATTTATTTATGAGGTCGATTTCAATCTGGCATATAATCCGTATTGTGCGTACAGTCCCGATTATTCATGTGCGATCCCTACAAAGGAGGATTTTATTCCTATTGAAATCCGGGCAGGAGAGAAAAAATTTCACGATTAATAATTACGGAGTAAAAATTGGTTATCATTCTCGAAAAAAACGCGACTGATCAGCAGGTAGAAAATGTAGTTAAGCACCTCGAAGATTATGGCTTTCAGGTTCACAAGTCGATCGGTGTTGAAAGAACTATTTTAGGCGCTATTGGTGTTCAGCCTAATTTCGATACACGGAAAGTAAGTATACTGGACGGCGTTTCAGAAGTCTACAGGATCACCACACCTTATAAACTGGCCAGCAGAAGTTTCCATGAAGAAAATACAGTCATAAAGATTAAGGATGTTGAAATCGGCGGCAACCAGGTTGTTCTAATTGCCGGACCATGTTCAATTGAAAGCGAGGATCAGATTTTCAGGATGGCAAAGGAGGTTGCCTATGCAGGCGGAAAAATTCTGAGAGGGGGCGCATTCAAACCTCGTACTTCCCCATATTCATTCCAGGGACTTGGTGAAGAAGGATTGAAAATGATCCGTGCCGCAGCCGATGAATATAACCTTCTCGTAATTACCGAAGTGATGCAGATCGATCATATAGAATTGATGGATCAATATGTGGATATATTCCAGGTCGGAGCCCGGAATATGCAGAACTTCTCATTGATTAAAGAACTTGGTAAAGTTTCCAAACCTGTTATGCTTAAAAGAGGCATTGCCGCAACAATTGAAGAGTGGCTAATGTCGGCAGAGTATATCCTCTCCAGCGGCAATAATAATGTATTTTTATGTGAAAGAGGGATCAGGACATTCGAGCAGTATACCAGGAACACATTCGATCTTTCAGCAATTCCTGTAGTTCATAAAAAGAGTCATCTCCCAATCATTGCGGATCCGTCCCATGCGACGGGATTACGCGATCAGGTTCCGCCGATGGCACGCGCAGCTGTAGCGGCAGGAGCCGACGGACTGATGATAGAAATTCATGACAATCCGGAATTCGCATTATCGGACGGACCTCAGGCACTTTTACCCGATACTTTCGCAAAACTTGTTGAGGAACTCCGCCTAATTGCAACTGCAATAGGAAGGAAATTATAATTGGCTTTGCGCAGAATATCAATCCTAGGATTGGGATTAATCGGCGGATCTATTGCCAGAGCTCTTAAAAACTCTGATCAGGAATTCGAGATATTGGCGTTTGACAGACCTGAGATTCTCTTCAAAGCACTAAAAGAAAAAGTAATCGACGTTGAAATAAAGAGCATCCGGGATTCTCTGGTAAGCGATGTAATTTTTATTTGCCTGCCGGTGGATGAAGCCATAAAAACATTTGAGGCTTTAATCCCGTTGCTCAAACCGGGTCAGATCATTACGGATGTGTGCGGGGTGAAATCTGTGTTTCAGGAGATCTGGAACCGGTCCGACTCAAAAGGAATTTACACCGGCGGCCACCCGATGACAGGCAAAGAATCGAGCGGATTTGAGAATTCAGATCCCTACCTGTTCGAAAATTCTGTCTATATTTTAAGTGAGAATGAATCGAGCAGTAGAATTGAGCCTCTTATTCAGATAATCAAACTGCTGGGCGCACGAATAAAATTCCTGAATCCAAAGGTCCATGATATTGTTGTAGCATCCGTGAGCCACCTCCCGCAGCTGATGGCAGTTTCACTTATTAATTCCGCGAGTCTAAAAGAGAACGATATTAATTTTTTTGATTTTGCCGCAGGCGGTTTCAGGGATATGACTAGAATTGCAGCAAGCGATTATAAAATCTGGGATGCAGTATTCAGACATAATCAGAAGAATGTTGAGATGGCAATCGATAATTTTATAAACGATCTACTCGTTTTGAAAAAACTGGTCGCCTCCTCAGAATCGGAATCAATCGCACGGCGGTTCGAAAATGCGAGGATACGCAGGGACGAAATTCCGAGAAACACAAAAGGATTTATAAATACACTGTTTGACCTCTTCGTAAATGTAAAAGACGAACCCGGAATTCTGGCAAAACTGACAACACTCCTCTTTGAAAACGGTATTGATATAAAGGATCTCGAATTGCTTAAAGTAAGGCAGGGTTCAGGAGGCACATTTAGAATCTCATTCGAATCAGAATCAGCCCATTCCAAAGCAAAAGATCTCCTCTCTGACGCAGGATTTACAGTCACATAGTATTGATAGTGTTAGGAGCATCTGATTATTTTTAACCCACAAAATTTTATTTGATGGAGAAAATTCATGGCAACAACTTCCGATTTCCGAACAGGAATGGTTATAAGATGGAATAATGAATTATGGTCGATCGTGGAATTTCAGCATGTTAATCCGGGTAACTGGCGTGCATTCGTGAGAACCAGATTAAAAAATATGAAGACCGGTAAAGTTATTGAAAACAGATTCCGTTCAGGGGAAGCGGTTGATGATGTCCGCGTTGAGAGACATCAATATCAGTACCTTTACAGGGACGGTGCGGATTTTGTTCTTATGCATAACGAATCGTATGAACAGATAAATATATCGCCGGAATTGATCGGTGAGGGTCAGCAGTTTCTGAAAGAAAATATAAATATCGACCTTCTACTCGACGGTACTCAGATTGTTGCGGTTGAACTTCCTCTTTTTATAAATCTGAGAGTAGTATATACAGAGCCGGGAGTTAAAGGAGATACTGCAACCAACACATTGAAACCGGCAAAACTTGAAACCGGGGCGACAGTAAATGTTCCGCTATTTGTAAACGAAGGCGATTTATTGAAGATTGATACACGAACCGGCGGCTACGTAGAACGCGTTAAAGAATAGATGCAAAAAAAGTGGAGATCATTTTTTAATAAAAGCGGCAACAGCATCAGCTGCTCTTTCACCATCGATTGCTGCCGAGACAATCCCTCCTGCATATCCAGCTCCTTCACCGCCCGGAAAGAGACCTTCAATTTCTACATGCATCAGGGATTGGTTATCCCGTGGAATACGAACGGGAGAACTCGTCCTTGTTTCAGCCGCTAAGATCTGAGCTTCCTCTGTGTAATACCCTTTCATTTTTTTATCGAATTGAAGAAGAGATTTTTTTAGTCCATTTACAATATTGTCGGGCAGAATTTCATTAAGAGGAGAGCTGACCGTCCCGGGGATATATGAAGTTTCAGGAAGTGTCTGAGAAATCTTCCCATTAACAAAATCGGTAATCCGTTGGGCAGGAGCTCTCTGTGTTTTACCTCCGGCTACAAATGCCTTTCTCTCCAAATCTTTTTGATATTCAAGTCCGGCAAATACTCCGTATGAATTAAATTCTTTCCAGTCTTTTTCATCAACCGAAACCACGAGTCCCGAATTTGCGAAAGGTGAATCACGCCGCGAAATGCTCATACCATTCAAAACCAGTTCGCCCGGTGATGTAGATGCAGGTATAATTATACCGCCAGGGCACATGCAAAATGAGTATACTCCCCTGCCGTCAACCTGGCAGGCTAAGCCGTAACTCGATGCGGGAAGGTTTTCATTCCTTCTTATTGAATGATACTGGATCTGATCGATCAATGCCTGCGGATGTTCAATCCGGACTCCCATAGCAAATTGTTTAGCTTCAATTTTAATCCGGTGTTTATCGAGCATATAGTAGATGTCCCGTGCTGAGTGCCCTGTTGCCAGGATAACCGCATCCGCAGAGATTTCTTCTGAATCATTTACAATAACTCCCTTCACCTGATTGCCGGAAAGAATTAAATCAGTAATTCTGGAGTTGAACCGGATCTCGCCATTGAACTTAAGAATAGTGTTCCTGATATTCTCTACAACTTTTGGAAGTTTATTAGAGCCGATGTGGGGATGAGCGTCTATCAGAATATCCCGCTGAGCTTCGTGCTGAACAAGAATTGAAAGAATTCTGTTCACATCTCCCCGTTTTGTAGAACGAGTATAAAGTTTGCCGTCGCTGTAAGTACCGGCTCCCCCTTCACCAAAGCAATAATTCGAATCGGGATTGACAACTCCCTCCTGCTGAATTGACTTGAGGTCTTTTCTCCTCGATCTTACATCCTTACCTCTTTCTAGAACAACAGGTTTTATTCCAAGCTCAATCAGCCTTAAAGAGGCGAACATTCCGGCCGGACCGAAGCCAACAACAATAACTTTTTTTCTACTATCGACTGATTTGAATTTTATTTCCGGATAAAGATCATCGGGCAATTCATTTTTATATACAATCACTCTTACCCGATAAACAGGGTTCCTGCTCCTAGCATCGATCGATCTTTTTATTGTTTGAACGGCGGTTAAATCCTCCGGATTAAGACCAAGCTTTTTTGCGGAAGTTAAACGGAGATAATCAGGATTATTGATAAACTCTGGAGGGATAGAAACTTCTATTTCTTTCTTCATGCTGTCCTCTGTTTTGAGGAAATTGAATTTGGGACCAGGTAAAGTTAAAAATTTTTATTAATTATAAGAATAAGCCGATCCGATCGATTTCTAATAAGTAGATCGAATAACTCCGCCATCAACGGCAATAGTGGAACCGGTAATAAATCCTGCCTGATCCGAAGCAAGGTAAACAGCCAGGGATCCGATTTCATCGGGACGGGCTAATCGTTTCATCGGTACATCATTAGCCATAGAGGCCAGAACATGCTCGTGAGAATCGCCGGAGAGTTTTGCCCTGTTAACAGCAAGCTCGTAGAGACGGGCAGTTAGTGTATAACCGGGAGCAACGTTATTAACAGTAATATTGAATTTGCCGACCTGATTGCTCAGGGTTTTAGCCCAGGCAGTTACAGCGCTCCTGAGAGAATTTGAAAGAATCAGATTATCAACCGGCTGTTTAACAGATAGAGAAGTGATGTTTATTATCCGTCCCCAGTTTTTTAATTTCATTCCCGGAAGAACTAAACGGGTAAACCGGATAGCACTAAGAAGGATTTGATCAACGGCGTCCTGCCAGTTTTCATCCGTGAGATCTTCAAAGAATCCCGGTATAGGTCCGCCGCAATTATTTACGAGTATATCGATTTCACCTAAATTCTTTTTAATAGTACTGACAGTATTTTCAATATCGGAAGGTTTATTAATATCGCAGACAACCCAGAACGGTTCGGAGCCTGTTTGTGATTTGATTTCCTGAGCAGCTTTGATAAGATTTTCTTTATTCCTCGAACAGACAGCAACTTTACAACCTTCCTTTAAAAAAAGTTCTGCCGTTGCCTTTCCGATTCCCATACTTGAAGAAGTGACAAGAACCGTTTTCCCTTTTAAATTAAGATCCATTTGAACCTCAAAGCAAGTTTATAACATTTGCTATTCCCTCTCTTATCATCATAACACCATACGCAGCGAGGAAGAGAGATGCAATTTTTGCAAAAGCTTTCGAACCTCCTTCACCTAAAGCTTTTGTCAGCCATTTCGCATTTGTAAGAATCAATACAATTATTATAAAATTTGCCAGCATTGCAGTAATAGTCGGAAGGAATCCGTATTTATCATTCAATATCATAATTGTAGTCAGTGCTGCCGGACCCATAATAAGCGGAATGCCAAGAGGAACGATGCCGATATTAGTGTGAGGATTCCTCCTGTTCTCAGAAGAGGAAAGAATATCGTTGATGCTGAGGATAAGTAGTATAAGTCCTCCCGCAATTCTGAAATCGTTTATTGTAATGCCGAGAAATCTAAGGACCGCTTTACCGGCAAATAAAAAACCGAGAGCTACAATAAATGCAGTGAGACAAGCTTCAATAATCAGTTTTTTCCGCTGGTAGTTGGAGATACCTTCCGTAAACCCGAGAAAAACCGGAGTAGTTCCGATAATATCGATAGCAACGAAGAGCGGAATAAATGTTAAAAGGAATAAATTAAAATCCATTTTACTTTTCTTCTAGAAATCCTGAATGCAATTTAAACTTTTCGATGGTTAAAAAATAAAAATGCCGGCAGTAACCGGCACTTTTTAAAATGCAATTAACGGTTATTTTGAACCTGCCGCTTTATGCTCGGATAACACTTCACTTACAATCTGCTGTGTGTCCAGGGCAATTACAAGTTCCTCATTTGTAGGGATTCTCAATACTTTTACTTTGGAATCCGGAGCGGAGATATCGGTTTCACCCTTAACATTTTCATTTTTCAAAGGATCTATTTTAATTCCGATGAATTCGAGATTAGCGCAGACATCATTTCTAACTTTGATAGAATTCTCTCCGATACCTCCTGTAAAAACGAGTGCATCGAGACCGCCCATAGCCGCGGCATAACTTCCGACATATTTTTTAATTTTATAAGTGAAAACATCAAAAGCATATTTGGCTTTTTTATTTCCTTCTGCAACAGCTTCTTCAATTTCGCGCATATCGCTGCTTTCGCCGCTAATACCAATTAAGCCGCTATGTTTGTTCAAAAGTGTATTTGCTTCCGATAGAGAGAGCCCTTCCTTGGCCATGATATAGAGAATTACAGAAGGATCCATGTCACCGCTACGGGTGCCCATAATCAAACCTTCTAGCGGAGTGAAACC